>JANYLQ010000005.1 GCA_025363755.1 Hyphomicrobiales bacterium | reverse complement strand
CTGAAGCAGCCGGAAGAAAAATTCCGCCAGGATGCGCGCACTGATCTTTCAGAAGCAGAGGCCCAACTCTCGGTAACGCAAGAAACGCTTCGCGCCGCCAAGGACCGCGTGTTCCGCGCCGATATAAAATCGCCCGTCGATGGTATCCTTAACAAGATTAACAGTAACACCGTAGGCGGCGTCGTTCAGGCCGGCCAAACACTGATGGAGATTGTGCCTTTAGAAGACGCGCTGTTCATTGAAGCCAAGATAAGACCATCTGACATTGCCTTCGTGCGGCCCCGCCAACCCGCTATTGTGAAGATCACGGCCTATGATTTTTCAATTTATGGAGGTCTCGAAGGAGAAGTTGAACGAATTTCTGCAGACTCTGTTTACGATGAACAGACGCATGAGAACTTTTACCTCGTAACCGTTAAAACTTTAACGACCCAATTAAAAAGAGAACAAGAGAATTTGCCTATCATCCCCGGAATGGTCGCGTCAGTCGACATTTTAACGGGGAAAAAGAGTGTTCTCGATTACCTTCTCAAACCAATCAACAAAGCGCGAGCAGAAGCGCTGCGCGAGCGGTAGCAGTCTTCCTGTTTCATGGTTAAAAAATTCAACTTCTCAATTCTTCAAATTTTCACTCGGCGCATTTCTTGGTACAACTCTTCTGTTGGGCGGGTTTTTGCCGGCACAAGCTTCAATCCGTAATGAGGCTCATGTACCACAAAAAGCCAAGTCGGCCCTGCCGTTTGGTGTGTTTGGCTCACTTGAATTTGTAACAAATGCCGAAGCGGGCACCGAACAATGGCACCGCGTTCAAAAACGCATAACTTCAGAGCGCCAACTTTATGATGCCTGTGATGCGGGTAAAAAAAGCTGCCCTGCCTATCTCGCAAAATGGCGCAACAATCTTCATGATTGGAAAAATTCAAACCAAGCGTCGCAGCTTGAGCTGGTGAACGCTTGGGTGAATTCTACAATTCATTACACCGATGATCAGGTTGTCTTTGGCCGCGCAGATTATTGGGCTAGCCCAGCTGAATCACTCAAAGGCCGTGGTGATTGCGAAGATTATGCCATTGCCAAATATGCCTCTTTGAAGGGCTTAGGGTTTAATGAAGATCGTCTGCGCATCATCATTGTTGACGACACTCGCAAGAATTTAGGCCACGCCGTTTTGTCGGTGAGCATGGATGATGGCATCTATATACTCGACAATCAAAACCGTTTGCCGGTGCTGCATCAGAAGATTTCTTATTATCAGCCGCTCTATTCGATGAATGCCAGCGGCCATTGGCTCAACATCGCCACGCGTCAGATCAAGAGCCAGTATAACAATGCTGCGGTGGCCGAGAAAGACCCGGCCCAAAACCCAAAGCCTGTGGCAGTTGAAACTGTAGCCGCCGGACAAGCAGCCGCAGCACCCGTGCTGCGCCCAAGCTTCGCCGAGGCGGAGCTAGAAAGTCAACCCATGTTCAAATCAGACCCAACCTTGTCCGTTTGGGACAAGGTCGAGGATAGAAGGTGAACTCTCCAACGACCAGCTTATGGCGTTACGTTCACATTAGTGATGTCTTGATCGACATAGAGGCTGGCAACATGGCCGCCAATCGTTGCGGTCCACAATTCAAATACCTGACCTCCAGCTGAAGCCACATGTGCGCCTGTATCAGTCCAACCCACCGTGTTACTGGCATTCTGAGTCAGATTTATACTGTCGCCTTTTGAACCCACAACATAGAGTGTGTCCGAAGCGGCACCGGTAAAATCAACAACATTTTGCGCGGTCAAGACAATCGTTGTACCGAGAAGGTCACTCGGTATGGCCTCTTCCGTAATCAATATCTCTTCAATATTGGTGATGCTCGCAAGATGCATGTCCACGATGGCGTTGGCAAAGCCCGTGGTGGGGCCGCCTTGCGACGTCGTGTTGAACAAGGCGCCATTATCCACACGGACAATATCCCATCCGGCTCCGCCATCGATTGAATTTGGCAGAAGATCACTGAGATCAAAGACGATAACGTCATTACCATTACCGCCGTTCATGATATCAGAACCAGCACCACCATTCAGGAAGTCCGGACCAGTGCCGCCATTCAGAACATCATTTCCAGCGGCACCATAAGTGTAGTGGAGTGTAGAATTGGCGTCGGTCAGCGTTTGGTTGGCACCTGTACCATCAGTTGAAAAATTACCTATTACCGTCCCGCCGGCTGACGGCGTAATTACAGCAGTAAAGGCCTCATTTGTGCTACCGGCTTGGTCGTAGTCGAGTTGAATTTGACCATTCGTAGGTGCAATCGTCACACCCTCAAGGGTGAAGTTTGTAATGATGACTTTGTTGGGTGAAGCTGCTGTGTCCTCCGCTGCGACGTTGTAGCTATCGTTTGGATTGATTGAAAATCCTGCGTCGGACAAGACAGCACCTTGCTGGCCCTGGGAACTCCGCAATACGATCTGTGAGAATGAATCCAACGGATCGCCGGAAGCATCCATAAAACTTAAAATCATCGTTTGCGGGCTACTGTTGGTATTCGTCACCATCGAGCCGTCGAGAATGTGGGTTGAAGGTATTCCGGTTGAGGCAGCCAGAGAAGCAATATTGTCGGCGGTGATATCGGTATTATTTGTGTCACAACCACCGCCACTCAACAATGATACCATCTCGGTGGATGTTGCAGTCAGATCAAAATTCAGGACTGAGGGCAACGTGCCACTGGCCGGAGCCGTAACAGCCATGTCGAAATCAACAGTGGCAACATTGGACGGCGCTGTGATGACATAGGTCGTCACACCAGTAGCAACTGAACTCGTATAAGTATAATGGACCCCGCCGAAATCAAATGCACCAGTCGCCCCCAGGCTTGACGTGAACCCTTGTGCCAATGTCACTGTCGTCGTGTGCGTTTCGGATCCATCAAGGTCACTGAACACGGCATGAACATGCACCTTGCCCGTTTCACCCAGACTGAACGAATTACCTGCATCGGCTGAATCAGCCACGGTGATCGACACATTGGTTGGAGCATCCGCAACGGCATCAACATAGAGCGTTGCCGCTGTGCCTGCGCTGGTTGTATTATGTCCAATATATGTCGTCGTCGCGCCAACCAGAATATGTGCATCAACATCGCTATTGGGCGGTGGAGTGAGACTCACTGTTGCTGTCACCGCAGTGCCCGCTGTGGCACCCGTAACATTGATCGTGAGAACACCCGCCACGAAGGTCGTAACGCCAGGGATGCCGCTCGACAAGCCGATAGTTGCGCCCGGTGTCCAACCCGTCAGACCCGAAATCGTAATTTGGGTAACTGCCGAGAGCGTATCTACTGGCGTTGCAGTGAAAGTGGCCGACATCGCCGTGTCTTCCGGCGTACAGTCAGCACCACCCACCAAAATGTTCGGGGCATCACCTGTACCTGTTACGTTGATATCAACGGTGGTCGTTGAAGTATCTCCGTCCCCATCGGTTATGGTATAGGTGAAAATATCATGTACCACTTGGCCGTCAGCCAACTTCTGAACATTCACCGCACCGTTGTTCAGTGTGTAAATATAGGCGCCGTCCGCTCCAATGGTGATCGATCCGTAGGTGCCAGACACAGACGAACCAACATTGCCTGTGGCTGAGGAAAGAGTGCCAAACTGCACACCCGATACATGGGCTCCATCGGCACCTTTCGCGTCCGCAACACCGTCAGTCAAATTGATATCCGAACCGCCAACACCGGTAATCACGTTGCCATCAGCAACCGTCGGACCATCCTCTTTGACACTGTCAGTGTCAGCATGGGCCACCGGTCCATCATCCAAGAAGGTCAGCGAGGTGGCAATGTCAATATGGGCTGCATTCGTGGCAGTATCGCCGTCCTTATCGGTAATCGTGTCAGTCCGTGTCAGGCTGATCAGACCCGCTGACGCCAACGTTACTGCATCATTCGGATTGGCCGTATTCGGATGCGCCAAGGCCGCGATCTGGTCGAGGGTGACTACGCCTGCTGCACTCACGCTCACCGTGAAGTCAACCGCACCTGCAGGATTGGCAATACCTGCCGCACCAACCCGGCCTTCAACAACGCCTGCATTCATGAACAAGAAGATCTGCTGGCCTGTGGCCACATCAAACAAGCCCGACGCAACGCCAACACCACTTACCCCAAGCGTATAGGCTGACGTCACTGTGCCCGCACCATCAGCACCAAAGTTCGAAGTACTGCTGAAGTTGTCGGCAAAGTTCGCCGACGCATTGGTTCCAAGAACCGTTTCGTCAACCTGCAACGCATCAGCCGCCGCAACAACACTCACCGAGATCGATGGTCCATCATCAGCAAATCTGATTTGGCCTGAGATATCTTGGATATTGCTCGTTACATGATCGCCGTCGTGATCGGTCAAGGTCACCTGAACGCCAACCGAGTTTGCCAACAGATGCACTGTCTCGCTGCCATCCGGATTCGTTCCATCAGGCTGGTTCAGCGACAGGTATTGCTCAACCGTCACAGCCCCCGTTCCAGCATCAATGTGGATGGCAAAAGCAGCTTGGCCACCAAACGTGCCCGCACCATCAACCACACCAACAATGTTGCCGTTCACAAACTCAAGATGAATCGTCGTGCCGTCGGTCAGCGTCACGCCTGAAGGTTGCCCAGGACTGCCTGCGGCTAACGTCAAGGCAAACACTTCCGAACCAATGGTGGCAGGACCATCTGCGCCAAAGTTTAACGGGCTAACGCTTACCAAATTTGCTACGGTGGTCGAACTCACAAACGTATTGGAACCAGGCCCCGAGGCCACGTCAGGGTCAACACCCTTTGCAATCAACCCTGTGTCGAGCTGCGCCACGCCATGTATCAGATCTGTTTCGTCAACAACCAATGACCTCACATCGGCCCCGGACAAAACCGGCTTCACTGGAATGTCGTCTATAATTTCTACTGAAAGTGTACCGCTGGCCGTGTCATTCTGCGGATCGGTCAGGATAACAGTCAAATTATCAAACCTGCCGCCGTTCTCGTCAGCACCCGAGGGTGGAGAAGGAAGAGCATGATCAGCAGGCGTTAGAAGCGTGTATTGATATGTAACCGTGCCGGTGCCAGCATCATAAGCAGTAACAATCAATTGTCCATGCGGGGCATCCAGTTTGGCCCCGCCAACGAGCGCACCATTGTGGATAAATTCAACCCCGCCAATCGTCAGGCTAGCCACGCCATCAGGCGCCGAGATTGTAAACGAACCGGTTGTGATGTCGTCATCTTTGAACGTCGGCAGGGATTCCTCAGATCCAATCTTGTCAATGCCATGTTCGAAAACCGTAGCGGCCGCAATTGCTCCAATGCTCACACCTCGGTTCGCAAACCCCCCTTGAAGTGGTGGCAAGTTGCCAAAGCCGCGATCAATCTCGCTAAAAGGCAGCAATCCGTGAACGTGGAACGGATCACCGATATTGCCTGCGTCTGGGCCAAAATGGTTGCCTGATGATTTGTTTTGGCCTTGGGCATTGCCTTGGTCACCAGCGGCCGGAAGGGTCACGCCATTGGCTGTCAATGAGGCTGAGAGCGCTGCTGAAGGGATTTCAATTGTGCCCAAATGTAGGGTGGGCATATGTTTGAGGCCGCCCTTGATCAAGATCAGATCACCATAGACTTCCTTGATTAGCAAATCATCACCATCCACCAGAATGGCGGAAATTTGCGTATCGGCTGGCAGTTCAATAATCTTGCCGTCTTCAGCCGTAATTTGGAGCTTCACGGCAGCCGCATCGAATGTTTCAACTTTTTCGACTGCAAAACCACCAACTGCCGCTGGCGCTTG
>JANYLQ010000046.1 GCA_025363755.1 Hyphomicrobiales bacterium | reverse complement strand
ATATTGCCTTCGATATCTCAAAAAAGGAGTTTCGATAAATCGATAGCTAAAATAGCCTATTATTGCCATCACACCAAATGCGGGCAACGCTAACAATTGCCCAACGTAAAAATTATGCACCAACGCAAAATGATCGCGCAGTAAGTGCGCTACATCGTTCACGAAGAACAAATGCAACAAATAGATTGAGTAACTAAATGCTCCTATTCGGCCCATAAGCCAAGAAATACCCTCGTCCTTAGGTTGATAGGTTTTGTCGTAATAGGCAATAAATACTGAATAAGCTAATCCTTCGATGGTCGGCAGCGCTATCCAAACAGACCCCAAAAGCGAAGTAGGCGAAATGTTATTCTTTCCACCCGCATAGTCAAAAAGCCAATAGAAAGCAGCAAAAAATATAAATGTCAGCGCGGCAGTCCAATGCCTATTTCGCATAAATTCTTTTGAATAGAATGCCACTATGCCCAACAAAAATTGATCTAACCTTCCAATTATGCTCGAATACGAGATATCTTTGACCTCACCATATTCCAAATAAAATAAACTTCGCGTCGCAATTATTATCGCCAACAGAATTATTGCATTGAACTTGCCCTTCCTGAGTAACCCCAATAAAAAAGGCAGCAGAATATAAAAATGTAATTCGACCGTTATGGACCACCCTCCATTAGGCAACGTAGGTAATATGACGCCTTCGAATACCTCAAAAATTAACTGTTCGATCGGCAATCCCAATACTAATCTCGCCATAAAATTAATTGCGATAACGACACCCATAAGCGGCAACAAACGCAACATTCTGTTCCAAAGGAAATTAATATAGATTAGGTCACGATTATTCGTGAGTTTGGCAAAAAGATAGCCGCTAAGTGTCATAAATAAAGACACCCCGGTATGGCCCTCATCCAAGAGTGCAAGAGGGAAAAAAATACTGAAGGCACCAAATGAACGGAATCAAAACGCAATTGATGTGTGAAATGAAAACTGAACACCATTAGTGCAGCAAAGGCTCTAATATGGTCTAATCCAAGATAGTGCATTCCGGATGTTGATCTCACTCATTCCTCCTGACCACCTTGCAATTATAAAATGGGTTATAGCAAAAAATACTTTCGAGAGCCCGCTTCACAAAGCTCGCTGATTTTCTTAAATCTCTGCAGCTTTGACTCTAATTTCTAATTCAGGCAGTTCATGAATCCCATAATTTTCCTTCGTTTTCAAGCTTACCAAAGACGGAGTAGAGACGAGGTAGAATTATGCTTATCTGTGCCTATCGATCCTTGGCTTGCGCTACCATTATCACTGTCTGCTCTTGATTGAGCTGCCAGCACCGTAATATCCTCGCACAACTCACTCCCCCACCAACTCCGCCACACTCACCTTCCCGCGCAGTGCCTTCTCGGGCATCTGGCTGAATGCGGCAAGGGCCAGTGCTAAAACCCCTGCGGCCAGGGCGAACATCGGGCGGAAAGCGTTGTGGATTTCACCCAATGCCACGATCTGAGCTAGTTTCTCGCCCGAAGATTCTTGCAACGCCGACAAATTTGAAATTTGGCTGAACAGCATGACCCCAAAGGCGGCCACGATGAGTGGGCCGACTAATGATCGGAAGAAGCCCATGACGCCAGTGGCCATGCCCATCTGGTAACGTTGAACGGCGTTTTGGATCAAGATTATGGTGAAACTAGGATGACAGAATTGGACTGCAACCTAACTCGAAACTGTTCGCTTGATGTCTTCGCAACCCTGTCACCCTAACCTACCGTAACTACAAGATCGCTCCGCGTAATCCCCTTGAAAAGTTTCACTCCCCCGTCAACGCGCCATGAACCAGTGCGCGCAATTCTTTGCGCACCGGAATGGCGCTCGACGGCAGCAGTTGCGTGAAGAGAATGACAACCATATCGTCGACCGGGCTCACCCAGAAGAAGGTGCCCGCCGCCCCGCCCCAACCATAGTCGCCGACTTGTGCCGAGATCTGTGCCTTGGCCGGATTGAGGACGACAGAGCCCAACAGACCAAAGCCCACGCCATCAAATTGGGTCTCGGCCCAGACCTCGGTTGCCATCGAAGCCAAATCGCCGGGTAAGTGATTGCAGGCTGCCAATCTCAAAGTGCCAGGACTGAGAATGCGTTCGCCTCCCCGTTCACCACCACCCCGCAGCATTTCGGCAAACCGCCAATAATCGTCGATGGTTCCCACAAGTCCACCACCGCCGCAGAAGGTATCAACCTTGCCTTGACGCCACGCCGACACTTCCGGCGGCTCGTACAAGTTCATGCCGCCAGCAGCAGCCTTATAAAGCGGAGGGAAACGGCTGATCCCTGAATCCGGCACCGAGAAGCCGGTGTCGGTCATGCCGAGAGGCTCAAAAATTTTGGTCGCGAAGTACTTGTCGAGTGTGATGCCGGAAACGACTTCGACGATGCGCCCGATGACATCGGATCCGACGCTGTATTGCCATCTCGTACCCGGCTCCCATTCGAGTGGCAGCTCGGCGATCCTGCCCACCATCTTGTTGAGCCCACCATAGGCAAAGTTGAGGCCGAGTGATTCTTTGGCATAGGCTTCACCGAGCAATCGGGGGTTTGTGAAAAGGCTCAAGCCAGATGTATGGGTCAGCAATTGGTGGATCGTCATCTTCGTTTTGACGGGCACCGTTTGGTCGAGTGACGTTGCGCCCGGAATCAAAATTTGCTGGGTCTTGAATTCCGGAAGATATGCCTCGACCGGATCGTCGAGATGCACGCGCGCCTCTTCATACAACATCATCAGTGCTACGGCGGTGACAGGCTTGGTCATAGAGTAGATGCGGGCGATGAGGTCACGCGACCAAGGTCGCTTGATTTCGGCGTCAGCGTATCCAGCACAGTCGAAAAAGGCGAGTTCACCATGGCGTGCGATGAGCACCGCCCCGCCCGGCCAGCGCCCGGAGTCGGTATAGCGTTGCATCCATGGTTTCAGTCGCGCTAGCCGCGTTTTGTCAAAGCCGAGGCTCACGGGATCACGAACTGGATCGTTGCCAAATTGACTCATCGCGCAAATGTCCTGTCACAAACAAAGCCATTTTCAACGACACTAGGCGCTCTCCGCATTATTGCCAATAGCTGCCTAACTGTAAGTTGGCGGGCGTCCTCCCAATGGTGATCTGTTCAAACCAAATCTAACTCCTTTTCGGGTTACAGTTAGGTGATGTTGACAAGTTACCGCACACTCACTCCCCCACCACCTCCGCCACACTCACCTTCCCGCGCAGCGCCTTCTCGGGCATCTGGCTAAATGCGGCCAAGGCCAGTGCTAGTACACCGGCGGCCAGGGCGAACATGGGGCGGAAGGCGTTGTGGATTTCACCCGATGCCACGATCTGAGCTAGTTTTTCGCCCGAAGATTCTTGCAGTGCCGACAAGTTTGGAATTTGTGAAAATAACATGGCTCCGAAAGCGGCCACGATAAGTGCTCCGCCTAAAGAGCGGAAAAAGCCCATAACGCCTGTGGCTGTGCCCATCTGGTAAGGTTGGACTGCGTTTTGGATCGAGACTGTTGTGGTGGGGAATATTGTGCCAAGCCCAATGCTGAGGCCCGCCATCAAGATTTCCACCACCCAGATGCCCGGCGTGGTTTTGAGCGTTGCCAGCACGCCAAGGCCAGCAATCGAAAAAATCAGGCCGTAAGTGGCAGGGCGTTTGTAACGCTCTGAATAGGCCATGAAGCGGCCAGCGATGATGGCGCCCACCACAGTTCCGGCCATAAACGGAATGAGCGAAAAGCCAGACTGACTGGCGGTTAGCCCAAAAGTGAGCTCCATATAAACTGGCAAATAGGCCGTGATACCGATGTAGCAGCCCATCACCAGCATCACCGCAATTGTGCCCATGGCGACAACGGAATTGCCCAAAATGTCTGAGGCGATAAAAGGTTCTTCCGCGGTTTTAAGCCGCCACACAAATGCGGCCCACAGCAAAACTGAAACGGCAAACAAGCCTAGCACCTGAATGGAGCCCCACGGAAAATGGATGCCACCCCAGCTGAGCGCCAACATCATGGCGATACTGGCCAGCGCCATTAATGCAGCGCCTAAAAAATCGAGCTTATGCGGGCGCTCATTGCGCGGTAGTTTTTTGAGCAGGCCGTTGGTCATCAACAACGCGAAAATGCCGAGCGGCACGTTAATCCAAAAGATCAATGACCAGTTCCAATGCTCAGCAAAGTAACCACCAAGCAACGGCCCTGAAATACTCGCGGACATATAAACGCCCGCAATGAAAACCTGATAGCGCGAACGCTCCTTGGGCGAGACGATATCTGCAATAATAGTTTGAGCTAGCGAGATCAGCCCACCACCGCCCAGCCCTTGAACCGCGCGAGCGATGATCAAGATCAACAAGCTTGGTGCAAGCGCGCACAAAACTGAACCGATAATAAAAACCACGATTGCAAACAGCAGCGTGACCCGCCTTCCGATAATATCAGACACCTTGCCATAAAGCGGTGTCACCGCTGTGGAGGCCAGCAGATATGACGTGATGATCCATGGCAGATATTCAGGGTTGCCTAAAGCGCGGCCAATGGTTGGCATGGCCGTGACCACAATGGTTTGGTCAAGGGCTGCCAGAAACATGGCGACGACAACGCCTGAAATGATCCAGATCACTTCTTGGTGGGACAGTTTGTTTGCAGGATTTTCGACTTGAATGGTGCTCATTACCTATAAATGAACTGGAAGAAGAAAAGTTGCAATTGACTTCAGCGCAGAGCAGATCAGACTTTTAAGAGGCGCTGAACAAGTGTTGCCCAGAATTCAACGCCTTTGACCAGCAATTCATCATTAAAGTCGTAACTGGATTCGTGAAGATTGCGCGACGGGCCATTGCCTAATCCGAAATAGGCACCGGGCACTTCTTCCAGCATAAAAGCAAAGTCTTCAGCAAACATATAAGGCCCGGCCAGATCGACCGAAAGCGGGCTTTGGCCCATGGCTAATGCCGTATCACGAACGGCCCTGGCTGCGCCCGCATCATTGATACAGGCTGGATAAATAATACCTTGGCCATATTCAACTTCGGCCACACAGCCAAAAGATGCCGCCTGTTGTTTGAGCAGCTCTGGAATACGCCTTGCCATCATCTGACTGCTATTGTGCGAACAGGTTCGAACCCCAATTTTAAGTGTAACAGTTTCCGGAATAACGGTTGCTAATACCCCACCATTGATGGCACCTACAGTCACGGCCACAGGATCATGCGGGTCAGAATTTCGCGACACCACAGTTTGCAACGCCATTATAGCGCTAGACGCCGCAACAATGGGATCAATTGCCTGATGCGGAAATGCGCCGTGCCCACCAACGCCGCGGATCGTCACATCAACAATGGCAATCGAAGCGGTAATGGCCCCTGCCCGCACACGCACTTGGCCCAAGGGTTCATTTGGCATGTTATGAAGCGCAAAAATTTGATCGCACTTAAAGCGTTTAAAAAAACCTTCTTCGATCATACGGTGCGCGCCGCTGATGTCTTCTTCAGCAGGTTGGAATATCAGATGAACCGTGCCTTCAAAATCTTGGGTCTCAGAAAGATAACGCGCGAGGCCCAGCAACATCGTTGTGTGGCCATCATGGCCGCAGGCGTGCATTTTGCCAACATAGTGGGACGCATATGGAAGCCCTGTGGTTTCGTGGATCGGCAATGCATCCATATCAGCGCGAATGCCGATCACTTTGCGGCTTGTGCCATGTGTCAATGTGCCGACAACGCCCGTGTCGGCGATGCCTGTGGTCACAGCAAACCCTAGACGATCAAGTTCTTCGGCGACAATTTTAGATGTACGGTGTTCTTCGAATGCCAATTCAGGGTGCATATGCAAATCGCGGCGCATAACCGTGAGTTCACCCGCAAACCCTATGATCCGGTCATGCATCATCTGCGTGTCGGTATCAATCTTTCGAGATATCCGAAAGCACGGGTTATGATGAAGGTGAGGACCATGTAAATCAGTGCCAAGAATATCAGTGGTTCGTAGATGATATATGTGTCCTGCCTGATTTTAGATGTGGCCCCCATCAAATCCATAACCGGTACGGTAAAAGCAAGTGGCGTTGACTTAAGCTGCCCGATCACTTCGCCCGTCAATGTTGGAAGCACTTGCAAAACAGCACGCGGGAACCAAACGCGTGAGGTTACTTTCCACGGGCTCATTCCAAAAGCCCGCGCTGCTTCAAGCTCACCACGCGGCACCGACAAAAAAGCTCCGCGCATGATCTCTGCTTCATAACCAGCAAAGCTCAAAGTGAAGGCGAGCAAGACATAATAAATTGCATCAAGCCTGATCAGCCACATGAAGTTTTCACGCAAGCCTGGAATTAAAGGAAACAGCGAACCGACACCATAATAAAGCAACCAGATTTGCGTGAGCAGCGGCGTTCCGCGAATGTAATTACAAAAGGCTTTTGCAAAACTTCGAGTTGCCAAAGATCCAGTCACTTGCGCCAAACCAATTGGAACGGCCAAGATAAATCCAACCACGACCGAGAACACAAGAATCAAGAGAGTGACAAGCAACCCATGGACGAGAAACGGAAAATAAGTTGGAAGCCAGTCCCAGCGCATTACAACCTCACGCCAGTTTCGGTTGGCCGCGTCTGACAAAACGCTCCAACCTTGCAAACAAAAATGTTGATGATAGTGAAATCGAAAGATAAATCGCTTGGGCCACAAGATACAAAACAAAATATTGCTTGCTAACGCCAGCGGCCTGCCTCGTCGCCAAGGCAAGCTCGGTAAATCCAACCACCGAAATCAATGCCGAATCTTTCGTCACATTGAGCCACAAATTGGCAAGGCCCGGAATTGCATTTGGTAACATGGCAGGCAAAACGATGCGGCGGAATTGGCCAAACGCACTCATCCCATAAGCTTTCGCAGCTTCAATCTGTCCCAGAGGAACAGCCTGAATGGCAGCCCGCAATACTTCGGTAGAATAAGCACCTTGCACAAAGCCCAAAACTAATATGGCGGCAACCAAGCCGTTCACCTCGATTGGGTTTTGGCCCACCAATTTCAATAATCCATTAATGCCGTCAGTGCCGGCATAGTAAAGTAACAAAATCAAAACCAGCTCAGGTACAGCCCGAACAATTGTGGTGTAGCCTTCTAAGACCATTTTCAAAATTGGCCCGCCGGAAAGCTTTCCGACCGCACCAAACAACCCGAGAAACAAACCAAAAGCATAGGCAAAAAACGCGATTTCAACCGATTTGACCGCACCCCAAAACATCTCATCGCCATAGCCTTGATCACCAAAGGACAAGAGCTCAGACAGTGGGGCTGCAACAGCAAAAATCAAAATTATCGCCTCATAAAAATCGGGCCACTCGCTAAAGTGGCCCGATGTGGTTTCTTATTTAGAACCAGTAACGATCTTGTCTTTCAGCTTCCATGTATCAGTGATCTTGTCGAAGCCGCCATTTGCAGCAAGCGCTTTGATGCCACCGTTCAGCTTTTCCAACAAAGCCGTATCTTCTTTGCGAATGCCAAAGCCTACGCCGGGGCCTAAGACTTCAACATCAATTGGAACTGCACCCTTTTGTTCGCAGCATTTGCCTTGATCTGATTGCAGGAATGCATCAAGCGCCACACCATCAGCCATCACATAATCCAAACGGCCCGCTGCAAGATCAGCATTTGCTTCATCTTGTGTTGCGTAAGTTTTTACAACGGCGCCTTTGGGCTCATAATATTTGGTGACATAAGCGGCATGCGTTGTTGAAACTTGCACGCCAAGGGTTTTGCCTTTCAAATGCTCTGGCGAGAAATCCTTGTCGTCGCTTTTTGGAGCAATAAGAACGGCGGCAGAATTATAATACATATTCGAGAAGTTGATTGTCTCGGCACGCTTTGGCGTGATCGACATGGATGACATGATTGCATCAAACTTCTTGGCTTGAAGTGCTGGAATGATGCCATCCCAAGCAACTGGCTCAATGGTGCATTTTTCTTTCACTTCGGCACAAATGGCATTCATGAAATCGACTTCCCAGCCCACCCATTTGCCCGAAGCATCTTGGCTAGTGAACGGTGCATATGGCTCAGCCGCCACACCAAACTTTAAATCTGCATAGGCTGGTGCCGCTGCAAACATTGTCCCTGCTGCAATAGCGGCAAGCAATACGCGTTTTGTTATTTTCATTTAATTCTCCCTGTCGTCTTCGTTTAATATTTCAGTTCTCAACCGGCCCCCGATATCAAACCCGTTTATCGTTTCGCGCACCAATCAATGAATGCTCGAAACGAATTGCTTGCAGCGCTCACTATTAGGTGAGCCAAATACTTGTTTAGGTGGCCCCTCTTCTTCCACGATGCCCTTATGCAAATACATCACATGGGAAGACACATCGCGGGCGAATTTCATTTCATGCGTAACCAGGATCATCGTGCGCCCTTCTTCTGCCAGATCGCGGATCACTTTCAAAACTTCGCCGACCAATTCAGGATCAAGTGCTGATGTTGGTTCATCAAACAACATGACCTTTGGTTCCATGCAGAGTGCCCGGGCTATCGCCGCGCGTTGTTGCTGACCGCCCGATAGGAATGCCGGATATTGATCGCGCTTTTCAAAAAGTCCAACCTTGTGAAGTAACGCTTCACCGCGTTCGGTTGCTTCTTTTTTGCTAAGCTTCAAAACGTGAACCGGTGCTTCGATGACATTTTGCAAAACCGTCATGTGCTGCCAAAGATTGAAGCTTTGAAACACCATGCCAAGCTTTGTACGAATACGTTCGACTTGGCGGCGATCAGATGGATGCATGTTTCCGTCGGCACCTGGCTTCAACGAAATCTCTTCGCCAGTGACCACAATCCGACCGCGCGATGGCAACTCAAGAAAATTGATGCAGCGCAAAAAGGTGCTTTTACCTGAACCTGACGATCCGATCATCGAAACCACATCGCCTTGCTTTGCGATCAGGCTCACGCCTTTTAGAACTTCTAGTGGGCCAAATGATTTATGCAAATCATCCACAACCACCGCTGTTTGCGCATTATTCGTCGCCAAATGCTCTGCCCCTGAAGAAACTTTATTGCATGACATTAACATGTCAATCAGATACGTCAAATGACTTCGAGGAAGCGCTTTGCCTGATTTTTGTGCTTTCCAAGAAGGTCTGCCAGGTCAATTGAAACGGGTTGCCCATCCACTAAACGCCATTCGCCAGCCACCATCACACGGTCAGCACGGTGCGCGCCGCACAAAACCAGTGCCGCCAGCGGATCGCCCGCACCTGAAAAACGCAATTCATCAAGCTTGAAAAACGCCAGATCAGCTTGCTTACCTAAAGCGATTTTGCCGATGTCTTCGCGCCCCAAACATTTGGCCGATCCTTCGGTTGCCCAGCGCAAAGCATCAAGATGGGTGACCTTCTGGCCGTAAGTTAAGCGATTCAACATCAAAGCATGACGAACACCTTCCATAAGGTTGGACGAATCATTTGAAGCAGAGCCATCAACCCCGAGGCCTACGGCTACTCCGGCGGTTTCAAGCTCGCAGGTTCTGCACTGCCCGGACGCGAGAGTCATGTTTGAGGTTGGGCAATGGCACACGCCAACGCCATGTTTACCCAGTTTGGCGATGTCCGCGTCATTGAAGTGAATGCCGTGCGCCAACCATGTGCGATTATTCAGCCAGCCACAATCTTCCAAATAGTCGAGTGGTCGCATTCCAAATTTGGCTTTACAAAAATCATCCTCATCGCGCGTCTCGGCTAAATGTGTATGCAAACGGCAATCATGCTTTGCTGCGAGTGACGCCGTATCGCGCATCAACTCACGCGTAACAGAGAATGGCGAACATGGGGCCAAAGCAATTTGTATTGTGGCGCCAGCACCGCGCTGATGGTATTTTCCGATGACACGTTCGCAGTCAGCAAGAATCATAGCGTGATCTTGGACAACTGAATCGGGCGGAAGGCCACCATCTTTTTCAGAAAGATTCATTGACCCGCGCGACACGGTCATACGCATACCGACCCGGCGCGCTTCCTCAACTTGAATATCCATCGCATCATCAAGCCCAGCCGGGAAAACATAATGGTGGTCTGAAGTTGTGGTAACACCCGACATCAACAATTCAGTTAAAGCCAGTCTAGTTGCAATTCTATGTGCTTCCGGCGTCAGGCGCGCCCACAGCGGATAAAGCGCTTTCAACCAATCAAACAGCTCTTTGTTGATTGCATTGGGATGCGCGCGCGTGAAGGTTTGATAGAAATGATGATGCGTATTCACCAGTCCGGGTATCACCACGTGTTGGCTGGCGTCGAAAGATTGATCGTAAATTGGAGCAACGTTCGCAGCGACAGTTTCAACAATCACGCCATTATCAACCACGATGCCACCTGCAGCATTTTCGGCCAATATCGCCATTGGCCGCTTGATCCACAATCGCATTCAGCGCTAACCTCCCCACCACTTGGTCGTAACCATAGCGACCTTAAGGGAGAAAAAATATGAAATTCACGAAAAATGCAATGGTCACATTGTGCGCAACCACATCAATTTTAGCAAATGGCTTCAACACATTTGCTTTTGCCGCCAACGAAACTGAACTCAACATTGTGGCTTGGCCGGGTTATGTCGAGCGTGGCGAAAGCGATAAGGGCTATGATTGGGTCACTGGTTTCGAAAAGGAAACGGGCTGCAAAGTCAACGTTAAGACCGCCGCTACTTCTGACGAAATGGTGACCTTGATGAATCAAGGCGGATTTGATCTCGTCACCGCTTCTGGCGATGCATCGCTCCGACTGATCGCAGGCAAAAAGGTTCAAGCCATTGATGTCAGCAAAATTCCAAATTGGGCCAATGTCGATAAGCGCCTGCAAGACGCACCATGGCACACGGTTGACGGCGTTCACTATGGCACGCCCTATCAATGGGGTCCGAATGTTTTGGCTTACAACACCAAAGTATTCAAAGAAGCACCAAAGAGCTGGTCGGTCGTATTTGAGGAACAAAATCTGCCCGACGGCAAATCCAACAAGGGCCGCGTTCAGGCTTATTATGGCGCAATCGCCATTGCTGATGCTGCCCTTTATCTGATGCACAAGAAGCCAGAACTTGGCATCAAGAACCCCTATGAACTGAACAAAGATCAATATGCTGCAGCCCTCGCCTTGGCCACAGGTCAACGCGCATTGGTTGGCCGCTATTGGGGCGATGCTGCGGTTCAAGTTGAAGACTTCAAAACCGAAGGTGTGGTTGCCTCGTCGTCTTGGCCTTATCAAGTGAACCTGCTGCAAGCCGATAAAGCCGTGATGGAAAAGACGCCGATTGCTTCAACCATTCCAGAAGAAGGTGCCACAGGTTGGGCCGACACGACGATGATGCACGCTGAAGCCGCACATCCAAACTGCGCCTATGCGTGGCTTAACCATTCGCTTGATGCCAAGGTTCAGGGCGATGTGGCCGCTTGGTTTGGTTCAGTGCCCGCAGTGAATGCAGCATGCAAAGGCAACGCGCTTTTGACTGATACAGGCTGCGATACAAACGGCATGGCGAACTTCGACAAAATCTGGTTCTGGCGCACCCCAACCGGCAAATGCGAAGCCGAAGGTACCTGCGTGTCATACTCGCAATGGGCCAAGGACTATCTGGCCGTGCAGGGGAAATAAAAGCGGGGGCCTGCGCATAGAAATATTCGCGGGCCTTTTCATTTTCTAATGACCCACGCCGTTTCATTCCAAAACGTCACCCGCCATTTCGGTAAAACTCGCGCGGTTGATGATGTTACAATCGACATCGCGCAAGGTGAATTTTTCGCCATGCTCGGCCCCTCAGGCTCCGGCAAAACCACATGTTTGCGTTTGATCGCAGGCTTCGAACAACCAACATCAGGCACTATTTCAATCTTCGGTGAAGATGCAACAGGCCTTCCGCCCTATAAGCGCAATGTGAACACTGTGTTCCAAGACTATGCCCTGTTCCCGCATATGACGGTTGGCGAGAATGTTGCTTATGGTCTGATGATCAAAGGTGTAGCTCGCGCTGACCGCGAAGCTTCGGCCAAGCAAGCACTGGATATGGTCAAACTTTCTGGCTTTGATCAGCGCAGGCCGGCTCAACTTTCTGGCGGCCAGCGGCAACGCGTGGCGCTGGCCCGTGCGCTGGTCAATGAACCTAAAGTTTTGCTTCTTGATGAACCACTTGGCGCACTTGATTTGAAATTGCGCGAACAAATGCAGGAAGAGCTGAAACATCTGCAACGCCAGTTGGGCATCACTTTTGTTTTCGTCACCCATGATCAAGGCGAGGCTTTGTCGATGGCAGACCGCGTGGCTATTTTCAATGAGGGCAAGATTGTTCAAGCCGGGCCGCCGTCTGAAATTTACGAACGCCCACGCTCGCGATTTGTGGCGGACTTTGTGGGTTCGTCTAATGTCATGTCACCAGAATTCTCAAAGTCGCATGGCGGGCCCGAGGCATGGGTGAGCTTACGACCTGAAAAAATAAACATCCTCACAGGCGATCAGAAAGTGGTTTCCAACCAATTCAACGCCGAGGGCCGCATTACCGCTATTCATTATCAAGGTGCGATGACGCGTGTAGTGATTGACGCCAAAGGCACGCGCCTTTCAGCCACCCTGCCCGCAACATCAAAGGCGCTGGCTGAGGGCCAAACCGTGCGCTTCATTTGGGCAAAGGACGCCATTGTCGAAATGGAAAAGGCCTGATGCGAGGACTATCCGATTTGTTTTACAAGAGGCCAGGCGCACTCACGGCGATGTTGCTTGGCCCACCACTGGCATGGATCGGAATAGTCTATATCGGATCGCTCCTCGCACTCTTGCTGCAAAGCTTTTATCATCTCGATGATTTCTCTGGCATCATCATCCACGAATTCACGCTCTCAACTTATGGCCAGCTTTTCGAATCCTCTAATCTGCAAACCATTGGCCGCACCGTGGCCATGGCGGCCATTGTCACCATCACCTCTGCCATCATTGCGTTTCCGATTGCATATTATGCTGCAAGATTTGCACGTGGCAAAACCAAGGCGCTGTTTTATCTCGCGGTCATGATGCCGCTATGGTCAAGCTATCTGGTGAAGGTTTATGCTTGGAAACTGATCCTCGCCAAGGAAGGCATCATCACGTGGGCGGCGGGTGGATTGGGTCTCGGCGGGGTTTTGGATGCTTTGCTGACCCTACCCGTAATCGGCGGTTCGTCATTGTCATTCAGCTATATCGGAACTTTCCTCGTGTTCCTCTACATCTGGTTACCCTATATGATATTACCCTTGCAAGCAGCGCTCGAACGCGTGCCTAAAAATTACATTGAAGCCTCGGCGGATCTGGGCGCGACACCGCGCCAAACTTTTAGAACAGTGATCTTGCCTCTGGCTTTGCCCGGCGTGATCGCAGGATCAATCTTCACATTCTCGCTTACGCTGGGCGACTACATTATCCCGCAAATCGTTGGCAATTCGCGGCCCTTCATCGGCCAAGCGGTCTACACGCTTCAAGGCACAGCGGGCGATATTCCACTAGCCGCTGCGTTCACAGTGGTTCCCATGTTGATAATGGGCGTTTACCTCGCTTTGGCCAAACGCGCCGGAGCCTTCGATGCGCTCTGAAGCGGGATGGGGATTGAAGCTTGGCGCTGCGGCGGGATTAATGTTTCTGCATCTACCACTCTTATTGATATTTCTTTATGCCTTTACGACAGAAGAAAAATCATTCCAGTTCCCACCGCCGGGCCTGACCACAAAATGGTTCGCTACGGCGTGGTTTGACCGACCTGATATTTGGGGGCCGCTCTATCTTTCAATCAAGGTTGCAGCCATCGCCACACTATTGGCATTGATCTTCGGAACTCTCGCCGCAGCAGCCCTTTCGAGAGCCAAATTCTACGGAAAGGATTCGCTTTCATTGTTGTTCATCTTACCAATCGCCCTGCCCGGCATCATCACAGGCATTGCGCTGCGTTCAGCCTTCGACATTATGAACCTGCCTTTCTCAACTTGGACAATCATATTAGGCCACGCCACGTTCTGTATTGTGGTTGTCTATAACAATGTGTTGGCGAGGTTTCGTCGCATCAACAGCAATATGGTTGAGGCGTCGATGGATTTGGGTGCCGATGGCTTTCAAACTTTTCGTTTTGTCGTACTGCCCCAAATCGCTTCGGCACTTCTCGCAGGCGGCATGTTGGCCTTCGCACTTTCGTTTGATGAAGTAATCGTGACAACCTTCACCGCTGGCCAACAATCCACCTTGCCGATCTGGATGCTGCAAGAATTAATCCGCCCCCGCCAACGCCCCGTGACCAATGTCGTGGCCATCATCGTGATTGCAGTGACGTTCATTCCAATTTTGTGTGCCTATTATTTAACGCGCGAGGGCGAACATACGGGCGGCGGGGGACGCTAGACATCCCCACGCTTCCACTGCGAATGTGTGGCCACGCGGAATTCTTCAAATTTGCCAACGTCAATTGCATCACGCATGCCCTGCATCAGCGATTGATAGTAAGCAATGTTTGCCCAGCTCAACAACATCATGCCGAGCAGTTCTCCCGAACGCATGAGATGATGTAAATAGGCGCGGGAATATTGCGAAAGCGCGGGGCATGGATGATCGGCATCGAGTGGCCGCGTGTCGTCAGCATGTTTGGCGTTGCGGATGTTAATCCGACCAAAGCGCGTAAACGCTTGCCCATGGCGACCTGAACGAGTTGGCATAACGCAATCAAACATATCAATGCCGCGCGCCACGGCTTCAAGCAAATCTTCTGGCGTGCCCACACCCATCAAATAGCGTGGCTTATCTTCGGGAAGTGCCGGTGCTGTGAAATCAATAGTCTGCAACATCAGCTCTTGGCCTTCGCCAACAGCAAGGCCGCCAATGGCATAACCTTCAAAACCAATCTGCCTCAAACCATCAGCACTTTTCAAACGCAGCCGCTCATTGGTGCCGCCCTGCACGATGCCAAAATTACCGCGGCCGGGTTGCGAACCAAACGCGGTGCGGGACCGAGCAGCCCAACGCAGCGAAAGCTCCATGGCTTTTTCGCCTTCGGCTTCAGAATGCGGAAGCTCTAAACATTGATCTAGCTGCATCTGAATATCTGAACCGAGCAAGCGCTGAATTTCCATCGCACGCTCAGGTGTGAGTTCGTATTTGCGGCCATCAATATGCGATTGGAAAGTGGCCCCAGTTTCTTTGATCTTGCGGATCTTCGACAGCGACATAATTTGAAAGCCGCCTGAGTCAGTGAGGATCGGCCCTTCCCAACCGATGAACTTGTGAAGCCCGCCAAGCTTGGCCACCTGCTCCGCACCGGGCCGCAGCATCAAATGATAGGTGTTGCCCAGAATAATATCGGCGCCAGTTTCCTTCACCTGATTGAGATAAAGCCCCTTGACCGTCCCCACGGTGCCCACAGGCATGAATGCGGGCGTGCGAATGTCGCCGCGCCCTGTGTGAACCGTGCCGCGCCGTGCTAAACCGTCTTTTTTATGAAGCGTAAATCCGAACTCTTGGGTCATTGGGCTGGCCATAGCAGGCTGGCATCGCCATAGGAATAGAACCGATAATTTTGGGCGATGGCATGGGCATAGGCCGCTTTCATTGTGTCAGTGCCTGCAAAGGCGCAGACCAGCATGAAAAGTGTCGAACGCGGCAAATGGAAGTTGGTCATCAAGCCGTCAACGGTGTTGAACTTGTAGCCGGGCGTGATGAAAATATCGGTGGTTCCAGAAAACGGCTTACCAGCAGCACTTTCAAGCAATCTGAGTGAAGTCGTTCCAACGGCAATTACCCTTCCTCCAGAAGCCTTTACGGCTTGAATATGATTCAAAGTCTCAAGCGAAACTTCACCCCATTCCGCATGCATTTTATGGTCGCGCGTATCGTCAGCTTTTACAGGCAAAAATGTGCCTGCACCAACATGCAAAGTTACAAATTCCGACTCAATTCCAGTAGCTTGGCAAGCTTTTATCAATTCAGGTGTGAAGTGCAGCCCAGCAGTGGGTGCGGCAACTGCTCCAGACTCTTTGGCATAAACAGTTTGATAATCAGACCTATCCTGCAAATCCTGCGCGCGCTTAGATTCAATATAGGGCGGCAGAGGAACGCGACCGACCTGTGTTAATGCGATATCGAGATCAGCACCCGAAACTGGAAAACGAAATGTAACCTCGCCCGTGTCACCTTTTTCTTCGACAACGGCGCTTAGCGAACCAAACTGAACCGTATCTCCCGCTTCCAACTTCTTAGCGGGCTTTACAAAAGCCTTCCAACTTGCGCCATCTATCCGCAAATGCAGCAACGCCTCGATCTTAGGCGTTGTGCCAAGCCGACCGACACGGACGCCAGACAAAGCAGCCGGAATGACTTTGGTATTATTGAAAACGAGAAGATCACCACGCCGCAATTGGCTGGGTAAATCACCCACATGCAAATCAGAAAACGCACTATTCTGAATCACCAGAAGTTTGGCAGCTTCGCGCGGTGTGATTGGCCGAAGCGCAATATTCTCCGGCGGCAGTTCAAAATCAAAATCGGCGACGCGCATAATTCAAAAAGCCTCGTCGCCGATCAATAACGTAAAATTAAGCAGCGTCAGCCGCAACCCGCATGGTCACTATTTTATCTGGGTTCTTTGGCGGCTCGCCGCGCTTCAAGCCGTCAACAAACTCCATGCCATCGGTCACCCGTCCCCACACAGTATATTGATTGTCGAGGAACCTGGCATCGCCAAAGCAGATGAAGAATTGGCTGTTGGCAGAGTTCGGATTGGAAGAACGCGCCATCGAGCAAATGCCCTTCACATGTGGCTCCTTGGAAAACTCAGCTTTCAGATCAGGCTTCTTCGAGCCGCCCATGCCGGTTCCTGTAGGATCGCCGCCTTGCGCCATAAAGCCTTCAATCACGCGGTGAAACACCACACCATCATAAAACTTCTCACGCGCCAATTCCTTGATGCGGGCCACATGGCCGGGAGCAAGCTTCGGCAAAAGTTCAATAACGACCAAGCCTTTATCGAGTTGGACGTGAAGCGTATTTTCGAGATCGGCCATTATTGCACTGTTACCTTTGTCATTTTGTCTGGATTTGCTGGTGGTTCGCCTTTGTTGATCTGATCAACACATTTCATGCCTTCGCCATCTACATGGCCAAAAACTGTATACTGGCCATTCAAAAATGCGCCATCTGCAAACATCACGAAGAATTGGCTATTTGCAGAATCTGGATCGGATGTACGGGCCATGCCCACCGTGCCGCGCACGAATGGCTTTTTCGAAAATTCAGCCGGAATATTTGGTTCTTTTGAATTGCCAGTGCCGGTGCCCGTTGGGTCACCCGTTTGGGCCATAAAGCCGTCAATCACGCGGTGAAAAACAATGCCATCATAAAAGCCGGAAGCGGCAAGCTTCGTAATTTGCGCCACGTGTTTTGGTGCCACATCAGGCATCAACTCAATGGTGAAGCTGCAGTTTTTTGACGTATCAACTTTTAGGCTGGCGGCCATTGCAGGCGCTGCCAAGGCCGAGAAGGCCACAAGTGAAATCAGGAATCGGTTCATCGTTCTCTCCAAATTAGGACGTGGTGCACCTAGCCTTATTTCGCAATCGAGGCAACAGGGTGGCAGCAATTCCGCTAGTTTTTGAAAAATCTTGCGCTATAGAGGCGTGATGTCAACAAAACCCACAAATCCGCGCGCCAAAAAGACTTTTGGTAAAAAGCCATTTTTCCGCAACACCCCTGCCCCCGGAGTACAAAAAGCCAAGGAGTTTCAGAGGTCTGGTAAACCCTTAACACCGCGCACCCCAGAGCGCGTGCTGGTGGCCAACCCTGAAAATGATTTGATCTATGGCGCACACCCTGTGACCGAGGCGCTGAAGAATACCAAGCGCAAGCCTGTCAATCTGTGGTGCACGGAAAATGCATTTCTGCGTTTGAAGGAAGACGCGCCGGGCGTTACCATCACCCCTGAAATCGTTCACCCGCGCCTGCTTGATCATATGCTGAAATCAGCAGATGCTGTGCACCAAGGCATCATTCTTGAAGCCAAACCATTGCATCAGCCACGGCTTGATGAAGTTTCGCGTGATGGTTTGATTGTATTGCTCGATCAAGTGACTGATCCACACAATGTCGGTGCCATCATGCGCTCTTGTGCGGCGTTCAATGTTTCAGCAGTTGTCGTAACGGCGCGTCATTCGGCAGAAGCAAGCGGCGTTTTCTTCAAAGCTGCATCAGGTGCCTATGAGCATGTGCCATATGTGACGGTCACAAATCTTGCACGCGCTATGGATGAGCTAATTGGCTATGGTTTTCATCTCGTGGGCCTCGATTCAGATGCTGAAATCGACATGGCCAATGTGGCAAAGATGCGCCCGCTGGCTTTGGTGCTTGGCGCTGAAGGCAAGGGACTTCGCCAACTCACGGCTAAAACTTGTCATGAGGTGGCCCGCATCGATATGCCAGGCGTGATCAAAAGTTTGAACGTATCAATCGCCTGCGCCGTTTCGCTTTATGCGCTAACACACTAAAATTACAATTGAAAAAGGGAATGGATTGCTCCACTCCCCTTTCCTTCGCCGTCCCGATAAATCGGAACTGTGATTAATAAGCGCCATCCTTGGTCATGATCGGGCCGTAATGGATCGTTGTACCGCCATATCCAAAACCTGCGCCGAATCCAGCGTCATAACCGTAGCCTACACCGTATCCAGCGCTATAGCCACCCATCACGCTGGAAGCTTGGCCTTGATAACGGTGTCCGCGCTTAGCTTTGTGACGACGTCCACCACCGAAGCCTTCGCCATAGCCCATTTGCGCGCCATAGCCTGCTGAATAACCACCATTGTCGTATCCGTAGCCACCGACATAACTTCCAGCATAGCCACCATTGTCATAACCATAGCCTGCGCCATAATTGTATTGAGCAGCACGGCGTGCGCGTTTTTCAGCTTGCATCACAGCTGCGCGGCTTGCAGGCTTGTAGTAGCGCACCAAGGGTTGTCTATAAACATAGCCACCACCATAGTTATATCCACCACCTGTCGCGTAGCCGCCACCATAGCTATAGCCGCCATAAGCATTTAGGCGACGGGAACCACCGCCAACCACGACGCGATGTTGAATACCAAAACCACATTCGCGGAATTCGCGCACCATCACAGTTTGATAGCCGTTAAAGCAGGTAAAACGGCGGCGCACATGTCCAAAACCAAAGTCAAAGTTTTCGTTCGTCATGCCCGGAGGTGGAGGATCCTGCGGCGGCGCAACGTTTTTAGCGTCTTCACCACCACCGCCTGCCGGGCCAGGATGGGGATATTCGCTTTCATCGCCAGCGACCTGATCGGATGGTGTCGCTTCAGAGTCAACTAAAACACTGTCACCATTGCCGTCGCTTAATGAACCAGCAGTTGCGCCAAGTGACATAAATCCAATAACTGTCATAGCCGCCAAAGCTGGGACGATTAATTTCCGAGAGTGAGACATCTGTTATTCCCTGTTAATACTTCCCCTACCAGCTGTGCCAAACTGAGACATTTGAGCATTTGGTTGGGAGCGTTGAAACAGGTGTTGCAGAACGCGGGCCAAATGGCTTAAGAGGACGCCTGAGGCACTGCTTCGGCCGGTTTAGCTCAGTTGGTAGAGCACCTGATTTGTAATCAGGGGGTCGCGAGTTCGAATCTTGCAACCGGCACCAGCGTTTTCAATCATTTAAGACATTTGGAATTGTTACGCCGCAAAGGCGTCGTGAGCATTGTGCTAAAAGAGCCAAAACAATTGATACGCGCCCACAGCCATCGCGACTAATCAAAAGAACAGAATAGAAAAAACTGAACCCCGATCAAAACTGATCAGGGTTCATTTCATATATTAGTTGGCTTCGTAGCCAAAATTGTCGTTGACGAACGCATCGCCACAAATTGGGTCGCCCTTGCCGGACTCCTTGCAATATTTGGAACGGTTGCCAATTGCCATTTGCTTATTAAACGTCATCATCTGCTTGCGCATTTCCAGCATCTTGTCATCCATGCACATCGGATCCATTGGAGACGACATGCAATATTTAGATTCACGAGCTTTTTGATCGGCCATTGCAGGTGCCATGGAAAATGACGCAGCCGTAAGGGCCAGTAGACAGGTAAGTGTGAGCTTATTCATTGTATCCTCGCTGTAAAATTTAGATCTTGAGTTTCAATTCGCGACCCTTTGACGACCGCAACATGACAACGAGGAAGCCTCAGCAAAGTTCCAAAAAAATCTTGGCTGCTTTAATCAAGGCTAAAGATTGACAATTCCGTTTTGCAAACCTGCATCTAAATATCCGACGGGCAGATCGCCCTTGAGGTTTGTAATGCGCTTAAACTCGATCGCCGCAAAAATTTGATCAACCGCTTGTTTTGCACCTCCAACACGAGAAGGATGATCTGTATCAGCAGCAGCATGAGGCAAAAGTTCAAGCTTGTCTGGGAAGCGTTTCGCGATAGCTATGTATGGCACCATCGGACCAGACAAAGCACCAGTTTCAACATCTTTAAAAATATCGGCATCAATGGCAGCATAACCCACTTTGCTTTTTTCCAACGCACGCGCGAGTGCTTCAGTGTCTAATATTTCGCCACGATCATAATTGATAACAACGGCACCAAAATTAAGCGCATTCAATACTGCATCATCAATCAATCCCGTATTGGCAAAAATCTGCTTGGCACCATCCAATCTCCCCAGGCCCACATGGATACTTATGACATCCGCATGTCTCGCCGCTTCAACAATACTGCTGGCAAATTCAAAGCCTTTCGCTTCAACTTCTGCGTGGAGATTTGGTCTTGCAAAAACTTTTACTTTCATGCCAAACGCTTGCGCAATCCGCGCCACTTCGCTGCCGATATTACCAAAGCCTATGATTGCAAATGTTTTACCTTCCAATTTTTCAGCCGAATATTCGCGCAAGTTTCGCCCGGTATCAAAATCGCCTGCAATCACACGGTTATGAAGTTCTTCAACTGGTAAGTTGGGCCGAACACGCAGCAGTGCTTTGAACACCATCTGCGCAGTAGCCCTGCTATTAAAACCAGGTGTGTTCATGAGTGGCGCAACACCACCGATCCCACTGCCCCCGCCCCAAGAGGCGCTAGCCATATTGCCTGTGCCGGCACCGATGCGCACGCCACCCGATTTAAAAATTGAGCTCCGCGGAATAAATGTCGCCGCTGCAATCACTGCATCATATTGGCCTTGATCCGTAATTGCCAAAATTTCAGCAGCAGTTGATAAGTCCGGTTGATAGAAGAAATGCAATTTGCCTGTTGCAAGAATATCAGTCGCATTCCAAGCGACATCATGAAACACGCCTCCCTTGGCTATGATATGGGCTTTAACTTCTGAGGGATCAGGCTTGCCCTGATCATCAAACTTCAGGCCAATCAAATCAAGAATGAGAATTTTATAATTATGATCCCCAGTCTCCATCATCACGCCTCAGCCAAAAACATTCTTTAATTCGGACAAGGCGTCAACCTGCGTCAGGTTTGTGTGTAACGGGGTAATTGAAATGCGCTTGTTAAACACCGATGCCAAATCCGTGCCCTTTGGTGGCGTGCCGCGCTCGCGTGCAAAACCGAGCCAGAAATAAGCGTTGCCACGCGCGTCTACACGCTCATCAACGGTGAGATAATTTTGATCGCGCTTACCCTGAATTGTCACATCAATTCCTGCCACTTCATCGGGACGACAATCTGGGAAATTAACATTGATCAAAAGTCCGGGTCCAAAATCCATCTTTAAAAGTTTTTCGACAATGCCTTGACCATGTTTTTCAGCTACAGCAAAGCTCTCACCATTGCCAAACATGCCGACCACTTGGCTCAGTGCGATTGATTTAATACCCAGTGACGTGCCTTCCATGGCGGCAGCAATCGTTCCGGAATAAGTTATATCGTCAGCGATATTCTGCCCGCGATTGACGCCAGACAAAATCAAATCAGGCATAGCTGGCATAATTTTGCGCACCGCCATCACAACACAATCCGCTGGTGTTCCTGTTGTTTCAAATTTTCGTTTTTCAATTTGGCGGTAACGCAAAGGATGCGAAATGGTCAGTGCACGCCCGGCGGCCGAACGCTCCACATCTGGCGCCACCACCCACACATCGTCGCTGATGCAGCGGGCAATTTTTTCTAAAGCCTCTAACCCCGGTCCATGAATGCCATCGTCATTGGTCACCAATATGCGCATAATTTTAAGGCCTCTTGATCACGGTCATACCGCCCATATAAGGGCGCAACACGTCCGGGATTGTGACAGAGCCATCATCATTTTGATAGTTTTCCAGAACAGCCACCATGGTGCGGCCCACGGCCAAGGCCGAGCCATTCAGAGTGTGCACATAACGCGATTGCTTGGCATCAGCCGCCTTGCAGCGTGCCTCCATGCGCCGAGCTTGGAAGTCACCAAATTGCGAGCATGATGAAATTTCACGGTAAGCATTCTGCCCCGGCAGCCAAACTTCAATGTCATAAGTCTTACGCGAACCGAACCCCATATCGCCTGTGCAGAGCACGATAGTGCGGTAATGCAAATTGAGACGTTTCAACACTTCTTCAGCGCAGCCCGTCATGCGCTCATGTTCGGCATCAGATTGTTCAGGCGTGGTGATTGAAACCAGTTCCACTTTCGAGAATTGATGCTGGCGGATCATGCCGCGTGTGTCGCGGCCAGCAGCCCCTGCTTCAGCGCGGAAGCACGGTGAATAGGCGGTCATGCGAATGGGCAGCTTAGCCTCATCCAAAACTTGTTCACGCACCAGATTGGTGAGCGAGGCTTCGGCAGTCGGTATGAGATAATGGCCAGATGTTGTCTTGAATAAATCTTCTTCAAACTTTGGCAGCTGGCCAACGCCATACATAGCCTCTTCACGTAACATATAAGGCGCATAAGTTTCGCTATAGCCAAATTCATCCGTGTGCAGATTGATCATGAACTGCGCGAGCGCACGTTCCATCCTCGCCAACGCACCCTTTAACACCACAAAGCGTGCACCAGAAAGTTTGGAGGCAATCTCGAAATCCATCAGGCCAAGGCCTTCACCAATATCGAAATGCTGTTGTGGCTCAAAATTTTTCACGGGCTTTTCGCCCCATTTGCGAACTTCCACATTATCATGTTCGTTTTTGCCATCGGGAACAGCAGCAAGCGGGATATTGGGAATCACGGCCAATGCGTCATTAAGCGCTTTTGTCTGAACCCGTTCCTGATCTTCGCCTTGCGTAATCGCATCCTTGAGGCCCGCCACTTCTGCCTTCAACTTATCAGCAAGGGCAACATCCTTTTTGCCCACCGCGATGCCGATTTCTTTTGACAAAGCGTTGCGGCGGCTCTGAGCATCTTGCAATTTTTGCATGGTCTCGCGTTTTTGTTCATCAAGCGCGAGCAGCGATGCAGAAAGCGGCGCTAACCCCCGCCGGGCCAGCCCAGCGTCAAAAGCCTGAGGATTATCGCGAATAGCCTTAATATCGTGCATGGAAAGTCACCTGATTTAAAAACACAAAACACCCCTATAGAGGGCTTGGGGCACATGCTCAAACAGGAATTATGTTGGAGTTACATCCGTTGAAGACGAAGCCTTGGCTTTGCGCCTTTCAATAAACCAAACCGACCAAACCGCGATTTCATAGAGCAAGCCCAAAGGAACCATCATCGCCATCATTGAAAATGGATCAGGCGGCGTAATCACTGCGGCCAATGCGGCAATACCAACCAAGGCAAAGCGACGGCCTCTGGATAACATAGCATGGGTCACGACACCCAATTGCCCAAGCAGTGTGAGAACGACAGGCAATTGGAACGTGAGACCAAATGCAAAAATAAGCGTCATCACAAAATCAAGATAGGGCTCAACGTCGGGCATGACGGTGATGCCTGCATCAGCGCCAACAGCGAAGAAGAACTTGATCGCAAATGGCAGCAGCATAAAATAGACCAGCGACGCACCAGCCAAAAAGCAAATCGGCGTTGCCACCAAATACGGTGCCAAAACAGCACGCTCATGCTTATAAAGTCCTGGCGCCACAAATCGATATATCTGCGTTGCAATGAGTGGAAACGCGATGAACAATCCGCCAAACATCGCAATCTTCAGCTTTACAAAGAAAACGCCCAGCAGTTTGATCGAAATCAAAGTAATGTCAGTGCCTGTGCCCCACCGAAAAGGTTTGATTAAAATATGCAAAATTTCGGTGGAAAAATAAAAGCATCCAATCAACGCAACGACAAACCCTGCAGTCGACCACATCAGCCTCGTGCGCAGCTCGTTCAAATGGTCCATCAGCGGGGCTTCGCTGGCGTCAATATCTTGCTTGGTCATACTTTGGCGGCCTGATCAATTTCGACAGGCTTTCCCGCCACAATGGTTTCACCAGCGCCCGCGCTAAACAGCTTTTCAAATTCCACTGTTTTATAACTGGATGCAGGAACTGTTTGCCCTGCTTGCATGGCAGGCATTGAAACAGCGCCATCAATATTCGATTTCAAACCTTGCAAATCATTCTTCAAGCTGGCCATACCAGCATCTTTCATGGCAATATCAACATGGCCCTGAAACTCGCGCGACATGGAGCGAACCTTGGCCATAAACTGCCCAAACTTGCGCAACACAATAGGCATGTCGTTCTTGCCGATCACCATAAAAGCAATCAGACCAAGCACGAGCATATGCGTATAACTCAGCCCAAAATCAAACATGAAGCAAAGCCCTCGCCGTTACAATTTGCGGCGTTTAGCTTTTTACTTTTTCAGCAGCTTGTTTGGCTGTATCTGCGGCCTGTTGTTCCAGTGATTTTGCAGTGGCTGCAACATCAGCAGGATCATCAGCAAGGCCCTTTTTAAAGCTCTTAATGCCTTTGGCTACATCGCCCATCAAGTCCGACACTTTGCCCTTGCCGCCAAACAAAACCATGACAACAACAAGAACCAGAACCCAATGATACCACGAAAACGAACCCATTTCGAAACTCCTCAGAAAACTTTCACATTAATCGCGCCAGTATCGCAGAAAGCCTAAACCCTCGCAACCAAGCTTCTTTCCAAGAAATGGACATTGTTTTTGCATTTGTAAAGGTGAAAATAGAGAAATTCAGGTGTGACCCAAATTAGGCCGCAGCTTGCACAACCCGGTTGCGGCCTTCGCGCTTTGCAGCATAAAGCGCTGAATCGGCCCGCTTCAAGAGTTTGTCGAGCGTATCTTCAACATTATTGAGCGCCGCAACGCCAATTGACACTGTCACGGGAATGGCTGGCGTTTGCCCGACAGTAAATAATTTAGAAGCAATTGATTTACGTAAGCGCTCTGCGATGACATGCGCCGCTGCCATATTTGTTGATGGTAAAACCAGGACAAACTCTTCACCACCCGTGCGGCAACACAGATCAATCGTCCGTGTGTTTTCGCGAATTCGCACTGCAAGTTCCTGCAACACTTTATCGCCGGCGTCGTGACCATAAGTGTCGTTGATGGGTTTGAAGAAATCGACATCAACAGCCAAAACCGCAAGTGACTTACCCCGATTTATAAAGTGTTCGATGAGGCTGGTCAGATGCGTTTCCAAATAGCGGCGGTTGTAAAGACCAGTCAGTGAATCTGTCACCGCCAATTCAATTGATGCCTTAACGCTGGAGCGCAACTGCTCGGTATAGCGCCAACGCTTAATTTGCGTGTTAACCCGGGCAAGAAGTTCTTGCCGATCAACCGGGCGCAACAAATAATCATTCACACCCATATCAAGAGCACGCAGCAAGCGTGTTTGATCATCGGGTTCAACGAGAATGAGAATGGGCGTTTGCCGTGTCGCCTCAAGCGATCTGAGTTGGGAGCAAAGCCTCAAACCATCAAATTTGACTTGCTCTAAACTTATGACAATGAGTTCAAAGGGAACAGATGCAGTTGCCGCTGTTTCTATTGCCAAATTGGGATCATCAACACTTGTAACAATGTGATGCCCACTCAGCGCAGACTTAATGCGTTCAACTGATGTTTCGCGCGTATCGACTAGCAATATCCGGCCCTGTTCCGCGGTTGCCAGAACTTCGTTGCGCAGCATGGAATGGATATTATCGCCCGTTTCAGCGCGAATGCGAAGTTCGTCCGTCAGCATTTTGAGGCGAACCAGGCTCTTGATGCGGCAAAACAATGAGATGTCATTGACAGGTTTCGTCAAGAAATCATCCGCACCTGCATTCAAACCACGCACACGGTCTTCTGGTTGATCAAGTGCGGTTACCATAACAACGGGAATGTGCTGGGTCGCAGGGTTGGACTTAATGCGTTTGCAAACTTCAATGCCGTCAATGCCTGGCATCATCACTTCCAGCAAAATTAAATCCGGCTTGTTGCGTGCGACGGCTTCCAGCGCATCAAGTCCATTCATCGCTGTGATGACTTCGAAATATTCGGCTGTCAGCTTGGCTTCAAGAAGCCTCACATTCGCCAGAATATCATCAACAACAAGAACGCGAGCGGTCATTATTTTGGTTGCTTCAAAAACTTGTCAATAGTTTGGAGGAAACTGACGACGGAGATTGGCTTGGAAATATAGGCCTCGCAGCCACCTTCCCTGATCTTTTGTTCATCGCCCTTCATTGCAAAGGCCGTGACAGCAATCACCGGAATACGCTTTAACTCTTCATCTTCTTTAAGCCATTTGGTAACTTCAATCCCAGAGACTTCCGGCAATTGAATGTCCATCAAGATCAAATCCGGCATATGTTTGCGCGCAATTTCAAGCGCCGAAAGCCCGTCACGGGTTTGCACCACACGGTAGCCATGCGCCTCAAGCAAATCATTGAACAGCTTCATGTTCAATTCATTGTCTTCCACCACCAACACCGTTTTTTGCATTTCAGTCCTCATCATAGGATGTGGTTCGCTGGCATCATGATCATGTGTCCCAAGGTCCATTGCAAGCATCTCTCCCACACCAGAAATAACCGATTGCAAACCAACCGGATTTTCCATTAAGCCAAGCTTGCTTTTGCCCCATACACGGTAACCAACTCCTTAAACCGTTAAAATTCATTCACCACGCTGGTTAACAACATCATCAAATGCGACTTAAAACGCCTTCAGAAAACACTACCGATAGCAATGTTATTGCATTGCAATTAATGGCTTTTATTGCATCGAATGAGGAGCGATTAGAGCGATTTTCGGCCTTAAGCGGCATTGGGCTGTTTGAGATGCAAACAGGTGCCCAAGACCCGGTTTTTCTCGGTTTCATGCTGGATTACGCTTTGCAGGACGAAGCGTTGATTCTTGAATTTGCGCAAAACCAAGAAATTTCGCCACAAACTTTGGTCAATGCACGTCGAAACTTTCCCGGAGCCAATGATGATTTCTGAGCCGACCAAACAACAATTAGCTGCATTAAAGATCTCACCAACTAAGCCGCTAGTCATCAGTGATGTTGATGAAGTTGTGGTGCACTTCATTCAAGATTTCGAAGATTACATCGGCAAGTCGGGCTTAAGCCTGAAACCCGGAAACCCGATGGATCTTTATCATATTTATGAAACAGAGACAGAAAAAACGATATCTCCTGCATCAGGCTATGACCTCGTAAATGAGTTTTTTGTTCATCGCACACGTGATATGAAAGCCATAACAGGTGCCGTTGAAGGGCTAACCGCGCTCAGCAAGGATGCAACAATTGTGATGTTGACCAATCTTCCGCATTTCGCGGGTGATGACCGACGCGCAAATCTTGCGATGTTAGGCTTGAACTTTCCTGTCATAACAAATTCTGGGCCCAAAGGCCCGGCCCTTCGTGAGATCGCATCGCGCACCACAGGGCCAGTAGCGTTTATCGACGACAGCCAGAATTTCATCCAAAGCGCCTTTGACCATGCGCCTCACGTGCATCTCATTCATTTTCTGCACGACGAACGCTTTGCCAAACATGTTCCCGACCTCGATTATGTTTCTCTGCGCAGTGACAATTGGAAAGATGTTCAATTTCACGCGGCAAGGCTAATTGGCATCTAGCGTGCCAACTGTTCTCTCTCTATTCTGTTTTAATGGCCACCGAAAACCCAACCCATGGCTTTTGTCGCGACTGCCTGACCCAGTTCGCAGACAATGCAAAACGCTGCCCTTCCTGCGGCAGCCCGCGCATCGTAAAACACCCCGAACTTCATAATCTGGCCATAGCCCATATCGATTGTGACGCGTTTTACGCAGCCGTTGAAAAGCGCGACAATCCAGCGATCAGAGACAAACCCGTAATTGTCGGCGGCCAAATTCGCGGCGTGGTTTCGACGGCCTGCTACATTGCACGCATTCATGGCGTGAAATCAGCCATGCCGATGTTCAAAGCATTGAAGCTTTGCCCTGAAGCAGTGGTCGTGAAGCCTGATATGGCCAAATATGCAGCTGCCGGAAAAATTGTTCGCGACATAATGTTTCAATTTACACCACTGGTTCAGCCAGTCTCGATCGATGAAGCGTTTCTGGATTTAAGCGGAACAGAAAAGCTTCACGGCACATGCCCTGCAATTTCGCTGGCAAAGCTGGTCAAGCGTATCGAAAACGAAGTTGGCATAACGGCTTCAGTTGGTCTGTCACAAAACAGGTTCTTAGCAAAGCTCGCATCGGATTTTGAAAAACCGCGCGGCTTCTCAGTTATCGGCAAAGCTGACACACTATCGATCTTGGCGGAAAAACCCGTCGGCGCAATTTGGGGCGTTGGGAAAGCAACCCAAGCGCAACTTGCCAAGGGTGGTATCACAATGATCAACCAACTGCAGAGCATGGAAAAAAGCGACTTGATGCGAAAGTTCGGCAATATGGGCTCAAGGCTCTATCATCTCTCTCGCGGTGAAGACATCAGGGAAGTCTCCACCGAGCGCGAAACCAAAAGCATTAGCGCTGAAACAACTTTCGACGAAGATATCAGTGACTACAAATTGCTTGAACCAATTTTGTGGAACCTCGCTCAAAAAGTTTCGCGCCGCGCCAAGGCATCACACATGGCTGGTTACACGGTAACACTGAAACTTAAAAATAGAGATTTCCAAAGCCTAACACGCGCTGCTTCTTATGAGGATGCAACCAACTTGGCGCACAGAATATTCGAAGCTGCAAACCCGCTGTTGAAAAAAGAAACCGGTAAGAAAAGCTTCAGGCTATTGGGGGTTGGCATTTCACATCTTGTCGAGAGAGAAATCAGTGAGGAAGAAAAATCTTTAGACGCCAACGACGTGGCGCGCACCAAAGCAGAATTGGCTATGGATAAAATCCGCAACAAATTCGGCAACACTGCAGTAGAGCGTGGCCTTGCTTTCAAAGCGCGAAATGATTGAGCTTAAAACGCGTAAACTGCATCACCTTTTTGTCGCGACTGAATCATCGGTAACATGCGTTCGTGGAACTCGGCCGCGAATGGCTTGAACCTTTTCACCAAGGTACCACGCAGTTTTGGCCAACTCGCATCGTCACTGTTCAAGCAAACAGAGAAAATAACTTTGTCCTGCGTAGCCACCGGCAGATGCATTGAGATACCATATTTAGGAACATCATACTTAAACGCTGCGGCGTGAATGTCGTGCAGCGTTTCATCAACTGCCATCCATTCCGTCCAATCAATAATTCGACCATCGCGCATTTCATTCATAACAGGATCACCAAGCGGGGTAAAATTCTTCATATATTCGTTCATGTAATTTGGATCATAAGTTGCAATCCAAATAACTTGATCAGGAAGATCATCGCTGAACTGCATATACCAATAGGACAAGTGTTTAACGCCCGAGCGTTTCGCAGTTTCTTCCAAAAAACCCGTCGCTTCCTCGAACGTCGAAAACGGTTTGCGTTCTGCTGTGGCTAAGAGATTTGCCATCACACTTCCTAGTTGTTGACGATCAGTGTTAGGCCGCAATAACTAATCAACTGTTAATAAGTTCGGCGTTTCCGCCTGAAGCTGTTGAATCTGTTGAACAAACGCGCTCAACCGAGAAGCGAGTAAGGGTGTGCGGGCCACCCGCCTTTGGGCCTGTCCCAGAAAGTCCTTCACCGCCAAAGGGTTGAGCACCCACAACCGCCCCAATCTGGTTACGGTTCACATAAAGATTGCCAACCCGCATTCTGGCTCTCACTCTTTTTGCAACAGATTCAATGCGGGTGTGAAGGCCAAGTGTCAGCCCGAAACCCTTGGCGTTAATCTGATCACACACTTGGTCAAGCCGCTCACCATGAAATCGCACCACATGCAAAATAGGTCCGAAGGTTTCGCGCGAAAGTAGTGCTATCGAATCCAGCTCATAAGCAGCGGGAGAAACATAGTTACCGCCCGAGCATTCTTTTGGAAGCTCCATGTCCAAAATCATGTGAGCTTTATTGGCCATTAAAGTTTTATGCTTCTCCAATGTCGCCTTTGCTTCTGAGTCAATAACCGGGCCAACATCAGTCGCGTAAATCATCGGGTCACCAATCTTCAACAGTGCCATGGCACCTTTGAGCATTTCAATAACTTTGTCTGCAATATCTTCCTGCACAAACAAAATACGCACCGCTGAACAGCGTTGACCAGCGCTGTCAAAAGCAGATGCCACCACGTCACGCACCGCTTGCTCAGGTAGAGCGGATGAATCAACAATCATCGCGTTCATCCCCCCTGTCTCTGCTACAAAACTGGGGATTGAACTTTCGCGCATGGCAAGTGTTCGGTTGATGATGCGAGCGGTATCATTCGAGCCCGTAAATGCAACACCAGCCAGCGCCGGATGATTAAGCAGCAGTTTTCCAATCCGTGCGCCATCGCCTGGCAAAAAATGCAACACGCCATAAGGTACACCTGCCTGATGCAAAAGTTTGATCGCTTCATGCGCCACCAAAGGCGTTTGTTCGGCAGGCTTTGCTATAACACTATTGCCCGCCGCCAAAGCAGCGGCAACCTGCCCCGTAAAAATCGCCAACGGAAAATTCCATGGCGAAATGCAAGCAAACACACCGCGGCCATGCAAGGTCATTTCATTGATTTCGCCCGTAGGTCCAGGCAAGCGAACCGGATTTGAAAACTTCGCGCGCGCTTCGCTGGCATAAAATCGTAAGAAATCCACGGCCTCACGTAAATCACCCATGGCATTGTCGAGCGTCTTGCCTGCTTCTCTGATCAACAGAGCAACAAGCGTTGGGCGATGCTGCTCGAATAGATTGGCAGCTGTTTCCAAAATATCAGCGCGGGCCTCGCCACCCAATTGGTCCCAATCATCTTGATGGCGTGCAGCGCTTTCCATTGCTTGTGCAACAGAAGCATCGCTTGCTTCAAAAACCTTACCAACTTGAATGGAAAGTTCATGTGGTGAAACAACCAGACGTTCTGGTCCATCGCGGCGCGCTTGACCTTCAATGATCGCCGATGCAGAAAAAGTTTCAAGCAATGCCGCGTCAACACCTTTGGTGATATCTCCACGGTCACTCGCCCGCCACAGCGGCAAGCCAGCTGAATTAACCCGCGGGGTAAACAGGTCCGAAGGTTTGCGAATGTGGGCATGTGTAACGCGCGTCAAAGCCAAAACTTGGGACACAGGATTTGCAACGATTTCGTCCAATGGCGCTTCATCATCGGCGAGCCGATTGACGAAAGATGTGTTTGCACCATTCTCCAAAAGCCTGCGCACGAGATAAGCCAATAAATCCTTGTGGCTGCCGACAGGCGCATAGATACGGCACGGGTGTTTATCAATCACCTGATCATAAAGTCCCTGCCCCATGCCGTGCAGACGTTGAAACTCGAACCCCAGTTTATCGCCAGCCATCACCTGCACAGCAGCAACGGTTTGGGCATTATGGGTGGCAAATTGTGGATAGAACACATCGCGCCTGGACAACATAAACCGCGCACAAGCGAGATAGCTCACATCCGTGCAAATCTTGCGAGTGAACACTGGAAAATCTTCCAATCCAGCCTCTTGCGCACGTTTAATTTCTGTATCCCAATAAGCGCCTTTTACAAGTCGCACTGGCAAAATGCGCTGCGTTTTCTGCGCGAGGTTTGCCAACCACTCCAGGGTTGGAAGCGCCCTTTTCCCATAAGCTTGGACAGCAAGTCCCAAGCCATTCCATCCACTCAAGCGCGCGTCAGCCGCCAACTTTTCAAACAACACCAGCGAAAGATCGAGCCGCGCCACTTCCTCGGCATCAAGTGTCAAACCCACATTGAGTTCCTTGGCGCGCACCGCCAACTGCAAAACTGCATCAAACAAATATGCCAACGCTTCTTCGCGGTGTTTTTCTTCGTAACGCGGATAAAGCGCTGAAAGCTTCACCGACAATGAAGGACAGGCCAGCACGTCACGCCCACCAGTGAGCGCATTCAAAGCCGATTTGTAAGCTTCAAAATAATGTTCAGCATCTGCCATCGTCATGGCGCTTTCACCAAGCATGTCAAAACTATAGCGATAGCCTTTTGCTTCTTCTGCACGGGCAAGGTTCAAGGCCTCGCTCATGTTCTGGCCCAACACAAATTGTCGCCCCATAATGCGCATTGCCTGCTTGATGGCATTGCGCAAAATCGGTTCACCAGACTTGCGCACCAAACGCTTGAGAAAACCAAAGCCATCACTGCTGACATCCTGCCCCATGGTGATAATTTTGCCAGTCAACATCAGCCCCCAGGCCGAAGCATTCACAAACAATGATTCAGATTGCCCCAAATGAGATTGCCAATTGCCTCCACCAATTTTGTCCGCAATCAAACGGTCCGCCGTCGCTGCATCCGGAATACGGAGCAATGCCTCGGCCAAGCACATCAACACAACACCTTCTTGCGATGATAGAGAGTATTCCTGCATGAACGCATCGATGCTGCCTTGGGCCTTGCGGTTGCTGCGAACGGCCAAGACCAGTTCTTTAGCAAGTGCTAAAACTTTCTGATCATCGCCCGAAGGGAGCTTTGCTTTCGCAGCAAGCGCGTGAACCAAAATGGTTTCATCCAGAAAAAGACTCGTGTCTATGTTAGTGCGATCAATAGTATTTTGCATTTGAGACTCCTCGATGAGGTTCGAAAATAGCAAAGATCCAAATTATTTTTCAGCTTCATTATTGGTACAAAATAGTGATATTCACTATTCAATATCTTACAAATAGGTGTTTTCAATGAAAAATGAAGCCGTCATGGAACATGTCGATAATGTCGATTTGCAAATCCTTCGCCATTTACAAAATGATGGCCGCACTTCGGTCGTTGAACTTTCAAAACGCATCAACCTCTCCCCAACCCCCATAACCCAGCGCATCAAGAAGCTCGAACAAACCGGAGTGATCACGGGCTATCATGCGCGCGTCTCACCAAAGGCCCTAGGCCAAGCTTTGATGGTGTTTGTGACAGTAAAACTGCGCGGCACTGATGAAGCTACTTTGGAAAAGTTCAATGCTGCGGTAAAACCCGTCAAACAGATTCTCGAATGCCATATGGTAGGCGGCGGGTTTGATTATCTTCTAAAACTGCGGGTGCGCGACATGAGCGAATATCGAGAAATTCTGGGCGGCGTTATAAGCACCTTGCCAATGATCGAAGGCACACATTCTTATTTTGTGATGCAAGAGGTAAAAGAAAGCCAGGTTCTGCCAATCACCATAAATAAGGCCAAAAAGGCATGACCCCCAAAATAGTTCGGAACGTAACATCCCTGCGCCGCGAAACTGCACGTTGGAGAACGGAAGGCTTAACCTACGCCATTGTTCCAACGATGGGCGCACTACATGAAGGTCATCTCGATTTAGTGCGCGAAGGTTTCAAACGCGCTGACCGCGTGCTGGTTTCTATCTTCGTGAATCCAAAACAGTTTGGCGCGAAAGAAGACTTAAGTCATTATCCGCGCGACGAAGAAGGTGATGTTGAAAAATTAAATCAAGAAGGTGTGCCTCTTATCTACGCACCGACATCAGATAGCATTTATCCTTTAGATTTTTCCACCACGGTTCACATTGAAGGCCCTGCGAAAGTTGGTCTTGAAGATAAATACCGCCCCCATTTTTTTGATGGCGTTGCAACCATCGTATCGAAGCTGTTTATCCAATCGGGCGCAAATTACGCCATGTTTGGCGAAAAAGATTATCAGCAATTATTGGTTGTCACACGCGTGGCCAAAGATTTGGACATCCCAACCGAAGTTGTTGGTATAGCAACCAGACGCGAAGTAGACGGCTTGGCCATGTCATCACGCAATCGCTATCTTTCCAAAACTGAACGCGGCCATGCCACTGCCATTCACAAAAACTTGCAGCAAGCCGCTGAAAAAATTCGCGGTGGGATAAACCAACAAACTGCAACCAGAGCTGCCTCGCGTTCGCTCACCACGCTGGGCTTCAAAGTTGATTATGTGACTGCGCGCAACGCTGAAACCTTAGCCGTGCCACAAAATCCAGACGAACCACTGCGACTGCTGGCCGCCGCTTGGCTTGGTAAAACCCGTTTGATTGATAACATTGCAGTTTAGATTAAACCAAGTTCTACCAGCTCGCGCCGCATTTTATCGGGCAAGTCACTGCCTTTTTCTCCGCGCGGCAAATCAATGGGCGCGTCTTCAGCTTTGAGATAGCGCCATCCTTGAAAGGCCCGCCTTGGAGCGGGACGAACTTCGATGATCTGTGGTTTAAACAGAATGCGGCAGCGTTTGATACCGTCACCCCCAACAACTTCTTGCAAATCAGCAATCGGTTGTCGACACAGGATCAAACCTCTGATCACCCAATAGAGCGAACCACCGGGCAAAATCTCGTCCTTCCGCCGCGGAAACATGCGCGTCACATGATCGCAATCTTCGTTGCTGTTCTTAGAAATTTTAACCCAAGAGTTCATTTCCTCAATTTCAGAAACGCCAACACAAAGTTTGATTAGATTTAAAGGCATGGCATAGTGGTATCCAGAGGAACTGATCCGTCACTATAGGCGCAACCTGCTATCAGGTGAACCAACTCAATTCAGTTTCCACAAGCTTTGAAAGGAAAATGATCATGTCCACTGTCGCCAAAGTTATCGAACTCACGTCTTCTTCTTCAAAAGGTATCGAAGATGCCGTCGAAACAGGCATTCGCCGCGCTGACAACACACTCGACAACATTGAGAGCGCTTGGGTTCAAGATATTAAATGCGTTGTTAAAAATGGCAAAGTTGCGGAATGGCGGGTCAATATGAAAGTTACGTTTCTGTTGAAATGAACTACACTTCACAGCCAAGTGAACACAATCGTCCGTTGTTGATTGGCTTAACGCGAATGATCACCCCATAAAAGTGGTGTGAGAAACTTGGCAACACTTAAGAAACCCGGCGACAGAATCAATTCGTTTCTGTCGGCCGCTGGCTATTTGGAAAATGAGCTACCCCTCCTATACCGATATTTGGGTGACATCGCATTTGGCAGGCTCTCCAGAGATATGGCAATGGCCAATCCTTCAAAACTCAATGTCACTGTGGTGAATGCGCTTCCGCAGTATCTAAAACATCAGCCATCATTCCAACACAGCCCGGAAATCTACGAGCTGGCTTGCCTCGAGATTGCAGCAAACCAAGCGTTTCTTTCGCCTGAACTTCCAATTTTAAGTGTGCAGCAGTTTGAAGCTATTGACGTTCAAAATTTTCCGAAATTAAAAATCCAATTTGTGCAATCTGCGCAGCTTCTAACCTTCGAACAAAACACTACAAGCATTTGGGCCGCGATGAAGTGTGAAGAGCGCCCTCCTAAGCCACACAGGCTAGATGAGCCACAAAAGGTTTTGGTTTGGAAACAACGCGGCGCGCCAAGGTTTAGATTATTGGGTGCCGAAGAGGCTATCTTGTTCGAGCAGTTCAGGCAAAAACTCAACATTAAATCCGCCGCAAAATTTTTGGCCAATCCAGAAGACATTGATCTGTCCATTGCATGTGCTCTGAACTATGTCCGAGGCTGGGTCGATGCTGAACTTGTCGCACGGCCCGCAACAGATTGATTGAAGTATTTTAAATCCACAGTTTTAAACTGAAAAGTACTGGCAGCTATCGTTCCAACATTATGCCGCACCATAAGTTCAGTGAGGCGGCGTCCATCAATCAAAACAATCTTTTTCGAAACCGTCCGCGCCACTGAATGCGCTGCAGACGTAAACTCACCCGTCGTTACAAAAATACCTTTGACCGCATGTTGGGCATCCAAACTGCCGACAAAATCGCGCACAGCAGAAACAGCAACTGTGCTTCCCGGTTTCAATCGTTTCGCTTGAATATAGATCATGTCGAGACCTAACTCATCCATGTGAATGATGCCGTCCACGCCGCCATCGCCGCTGCGGCCCAACCTCCGCGACAAATCACGCCGCCTCCCACCATATCCCAAGGCAAGAAGAACATCGATTACCATCGTCTCAAAAAATTGATGGCTTTGCACATAGATATAGCCCAGCAATTCAGCGCAGAGCTTTTGCATCATCTGACGATGCGCCTCAATTACCAGATCATGGTAGGCGGGCTTTTCAGCTTTTAAGGCTGCTTGATTATTTATGTGAAGCTGAAGCTTTTCATCCATTTCTGAATGCGAGCCGCGCATCTGCGGCGACATCAACGAACTATACTCATCATCCATGGTTGGGGCCCCTCTATGTGCCACCATACCATCAAGCTCTTAAGTCAGCGTTTTCTACAGATGGGCGATTTTAGCCAGTTATGGCAGAGTTTATTAGCACTCTAAGTTGCACCCTCAGATTTACTGATAAAGCAAGAAACGCCTTTTGATTTCAATGCGTTACATTCAGATTTAGCACCAATCTGATCTTCAAATCCAGCTAAACGGACACGGTAGAATATACCTCTGGTTCCGAGGTCGGCTTTCACCACAACCGGGGATTTGTCCGCTAAGACCTTGAAACGTTTTTGCATATTTTTCCAAGTCGTCCAAGCCGCATCCTCGCTTGTAGCAGATGCAACTTGCACCCCCCAACCAGCAATCGGCGCCGCAAGAGACTTTGGTTGAGCAACAGGCGTTAGGCTCGCCGTCTCAATTGAGTCATCACCAGGAGCTTCGGCTACGGCAACCACTGCAGCCAAAATTTTCTTGGCCTTGGTGCTTTTAGGAATAGCCGGCACTTCCGCGACTGCCACAATTTTTTCTTGCGATTCAACTGGGGCAACACCAGCACTCGCAGTTTCCTCTACGCTCGCTGGCAGACGATCATTATAAAGTTTTCCAGTTTCGCTAAATATTGGCTCTTCACTCTGGGCAACCACGGCGTCAGCCTGATCAGAAACATCCGCAGTCAAGTTTGCCGGCGGCTCAACACCTTGTGGCAAGTCAGGTTTATGAATGATTGTGGAACCACCGACAGCAACTGCCGTACCCGTCAATATGGGATCAACCGCGTTAGCAACTTCAGACGTGGTACCATCAGCGCTCGATGACTGTTGACTAAGGCTTGCCAACTTTTCTTGTGCTGGCACAAATTGAGCATCGGCCATCACGGCAGAGTTCAACATTTGTCTCATGTCATTTGGTCGATTGAGCAACTCATAAGTTTGTGCTTCGCCAAAATAAACCCGCGCTGGCTCTGGATGACCAAACTTCAGAGCGCGCTCATAATCTGAAAGTGCAAACAGATATTGACCACTTTCGCGCAATGCGTTGCCACGGCTTAAAAATGCATGGGCAAAACTGGGGTTCAGCATCAAGGCGCTGGTAAAATCTTCGATCGCTAAAGGGGTATAACCCTGCTTTTGTTGCGACAAGCCACGATTATAAAGTGCCGTTGCGCGAAGTTCAGCAGACATGGCATCAAGAGTAAGTGCAGCCGAATAATCATCGACAGCTTTAGCACTTTGCCCCTGCTGTTGGTAAGCCAGCGCCCGATTGAGCAGAGCATTTGCCAAAACCTCTGGCTCAAGCCCACGCGATTCAATGGCGAAAGAATAAAGCGAAATTGCCTTTGCGCTATCTCCGCTGGTCAACGCCTGATAAGCCTGTGAAGTGACAGGGTTTGTTGTTGCGAATGCCGAGCCGATATTTGCGCCTAACGCTACAAGATACACGGAACTAACAAACGCCAATGCTACGCTACGAACTTTCATAGCAACTGGTCATAAAGCGTTAGGGTTAAAACTCCGTTGCTGAATAGTGCATTTAAACCTAATGACTAATTAATATTTGTGCCATTTGTGAGCATCGCGTGCGAGAACTGATCAACCAGTGGCTTGACCAAATAAAAGAATGGCGAACGTGATTCCGTTTTAATAAAAGCCTCAGCGGACATGTCGGGTTTTAATTTATAATCACCAAGCTTTTCCAATTCTTTCGCCGCAATGATAAGCCTAACGGCATAAAAAGGCGGCGTTTGTGCATCGGTACGTGTTGTTTCAGTGGCAACTTGGTTGACTTCACCAGAAACCTCCGATGTTACGCGTGAGTTAAAAGAGTTAAAACGAATCTTGGCAGCTTGCCCCACGTGAACATGACTAATATCATAAGGAGAAATCTGAGCCTGCAAAACCAGATCTTCGCCTTCAGGCACAATCATCATCAGTATTTGGCCGGGTGCTACGACAGCACCTTCAGCATGGATGTTAAGCTGATATATCGTGCCCGTAATTGGCGCTTTGATCGTGGTGTGCAACATTCGCGCTTCCATCGCCACATGACGCCCCTGAAGCTCCGATATCTTTGCATCGACGTCGCGCAGTTCGCTGAGCGACTCGTTGCGCAGATCTTCTTCCACTTGAATAATCTTTAACTTGGTTTCCCCAATCTGGGCTTCGGCTGCCGCCCTACTGGCGAGGAGTTGCCCCTGCTCGCCATCTATGCGGGCTGTTTCTCGGTCGATTGCCAAAACACGGCTACTGGGCACAAGCCCCTGCGCTTGCAACTTTCGAAGACCATCTGCCTCTGACTTAATCAGCGTAAGTTGACGTTGTCCTGAATCCAACTGCGCCACTAACCCGCTAATCTGATTGTTTAACTGAACGATTTGCTCATTTAATTGCGCCCTCTTACCTGCTGCGCCACCTTCTATCGACGCGAGTAAACGCTTTTGACCTTTGATAATTTCCGCAACTGATGATTCATTTTCGCGGCTGACAACGGAATTTGGCAATGTCATATCCGAAAGACCATCACGCTGTGCTTCGAGCCGCGATTTCTTGACGAGAAATTCCTGTAATTGCCCGTCGACAATGCCGAGCTCGGCTTTGGTTTCCGTCGGATCTAGCAAAACTAAATCCTGGCCCGCCTGCACCAACTCACCATCTTTAACCAAAATACGTGAAATATTGCCACCTTCACGGTGTTGAACTTTCTTTGAATAGCTCTCAGCAATGATTGTGGCAGGAGCAATAACGGCGCCATTAATATCGGCCAGCGCAGTCCAAGCACCGAAAATACCAAGCATAACAAATATGCTGCCAAAGCCAAAAATCTGCGTGCGGCGCAAAGACTTGTTGGTTTCAATCGGCTTCATATGCTTAATTTCTCTTACTCGGTTCTGTAGTCTGAAAACTGCCGGATGCAGCAGTGATCGTCTGAGGTTGTTGCTTTTGTTGGCCCGTGTTTGGGTTGGTTTGACCGCCTTGCGGAGCGCCCATAACTTTTTTCATAATTTCATCGCGCGTGCCAATGGCAGCCATTGTACCATTGGTCAAAACCAACAAATGATCCATTGCTTGAAGTGCACTTGGCCGGTGCGCCACAACAACAATAGCGGCACCACGCTTCATGCTTGAACGAATAGCACGGTCCAAGGCAACTTCGCCGTCAGCGTCCAAATTTGAATTTGGTTCATCCATCACAAACAAAACCGGATCACCAAACAACGCTCGGGCCAAAGCCACACGCTGTCTTTGACCAACTGAAAGCCTGCTGCCGCCCTCGTTCAAAGGTGTGTCATAGCCATGTGGCAACCGCATTATGAAATCATGAATATTCGCAAGCGTGGCCGCCTCAACAATTTTCGCTGGATCGGGCGCATCAGAAAAACGTGAAATATTTTGCGCCACAGTACCATCAAAAATCTGAATGTCTTGTGGCAGATAGCCAATCAACTTGCCGCGTTCATCATCATCACGTTGATCAGGTGTGGCCCCGTCGAGGCGCACCGACCCACGCGTAACCTGAACCAAGCCAACAATGGCCCGTGCCAATGTCGATTTTCCGGCCCCAGTCGGCCCGATAATACCCAAGCCTTGACCAGGCGATACTTTAAAGCTGATGCCTTGCAAAATCGGCTTGTCGGAATTTGGTAACAAAACCAGAAGATTGTCAACTTCAAGAATGCCCTTGGGATCGGGCAATTTCATGCGTTCAGGATCAGGTGGCACCGCATCCAAAACCCTGTTCAAGCGTTCATAAGCCTTGCGGAAGCTTAAAAACTGTTGCCATGTGCCAACCGCTTGTTCAATCGGCGCCAAAGCGCGCCCCATGATGATGGATGACGCGATAATCGAACCGCCCGATATTTCGTGCTTGATTGCAAGATATGCACCCACGGCCAACATGCCAGACTGAGCAACCATTCGGAACACTTTACTGAGCATGGTGTAGCGTGAACCAGAATCATTGGCGCGGGTTTGTAAATCCAAAGCTTCATGCTGCATGCGTATCCATTGCTTGCGCATAGCTCCTTTCATACCCAATGAATGCAAAGCCTCGGCGTTGCGCCGTGCTTCTTCAGTCATCAGATTTGCTTTGCCCAATGTAATATCGGCTTGCGCCACGGGTCCACGCATCGCCCGTTCGGTCAATATGGCAAGTACAAAAATTACAGCTGCGGAAACCAGTGCGACAACGCCCAACATCCAATGCAGCAAAAAACAAACCAGCAAAAAAATCGGAACGAACGGCATATCCATAAATGCAATTGACCCCTGCCCGCCCAAAAACTGGCGAATTGTACCAAGGTCTTGGACTGGCTGACCGCCCGTATTATTTTGTTTTCTGAGAGCCAGAAATGCCACGGCGTCAAAAATCCGGTGACGCAAAATTTCCTCAACACGCCTGCCCAAGCGCACCAAAATGCGCGAACGCACAAAGTCCAAAACGCCATAATGGAGGTAGAGTATGAAGACAATAAGCGACAAGGCGATCAGCGTGGGAACACTGCTGGAAGGAATGACGCGGTCATAGACCTGCAGCACAAAAAGCGAACTGGTGAGCATCAAAATATTTATGATCCAGCTGAAGAACAACGCAGAACCGAATGCGCCCCGGCTCGCTTTGATCACGGCCATGATTTCGCCGCGAGGTCTCTTTTGCTGTTGTATCGACATTATTTTTGCGCTAACTTTTTTCTGGCTGCCCTTAGCCAACAATTACCCCAAATGCCATATAGCCATTATTCACATATCGACAGAGTTAATAATGCTGTTAATTTGTGGATGATGTCGTGCTGGGGAAAGACCATGACGGAGACAGGTTGACATCCTACCCCATCACCTGCCAAAACGAAGTTGTTCGGTGCCCATAAGCAGACGCTAAAGGGCCTAACAGGGAATACGGTGAGGACGACCCAACAGGGGCCAAAACCGTGACTGCCCCCGCAACTGTAAGCGGCGAGGTTTAGGATGTGTATGCCACTGAGGAACCAGAAATGGGAAACCGGGAAGGTGATTTCTAAACTTACGACCCGCAAGTCAGGAGACCTGCCGAACAAATGGGCGTATCCGCCTTAACCTAGGTCTCACGGAGGGTGACATGACCACTAACGTAATTCGGACGACAACTTCAGTTTCAACACGTATTAGCGCCGGGCTTATATGCCTGTTTTTGGGTAGCACAATTGTTTTCACAGTTGGGCTTTCGCACATTAGTGCCGCTCATAACGCTGCACATAACACGCGCCACTCTATCGGCTTTCCCTGCCACTAAAGCGATAGATCATAATGATCGGTAGAATTGTCCTCGCGACCTTGGTCGCAGGCATGTTGGCCGGCCTTGTCTTGGCAGGCATCCAACATGTACGTCTCACGCCGCTTATTTTGCAGGGTGAGGTTTATGAACACGCATCTGAACCACAAGTCGCAGCCACCGCTGAAACCACCAAACCTTGTGTCGAAAATATGCTCGGCATGACGATGTGCTCCAAAGAAGGTGGCCCAGTATGGGAACCAGTTGAAGGGCTACAACGAACTCTCTTCACAACGGCGGCGTCGCTGTTAGCAGGTGCGGGGTTTGCAGCGATGCTGGCTGGCGTGTCATTTCTGAGTAACATTCCAATCACCAAACAAAATGGAATGATTTGGGGTGTTTGCGGATTTCTGGCCGTGGCGGTGGCACCAGCAGTTGGCTTGCCGCCGGAAGTTCCCGGCATGCCAGTTGCAGACCTCTTGAGCCGACAGATATGGTGGACCAGTACCATCGTTGCGACAGGTATCGGTATTTACTTGATCGCGATCAAACCAGAACTCTGGGCCAAAGTTCTGGCAGTGGTCCTCATCGCATTGCCACATATTATCGGGGCACCCATCGCCCCCAATACACCGACAACTGTCCCACCAGGTTTGGCTGGAGAGTTCGTTGCCAACTCCATCGCAGCCGCTGCGGTTTTCTGGTGTGTGATGGGGCTTTTTCTGGGTTATGCACTCGATAAATATCAAAAGGACATCGCTTCAACATGACCACCAAAATCCCCGCCACGGTGATCACTGGCTTCCTAGGCAGCGGCAAAACCACCATGATCCGCAACCTGCTGATGAATGCGGGTGGCCGCAAGATAGCGCTTATCATCAACGAATTCGGCGATGTTGGTGTCGATGCTGAAATCCTCAAAGGCTGCGGCCAAGAAGCTTGCAACGAAGATGACATCATCGAACTTGCCAATGGCTGTATCTGCTGCACAGTGGCTGATGATTTTGTACCGACCATGAACAAAATTTTGGACCGCACCGATAAGCTTGATCACATCATCATCGAAACCTCAGGCCTCGCTTTGCCCCAACCCTTGGTGCGCGCCTTCAACTGGCCCGCTATTAAATCTCGCGTCACTGTTGATGGTGTCATTACAATAGTGGATGCCAAAGCATTAAGCGAAGGTCGATTTGCTGATGATGAAGAAGCGATCGCCGCACAGAGGGCCGCTGATCCCAACGTCGACCACGAAAATCCGATTCAAGAATTATTCAACGACCAATTGAACAGCGCTGATATGGTATTGCTAAACAAGGCCGATCTTCTTTCCGCTGATGAAATGAATGTTGTAAGCGAGGCTTTGAAACCTCAACTGCGCAAAGGCACAAGCCTAGTTCAAACCACTCAGGGCGTAATCGATGCCAGCATTTTGCTTGGCCAGAAAGCCGTCGCCGAAGACGACATGCACAACCGTCTTTCGACTCACGAGCAAGAAGGCGAGACCCAACATGACCATGATGATTTCGTCACCTTCATTATTGAACTCGATGGCGAGCAAAATAAAGATGCACTTTTGAAACGCATCGCCAACACCATCGAGGCCCACGACATTCTGCGCATTAAAGGCTTTGCATCCATCGCAGCTTCAAATGCCCGCCTGCTCATCCAAGCCGTAGGCCCGCGTCTCAACTCCTATTTCGACCGCCCATGGAATGTGGGTGAAGCAAAGCGCACGCAGCTCGTGGTGATCGGCGAGAAGATGATGGATCAAGCTGGGATTTCTAAAATGTTGGTTAGCTAGTGCGACCCATCTTGGATAAAAACTCACGTCATTCCCGCGAAGGCGGGAATCTCTGTTTCAATCCAGCATCGAATTGCAAAACACAGATCCCCGCCTTCGCGGGGATGACGACCGAAAAAGTGAAAACCTGATGCACCTCCTCGCCACAACATCCGGCGTCATCGACGGTGCGGCGGAAGCCATCGACCTCAAACAATCTCCCGCCGATGTGATCGTCCTCACTGCCGCCGATAGTGAACTCTCAAGCCTCGCCAGCGCGCATGATGCATTAGGTGGTCAAGCACCATCTTTGCGACTCGCCAATCTGATGCATCTGCAACACAATTTCGCAGTCGATCTCTACGCCGAAAAAACCTGCATAAAATCCAAACTCATCATCATCCGTCTGCTTGGTGGCGCATCCTATTGGCCATACGGCGTGGATGTAATCGAAACGCTGGCGCGTGAGAACAATTTAAAGCTCGCCATCATTCCCGGCGGCAAAGACGCTGATCCAACGCTTTCGGCACGTTCAACCATCAGCCCCGCCGATTGCGAACGCCTGCGCCAATATTTCGTCTGCGGCGGGCATGACAACGCCAAAGCCATTCTGCAATTTGCCAATCATCTGTTGACTGGATCGCCAGCCCCAGCCCCCGCCGAACCCTTGCCCGCTTCTGAATTCTACCAAGGTGATGGCACCGAAAAAATTTCAATTATCTTCTATCGCTCAGTCATCGAAGGTGGACAGACTGCGCCTATCGATGCTTTGCTCGCCGCATTCAAAAACCAAAACACCAGCGCCTCAGCAATCTTCGTGGCAAGCCTGAAAGATAAGGCAAGCGCCAGCTTCATCCGCGAAAATCTAAAATCACCACAAGTGATCATCAACGCCACGGCCTTCGCTGTGGGCGACGAGAGCAACGATCCGTTAGCCGGTTTCGATTGCCCCGTGCTTCAGGTAACCCTCGCTGGAAATTCTGAAAGCGATTGGCAGGAATCGTCACGCGGCCTCAAAGCCACCGATCTCGCCATGTCCGTCGTGTTGCCCGAACTCGACGGCCGCATCTACACGCGCGCCATATCCTTCAAAGCCGACGCACTGTGGCACGAAAAAACCCAGTGCCGCATCGTCACTTATAAACCAATTCAAGACCGCATTGACTATGTGACAACACTCGCTGCCAATTGGCTGCGTTTGCGTGAAACCCCTAACGCCCAAAAACCCATTGCCATCATCCTCGCGAACTATCCAGACAAAGACGGCCGCGTTGCCAATGGTGTAGGTTATGACACGCCAGCGAGCACGATTGAGATTTTGAAGGCGTTGCAAACTGCCAGTTACAACGTCGGTAAAATTCCCAATGATGGCAACAAACTCGTTGAGGCCCTGATATCAACGCGCCGGAACCCGCAGCCTAACCAACCAAAGCTCACGCTCGATGCCTACAACACTTTCTTCGCCGCCCTCCCTGAAATCATCCGCACACAGATCACTTCACAATGGGGCGAGCCTGAATCCGATCCACACTTTTCACACAGCGCATTTCACCTCGCAATCAATCTCTACGGCAACATTGCCGTGGCCATCCAACCTGCGCGCGGCTACGGCATCGATCCCAAATCAACCTATCATGATCCCGCACTTGTGCCCCCGCATTTCTACCTCGCCACCTATTTTTGGCTGCGCCACCACTTCAAAGTTCAAGCCGTTATCCACAATGGCAAGCACGGGAATCTCGAATGGTTGCCCGGCAAAGCAGTTGCACTTTCGCAGGACTGCTATCCCGAAATCACTCTCGGCCCAATTCCGCAGCTTTACCCCTTCATCGTCAACGACCCCGGCGAAGGAACCCAAGCCAAACGCCGAACTTCAGCAGTCATCATCGATCACTTAACACCGCCACTCACACGAGCGGAATCTTACGGCCCGATGAAAGATTTAGAAGCGCTTGTCGACGAATATTATTTAGCATCAGGCCTGGACCAACGCCGCATCGCCACACTGCGCCAACAAATTTTTGATCTTACGGCTTCTACTAAACTCGACAAAGATGCAGACCTCAGCGGCACCGATGACAGCGACTTGCAAAAGCTCGACTCGTTCCTCTGCGATTTGAAAGAAGCTCAAATCCGCGACGGCCTTCACATCTTGGGCAAGTCACCCACAGGCCAACAGGAGACCGATCTCCTTGTCGCCCTCACCCGCGTGCCGCGCGGACTAGGCGAAAGGGGAGATGCGTCCCTGATTCGCGCCCTCGCCCAAGATTTCGGCATGAAAGGATTTGACCCGCTAACCGCTCCCATGGCCGAACCCTACAAAGGCGCAAAGCCCGCCGAACTCCTCCAAATCATCGCCGCTCCGTGGCGCACCAACGGTGATGCGATAGAGCGATTAGAGATATACGCTCAATCGATAATATCGTCATTCCCGCGCAGGCGAGAATCTGCGTTGATCAGTGCAAACGCAGATTCTCGCCTGCGCGGGAATGACGGGTTAAAAGAAGTATTGGATAGCATCCTAACCACCATCCGCCCCGCCCTCGGCGCTTCCGGCCCCAATGAAATCGCCGCCCTTCTCAACGGCCTCGCCGGAAATCGCGTTGCCCCTGGCCCCTCAGGCGCGCCCACCCGAGGTCGCCTCGACGTTCTGCCCACAGGTCGAAACTTCTTTTCCCTCGATAACCGCACGGTGCCAACGCCAACGGCATGGACGCTCGGTCAGAAATCTGCCGAAGAACTCCTCAAGCGCCACTTCCAAGATACGGGCCGACATCTTAAAAACGTTGGTCTTTCAGCTTGGGGAACAGCCAATATGCGCACGGGCGGAGACGACATCGCCCAAGCCATGGCCTTGATCGGTGCAAAACCCGTATGGGATTCAGCCAGTTGGCGCGTGACAGGTTATGAAATTATCCCAATGGCAAAACTGGCCCGCCCACGTGTGGACGTCACATTGCGCATCAGTGGCTTCTTCCGCGACGCGTTCCCCACTCAAATCGAATTGCTCGACAAGGCACTCCGCGCCGTGGCGGCCCTCGACGAACCTGTAGAAGATAATCCGCTGGTTGCCTACCACGACACCCACCGTATCTTCGGCGCAAAGCCCGGCGCTTATGGCGCAGGCTTACAAGCATTGATCGACGAAAAAATCTGGGACACCAAAGCCGATCTCGCCGCAGCTTATGTGATCTGGGGCGCCTATGCTTATGGGGCAAAAGCCATGGGGGAAAATGATGAGACTACTTTTAAACGCCGTCTTGCGGGCATCGAAGCCGTGATCCACAACCAAGACAACCGCGAACATGATTTGCTCGACTCTGATGATTACTATCAATTCGAAGGCGGCATGAGTGCGGCAGTCGAAACCCAATCCGGAGCGCAGCCCCGCGTCTATCACAATGATCACAGCCGTCCCGAACGCCCCGTGATCCGCACACTCGAAGAGGAAATCAGCCGCGTCATGCGCAGTCGCGTCGTAAACCCTAAATGGATCAATGGCGTCAAACGCCACGGTTATAAAGGCGCATTCGAAATTGCAGCGACAGTCGATTACATGTTCGCCTTCGCCGCCACCACTGGCGCTGTGAAAACCCATCATTTTGATTTGGCCTATGATGCCTTTATCGCCGATGATGAAACGCGGGGTTTCATTGCAAATAATAATCCCGATGCATTGAAAGAAATTGCCGCGCGCCTTGAAGAGGCCATCGCAAGGAACCTCTGGCAACCGCGCCTTAACTCCGCCTATGATGTTTTGAAAGGCCTGCAAACATGACCGAAGAACTCGAAAAAGACTCAGCCCGCCACAACGAAAAAATGGCCAAGAAAAAAGCTGCACGTGATAAAATCATGGCGGGTAAAACCATTGAGCGTGGGCTGCTGATTGTCCATACTGGAAAAGGCAAAGGCAAATCCACCGCCGCCTTCGGCATGGTCTTCCGCCATGTGGGCCACGGGATGCGCTCAGGCGTCATTCAGTTCGTTAAAGGCGCATGGGGCACAGGCGAGCGCACAGTGCTCGAAAAATTTCCAGACCTCGTCACCATCAAAGCCATGGGCGAAGGCTTCACCTGGGAAACCCAAGACCGCGACCGCGACATCGCCCATGCCAGAGAAGGCTGGGAAGAAGCCAAACGCATGATCGCCGATCCGAGTTATCGCTTGGTGATGTTAGATGAACTCAACATCGTGCTGCGCTATGACTACCTGCCACTCGAAGAGGTGTTGGACGTTCTGAAAGCCCGCCCAATGGATAAACACATCATCATCACAGGCCGCAATGCCCGTGATGAAGTGATTGAGCTGGCCGATTTGGTGACGGAAATGGAAATGATTAAACATCCGTTCAGATCAGGCGTAAAGGCACAGGCGGGGATTGAGTTTTAGCATCCCTCACCTATCCCACTTCGCTTCGCTCGCGGTCCCCTTTCCTCTCCCTCTCAAGAAGCGGGCGAGGACGTTTCTCAAATGCCGCTTTCAACCTTGCCCCTCTTGCCCCATTCGCCTAAACCACGATTTCTAGCAGCGTTCCCATTCAGGGACTGAAAGCCATTCCGGTGCGGCCAACCCATTCAGGGGCCAAGACGGAGCTGCCTTCCACCTCAGTTTTGGGGGCTCTTTTTACTTGGAAGGCAACATGGATATGAAACACCACACCTCAACCGTCATCCCTGCGAAGGCAGGGATCCAGCTTCTATTCACGCGCACTCTGCTAAACAAGCTGAACCCCTGCCTTCGCAGGGGTAACGAAAAGATGGGGGTTTGAACGTGACCAATCCCAAAGCTGAAAAACTCGGCGTTATGCTCTGTGGCCATGGCAGCCGCAACCGCAAGGCCGTTACTGAATTTGCTAATCTTTCAGAACATTTGAAAAAGCGCCTGCCGCATTATCCAGTTGAATTCGGTTATCTCGAATTTGCGACGCCCATCATCCGCACCGGGCTTGATATCCTGAAAGAAAAAGGCGTGACCCGCGTGCTTGCCGTGCCGGGCATGTTGTTTGCCGCAGGCCACGCCAAGAATGATATTCCGTCAGTGCTCAATGCCTATGCCGCGCAAAATGATCTTCGCATTGATTACGGCAAAGAGCTGGGCATTGACCCCAAAATGATGCGGGCCGCTGGCGACCGCATTCAAGAGGCGATTGATGCGGCGCCTACGCATGTCGAGAAACATGAAACCCTCCTGCTGGTCGTCGGCCGTGGCGCATCAGACCCTGATGCTAATTCTAATGTCGCAAAGGTCATGCGCATATTGTGGGAAGGCTTTGGCTTTGGCTGGGGTGAAGTGGCTTATTCCGGCGTCACCTTCCCTCTGGTGGAACCAGCGTTGGAACATGTGACCAAGCTTGGCTTCAAACGCATCATCGTGTTTCCTTACTTCCTGTTCACCGGTGTTCTCGTCCAACGCATTTATATGGCCGCTGATGCCGTGGCCGCAAACCACCCGAATGTTGAATTCCTGAAAGCGCCATATTTGAACGATCACCCCGCCGTGGTTGAAACTTTTGTTGAACGCATTGAACAGATCATCACTGGCGACATCGCGATGAATTGCCAGATGTGCAAATATCGCACAGCAGTTTTGGGCTTTGAAGCTGAAGTGGGCGCAGTTCAAGAAAGCCATCATCATCATGTGGAAGGCATGAGCGCTAAGGAATGTTTGAAGTGTGATTCCCAAGGAAATTGCACCGGGCTTTGCCAAGATGGGCCGTTCAAACTGGTATCAAAGCCACATGAGCATGACCACGAGCATTCTCACGACGATGGCCACACCCACGCGATCTATCCGCATGCTGATCATCCGCTGGGGCCGAAAAGCATGAAGGGTAGATAAGTGGGAATGGCACGTCCCCAAATAGAACGTCATTCCCGCGAATGCGGGAATCTGCGTTTTTTGGCCACCAAAATAGAGATTCCCGCTTTTGCGGGAATGACGGGTGTTGGGGATTTGAGATATGCTTAACTATCTCCGCAATCCAGCAGAAATCTATGCTCGCTCCTTCGAAATCATTCGAAGCGAAACTGATTTATCCTCTATTCCTCGCGATGCACAAGACATCGCAGTTCGCATTATTCATTCTTGTGGCATGCCGGAAATCGTTTCAGAACTTATGATCACTGAAGATTTCACTTCCGCAGCGCGCAAGGCATTTGCAAATAAGCGCCCCATCCTCGTCGATGTGGAAATGGTGCACCATGGCATCATCGCGCGGCAACTTCCTGAAAGTGTCAAAATCATCTGCACACTGAACGATCCACGCGCGCGCGAAATCGGCATTGCACAATCAATCACCCGAACAGCCGCGTCCACCCAATTGTGGAAAGAAAATCTCGAAGACTCAATTGTGGTAATCGGTAATGCTCCCACAGCTTTATTCGCACTTCTTGAAATGATTGATGCGGGCTCGGTCAAACCCGCTTGCATCGTTGGAATGCCAGTCGGCTTCGTAGGCGCAGCAGAAAGTAAGCAGGAACTAATTGCAAATCCACGTGGGCTTCCATTTGCCACAATCAAAGGCCGCAAAGGTGGCTCCGCCATGGCTTCATCCGTCGTCAACGCATTAACGAGTGTAAATTGATGTCATTGGAAATTCTGGACGCTAAAACTCGTCATACGCACGAAGGCGTGTATCTGTGTTTCGTTGCAACCAAAACAAAGATTCCCGCCCTCGCGGGAATGACGGAAATTGGAGTCGGCAAATGAACAAGTGGTTGACTATCGTAGGCATGGGTGAAGATGGTTGGGAAGGTCTTTCCAATCGCGCACGCCTTGCTATTAAATCAACCGATGTCATTGTCGGTTCAACGCGGCTTTTGAGTTTTCTGCCAAAGACCAAAGCCCAAATCCACGAATGGCCACAACCTTTCTCCGCTGTCATTGAACAAATCAAACCACTCGCAGGCCGCAACACTGTGATCTTGGCCACAGGCGACCCGATGAATTTTGGCATTGTGCGCAAGCTGCTGGAGTTCATCCCCTTTGATGAGATGACCATCATCCCACAAGTCTCGGCCTTCTCGTTGGCGGCTGCACGGATGGGTTGGTCACTACCAGATTGCGATTGCTTCACCATTCATGGAAGGCCCGCTGCGAATGTGGAAACCTTCATTCAGCCAAATGCGCGTTTGCTTATTCTCACTGAGGATGGGACTTCGATTGCAGAAGTTTGCCGCCGACTGATTGCGCGCGGTTTTGAGAACAGCAAAATCACCGTTCTCGAAAATATGGGCGGCGCTGGTGAGCGCATCAGCAACTTCACCGCTAACACAAATCCAAATCTCGATTGGTCACCGCTCAATGTTTTGGCGGTTCAGTGTATCACAGGGGCACAAGCGAAAATTTTCTCACGCGTTGCGGGTTTGCCAGATGATGCGTTTATCCATGATGGCCAATTGACCAAGCGCGAAGTGCGCGCCGCCACACTCGCAGCCCTTGCCCCTGCCCCAGACCAAGTGCTGTGGGACATTGGTGCAGGTTGCGGATCGGTGTCGATTGAATGGATGAGGGTGGCGCGCGGCTGTGAGGCGATTGCCATTGAGCATAACGAAGACCGCTTGAAGATGATCGCCACCAATGCCGATCAACTCGGCACACCACGATTAAATATCATCGCGGGCAAAGCGCCGGAAGCTTTGGATGGTCTACGTGCACCTGATGCTGTGTTCATCGGCGGAGGGGTTGGAATTGCTGGGGTTTTTGAAACCGCTTGGGAAAAACTGAAATCCGGCGGACGCATGGTGGCCAATGTTGTAACCATCGAAGGTGAAATGCATCTGTATGATTTGCAGGAAAAACACGGTGGTGAATTGGTGCGGATGGATGTTTCTGTTTTAAGTGCCGTTGGCCCTTACCGTGCGATGAAACCAAGAATGTCCGTTGTTCAATGGAAAGTAACAAAGCCATGACCGGAACGCTCTATGGCGTTGGCGTCGGCCCAGGTGATCCTGAATTGATGACGGTGAAAGCTTGGCGCTTGATTTCAACTGCCGATGTGATTGCCTATCTCTGCGCCAATGGAAAAGACTCAACCGCAAGAGATATCGCCAAACCATTCATCGCCGAGGGCACAACTGAAATTGCCATCGATATGCCCATGCGCGTGGAACGCGAACCTGGTGAGGCAGCCTATGACAAAGGTGCCGTGGAAATCGCGGCGAGCCTTGATGCGGGCAAAGATGTTATCATGCTGTGCGAAGGCGATCCCTTCTTCTATGGCAGCTTCATGTATATTTTTGAACGCTTGGCTGCGAAGTACGAAACCATAGTGGTGCCCGGCGTCACTTCAATCACCGCCGCAGCCGCAGCAATTGGCCAACCTTTGGTGGCACGCAACGATGTGTTGAAAGTTTTGCCTGCCACATTGCCCGAAGACAAATTGCATTTTGAACTCGCCATGAGCCAGGCCGTGGCCATTATAAAAGTGGGACGGCATTTTGGGAAAGTGAAACTGATTCTGGCTGAACTCGGCCTGCTGTCAAAATCCACGGCCATCGAAAACGCCACGCACGAAAATCAAAAAATCACCGCCGTCGAAAATATCGAAGGCGACGCCCTGCCCTATTTTACAACTATTATTGTGAGGCAATGAGATGAAAAAATCTTTGCAACCAGTTGTCATTGGTCGCGGCGATCATAACGGCGTGCCCTCAAAGCTTTCAAAAGCTGTTGACGGGGAACTAATACTTGCAAGGGGTGAAAATGTTGTTCCAGCACTTCAAGCTGCTTTTAGATCAGGAAGACCAATTGTAACAAATATTGCAGCTCCCATCGTTATCCGAGCATTAGCTCCTTTCTTAGAGAGTAAATTTGATGATCCGCCGGTTGTTGTAACATCTTATGATGGACGCTTTGTGGTTCCGCTGCTTGGTATTAGCCATGGAGCAACTACACTTGCAAAAACGATTGAAGAAAAATTGGGGTGGCAACGAGTTACCTTTGGTGGAACTGCATCGTACTTCAAATCGGGGACTCCACTTGATATTTCGCCCGACGGATTTTATTTGCAAAATTTTAATGATGATGATTACAAGAAATTTTCAACATCGTTGTTGGATGGTGAAAGTGTTACGATTTACGGAAACGCTCCGTGGCTTTCAGAATTGCCACAGTCGAACGATGCTAGGCTCAAAATAACAATTACAGATCAAGACTTGGTAGGCAGCGACGAGCATCTCGTTTTTACATCGATGACTCTAGCAGTTGGAGTTGGTTGCGAGCGAGGAACCTCGATTGAAGAAGTTCAAGAACTTATAGATAAGACTCTCCGAGACCATAACCTCGCACGTGCGAGTATTGCTGTTTACGCATCAATTGATCTCAAAGAAGATGAACCAGCAATCTGTGGTCTGTCAGAAAGAACCAGATTTTTCAGCGCGGACGAGCTCAATGCAGTTGTGCATCGGGTTGCCAATCCTTCTGAAATCGTCTGTGATGAGGTAGGAACGCCTAGTGTAGCGGAAGCTTCAGCTTTGGCAGCAGCGGGGCCAGATTCAGTTTTGGTTGTACCTAAAGCAAAATCCAATCGCGCCACTTGCGCAATTGCGCGTGCCCCTAAACCGATCCTTGAAACGCGCGGAAAAGCAGCTGGTTCTCTTATGATTGTAGGGATTGGACCAGGTAGCCCTGAAACAAGAAGCCCGGAAGTCAATTACTTAATTTGGTATGCAACCGATTGGGTTGGCTATGGACTCTACTTGGATTTAATCAGCGACGCGCATAGTGGCCAAACCGAACACCGCTTCCCCCTCGGAGATGAAGAAGCTCGTTGCCGTCATGCCATCGAACTCGCCAAGCAAGGCAAGCGTGTTGCTCTTGTTTGTTCCGGTGATGCTGCGATCTATGCAATGGCGGCTTTGGTTTATGAATTGATTGACCGTGAGCCTTGCCGCATAGCAATTGAAGTGCACCCTGGCATCTCTGCATTCCAAGCGGCTTCAGCCAAAGCTGGCGCAATGATCGGGCATGATTTCTGCTGCATCTCACTTTCCGATTTGCTCACACCTTGGGAGGCGATTGAAAAACGCATCAAGGCGGCGGCGGAGGGAGATTTTGTGATTTCTTTTTACAACCCACGTTCCCTTAAGCGCCGGGACCAATTAGAACGAGCTTTTGCAATTCTGAAAAATCACCGTCCTCCTGATACACCAGTAGTTGTCGCCACCAATCTGGGGCGACCTGAGGAGAACGTCCGTATACGGAAGTTTTCGGAGTTCAATCCTGAAGAGGTCGATATGCTGACCCTCGTCATGGTCGGCTCGTCGCAATCAAAATCAATCACCCGTGGCGATGGCAAAACTTATGCTTACACGCCGCGCGGTTACGCTAAAAAAATGGATGCAAAATGAAAGTACACTTTATCGGCGCTGGCCCTGGCGCTGCAGATTTAATTACGGTTCGCGGATTGAAACTTATTCAATCCTGCCCCGTGTGTTTATATGCGGGATCTTTGGTACCGGAAGAAATTGTGAAGGCTGCTCCTGAAAGCGCACGCGTGGTCGATACGGCCCCGCTTCATCTCGACCAGATCATCGATGAAATCAAAATGGCGCATTCGCAAAATCAAAATGTGGCGCGTGTCCATTCCGGCGATCCGTCCTTGTACGGAGCAATTGCTGAACAGATGCGAAGACTCGATACACTGGGAATCGAATATGATGTAACGCCCGGTGTGCCTGCTTTTGCGGCGGCGGCGGCTGCTTTGAAAACTGAATTCACGTTGCCGGAAATCGCCCAGACTGTGATTTTGACGCGAACCACAATGCAGGCCTCACCCATGCCACCCGGCGAAGAACTGGCGCTGCTGGGTGCATCAAAAGCCACGCTGGCCATTCACCTGTCAATCCGTAACCTCGGCCATATCGAACGCGAGTTGACCCCGCATTACGGCGCGGACTGCCCGGTGGTAGTGGCCTACCGCGTCACTTGGCCCGATGAGCAATTCATCCACGGCACGCTTTCGACAATTGCCAAAAAGGTGAAGGAAGCCAAAATTACACGCACGGCTTTGATCTTGGTTGGGCCTGTTTTAGGCCATACAGAATTCAGGGATTCCGCCTTGTATGACAAAGAACACGAGCATGTTCTGCGCAACCGCAAAACCGCCAAAAAGAAAATTCAAAAAAGTTCTTGACTTGTTCTTATATTAGGATTATATATCAGTTCGGTCGTTTAAGTCAGCGGCCCTGCTGTTTGATATTGTGAAGACGGATTTTCGAAATTTTGCCTATAAAATTTCAAAGCTGGTGCAAACTGGTTCGTGGGGACGCTCACGCCTTTTTGCTCAAACCAGCAACGCGCCTTCATGGCGAAGCAACCATTCTTTGCGGGCAATGCCGCCGCCATAGCCGGTCATCGAACCATCAGCTCCAATCACGCGGTGGCAAGGAACAACGATGGCAATGGGATTGCGCCCATTGGCTGTGCCCACCGCGCGGCTCATATTAATGTCGCCAAGTTTACGAGCAATGGAGCCGTAAGAGACCGTGGTGCCCGTGGGGATTTTGCGGAGTTCGGCCCAGACTGATTTCTCAAAAGACGTGCCGCCACCATCGGTGAGGATAGTGTCGATTGCATGAATGTTACCGCTGAAATAGTCCCGCATGATTTCGGATAAGCCAAACGGGTTTTCGGATTGTTGCAATTCATGGCTTTTGAAGCGTTGCCTCATCTCGCGTTCCACACGGCCTGTGGCGTCCTCAAACTCAAGCAACAATAAAGCGCCATCACGCGCCACAAGGATCATGTCTCCGATAGGCGTTTGAATGCGGTCGATGAGGAAGCAATGCATGGGGGTATTGTAAATCAAATATTTCAACCAAAGAACCCCCTCAGTCCTTCGGCGTTCGCGTAAGCTCACCCCACCAGCAAGCTGGTGGAGCGTGATGTTGATAGACCGCCCTTAGCGTCCAACAAATTCAAAACTTAAAATCAACACGCTCCTACCAGCTTTGCCGGGGAGCTGCCCGAAGGGCTGACTGCGCTCTGGCAGCAGCGTGCTGGAGTTCCACGACTACTAGACTTTATCCGCGATTCAGCGCGACACGGAAGCTATAAAGTCTATGTTTCTGAAGTTGACATAAGCCGCCGTACGAAATTCATCCCAGAAATATTGCAGCGATAAGTAGCATAGTGCCTAGCCAGTAGAGAAATCGAAATACCCAAATGTTTAGCCTCTCTCCAAGCGTCACAGTTGAAAATGAGGCAACCTCCCATCCCTTTACAGCGACGGTTGCCCATAACAGGATCGCAGTGCCAACAATAGCAAGTCCTATAGCAAAAGGTCTATTTTGAACCCACATAAATTGAGAAATTTTTGCGGTGAACCACCCAACCACCACCGCCGTCAACACGAAAATAAATGATTCGAAGTATGAACTGCGAACTATATTAACACGAATGAGATCCGCATTTGGGCGCGTTTCAAGTGTCTTGCAATCAGCTGCTTCCTCCTCTTGAAACCGTGATGGGTAGAAAATCGCCAGAAACACAAGTCTTAATATCTCAATAATCGACAAGCGTATTGGTACTTTTGCGGCCATCTATCGTTCTCCGTATACGCTGATTACGAAAGTCAAATTGCTCACCCCAGCCTCTTCAACGCCTCAAGCACCTTCGCCTTCTTCTCTTCCAACTGCGCCTTCAACTCGCGGCTTTCGACCAGCACTTCTGGTGGCGCTTTGGCGACGAAGCCTGGGTTGTTCAAGCGACCATCGATGCCGCCCATATCCTTGGCGATTTTTTCGAGCTCTTTATTGAGCCGCGCACGTTCGGCGGTGAAGTCGATCATGCCTTCGAGTGGCAGTGCCACTGTGGCTTCATCGAGCGGGATTTGGGCGGATTGGGGGGGAACGGAGTCTTCGAACACCAGCGAACTCAATCTTGCCAGCCGCATGATTTCAGCTTCCCAGTTGGCGGTGCGCATACGTGCTTCTTGGGCAGCGCCCACAATCACGCATGGGATTTTGGCACCGGCGTTCACATTCATTTCGGCGCGCACCGAGCGGATTTCGGAAATGAGGCGGATGACCCAGTTCATTTCGGCATCGGCTGCGGCATCGCCGAGGCCAATGTATGTGGGCCAGCTGGCGTCGATCAACATACCAGAGCGCGACGCGGTTTTGCTCCACAACTCTTCGGTGATGAAGGGCATGAAGGGGTGCAGCAAGACGAGGATTTGCTCAAACGCCCATGCGGCGCAGGCGCGGGTTTCGGCTTTGGCGGTCTCGTCGGTTCCCGTTAAAATCGGCTTGATCAACTCCACATACCAATCGCAATACACATTCCATGCGAACTGATAAAGCGCGCTGGCGGCTTCATTATATTTGTGGTCTTCGATGGCTTTGGTGACGAGGTCACGGCAGCGCGCGGCTTCACCTGCAATCCAGCGATTGACGGTGACGCGGGCAGCGACGGGATCGAAATTTTCATCTTTCGCCACGCCATTCATTTCTGCAAAACGCGCCGCGTTCCACAGCTTGGTGGCGAAGTTGCGGTAACCTTCCACGCGCGATTTGGCGAGCTTGAGATCACGGCCTTGAGCAGCCATCGCAGCCATGGTGAAGCGCAATGCGTCAGCGCCGAACTCGTCGATCAATTCCAATGGGTCAATGACATTGCCCTTGGACTTCGACATTTTCTGGCCCTTTTCGTCACGCACCAGAGCATGAATGTAGACCGTTTCAAACGGCACTTCGCCATCCATGAAATGCAGGCCCATCATCATCATGCGGGCGACCCAGAAGAAAATGATGTCGAACCCTGTGACCAGCACATCGGTTTTATAATGGCGCTTGAGGATTGGCGTTTGCTCTGGCCAACCAAGCGTAGAGAACGGCCAGAGGGCCGATGAGAACCACGTATCGAGCACGTCTTCATCGCGTGTGAGTTTTACATTTGGCCCAGCGGCGGCTTGCGCGTGTTCTTCAGTTTCTTCGACGTAAATTTTTCCGTCATCGCCATACCAAGCTGGAATCTGATGGCCCCACCAGAGTTGGCGCGAGATGCACCAGGGTTGGATGTTGTTCATCCATTCGAAATAAGTTTTATCCCAATTGGCAGGCACAAATTTGGTATCGCCGTTTTTTACGGCAGCGATTGCAGGCTTCGCGAGTTCGCCCGCATTCACATACCATTGCTCGGTCAGCATCGGCTCGATGACCACATTGGAGCGATCACCGAAGGGCTGCGGAATCATTTTCTCTTCTTTGCCGCGGTAAAAACCAAGCTCTTCAATTTCGGCCAGCACCATTTCACGCGCTTTATAACGATCAACGCCGTTGTAGCGTTCGGGCACATGGTTTTCGGGCGTGGAAATCATCCGCGCTTTTTTGTCCATCAACATGATGAGCGGAATGTTATTGCGCTTGGCCACATGAAAATCGTTTTCATCATGCGCGCCTGTAATCTTCACAGCACCCGTGCCAAATTCTGGATCGGGATATTCATCGGCGATGATGGGGATTTTCCGGTTGGCAATGGGAAGCCACACATATTTTCCAACAAGATTTTTATAGCGCTCATCAGAAGGATGCACTGCTACCGCGCCATCACCCAACATGGTTTCGGGGCGCGTGGTGGAAATGACGATTTCTTTCAGACCATCAATTTCACCATCGACCAACGGATAGGCGAATGACCACATGGCACCCTTGGTTTCGCGAGTCTCAACTTCAAGATCGCTGATCGCGGTTTCGAAAACGGGATCCCAATTGACCAATCGCGTGTCTTTATAAATCAGCCCCTCTTTATAGAGCTGCACGAATACTTTGCGCACCGCTTTGCTGAGGCCTTCATCCATGGTGAAGCGTTCACGACTCCAATCACAGGATGCACCCAAGCGGCGGAGCTGTTGTGTGATGATGCCGCCAGATTCCTCTTTCCATTCCCACACGCGTTTGAGAAAAGCTTCGCGGCCCATGGTTTTGCGGTCAGTTTTATTTTCTTTGGCAAGCAGGCGTTCCACTACCATTTGTGTGGCGATGCCTGCATGGTCAGTGCCCGGTTGCCAGAGAACATCCCTGCCCCGCATGCGCTCAAAGCGCACTAAAACATCTTGAATGGTGTTGTTGAGTGCATGGCCCATGTGCAGCGAGCCTGTGACGTTGGGCGGCGGAATGACGATGGTAAAAGGCTTGGCGTTTGGCTTGCGGCCCGGCTTGAAATAACCACCCTCTTCCCACTGCTTATACAGACGGGCTTCCATTTCGGCGGGAACGAATTTTGTGTCGAGAGTCATTGAAGGGATTCTTTAATTTAAGTGAGTTTGAAGGGCTTAAACACTAGACGCGCGATTGGCGCAACAGGTGCGGAAATTGATGTTAAAATGCCGTCATGCCAGCGACGGCTGGCATCCAGCTTTCTTCGGTCAAAATAGATGATGTGGCTAGCTGGATCCCAGCCTGCGCTGGGATGACGGAAAAAGAAGAGAGAATTATCTTCCCCGTCTCGCCACGCGCTCAATCTCTTCGCGCACCAGTTTTTCAACCAGTTGCGGCAGATTATCATCCAGCCAAGTTTTGAGCATGCCGCGTAACAAATTCTGAGTGATATCTTCAATGCCACGGTCGCCTGAAGCGCGGGCCATAATGGCATCGGACAATTGCTGAAATGAATTCTGCGCGGAATAAGCAGTACTGGGTGAAACCAACGCGCCTTGCGAGGGCTGAGGGGCATAAGCCGGTTCATAATATTCTTGTTGGTGTTCGGGTTCAGCCTGTTCATCCCATGCCTGCTCCAGATATTCAGGCTCATAGACAGGTGGTTCAACATAGCGCGGCGCTTCTTCAACGTAAGTCTGGCGCAAAACGGGCGGCTGACGCGGCGGCAGTTCGGGGCGCGATATCTCACCAGACAAGATGCTGCCAATGCCGTTACGTTTGGTTGGTTCTGGTGCCAGCGACGCACGTGGCACGTGAGGTTTCGGGCTAGGCGGGCTTATTGCAAAAGCTGAATCACTGCGACTGCGCCCGATGCGTTCGCGCAATTGCGAAATTTCACCGTCAGCTTGCTCGCGGCCAGCTGCGCTGGGATCAAAATTTACGCGCATTTCGCGAAGCGCACCGCGCATCAACGTACCCTGTGAGTTGCCGGATGTTTTGGTGGAAGGCGGCGCAGAAATACCACCCAAGTCATCATCAATGGCCTTGCGGATCGACGCTAATAATTCTTCTACGCGTGGTTCAACGGTCACGGAACGAAAGGCCCCTTATTTGCGTTCGCACTTGAGATGTGAAACTCTACGTCATCTCACATACAATGTACACAAAGGCTTACTGCAACTCACCACTTTCAGCGTCAAGACCGATCCACTTGTTACGCACATCATTATAGTGGTCCTTCGGATCATAGAGCCCACCAATGCCAAGATGCCGAGCCGTGAGGTGCCCCATTGAAGCCAAGAGTGAATAAGACGCGATAACTTGATCATGCTGGGCTGTCACTTGCGAAATTTCAGAGCCCACAAGTGTTTGTTCAGCGTTCAACACTTCAATGGTTGACCGAGAGCCAACTTGATATTCCTGTTGAACACCATCAAGGGCCAAGCGTGAAGCTGCAACTTGAGACCGGGCAGACGCAAGCCCTTGGCCCGTCGATATAATATTGTTCCAAGCGTTCGTCACGCTCTCACGAACATTTCGTACAGCGGATACAACCTTAAGACGGTTCTGGCTGGCCGTTTCCTTAGCTTGCCGCACACTGGAATAGGTCCGACCAGCTTCATAAATCGGCACTACCAAGGAGCCCTGAATTGTGCCAACGGCAGTATATTGATCATTATTGAAATTACGGTCGAGACTTGCAGAAGCTGAAACACCAAATTGCGGCAACAAATCGCCACCAATAACGCCAATTTGATGTTCGGAAGCATCTTGAACTTGCGCCGCGAAAAGGATGTTAGGATTAGTCTGTTGGGCAATTGACTGGGCCTCATTCAAACTGCGAGGACGAGGTGCCAAGCGTGGCACTGCAAGTTTTCCAGGAGAATGGCCAACGATCTGTAGAAAATTAGCCTCCGCTGCTTTCACGTTCGCGACTGCAATTGCTAACTGACCCTGCGAACCGCTCAACGTTGCGCGGGCTTGCGAAACATCAGTGCGCGTCAATTCGCCAGCGTTAAAACGCGCTTGGGTCGCATTCAATTGCTTCTGCAAAACATTAACATTTTTTTGGCGCAAACCCAGGATTTGCCGAAATTGAATAACATTCATATAGGCTTGAATGGCATTAAATAGCGTTGTCTGCTCGACAACCAAAAGATTCTGCCTCCCCGCATTCACTTGCGCTTCCGCAACAGCGGTTGATTCAACTGTTTTGAAGCCTCTAAAAATTGGTTGGCTTAATGTAATTGATAGATCACCCCGGGTGGCCTCACCCTTAGTTCCCAATGGGATTGAAGTATCTGTCCAAGTGTGAGTAACGCTTTCATTCGCGGTAATCGTGGGACGCCAACCGGAGAGAGCCTGCGGAACATTTTCATCTGTCGCGCGCAAAGCAGCACGCTCAGATTCAAGTGTGGAGTTATTGTGGTAAGCGCTAGACATGGCCTGAGCCAGCGTTTCTGCTAAAACCGATGATGTGTTTGCCAAAGCAAAAACAGCAATAGCGCCCAACAATAGGGCGCGCATACGAACATGAATCTGCAATCTAATTACCTCTATACACCCGTTCTGCCATCCCTGAGGTGTTCGACCGCGCTTCAACTCTGAACACCGTATGACAGGGTGAAAACCCAGTTGCGGAATCAGGTGTTACGTCTTCACCCCTATTACAATCCGATATAGGTCGGATTGGGTTAAAAAGCAAACGTCGTTTTTGGTTTTCCAAAGCTAGGCAAGGCCGCAACAGAAATGTCAAAGGCTGCACGTTTTGTGTGGGTATGTCCTGATATGCTGTAAACACAGCATTTCGCGTTATCACGTGTGCCTATTGCAGCCACCACGCGCCCACCGTCTTTCACCTGAGAAAACAGTTCATTAGGCACTTCATCAATGCGACCTTCAATAACGATTAAGTCAAACAATTCTGAACTTGGAGAACCTTGGGCAAGGCTGCCTTCAACGATACCAACATTTGCCAACCCTGCGAGATTTTGCCGCGCAAGAGTGGCCAAGCCTGCGTCTTGCTCGAGAGCAATAACGTGCGAAACCAGTTTAGACAGCACTGCAGCACCATAGCCAGAAGCAGCGCCTACATCCAACACGCGGTCGCTTGGATCTAACTCTGCAACTTGCAGCATACGCGCAAATGCCATCGGTTCGATGAGAAAACGCGGGCCAACTATGGCTTCGTTTAAAGCCACATCACCATCCATATAGGCGAGTGATTGCTGAGCCCGCCCAACAAAATTTTCGCGCATGACCGATTGCATCGCATCCAATATCCGGCCATCCGTTACGCCGTTGGGGCGAAGTTGACTGTCGACCATATTCGTGCGGGCTTGAGCGAAATTGAGCATGGCTTTTCCATTAACGTTTTGATTGCTCCACTTAGCTGCTTCACTCAGAAAAGTCCATGAAATCTGGTTTTTGTTCAGCCTAAATGCATTCATTTGAATTTGGTGCAAATTAACTTTCGACCGCGCCACTAACCCTCAATGCAATTAGTTATTGAAAGCTCAAACATGGTGTTGTTTCTTTAATCTTCTGTGCTTATAACCCGCCGACCACCAAAAGAGGCCTCGTGGCGGAGTGGTTACGCAGAGGATTGCAAATCCTTGCATCCCAGTTCGATTCTGGGCGAGGCCTCCAAATTTCCTTCAAATATCAAGCTGCCACGCCAAAACCAACGCGGCGCGCAAAATTGGGCCATCGCTGCAAAAGCCAGCGCCCCAAACGGACTGTCGATTTTCTACGAAACCTTCTGATCAACGCAGAATCAATCGAAAGAATAATCAGTCCCAACGGCAACATCCAAACGCCGAGGATCGGCAAAAAGCTAAATATGCCACCAAATACCAGCGCTATTCCCAACGCTGCCCGCAACAATGGATGGGCCGGAACGCGGACGTTAAAACCTGCAAATTTGATGTGGCGTGCCATGCGTTCTCCCCAAACCAGTTATATAGTGTCAATAATGCAATTTTCAGCACCTTAGAAGAAAGTAAAATTTAGGGTTTGCGCGTTAAATATCATCTGCTATAGCGCTCAACATATTCCCTGATAGCTCAGTTGGTAGAGCATTCGACTGTTAATCGAATTGTCGCTGGTTCGAGTCCAGCTCGGGGAGCCAAATTTGAAGGGCTGGTCATGCACATGATCAGCCCTTTGCATTTGATGCTGATCTAGGGCAATTTATGTTTTCACAAGGAGTTGCCCATGGATATTCGCCACAATGTTATTGATGCCATTGGCAACACGCCCCTCATTCAATTGCGCAAAGCATCGGAGCTGACGGGTTGTACGATACTCGGCAAAGCCGAATTCATGAACCCCGGCCAATCGGTGAAAGACCGTGCAGCGCTATTTATAATTAAAGATGCGATCAAGCGCGGTGAATTGAAACCGGGCGGGACAATTGTTGAAGGTACGGCTGGCAACACAGGCATCGGCTTATGTGTAGTGGCCAATGCCATGGGCTTTAAAACTGTCATCGTGATCCCCGATACGCAAGCCCAAGAGAAGAAAGATGTATTACGCCAGCTGGGTGCGGAACTCATTGAAGTGCCTGCGGTGCCTTATAAGAACCCGAACAATTATGTGAGATATTCGGGTCGCTTGGCCAAGGCCATGGGCGCTGTGTGGGCCAATCAGTTTGATAATATCGCCAATCGCAATGCGCATATTGAAGGCACAGGGCCAGAGATTTGGTCGCAAACCAATGGCAAGGTTGATGGGTTTGCCTGCGCTGTTGGTTCAGGTGGAACGCTGGCTGGCGTGAGCATGGCGCTTAAAAAACATAACAAAAATATTCGCATTGCGCTGGCCGATCCGATGGGCGCTGCACTTTATAACTTTTACAAACATGGCGAATTGAAATCCGAAGGATCATCGATCACTGAAGGCATTGGCCAAGGGCGCATTACTGCAAACTTGGAAGGCGCTGTGATCGATGATGCATTTCAGGTGCATGACAATGAAGCCATTCAAATTGCCTTTGATCTGCTGGAACATGAAGGCCTGTGCATGGGCGGATCAACAGGCGTGAATGTGGCGGGCGCTATGGCGCTTGCCAAACAAATGGGACCAGGCCACACCATTGTGACCATCCTCTGCGATTATGGCACGCGCTATGCTTCCAAGCTTTTCAATCCGGAATTCTTGCGCAGTAAAAATTTGCCAGTGCCCATGTGGCTGGAAGCAAAATCGAAAGCACCGCAGGTGTTTGAGGAAATTACAAAGTGAGAGATTTGATCTCAACTGAATGGCTAGCCAATCATTTGAGCGATCCCGATATTTGTATTCTCGATTGCTCGTGGCATATGCCTGCCACAAAGCGCAGTGCGAAAGCCGAGTTTGACTTTTTACATATTCCGGGCGCGCAGTTTTTTGATCTTGATGCGATTTCAGATACTGAATCGAAACTGCCCCACATGATGCCAAGTGCCGAAAAATTTGGTTTCGAGGTGGGCAAGCTTGGTGCGGGCAATGCGAAAAGAATTATTTGTTACGACAGTGTTGGTCTGTTTTCCGCAGCGCGCGCGTGGTGGATGTTTAAGACCTTTGGCCATGCCAATGTTGCCGTCTTAGACGGCGGTTTGAAGAAATGGCTGGCCGAGGAACGCGAGACACGGTCTGACGCGAACGTCTTAAACACAGTTGGAAGTTTTTGGGCAAGGCTTGATAGATCGAAGGTGATCTCGATTGAAGAAATGCCAAACACCAAGGCCCAAATCATCGACGCGCGCTCGCCCACCCGGTTTCGTGGCGAAGAACCAGAACCACGCAAGGGTGTAAAGCCCGGGCACATTCCGGGTGCTAAAAATGTGCACTATGCGAGCCTTTTGCATAACAACGGAACCCTGCGGCACCCCAATGATCTTGCATCGATTTTTAAGAAAGCAAAAGTAAGCTTGGATAAGCCGATCGTCACCAGCTGCGGCTCTGGTGTGACGGCAGCGATCATCACATTGGCGTTGACTGAATTGGGCGCTGGTGATCTGAAACTCTACGACGGCAGCTGGGCGGAATGGGGTGCGAGTGGGCGGGAGATTTCGACGGGGGGTTGAAATTCTCCGTTTTTTATGTTATAACGTATGTTATAAGGACAATTCAAATGAACAAGCATGTCGCAACAGCAAAAGTCACGACAGTTGGAAATTCAACTGGCATCACACTTCCAAAGGAAGTGTTGGCAAAATTGCGCGTAAGCAAAGGTGATACGCTTTGTTTGACTGAAACACCTGACGGTATTCTGCTCACTCCATACACAGCCGAATTTGCTGAAATCATGGAAGCAGCCGAAATCGTGATGCGCGAAGACCGCGATGTATTGCGCATATTAGCTAAATAAATCATGCAAACATTTAAATGGTTAACCGCAGATTCTGTGTTGGCTATGCATGCGCGGCAGCTTGCAGAACACGGCGGTGGCATGGGCGTTCGCGACGAAGGCTTGTTGTTATCTGCTTTACAACGTCCTCAAAACAAAGCATCTTATGAAACACCAGATGTAGCTGATTTAGCAGCAGCATACGCATACGGAATTGCTAGAAACCATCCCTTCGTTGATGGCAACAAGCGTACGGCACTGGTGGCATCCCGAAGCTTTTTGTTGATCAATGGATATCAAATTGGCGCAAGCAAAGAAGACCGCTTGAACACTTTTCTGGCCTTGGCATCAGGCGATCTAAGTGAAAATCAACTTGAGATCTGGTTCAGAAAACATCTCATTCCGGTAAGATAATTCTACCGCACCGGCGCAGCATACAATATCCCGCCCTTGCTCCACAGCGCATTCAACCCGCGATCAATGCCAAGCTTTGATCCTTTGCCCAGATTACGCTCAAAAATTTCGCTGTAATTGCCGCCGGCTTTAATGGCACGGGCTGCCCATTCCGCATCGAGGCCCATGTCAGCACCGAACGTGCCTTCAAGGCCGATCAAACGGCGCACATCGGGCTTTTTGCTATTGGCTTTGGCATCATCGACGCCTGCCCCGCGCAGGCCCAATTCCTCAGCATTGATCAGGGCGGCCAATGTCCAACGCGCAATGTTGAACCATTGCTCGTCACCTTGGCGAACCGCTGGGCCTAAAGGCTCTTTCGAAATCACTTCTGGTAAAATGACATAATCATCGGGCTTGGCCAATTTTAAGCGAACGGCATAGAGCTGCGATTGATCTGCTGAATAGGCATCGCATTTACCGCCTTCTTTGGCTTGGAAGGCTGTCACCAATTCATCAATCGTTCCGAAGGTGACGGGTGTGAAAGCCAGTGCCTTTTCGCGGAAGAAATCTTCGACATTGGCCTGTGTTGTTGTGCCCGAGAGGAAACAAATTGCCGCCTGCCCCAGATTGAAAACCGAATTCACGCCAATTGATTTTGGAACCAGAAAACTTTGCCCATCATGATAGCTAATGCCAACAAAGCGAAACGGCATTTTGGTTTCGCGTTCCATTGTCCACGTGGTGTTACGCGCCAGAATATCCACAGCACCCGATTTCAAACTGTCAAACCGGTCCTTGGTGGTGAGCGGCACATAATCCACCTTCTCAGCATCACCCAAAACCGCAGCGGCAACAGCGCGGCAATAATCAACATCAAACCCCGCCCATTTGCCATCATCGCCCTTGAGCGCAAAGCCGAGCAGCCCAGAATTCACGCCGCACAAAAGTTTACCGCGTTTTTTAACATCATCAAGCGTGGACGCCGAGGCGATGCTGAACATTGTAGCGAATAAGAAAACGAAGGAGAGGATTTTGCGCATGTAACGAATCCGATTCAGGGTTGATGCTTAACTCTAGCTTTAACCAGTCTTGCTGCCAAGCTTTGAGATATGAGTGTTAATGGCCTCAACAGTTGAATAAGTTGTAACCACAGGCTTAAACGGCCTTGCGATCATCACTACTGGAATTTTTAAGTTTCGCGCGGCAACAAGTTTGGTTTCTGTTTCGCTTCCGCCCGCATTTTTTGAAACTAGGTGAGTGATGCTATGATCGCGGAGCAATGCCATTTCACTTTCTAATGTGAAGGGTGGGCGTTCGAGGATTAGAATCCAACTGGGAGGCAAAGCTATTGTGGTTGGCTCAATCATGCGGGCTACACCTTTGAGATCAGCGCGTGCGATGAAAGGCTCAATTTCTTTTCGACCAATTGTCAGCATGATGGAAGCTTTCAAAGGAAGCGCCGAAACTGCGACTTCGATATTTTCAACATTGATCCAATGATCATCTGGTCGCGCCGTCCAAGCTGGGCGCTCCAAACGCAGCAATAAAACATCTCCTGCTGCTTCCGCCGCATTGGCAGATATGATCGCGGCAAAGGGATGGGTGGCATCAACCAACACTTCAAATTTCTCAGCTTGAAGATATTGGCGCAAGCCTTGGGCGCCGCCAAAGCCACCGACACGCACTTTACCTTCGGGCTGAACCGGATGTTCTGTCACGCCCGCAAAAGATGTCGTTACATCATGACCTGCATGGATGAGACGAAATGCGAGTTGCCGCGCATCGCGCGTGCCACCCAAAATCAGAACTTTCTTAGCTTGCATGAGCTATAATTTTCCCTGCGCGGTCGACAACAATGACATCCGCAACCGAACTTGTTTGCAACACGCGCTTTACATGATGCAAGGCTTCTTCTGCAATTTTTTCTGCGAGCGAAGGGCCGACCAATTCTGAAACCTGTTGGGCCGTGTTGGCGGCCAGCACCTCGGCGCGCATTGCTTCGGGCGCCTTTTCGGCCAGCCACGCAAAATCAACTTGTGACCTCCCTGAATGCAAATCCATCGCACCTTGCGCCAGTTTCACCATCTTGCCAAAGCCACCACCAATGGTGACGCGCGGTACTGGATTAGCTCGGATATATTTGAGAAGCCCGCCCGCAAAATCGCCCATGTCTAACATCGCTTCAAGCGGTAGATTAAAATGCGCGCGCACGGCGTCTTCGGATGTTGAACCCGTGCAACCCGCGACATGTTCCAACTTCATCGCGCGGGCCACGTCGATGCCACGGTGAATGGAGGCGATCCATGCGGCGCAGGAAAATGGATTGACAATTCCGGTGGTGCCCAAAATTGACAGCCCACCGATAATGCCCAAGCGTGGGTTCCAGGTTTTGATCGCGATGTTAGCGCCATCGGGAATTGAGATTTCGATTTCCACATCGCCACCGCCAAGCGCCGCAATCTCAGCGGTCATCATTTGGCGCGGCACCGGATTGATTGCTGGTTCGCCAACGGCGATAGGAAGACCGGGCTTGGTGACCGTGCCAACCCCCTCGCCCGCTTTAAACGTAACTCCTTTGCCGCAAAGGCATAACGTTGCAATCACCATGGCACCATGTGTCACATCGGGGTCATCGCCTGCGTCTTTAATGATGCCCACGCGCGCCCAGCCTTCGCCTTTTTCCTCAAGCGCCAGAGGGAACGCTGGCTGCTCACCCTTTGGCAAAATGATCGAAACCGGATCTGGAAAATGACCTGTCAGCAATGCCGTGTATGCAGCCTTAACCGCCGCAGTCGCGCATGCGCCAGTGGTCCAGCCGCGTCTTAATGGTGATTGAGGCTTTTCCAAACGCATGAGCCTATCTATAAGGGGCCATGATCAATAAAACCACCAAAACTGTCGCGAGCTGGGAAGCCCATTCCGGCAAGGCAACGGGCTTTGCCAAATTGGACGAAGAACCATTTCCACATTTTGCTGAGGGCTGGGTGTGGTTAGTAGGCGCTGGACCGGGCGCGCCGGGCCTCATGTCCTTGCTTTGTTATCACGCCATGCAAAACTGCGATGTGGTGGTTTATGACGCTTTGGTAAACCCTGATATGTTGCGCTGGGTGCGCGCTGGAGCTGAGCTCGAATATGCAGGCAAGCGCGGCGGTAAACCTTCGCCTGTCCAACGCGATATTTCAGTGCGGCTGATTGAGCTGGCCCATGCCGGAAAGCGCGTTCTGCGCCTCAAAGGCGGCGACCCATTTATGTTTGGGCGTGGCGGCGAGGAAAGCCAAAGCTTGGCCAAAGCTGGAATTCCGTTTCGCATTGTACCGGGGATATCATCGGGCATTGGTGGTTTGGCCTATGCGGGCATTCCCGTGACTCACCGCGATACCAACCATGCCGTAATCTTTTTGACGGGCCATGACGCCACAGGTAAAATGCCAGCCAATGTGAATTGGCAAGCCATTGCCACGGCAGCACCGGTGATCGTAATGTATATGGGTGTCAAGAACTTAGGTGAAATTGCTGAGACTTTAATGAAAGCAGGTCGTCCGGCTGATCACCCCGTAACGATGGTTTCAAATGCTTCAATGCCAAATCAATCCGTGGCCAGCACGATTTTGAGTGAAGCAGGTGAATTTGTAAAAAACCACAAACCGCCAACGCCAGCAATTGTGGTGATTGGCCATGCGTCTGATTGGCGAGAATTGCTGGATTGGTATTCTCCTGCCCTCAAGGATAATCCAATTGGCTAGAGGCTTGCTGATTGCAGCACCTCATTCCGGCAGCGGCAAAACCCTTATAACACTTGGGATAATCCGCGCGCTACGCAATCGCGGGCTGAAAGTTGCTTCAGCCAAAGTTGGGCCAGATTATATTGATGGGCGCTTTCATGAGGCTGCGAGCGGCCAGCCCTGTATCAATCTCGATTATTGGGCGATGGGAGCCGAAGCCTGTAAGGCGCGGCTAGCTGAAGTCGATGCGGATTTGGTGATTGTTGAAGGCGTGATGGGCCTTTTCGATGGGCCAGATGGGGCGAAGGGCTCAACAGCGGATTTGGCCGAAGCGTTGGGATTGCCGATTGTTCTGGTGATTGATGCGGCCAAGCAGGCACAATCTGTTGCCGCCGTCGTTCATGGGTTTTCGACTTTTCGGCGGGGCCTGAATATTGCTGGTGTGATCCTCAACCGCGTGGCCAGTGATCGCCACGCCAAGATGCTAAGTGACTCATTGGACTCAAGAATCTTGGGGATAATGCGTCAGAATGACTCGGCTGTTTGGCCATCTAGACACCTTGGATTGGTTCAAGCGCAAGAGAATCAACAGCTTGAAAGCTTTATCGAATCAGCCGCCGCAGGAGTTTCCCGTGAAACATTTCTTGACAAAATTAACGAATCGGCAACTATTTTTGACCGTCACGATTTCGAATCAGCAAAACCGCTACCACCGCTCGCCCAAAATATCGCCATTGCGAGCGATTTAGCTTTTGCATTTGCCTATCCTCATCTGCTGAATGATTGGCGCAAGCAAGGTGCCGAACTCTCGTTCTTTTCGCCTTTGAACAATGAAACGCCAAATGGCGAAGCCGTTTTCTTACCGGGTGGATATCCTGAACTACATGCGGGTAAACTGGCATCCAACTCCGCGTTTCTGGACGCGCTGCGCAGTCAAAAGGGACTGATCTACGGCGAATGTGGCGGATACATGGTTTTGGGAGATGCAATTGTTGATGCAGATGGCAAATCACACGCTATGACGGGCTTGCTGCCCGTCAGCACCAGCTTTGCCGTTCGCAAACTCCAACTAGGTTATCGCCAATTGAAACCACTTAATGCGCCTTGGACATCAAACTTGCGGGGGCATGAATTTCATTATTCCACGATTGCCAAGCAAGGCGCAAGAGATCCCCTGTTTCACGCCTCTGATGCCGCTGGGAATGATCTCGGCCCAATTGGCCAGCGCGTTGGCAATGTGATGGGGTCTTATGCCCATATTATCTCGCAGGCCCCGGCATGACCGCCAAAGCCATCATGTTCCTCGGCACAGGGTCAGATGTCGGCAAATCCTTGATCGTGGCAGGTTTGGCGCGGGCATTCGCAAATCGCGGGCTTAGGGTTGCGCCTTTCAAGCCACAAAACATGTCGAATAATGCTGCGGTGACCGCCGACGGCGGCGAGATTGGCCGCGCCCAGGCTTTGCAGGCCCGCGCCGCGCGTATTCCAGCCACGGTTCACATGAATCCTGTATTGCTTAAGCCTGAAAGCGAAACAGGTGCACAGGTGATCGTGCAGGGCAAGCGCAAGGCCACGCTCAAAGCCCGTGATTTCTTCCGCGAACGCGCCAGTTACATGCCCGCTATCCTCGAAAGCTTCCACAAATTGGCGGAAAACCATGATTTGATCTTAGTTGAAGGCGCTGGCAGCCCCGCCGAAGTGAATTTGCGAGATGGTGACTTGGCCAATTTGGGCTTTGCAAGTGCGGCGAATGTTCCAGCGCTATTAATCGGCGATATTCATCGTGGCGGCGTAATTGCTTCTATAGTTGGAACCTTTGCTGTGTTGAGCGAAGCTGACCGCACTTACATAAAAGGATTCATAATCAATAAGTTCCACGGTGATTCGGAATTGTTTTCTGAGGGAAAAACCTATTTGGAGCGCGAAACCAAAACGCCGTGCTTGGGCGTGGTGCCGCATTTCGGCGCCGCAGGTAAATTACCTGCTGAAGATGCAGTGACTTTAGAACATATGGTTGCAACTAACTCAAAAGGTTTAAAAATTTGCGTTCTCCGCCTACCCCGAATTGCCAATTTCGACGATCTCGATCCATTGCGGTTAGAACCAAATGTGAATGTGCAGTTCATTTCAACGGGTGAAGCCATTCCGGGCGATGCATCTTTAGTCATCATCCCAGGCAGCAAATCAACGATGGCAGATTTAAAAGCGCTCCGGGCGGCCGGATGGGACATTGATCTGAAAGCCCATGTGCGCCGTGGCGGGCGAGTTCTGGGCCTGTGTGGTGGTTATCAAATGCTGGGCCGCATGATCCATGATCCGCAAGGCCTGGAGGGCCAGCCTACCAGCGTGGAGGGGCTTGGACTACTCAATGTTGAAACCACCCTACTCCCAGACAAAACTACAACTGAGACGCAAGCTGTCCACGCGCTCAGCGGCCAGCTCATTAACGCCTATGAAATCCACTTAGGCAAAACCACAGGCGCAGATTGCGCGCGGCTGTTTGCCCAAACCTCTAATGGCCCCGAAGGCGCTTCAAGCCCCGACATGCTCGTCACTGGCACCTATCTCCACGGCTGTTTTGCCGCCGATGGCTTCCGCCACGCCTTCCTCAAATCCCTTGGCGTGAATGCTTCAAACTTCGCGTTTGACCAAACCATTGAACAGACTTTGGATGAACTGGCAGCCCATCTCGAAACTCATCTTGATCTTGATAAAATTCTCGACCTTGCCGGAGCCGTTCAATGAACCATTTTGTAATGGCGGCATTCGCTCTGGTGATCGAATATTTTGTGGGCTATCCACAAAGCCTGCAACGCGCCATCGGACATCCCGTTGAGTGGATTGGCAAGCTGATCGCATATCTTGATGAAGGCCTCAACGACCCTGACTCGGAAGCAGGTGACCAACGCAATCATGGTATCTTCGCTGTGGTTGCACTTTGTATCGCAGTTGGTGTTCCGGCATTTCTGATCGAAAAACTTTTGCTGTCTTTCCACTATGGCTGGATCTTCAACATTTTGCTGGCCACAGCTTTCATCGCCCAAAAATCATTACGTGATCATGTGACCGCCGTGGCCCGCACCCTGCCCCAATCCATTTTATCAGCACGCAAGGAAGTGGCAAAAATTGTTGGGCGTGATCCAAGCACATTGGACGAAAGCGGCATTGCGAAAGCCGCACTCGAAAGCTTGGCGGAGAATACAGCTGATGGAATTACCGCACCGGTTTTTTGGTTCGCGGTTGCCGGTCTTCCCGGCATTGTTATCTATAAAGCAATTAATACGGCTGATTCAATGATCGGTCACAAGTCAGAAAAATATCTCAACTTCGGATGGGCTGCCGCCAAGCTTGATGATTTAGTCAACCTGCCTGCATCACGCTTGACCGGATTAATGTTTGCTGCCGCCGCGTGGTTCAAATCAAAAATGCGAGCCCAGTCGGCGTTAAACGCGATGTGGCGCGACGCTGGCAAACATCAATCGCCTAATGCAGGTTGGCCGGAGGCAGCCATGGCTGGCGCGCTTGATTTGAAATTCGGTGGCCCGCGCCAATATGATGGCGAAATGGTTCAACTGCCCTATATGGGCGATGGCCGCGGTCAGATGAATGCCAGCGATATTGATAAAGGTCTTGAACTTTATGATCGCGCTTTGTTTATTCTAATGGCGGCGATGGCTCTGTTGGCTTTGGCCCTTTGAGCACCATTGGCAAGCCCGCCACCATAAACACTACATGATCGGCAATAGCAGCAACGCCCTGATTGGCGATGCCTTGAATATCCCTGAACGCACGGCCGAGTTTATTATCCGGCACAATGCCAAGGCCAACTTCGTTCGAAACAAGAATCACATGCGCTTTGGTTTCTTTTAAATGCGCAGCAAGATCATAAATCATCTCTGCACAATCGGCATCGTTCAACAACAGATTGGAAAGCCATAGTGTGAGGCAGTCAACTAAAATAAAATGTTTTGGATCATCCAGTTTGCGCAATTGATTGACCAAATCAAACGGCACTTCATGCGTGACCCAATTTTCGCCGCGTTGTTTTTTATGAGCAGCGATGCGTTCCTTCATTTCATCATCGAAGGCTTGGGCTGTCGCAATATAATGTTTTGTGCCATGCGCCAACTTTTCAGCAAAGCGACTTTTGCCGCTGCGTGCACCACCTAGTATAAGTGAGACACTCATAATTTTACTGGCGGCATGCGGGCGATGAAATGACCTCGCATCGCTTGTGGCCAAAGCTTGAATGGAACTTCGCCTGTCTCCGTTTTACCATGCGCGTCAAACCATTCGAGGATCGCTTCGGCCTGCGCCTTGGTTGGTTCATTGCCACCTGTCACATAGGAAAAGCGCTCATCATCACGCATCACCACGCTGCAGGGCCTAGAGCAATTCCACAAACATATTTGTGTTTGGACTGAAACATCGTCACGCCCCTGCTCACCCAAAACCTCTTGCACATGAGCAATCAAAATCTCACCGCCCGTGCGCCCATCAGGAGCATGTTTGGCCTCAGTTGAAAATTTACAGGTGGAACAAATAACCAGACTTCGCATCTTTGGTGGACAAGCCTTCAAGCAATGGTAACGTATTTAAATCAATGTAACGGCAACCCCAGACTGTCAACGATCAAATAACGGCATGAAATACAACCGCATCGCCTTTTTAGCCTCAGAAGCCCCAGAAGCCCGCAAAGCACTAACGCGGCTGACCAAACTCTATGGAAATGCTGGACCTACATCGGCCGATGTTGTCGTGGCTCTTGGTGGCGATGGCTTGATGCTGCAGGCGCTCCACAAGTTCATGTCTTCGGGCCTCCCGATTTATGGGATGAACCGAGGTTCGGTTGGTTTTCTGATGAATGATTACTCCGAAAAGAAATTATTGGAGCGATTGCATGAGGCGGAACTCACCAGCATCCGACCGCTGAAAATGACGACCAAAGGTCACGATGGCAAAACTCATCAGGGTCTTGCTTTCAACGAAGTTTCATTGCTGCGCCAACGCAGCCAAGCTGCAAAACTTCACATCACGATAGACGGACAGACAAGGCTTGATGAGTTGATTTGTGATGGGCTGTTGGTGGCAACCCCCGTCGGCAGCACGGCCTATAATCTATCTGCCCATGGCCCCATATTGCCGATAGGTTCATCATTGCTGACCCTAACGCCGATCAGCGCCTTTAGGCCAAGGAGGTGGCGTGGCGCAATTCTGCCTCATAACGCCAAAGTTAAAATCACTGTGCTCGAACCCGAAAAACGACCTGTTGCTGCTGTGGCCGATCACATTGAAGTGCGGAATGTTGCGACAGTCGAAATTGCTGAGGATCGAAAACGCAGCGTAAAAATGCTCTTTGACTCGGGCCACAGTTTGGCCGAGCGCGTGCTGAACGAACAGTTTAAGTTTTAAGCAGCCCTAACCATATCGGCCTTTAAGCGCTTGGCAATTTTGCGAACCCGCTCAGAACCATAGCGCCCTAAATATTCAATCTGCTTGGCACGATCAGCAGCGTTCATCTGTTCATAACGCGTCATCAAAGCTTCCAATATCCGCCGACCAAATTCTTCTGTCTCGAGCGGCAAACCTTCATCCTTGGCATCAGTCACCACATCACAAGCGGCTTTCAAAACACCAAAACAGGCGACGGGCAAACCCGATCTTTTGAAAATTGATTTAAAGCCAAGTGTCGAACGCGCATACATTTGCTCGGCAGCACGCGATTGCGACAATCCTGAAAGATGGGCGAGCGCTGCTTCAACCACGCGCATTTGCCCGGTGGCCGCGGCGCGAACAACCAATGCAGGTGTGAGCATATTTTGCTGTGCCAAATATTGCGTTGCTTGGGCTCGTTCGACCAAATCAGCTTCAGAAAGCACACGCAAAACAGCGTTATCTTCGGCGTCAGATACAAGTTCACTCGCGTCATTGGCCGCAACCCAACCACGTTCTGCCATCAATTGGCGCATGCGGCTGGCAGCGCGTTTGGCCTGGGTAATGCGAATGTCAAGCGGCAAGTCCGGTCTGGCCAAAAGACTTTCAACGATTTCAGGTGCATTTCCAAAGCGCTGATAAAGCATGTGGCAATCCTGCGCTTCCAAGATAACAATAGGATTATTCATCAATGTACGCACTGTGCCCATCGGCGAAGATTTGATAACATAATTTGCAGCTTCTGCTGGAAGATCATCGCGCCCAGCAACAGCTCTTTGCCGCGGTTCATCGCCAACACGCAATATTGCCATCATATGCCAAGAATTTAGAGCCGGTGTTTGCGCGAGGAAAGGCAAAGCAATTGCGTCCTCATCGGCGATGATAGAAAAAACAATATCGGAATGAAGCATAGCTTCGTGAGTTAGTGCCAATACCAGGGCGCGGCGCACGTCAACGCAATCATCAACAGTCAATTTAAGAAGGATCGGTGTAACCTGATTGCGCTCAAGTTCGGAAGATGCAGGATCTGTTATTAATGAAGCAAGCTGCAACGCAAGTGCTTTGCGCGCCGCATCATTACCCTCATCCAAAACTTGATTAAGAACTGAAATATCCAGTCCCAAATTTTCATCTTCACTCATCACCAACACCAACTCGACTATTCACTATTGGCAAAGCTAAGAGGTAAGGTTTAACAATCAGTTCATTATAAAACTTAATGTTTCAGTAAGAAATTGAATCAGTTTACCAGCACGCCCGCTTGTTCGAGCTTGAACAACAGCAAGTCGCGGTCAAAGGGTTTCACCAGAAAATCTGCTGCGCCATCAATAATTGTTTCGCCAACAGCTGCCATATTGGGTTTATCGGCGTAAAGGATTACTACAGGGCGACGGCTTGCGCGGCCTTGATAGCGTACAAGACGCAAAAATTCTTTTGTGGCCTGAGCACCCGAGGCTTCCATGACCACGACGTCCGGGTTGCTTTCCTGGCAGAAACGAATGCCCTCTTCGGCTCCCGCGCGCTCGTCACAATGAAAGCCAATTGCACCCAACATCTGTTGCAATCTTTGCCTTTCTGCAGGATTTTTATCGATCAACAAGCAGTTTACCATTTTCGTCCACTCTCTCATTCACTACGGCGTCTTCCGCACGTAAAGCGAGTCCTGACTCCGCCATGGTTAACAGATGATTAAACATGTTATCCACAGGCTATGTGGCGATATAAAGCATTGTTATATATAATTTATTCTTACTTACCCACAGGGTTATCAACATGGCGGAATTGTGGCGTTCGAGCAATGTTCACGACTCGCAGAGCGACTCACTCAATCAGGCAACTAAGCTTAAGGTTGTGAATATGAAGATAATGCGTCGAATTTGATGCAAAGACTAAGCGGGCCTGCGCATTTTCCAAGTAGCTTCAACAGTGGCATATTCGGCATAGCCGAGCCGCGCGATAGGCTTCATCGCAGAGGTATTCACGCGGCCACCTTCAATAAACCGTTCATCAATATGGATGCCGATCACTTTGCCAATGACCAGCCAGTCCGCAACCACGCCTTCATCGTTTGGCAGATCGACAGTTTGGAAATGGCGACACTCTAAGCAGACTGGGCTAGCAGTGACGCGTGGTGGTGAAATCAAACTACACGCCGCTTTTTCCAAACCCGCCAATATAAATTCATCGCCTTCAGTGTTTGATGAAGTAATGTTCATGGCTTCACGAAGATCAAACGTCGCAAGGTTGACTGCAAATTCCCCCGTGTCAGAAATATTCTGGACCGTATTTTTAAATCCGCCAGAACCAAACGCCACATAATGCGGATTATGAGCAAAGGCGTTGTAGAAACTATAGGGAGCAAGGTTTGCAATACCGCCTTTGGATAAAGTAGAAATCCAACCAATCGGACGTGGGCCAACTAATGCATAAAACGGATCGAGCGGTAGTCCATGATTATTCTTTGCCACTTCATAAAACATTACTTAAGCTTTCTCAGAAGGGTCGGAATATCGGCAATCGAATTCAAAACATAATCTGCCAAATGTGCAATGTCTTCTCGCGCTGCATTGCCTGTTAAAACACCAATCGCTAGCCCTGCCCCACCAGCTCGTGCTTCTTCCATGTCATGCGTGTTGTCTCCGACCATCGCAATCTCATGGGGTTGAAGGTTTGTAATATCAGCAAAGCGTTTAATCATTTGGCCGGAAGGCTTGGCAATAGCGACACTATCTGCCCCGATGATCTCAACAAAATAGCCATGCACACCAAGTTGATGCATATGACCTGTGGCTGAACGATGCGTATCGTTTGTTCCAACTCCCAGTTTCAAATCCATGGCGTGTAGCTCGTCCAAGACTGGAACTAAATCCATCAACGGCTTCATGTGGTCTTGCGCCAAATGGGCAAAGTCATGGTTTAAAAGGCGATATTTTTCAGCAACGCCGTCCGCGTCAAGTTCCGGCCACCAAACCGCTATTGATTCCTGAGATGTGCCCGCGGCCAGAACGCTACCGGGAATGAGTTTATTAGTGGCAATGTCATATCCAGCTTTAGCCATCAGAACATCAACTTCATCTGGCCCCACTTTTTTGACTTCTGACAAGAAGGCTTTGAACACGGCAATCCATGTCCCGTCAGATTCAATTAGCGTTCCATCCTTGTCAAACAAAACACCGCGAATGGCCATTATGAATTGATCCTTGTGAGCAAAGTAGAAATATCGGGCCGTGGTCGATCTTCTAGAGGAACGCTCGACGTTCCAACATAGATGATGCCGGAAACTTTCTCATGCGCATGAACGCCCATTACAGCTTTCGCCCCATCATCATATGCCACCCAATCAGATTGCCATTGAGCGTCAAAGCCCAGCGCAGTTGTCGCCAAAACCGCATTATAGCAAACCGCCGCCGATGATAGCTGTTGCTCCCACACCGGAATTTTGCCGTGCACCGCAGCCGTTGAAACGACGACCAAAATAACGGGTGCGCGCATAAACAAGCCACGCTGGAAATCCAAAATGTCTGCCCTATGGGACGGGTTATTCTTGGCCCAAACATCGGCAAAACCTTGGCCAATCCGCGCACGTCCTTCGCCTTCGATCAAAATAAAGCGCCATGGAGCCAGCTTACCATGATCAGGCACACGCACTGCAATCTCGATAATGTCATCAATTTGAGATTTCGAAGGCCCCGGCGCCGCCATCGCCTTGGCCGAAGCAGATTTGCGGCTTTTGAGAAAAGCCAAAACTGAAGACGTGTCATTAAGTTTCATGATGCTGTCTATTTGGCAAATGGCCCCATCAGAAGCAATGCTTTCAATTGCAATGCTGATATTAACCATTGATTAAGCATATCGTTGCGGCCCCTGGCGCCACATGCTTCAACACTATCACCGGCCAAAGAGCTGGGGGAGAGTTAAACAGGGACAAAGCGAATGGGCGATCTCAGCACCCGTCCAGCGCATATCCGCCACCAAAGATTAGAGCGCTTCGCGCCTGCTTTGGTGGCGGCTCTATTTTTGACCGCAGGCATTTCACAAGCCACGACCGAAAAACCAATCAGCGCCAGCCCTGCTCCACGCGAAATTATTTTACCTGCCAGTGGCGAAATGGCCATCACTACAGTGCCTACGGGCCATGAAGGCCTTGAGCTTTCAGCACTCTACGCGCAATATGGCAGCGTTTTGGTTGATAACATTAATTGGAAGATCAGCGATCAAGATCAAGCCTTAGTCTATGACAAAACAGCATCAATCGTGACTGTTCCATTGAAACCGGGCGAGTATCATGTTGAGGCCTCGTTTGGTTCTGCTCATCTTGAAGAAGTAATTACTGTCCAGCCCGGCACCAAGATTGGCATGAGCTTCGTGATGAACGCAGGTGCCTTGCGCGTCTTGCCCCGCGTAAAAGGCATTGATCAATTCGGTCTCGCGAGCAGCAGTAAAATTTTTGCCTTGTCTGGAATCGAAAAGGGCAAACTGGTTGCCACAAGCAATAGACCAGGCGAAGTGTTAAACGTTGCTGCAGGAACTTACCGTATCGAAAGCAAATTCTCTGCTGGCAACGCCGTTGCTGTAACTGATGTGGATGTAAGAGCCGGCTACACAAGTGCTGTAAACATCGACCACATTGCTGGGTTAGCAAAGTTCTATGTGACAGGCAATGAAGCGCGTGCCGTGCAATGGCAAATCAGTGATGATCAAGGATCGCTCATAACCGCTTCCATCGGCATCGACGCAGAAATTATTTTAAGGCCGGGTCGCTACGTTGTCGAAGCAAAAATTGGCGAACAAAATCTCAAAACCAATTTTCAAATTGATGCAGGCCAAATATCAGAGATTAATCTCAAACCATAAAAAAGGGCGGATCACTCCGCCCTCTTGATGCAAAAAATGTAACTTACTTGTGCTTCATCATCATGTGGTCCATCGCCATGCCAACATGCATTTTGCAATCGTCCATTTTGTTGGCTTTCATCGAGTCCATAGCCATCTTCATTTCATCGCCAGCCTTCATCACACCTTCCTTCATTTTAGGATCAGTGTCTTTTGCCATAGCGTCTGTCATCATCTTCATGGTGGCATCATCACACATGGCCATCATATCATCGGCACGAGCTGGGGCGGCCAAAGCAAGACCCAACAAAGCAACGGCTGCAAGTGACTTTAACATATTGATTCTCCTAGGATAACGGACAGTATTGTCCTGCTCAAACCCTATCCCTCAACCATGACACTTTCAAATCACAACGCCGTTTGTCACGCAATTTTGATCACGAACCACTGAACCAATTATAACCCTTGTCTTCCCAATATCCGCCGGGATAATCATTTGTCACAAAAATTTCCGTGACATGTTTTGGATTCTTAAAACCAAGTTTTGTTGGCACACGAACTTTGAATGGAAAACCATTTTCTTTTGGTAAAACTTTATCGTTGAAAGTGAGCGCCATTATCGTTTGTGGGTGTAAAGCTGACGGCATGTCCAAGCTCGTCCAATAATCATCTGCACATTTAAAGCCCACATATTTGGCAGTCATATCAGCGCCTACCATTTCCAAGAATGTCTTGAGTGGAACTCCGCCCCATTTGCCAATCATGCTCCAGCCTTCAACGCAAATATGGCGGGTAATGGCTGCCTCTTGCGGCAGTGCGCGAAGCTGATCGAGCGTCCAACTGTCTTTCTTGGCAATCATGCCGCTAAGTTCAAGCTTGTAAGTTGCCTCATCCACGGTCCTGACTTCATCAACGCCATAATAAGCGTTAAACCGAAATGGATCGACAACATCGGCTTGGGTATAAGTTGGTGCCAATCTGTTGCTGCTGAACAGCCATGCTTGAGCCCGATCATTCCAACTCGACATTTTATCGAGAACATCATCAGCAAACTCCGGCTCATAACCATCTGCACAACCCGTGAGCATCATCAATGCACCAAGCGACAGCGTCTGCTTCATGAATGAACGACGCTGAACATCAATGAGCAGCTGTTTATTTTCGACAATAAGTGTTTTGCGGTTAACCAGCATGTTGAGCATCCTTCTCATGAGAGTTCTTTTTACGGAAAGTTCCAGTGATCATCGGCAAGAATGTTGATGGGACGATCAATACCAATGCAAGATGCAGAACAAGAAACGCACAGATCAATGACATGCCGATGAAGTGCACACGCCTCGCACCTTCAAAACCACCCATGAAATAGCCAATCGCCTGAAATTGCACCGGCTTCCAAAGTTCAAAGCCAGACAATATGGTCACAATGATGATCAGCATGATCCCGATATAGGTTGTCTTCTGCACATAATTATATTTCGTATGATTGTGCGGCAGTTTGAATTGAACAGCTTTGGTTATGTCCCCGATAACGCCGCTTGGCGACCAAGGGAAAAAGCGCCGCTTAAAATGGCCATTCAAAATGCCAATGATCAGATAAATCGACAGATTGATGACGAGCAACCACATACCCGCCAAATGCCATTTAATGCCGCCACCCAACCAACCACCCAGTGTGATTGCATCAGGAAACTGATAATCTTCATTCCAAAACGAAGTAGCATTATAGATCTGCCAACCGCTGGGGATCATGATCAACATGGCCAAAGCATTCAGCCAATGAAAAACCCGCACGCTTAAACGATGAATTGTAGTGCGCTGCTTTGAGTCAGCTTGTTCCATGAGTTACTCCTCCAATTCATCGAATCTCGGCTCATTAGACGACAAACTCAAATCAACTCCAATCACTTTTTTGAAAGAAACCATGTTCAATGGTTATTAAAGCGTTTTGACTTTTTCTTTGAAAAGTCAAAATCGCCTCCCGATTACGGTGTCGATCAACTTTTTTCTGAGTCAGACTGCTGGCAGCGGGATAAATTCTTTGTCATCGCCGGGCACAATGGCAAAGCGCGCATTTTTCCAATCTTCTTTTGCCGCTTCGATCTTCTCTTTGGATGATGACACAAAATTCCACCAGATATAACGTGGCCCGTCCATGGGCTCTCCGCCCAGCATCATAAAACGAGCGCCTTTTGACGAAGTGATGACAATTGGATCACGCGGATGGAACACCAAAAGGCGACCCGCCGCAAAAACATCTCCAGCCACTTCAATCTCACCCTCAACAACATAAATGCCGCGCTCGACATGTTCCGTGGGCAGCGGCAATTTTCCCCCAGCCTGCAAAATCACCTCAGCATAGAATAAATCAGAGTGGGTTTTAACCGGAGACTTTGAGCCAAAAATCGAACCTGCAATCACCCGCACGCTGCGGTTTTTATCTTCAAGCAGAGGCAATGCAGCCTTATCGATATGTTCAAACCCGGGAGCAGTTTCTTCATGATGCTTGGGCAAGGCCACCCAACTTTGCGTCCCGTAAACTTTACGCTCGATCAAACGATCCTGCGGCAGCGAACGCTCGGAATGTACGATGCCTTTCCCCGCCGTCATCCAGTTCAGTTCCCCAGGTTTGATCGATTGATCAAACCCCAAACTATCCTTGTGTTGGATTGTGCCGTCAAACAGCCACGACACAGTGGAGAGCCCAATATGCGGATGTGGCCGCACATCCATGCCCTGCCCGGCTTTCATCAGCACAGGGCCGAACTGATCAAAGAAAATAAACGGCCCCACCATTTGCCGCTGGGCTGACGGCAAGGCGCGGCGCACTTCAAAATCACCAAGGTCACGCGCCCGTGGCACGATCACAGTTTCGATTGCGTCAGCCGCAGCAATATCGCCGGGCATTGGGTCTGGAATATGGAACAGTGTCATTTCAAAGCCTCTTTCACGATTGGCACAACCTTTGTGCCCAGAAGTTCTATCGCCTTCAGTTGTTCATCATGTGGCACAGTGCCAATGGCCATTTGAATGAGAATGCGCTGATTGCCAAAAATCTTGTGTAGCTCGATGATCCTTGCAGCAACATGTTCTGGGTCACCCACAATCAGATTGCCTATTGGCCCAGCCGCAGCCTCGAAATGTTGCCGCCCTTGCGCTGGCCAACCGCGCTCACGGCCAATGCGGTTCATCACTTCAGTATGAGCAGCAAAGTAAACATTCTTGGCATGGGCAGTGGTGGTGGACACAAAGCCATGCATGTTTAAGCTTAATGTGGCTTTCGAAGGGTCACGCCCAAGCTTTTGATATGTTTCGCGGTAAAGCTGAAAGAACGGTGCAAATCGACGCGGATCGCCCCCGATAATCGCCAGTGCCATCGGCAGATCGAGAGTTGCGGCCCGCACCACAGATTCAGGTGTTCCTCCAACCGCAATCCAAATTGGCATTTTCTTCTGCTCAGGGCGCGGATAAATTCCGGCGTTCACAAGCGATGGCCGCAATTTGCCATCCCAAGTGATATTGTTGCCATCACGCAGCTTCATCAACAGATCAAGCTTCTCAGCAAAAAGTGAATCATAATCTTCTAAATCATATCCAAACAACGGATAAGACTCGATAAAACTCCCCCGCCCCGCCATGATTTCAGCGCGACCATTGGAAATTCCGTCTACCGTTGCAAACTGTTGAAACAGGCGCACCGGGTCATCCGAACTCAAAACTGAAACCGCACTTGAAAGCTTGATCCGCTTGGTCACCGCAGCACCCGCTGCCAGCGCCACGGCGGGCGATGACACGGCATAATCCGCGCGGTGATGTTCACCCACCGCAAACACATCAAGGCCAACTTCATCGGCGAGCTTCATTTCAGCAACCAAATTGCGCAAGCGCTGCCCTGCCCATTCAGGCTTGCCCGCTGGCACATCAGCAAAAGTATAAATCCCAATTTCCATATAAACACCTTCTCGACGCCTATATGTACTTTTGAACGTTACATTTCAATGACTGGCTTTGCGATTTTGAATTTTACAAGCATCCGAACAGGTTTTCACCTCGTCCCAGACTTTCGCCCATTTCTTGCGCCACGTGAAAGGCCGCCCACAAGCAGCACAAATTTTCTCCGGTAAATCCGATTTTTTGCGCATCTTCGCCATGGCTCAGCCCTTGGTACGCAGCGTAGACCTTCCGCCATCCACGCCGATAATCTGGCCTGTAATCCAAGAGGATTTTGGCGAAAGCAACAAAGCCGCCATCTCAGCAATATCATCGGCCTCGCCTAATCTTTGCGCCGCATGAAGGCCAGCAATAGCTGTGGCCATCGCTTCGTTGGAGGTGAGGGAATTGGCCAAAGGTGTTTTCGTGAGCGATGGCGCAATGGCATTGACGCGAATTTTGGGCGCAAGCTCAGCGGCCAATGCACGTGTCAGCCCTTCAATGGCACCCTTGGCCATGGAGACAGACGCATGCGCCGTAAAACCTTGCGCCACAGCGACTGTCGAGAATAACAATATGGAGGCCGTCGCCTGCGTGGAGGCCTTGAGCAAAGGTAATGCAATCTGCGTCGCCCGAAATGCACCCAGCGCATTAATCTCAAAATCCCGCAAAGCATCGGTGTCTGTGAGGCGGTGCAAAGGCTTCAAATTAATCGTCCCCGCCGCATAGCAAAGGCCATCAACGGAAGGGCCAGCAGCAAGTATAGCCGTTTCAAGTGAGGCCCGATCCTGAACATCCGCCACCGCAAAAGTGGCACCCAGCTCCGAAGCAAGCGCAGCAAGCTTCGTCTCATCCCGCGCAATCAAATGAACGTCATTGCCAGCAGCCTGAAGCAACCGAGCCACCGCCGCCCCAATACCGCCAGTCCCGCCGATAACGATGTGTTTTGTCATAGAAATAGATACGCGGATAATGAGGTGACGGATTTACTACGCCAACCGTTCGTCTTGCGGCAAAGGAACCTCATCAGTCGCTTCGCGACAGCTTCTCCAAAGGAGAAGCGCGAAGTCCACACCTCTCTAAATCAATTCACCCTTCCCCTCTGGGGAAGGTGCCCCGAAGGAGCGGATGAGGTCCCTAGCCACAAGTTCAAATCTCACACCCGTCATTCCGTGCAAGCCGGAGCGCAGCGCAGGCGCGACACGGAATCCAGCTTTGGACGACAGTGTCACTGGTGGTCACCAAAAGGGGCCACATCAGTCACTTCGCACAGCTTCTCCAAAGGAGAAGCGCAAATTCCAACCAGTGGAAAACAAATATTTGAGACTTGTAAATGCTTGTCGTTCATTTTATGTTCTTGGCGAATTAATTGGAGAGATTGCCATGCCCATAGGTGAAATAGCCACTGCTACTGTTGCGGCAGTACCAGCAATAAATTCAGCGCTTACTTTGATTGAGCGAGTATCAAAATTAGTGAAGGGCAGCACTAATTTGGAAGCTCAAGAAGCTGTCTTGCAATTGCGAGAGGTGTTACTTTCTGTCAAGGAAGAAAACCTAGCTTTGAAGCAGGAAAATTTTGGCTTAACAGAAAAAATTGGTGTCTTTAAAAATTTGGCCGCATTGAAAACCAAGTTGAAGTTTGAAGACCCTGTCTACTACCGCATCGTTTCAAGCGGTCAAAACGAAGGACCATACTGCGCACATTGCTATGGAAAACAAGATAAGCTCACCTTGCTATCGACTGTCGAAGAAGGCCTCTGGAAATGTAGTGTCTGCAAAGATGAGTTTGAAACTCAGGCCCACAGACAAAGGCGAAGGCAGCCACCTGCCGTCCGTACTAATCGTTCGAATGGCCTGAATAGCTGGATGGAGCGTTAAGAACTCTCACCTCAAATCCGGTGCCATCGCTTCCTTCACCAGTGCCGCCAGCGTATCCGCCAGCGTTGCAACCTTCTGATCCTGAGAACCCAGACGCCGCACTGAAACTGACTTCTCTTCCATCTCGCGCTTACCAACCGCCAAAATCACTGGCACCTTGGCCAAAGAATGCTCGCGCACTTTGTAGTTGATCTTTTCATTTCGCAGATCAGCATCAGCCCGCAAGCCAGCAGCACGCAACAGTCCGCGCACTTCAACGGCATAGTCATCAGCCTCCGAAGTAATCGGCGCCACCATCACTTGCAACGGCGCTAACCACAGTGGGAAATGTCCGGCGAAGTTCTCAATCAAAATCCCAAGGAACCGTTCCATCGAACCGCAAATGGCGCGGTGGATCATTACGGGCACATGCTTCTCGCCATCGGCACCAATGTAAAACGCACCAAAGCGTTCCGGCAAATTGAAATCCACTTGGGTGGTGCCGCATTGCCAATCGCGGCCAATGGCATCACGCAACACATACTCAAACTTAGGGCCATAGAAAGCGCCCTCACCCGGATTGATCGCCGTCTTGATTTTGCCGTCAGAGGCCATGGAAATTTGCACCAAAACCTTTTGCATAATGTCTTCAGCGCGGTCCCAATCTGCATCCGTGCCCACGCGCTTTTCAGGGCGCGTAGAAAGCTTCACCACGATCTGCTCGAAACCAAAATCCTTGTAAGTCGATAAGATCAAATCATTGATCTTCAAACACTCATCAGCCATTTGCTCTGGCGTGCAGAAAATATGCGCGTCATCTTGTGTGAAGCCGCGCACACGCATCAGACCGTGCAATGCACCCGATGGCTCATAGCGATGCACCAAACCAAATTCGGCAAGGCGCATGGGCAATTCGCGATATGATCGAAGCCCATGTTTAAACAGCTGCACATGACCAGGGCAATTCATCGGCTTTAACGCGAACACTTGAGGATCATCCGTCGCTTCGCCAGCGGAAGTTACTTGGAACATGCCCTCGCGGTACCAGCCCCAGTGGCCTGACGTTTCCCATAGTGATTTATCGAGAACCTGTGGCGCGTTCACCTCTTGATAGTCCAGCTTGTTCAAGCGGCGACGCATGTAGGAAATCAAAAGCTGGAACATCGTCCAACCCTTGGCATGCCAGAACACAACGCCGGGGCCTTCATCTTGGAAATGGAACAAATCCATCTCGCGGCCCAGCTTGCGGTGATCGCGCTTTTCAGCTTCTTCAAGCGCAGTCACATAATTTTGCAAATCTTTGTCATTGGCCCAAGCCGTGCCATAGATACGTGTGAGCATGGGCTTTGTAGAATCACCCCGCCAATAAGCGCCAGCCACTTTCATCAATTTAAAAGCAGTGCCGATTTTGCCCGTGCTCGTCATATGCGGCCCACGGCACATATCCACCCAGCCACCTTGATCGTAGAACTTTATATCTTCATCGCCGGGAATTGAATCAACCAACTCGACTTTAAAATTCTCGCCTTTATCGCGGAAAAATTTCTTCGCGTCTTCGCGGCTCTTCACCGATTTTGTGAAAGGCTTGTCGCGCTGAATAATCTCGCGCATCTTTTTTTCGATGGGCGCAAAGTCAGCTTGGCTAAATGGTTCGTTGCGGAAAAAGTCATAATAGAAACCATTCTCAATCACCGGCCCAATCGTCACCTGTGTACCGGGGAACAATTCTTGAACGGCTTCAGCCAACACGTGAGCAGCATCGTGGCGAATGAGTTCTAATGCGCGATCGTCTTCACGCGTCACAATTTGCAATGTTGCATCAGCATTGATCGGATCAGCCAAATCAACCAGCTGGCCATTCACTACGGCGGCAACTGCCTTTTTTTCCAATGACTTAGAGATTGATGCAGCCACTTGGGCCGAGCTGGAACCCTGTTCAACTTCGCGCTTTGCGCCATCAGGGAATGTCAGTGTAATCATTTTATTTTCTCCTCTTGCTCACTCCCACAAACCATTCGCGGGTAAGCCAAATCATTGATTGAAATCCACAATTGCCGCGTCATGGCGAGGCGGTCAAGCCCTCGCGAAAATCGGTAGTGTATCAGTTTGAAATCTCTTGATCGCGCTTTTTGTAATTCTTAGGCCGTCCGGCCTTTGGCGCAATTTCGTCCATCTTGGCAACAATCGTTTCCCATGACCAAACTGTGTCAGTGAGATTGGCTTGCATGGCAGGGGTAACGCGCAAGCTCTTGTGGATGCGGATGAAGTTATACCAAACCGTCCAGATCACCACCATGTGAACATGGCTTTCAAATTTCTTGCTGAAGGCATTTGTCAATCGTGTGAAGCGCCGATTATGCATCCGCATAGTGAGATTTGAGCGCTCAATGAAACTTGTCGAAACGTGCTTTATATCAGGCTCACCTGTAATGCGATGCTTTTGAGTGCCGATGCATTCAGCAGGTGAATACTTACCCTTGGCGCTTTCAGGCGTGTTGCCATAGACTTTGTGCAAGATCGCATAGTCCACATCATCGCCAAACGCGCCTTCTACCGCTTGCAAATAGGCTTTGTGGCCGTCCGTTGTGAGTTGAACCCGATTAGCAAGACGTGAGCGCAAATCGTCCATAAAGGCCATTGCATATTCACCATCACGGCCACCAACCAACCAAGAAACGATAAGCTTGCTATCGGCATCAA
>JANYLQ010000040.1 GCA_025363755.1 Hyphomicrobiales bacterium | reverse complement strand
CCAGACCCTTGCAAAAGCCGATTTTCCGTAGAGGATTGGCATGCAGCCAACAGGAGTAGGAGGCACGGCAATGAAAATGCGTTTCTGAGAAAGACCATTCCTTTAGATTCCGTTTTCACGAGTATGCCTCATATTTTTAGAGCCTGATAAACTTTGATAGCCACCGGCATCAGCGTGATACCAAGAATGACGGGGAAAATAAACAGCGCAAGAGGAAGAACCAGTTTCACTGGCAGAGCATGGGCCTTTTCTTCGGCGCGTGAAAGACGCTTTGCACGCATATCATCGGCATACACGCGTAAAGACTGAACAAGGCTGGTGCCTAGCTCTTCAGACTGTTGGATCAGAGTGGTAAAAGACCGTGCTTCGTCGATACCCAGCCTCCACCCAAGGTTTTCAAGTGCTTCACGCGTGGAACGACCGGCCCGCAATTCGAGCGACATAAAGCCAATATTGCGCGATAGTGACGGATAGCTCCGCGCTAAGTCTCGCCCAACTCTTTCCATTGCCGAATCGATGCCAATGCCGGCCTCGACGCAGATCACCAGGAGGTCCATAAAATCGGGAAATCCTTGACGATGTTCTTCGAGCAACTTGTCCCTGCCCATGCTGACAAAAATTCGCGGAACCATGTAGCCAAGTAGGATCATAACAAAGCTTGCGGCAACCGCATAAATAAACGGATGCTTGGGATATATTTGGCCGTAGGTGGTCGCTGTGAGAACACCAAACAAGATTGCAGATATAATCCGAGTGAGTTGAAATACGACGACGACATTGGCACCATAATACCCCGAAGAGTTCATGAAACGGCTAAGTTCGCTTTTTCTTGCTTCATCCGTCGGCATCAAACCAGCCAAAACACCGCTCTTAGTGCGCGCTTCTATCAGATTGCCCGGCAAGTTAGGAGAATTTTCATGTCCATTAGAGGCCGCAACGGTTCTGCGTCGCACGTCGCGCCAACTCATAGTCATGTTGGCGATGGCGAGAACGACAAGAACTACGCATACAAAAACGGTGACTTGAAAAATCAAATCGCCGCGTGATGCCAATCCTTGCATTAATTTTTCCATATTGCCGAACCTAGAACTTAAACCGGATCATTTTATACATCATCAAGTCGCCAATCAGAGACCATATGCATAGCCCAACCACACCAATCTTAAAGAGCGGGTTTTCCCAAGCATCAGTGTAATATTTGGGATTGGGGAGATAGATAGCAAAGAAAATCGCGATGGGCATAATAAACAAAGCATAAGCAGAAAAACGCCCTTCAGCTGAAATAGACCGAACTTTCCGCCGCAGTTGAAAGCGATCACGCAGCACTTTGGAAAGGTTGGACAGGACTTCACCCAAATTACCACCGGTTCCTGATTGAATTGAAACGGCCGTGACTAATAAAGACAAATCAGCCACGCCAACGCGTTCTGCAAGATTGGCGAGTGCTCTGGGCAATTCAAGCCCATATGTCATTTCATCAACTGCAATGCCAAACTCTGATCCAATGGGATCGGGCATTTCACGGCCAACAAGACTCAGTGCTGTTGGCACTGGATGTCCGCTGCGCAAACTGCGGACAATAATTTCCAGTGCGTCTGGCAACTGGGTGCCGAAGGCCGCTTGACGGCGCGTTCTGATGAAGCGGATAATTTGAAGGGGCAAAAGGAAACCAACCACAACTGCCACCAATAGCTTAAGGAGAAGAGGCAATTCCACAAATACAGCAAGACCCAAATAGATCACTACCGCCGTGGCCACAACGATCATAATGAAGCGGCTCACTGTGACAGGCAGGCCCGATTGCACCAACAACTTTGAAATACCCCCCATGAATTCAAGGTTATTGGAAAAAATACCGCGTTGTTCTTTCAGTTGGATGAGGCCTTGTTCACCAATCTTGCCTTGGTCAATCGCTTTGAGTCGTTTGTTGATGCTGCGCTTGCGCATGATGGGTGACGCAAATGCGAGATAAAGCGCTTCGGCCACGAAGATCACCGCGACTGCAAAGCAGACATAAAAACCAAGTTTGATGAGGTTAGTCGTATCCATGTTCATAATTGCCTGCTGGGATCAAAATAAGATGTTGGCACGTTAAGCCCTCGATGCGCGAGTTCACTCAAAAATTTGGGACGAATACCCGTGGCTTGATAATGCCCCACGATTGATCCGTCCTCATTAGTTGAAACACGGTTGAAACGAAATATCTCCTGCATTTGGATGACGTCACCCTCAATGCCGCTGATTTCGCTAATGCCAATCACCCGGCGTTTTCCATCACTCAGACGCTGAAGCTGAACAACCAATTTGATTGCGGCCGCCACTTGCGAGCGAATGCTTTGAATGGTCATAGGATAACCAGCCATGCCGATCATTTGTTCAAGTCGTGAAATTGCGTCGCGTGTTGTGTTGGCGTGAATCGTTGTCATGGATCCCTCATGGCCCGTATTCATGGCTTGCAGCATATCAAAGGCCTCTTCGCCACGACACTCGCCAACGATGATCCGGTCTGGCCGCATACGTAAGGCATTTTTCAGAAGTTCGCGTTGGCGAATTTCACCCTTGCCTTCGATGCTTGGCGGCCGCGTTTCCATACGCGCCACATGAGGTTGTTGCAACTGCAACTCGGCAGCATCCTCAATGGTGATCAAGCGCTCATCCAATGCGATAAATGTTGAAAGCGCATTCAACATTGTGGTCTTACCAGAGCCCGTTCCGCCAGAGACAAGAATTGTCACACGGCCCGCCACGGAGGCTGCCAGAAGCGCTGCCATTTCCTTTGAGATACTGTTGATCTCCACCAATTTTTCCATTGAATAGGGCTTCTTGGAAAATTTGCGGATTGATACCAGAGGTCCATCAACGGCAATCGGTTTAATCGCAACGTTCACGCGCGAACCATCAAGCAACCGCGCATCGCACATGGGCTGACTTTCATCGACGCGACGACCTACCGTGGACACAATCTTGTTAATGATGCGCAGCAGATGGGCTTCATCCTTGAAGCGGGCCGGGGAAAGCTCAATTTGACCAAAACGTTCGATATAAATTTGTTGATGCGTGTTGATCAGGATGTCGCTGATCGTATCATCTTTCAACAGGGGCTCGATTGGACCAAGCCCGGTCATTTCATGCAGAATATCATCAACAAATTGTTCCAGCTCCGTGGCATTGAGAATAATTTTCTCGTTGCTCACATGCTGGGCCACCAACTCATGAATCTGCGGCCTGATTTCGCGTTCCGACATTTTGTCGACAACGGAAAGATTGATCTCGTCAATCAATCGGCGATGAATGCGTAATTTCGCATCAAGCAGGCGCTGTGTCACCGAAAACCCTTCGGGCAATATTGCGTCCCTTGGGGCTGGCGCGATGTTTCCTTGAGCTGGAGCCAATTCTTTTTTCACCACCTTGACCGCAGGCGGGGCGGATGAGTTTCTCAATGAAAAGCGACCAAGGGCCATACTCAAGTTCCTATGATCTTTACAAGATCGGTAATAATCTTGTTGCGGGTTTTGATAGCCGTTGTGGGAACACCACGATCAATGGCTTCGCGCACGAGTTTACTTTCCATCGTCACATAACCCGCCAGCGAAGGCCCCAGAAGTTCCTTGGCCTCGTTGGTTGAAAGATGGCCAGAAAAAAACGATTTCTCGTACTTGTTTATGATCACTTTTGGTTTCACCTCGCCTGCATAATGGGCTGTGAAGTCGGTCACCATACGGCGGGCTGACTTCAGCCCCGGCACGGTGAAATCAGTGACGATATAGACATCGCTTGAACCAAGTAGAACCGCCCTGGTCCAGCTTTCGCCATGGCGCGGCAGATCAACTACAAGGCTTTGATATTTCTGCGAGGCCAGATCCAGCGTGCGCGTTACAATTTCTTCGCTGAAGGTAAACTGCTCGCCAAATTTTCGCTGCGCCGAAAGCACGGCCACCCCAGTTGGGTGATTAACCGTCATGGTTTCCAGCATGTGGCTGTCGAGCCGCGTGGGATCAGCGATGAGTTCGTCAATTTGCCAGTTGGGTTGAAGATCAAGATAATCAGCGCACGAACCCTGTTCAAGATCAAGATCAACCAAACAGGTGGTGACTGTTGGGGCAGCACTGCGGGCTTGAATGATGGCAGCATGAAGAGCGATGGTGCTGGCACCCACGCCACCACGAGCACCCACGAACGCCATACATTTTATTTCTTGACGACCTGAATCATTCAAGCTCATCACACGGCCGCATGCGGCAATAAGTTCGCCCGGGCTTAAAGGCGATTTCACCCAATCAGCCACGCGCAATCGCATAAACCAACGCACCAGAGCATCTTCCACATGCGGGGCCAGCACAATGACTGGAATATCTTGTGGACGCTGCGTCATGAACCGATCAAATTCTTTGAGCGAGGATTCACCCACATCATCGAGATCATAAACAAACACGCCAATGCCTTTAGGGGACTTAGCCTCGGTCACATTGGCGCTGGCGATCAATTGCACCAACACGCCGTCGCGCTTGGCGATGAAGTCTTTCAGCTGTGCGCCCGTTGCCGTGTTTTGCGTGACAAAGCCGATCTGCAGAATGCGCCTATCTTTTTTGGTGGAACGATTGAAAACCTGCAACATTTCAGCTCCCAGTCGCGGTGAGATCTTCACCAGTTACTGTTGTGGCAAAACTGGGCAAGTCAATGAAATCAGGAAAGGCGGCATTTCCGATTTTCATCAATCCTCCAATTAGAATGAATTGAAATCGCAGGACGTTGGCATCAACGGTTGACGGTGTTAATCGCTGGTGAAGTCTGACGGTTATGGTTGGCACTGGCCCACCCGGACGCCCCGCATAGCCGAGGCCCGTGTATTGATATTCCACTTCAACATTCTGAACCGTCAAGCCCGGAAACAAGTGACACATGCCCATGTCACGATTGCTGGTGGAAGTTCCACAGCTTGTGGCACCTGAAACGCCGTACACAATTCTCTGTAGAGCCGCCAATCCCGTTGCGCCAATGTTACAAGCTGGCGCACTGGCTGGCATAGTGCCTGTGCACTGGCTCGTGGAGCCTTTGCAAACACAGTCATAAGCAGCACTGGGGAGAACGACCCCCGGCAACGTGCCATTTTCCACACCTGTAAATGCTGTTAGGTTAGCGGCAACAGGATCAGAAACCGCCGCCACCCGCGCGCCCCATTGCACGGCCTTGGTTGCTGCGTTCCATTGATAGAAAACATTGGCAAACTCCACAGAGCCAAACAGCAAAAGCAAGAATACGGTCAATGCCGCAGTGAATTCAACCATCACAGCGCCGCTTGTGTCTTGCCGAAGATCTTTGCGCTTAGCGGACACTGAACAGCCTTTCCACATGCTCGACATGCATCGTCAAATTTGAAAGACCAAAGTATCCCAGAAAACCAAGGCCCGCGTAAGGAACATCTGTAGACACAGTTACCAGATTAATCTGGTGAGTGGCATCTGCTCCCCGACAGTAAGCAGGGTTGGTCGCTGTGCCGCAATAATTGGTTTTGGTAATGGGTACGGGTGTATAGGTCACCGCTATTGTTCCATTGCGATTAGCGACTACAACATTGAGTGGATCCCACCACGACACGCGCAGGCTTCCACCGCTTATTCTCCCTGTTATAGCAATATTTTTTGCGTTAGAAATTGCCGTAGTATCGTTAGCAGCAAATCCCGCAGCATAGCGAGCCGCATCACGCACACCATTTTCAATGAGGTGACGGCCATAAATCGCATTGCCAAACTCAAACACCCCAAGGCAGATGGCCAATAGAACTGGAAGTACAACGGCAAGTTCAATCAAAGCCGTACCGCGCTGGTCGTTCTTCAATCTATAAACTTGCATGCTGAACGCTTTCATCACGGCCATCACCTGTAAAGCTGAACCCGGTCACGGGCCACGCCGCTTCCGTCGCCGGGATAAACAAGACTCACAAGTTCAGTCCAAAGCGCACAGCCCGCAGAATTGGATCCACCACACGTGTT
>JANYLQ010000037.1 GCA_025363755.1 Hyphomicrobiales bacterium | reverse complement strand
CAATGCTGTGCCTGACTTAGCAGCGCCGATATAGCCGTTACCCAATACTGTAAACATTCCGAGTGAGTCTGTGTAGCCACGGCTATCGCGATTATCACTTGCAAAAGCGGATGTTGAAAGTGCGGCCAAAGCCAATACGGTGATTGCAAACTTGTTCATAATATATCTCCATTTTAAACCAAATTAATTTTCATGAGCTGATTTATTTTTGCTCGCTGATGTAATCCTAACGGAGAGATGTGGAGATTGGTTTTGCTATTCCTTCCACGATGTCGTGAGGAAACATCACACAAGCGTGAGTTAAAACTTGAACGGATTTTATGGAATCGTCCGTTAGAGCTGCGGGCGGTAATTTGAATCCATATTCTGTGAATCCATATCCTGTGGCATTGAAGTATTTTGTTTACCTCAGCTATCCAAGCCATTTGATTATCAACCATTTTGCATGTAGAACGAAAAATGGACAGGTACGGATTGCCCCCAATCCCCCTGCACGTCTGGCCGGCGGGGCAACTCGTCGGCCAATTTATCGGATTGAGTATCAGACGCTCGTAGCAACAACAAAAAATCTTGACCATAAGTTCAAACTCACATGATTTCTAATTTCCACATGCCGCCTTCCTTGGGCTGGCAACCAATGCAGTGCGAACTCACGGACGATTGCTTTCTTGCCCGGGCAATAAAAATTCACCGTTTCAACACATAAGCTGGTTGATTTATCGCACATTATGAGAACATAGTAAGAACAGAACCTACCCTAATTCATCTTTGTCTCATTGCATCACAGCCTTCCTTTTTGAAGGCTGAACTCTTGCGCCTGTCTACAACTATTGAACGGCTCTATCTTGATTTCAATGGCTCCTTTTCCTCAGTCGAGCAGCAAGCTGATAAGAACATCCGGGGCCGTCCCGTGGGTGTGGTTCCGTTTACAGGCACGGTGAGCACCTGTGTGATTGCGTGTTCGCGTGAAGCCAAGGCCATGGGCTGCTCAAACGTAATGACGGTTGAAGTGGCAGACGCGTATTCAGAAAACGAAGCGTATTGAACCGCACCGATTTTACCGGAGACCAATGAGTTCGTTTTAGGCTGCCATATTGGTGGTGTCCATCGTGGCGTAATAGTTATCTTCTGCCTCTGCTTCCGCTTGCGTATTGTAGCCGATGGGTTCAAGCAGCCGGCGATTGTTGAACCAGTCCACCCATTGAGGGTTTCCAATTCAACGTCTTCGACTGTTTTCCATGAACTGCGCCTGCGAATGACCTCAGTTTTAAAGAGGCCATTTATGGTTTCAGCCAAGGCGTTGTCATAAGCGTCACCCACACTTCCGACCGAAGGTTCGATGCCCGCTTCGGCCAAACGCTCAGTGTATCTTATAGACACATATTGCGATCCGCGGTCTGAATGATGGGTCAAGCCGCTTTGATGAGTTGGCCTGCCGGCGTAGAGGGCTTGCTCCAAAGCGTCGAGAACAAAATCCGTCTTAGCTGATCGCGATACTTTCCAACCGACAATGCGATCCGCGAATATATCGATAATGAACGCGACATAAGCAAATCCTTGCCACGTCGATACATACGTAAAATCACTGACCCAAAGCGTGTTTGGCGCAGTCGCGCGGATTTGCCTGTTCACCTTGTCGCGCGGACATGGAACAGAAGTGTCAGGGAATGTTGTTTTGGTGGTTTTCCCCCGAACAATACCACGCAAACCCATGTTTGCCATGAGGCGTGCAACAGTGCACCTTGCCACCTCAACGCCTTCACGACGCAATTGCCGCCAAGTTTTTCTGACACCAAAAACCTTGTAGTTATCATCCCAAACCTTCTTAATCTTTGGTTTCAGCTCGATATCGCGCTGGCAGCGAGGTGATGCCTGTCCCGGATCAGCACGCACCGCCAGGTGAGCATAATAAGTGGATGGGGCAATCGGCAGAACCTTGCAGATTGACTCGACCCCGTGTTTGGCGCGATGATCGTCGACAAACGCGATCATGGCTTGAACCGGCGGTCGAGTTCCGACCCATTGCCCGACAGGCGAATGCCTTCATTCGCCGAGAGGGTGTGCAAAATAAGCTGAAGCCTTCCGAAGAATTTCATTGGCCTGCCGCAGCTGACGCACTTCCCGCTCAAGCTCTATGATCCTCTCACGCTCAGCACTGGTAGCACCAAGGCGCGATCCATTATCTTTTTCAGCTTGTGCCTCACCCAAACGCGAAGCGTCTCAGGAATGCAGCCAATCTTTGGGGCAATGGCGGCAATGGCCGCCGACTGCGTCTCATTAGAGCCTCGATGCTCAAGCACCATTCGAACAGCACGCGACTGCACCTCAGGTGAATAACGGTTTGATGTCTTACTTTTTTCCATAGCCTTCTTCCTTCGTCAGGTTGAAGGTCTCCAGCAAACCCGGTGCGGTTCACTTGGCAATCGTGTTGCGGTGAATGCCAAACCGCCTGGCAGCCTCACGACGGCTAATCCTTCGGCTGGGCCAAGACCATTGGGGGCGCTGCAAAACTGAAAGTCAGAGGTCTCGCCAACGCCAATGCGTTCTTCACATTCAGGATGATCGCCTACAATCTCGTTCGCATTCCAAAACTCCTGGCGATCGCAGCGTGAAGGTCAAGGCAATCAGCACAGAGAACATCCAGTCGAAGCGGGTTCGCCGCGAAAAGCGACAAAAGCACATCGGAACAATCGCAGAAAAAACAAAAACTAATGAAATTTGCGCGTTTTTCAGCAGCTTGCTAGATTTTCGGTTGATCCTCCTTCCTTTGGGTTGGTTCGCAACTGCGGGTGGCAGAAAACGACATTCCACTAACGTCAGAAGCAGCATAATGCGTCTATTGGTCGATCCCCCTTCCATACCAGGTCTACTGCGAAGTAGCCGTTGCTCCGCTGAAACTACGGGGCTCAGAAAGAACAAGTCTCCAACCTTTTTTGAAAAGTACGATCAGCTCAGATGATAGGCTGGCGTCATGCCGTAGACTGGCGTCTTGATCCTCTCCATCCGCGCTTTCAATTGTAGCGACAAGAACTGCGAATAGTGCCTCGACTGGTGCAGGTTGCCGCCATGAAACCACAGTGCCTCCTGCTGCGTGGGCTTCCACATGTTGCGGAGTTCGCCTTCCCACGGGCCGGGATCCTTTGTGGTTCCGGATCCGAGGCCCCAGACCTTCCCCACCTTATCCGCCACCTCTTGGCTTATGAGTTTTGCAGCCCAACCGTTCATTGACGAATACCCCGTGGCGTAAACAATGAGATCGGCCTCTAGCTCGCTCTTATCCGAGAACACCATGGAGTGTTCCTTGATCGCCTTCACCGATACGCCGCTCTTCAACTTGACCTTGCCGTCAGCCACCAGCTCTGATGCGCCGACGTCGATATAATACCCCGACCCGCGGCGAAGGTATTTCATGAAAAGCCCCGAGCCGTCATCGCCCCAGTCTAGCATAAAGCCTGCCTTCTCCAGACGCCTGTAGAAATCCGCGTCCTTTTTCTTCATCTGCTCATACAACGGCACCTGAACGGCAGGCAGCACCTTGTAAGGAAGCGAAGCGAAGATCAGGTCCGCCTTGTGATGATCGATGCCGTTCCTAATCGCCTTCTCAGAATAGAGAGCCGACAGGCCGATATCCATCAGCGTATTTGACTTCACCACATGGGTTGACGAACGCTGCACCATCGTCACGTCAGCGCCGGCTTCATACAGCGCGCCGCAAATATCATGCGAAGAGTTGTTAGAGCCAATGACGATGACCTTCTTTCCGGCATAGGCGTCGGGGCCCGTATGCTGGCTCGAATGCTGCTGCTCACCCTTAAAAATCTCCATGCCCGGATAGCTCGGCATGTTGGCAAACGAGGCCTGCCCCGTTGCAAGCACCAGATGCTTGGGGCGAAGCGTTACGGGCTCGCCGTTTCGCACGACCTCGACGGTCCACTCTTTCTTTTCTTCGTCGAAAGACGCATGCTTGCACTCGGTGGAGCCCCAGTAATTCAATTCCATAACCTTTGCGTACATTTCCAGCCAGTCGCCGATCTTGTCCTTGGGCGAAAACACGGGCCAATGATCGGGGAAGGGCAGGTAGGGCATGTGGTCGTACCACACTGGATCATGCAGGCTGAGAGACTTGTAGCGCTTGCGCCACGAGTCACCCGGCCGCTCGTTCATCTCGACGATGATTGTTGGAACGCTTAGCCGCCTTAGCCTTGCACCAAGGCCCAGCCCACCCTGGCCCCCGCCGACGATCACCACATAGGGCTGCTCGTCATAGCCGAGGCGCAGTTCCTCTTCCTTGCGGCGTTCGAGCCAATTCTTGCGATTAGCATGCGGGCCGTGATCGGCACCCATATTTCGTCGTGGGCCCGAAGGTTCCTCATGGCCTTTCAACTCAGTCATAGTGGTCAGCAGTGTCCAGGCCTTGCCGTCCTTCAGGCGCAAATGGCCATAGCCTCTTGCCGTTGCCGTCTCGAAACTGATCCAGGCCTCGACGAGGCCGCCGTCTTTGCTGGCCTCTCCCTGCACCTGCCAGTTTGAGGGTTTCACCGATTCCAGCGTCGCCTTCAGCATGTCGGCGATCTGCTCGCGGCCTTCTACTGTCTTGATGTTCCAGGTGAAAGAAACAAGGTCGCGCCAGTAGCTCTCGGCGCCAAAGAGTTTTGCTGCGGCCTCAGCATCGCGCGCCTTCAGTGACTTGTCGAAGCGTCTGAGCCAGCTCTTCACGATCTGCGTTGGGTGGGGCGACGTTGCTGCTTCGGTGCGCTTCTTCGGCACAGCCTTCCGATTCGCAACTGCTACCACTTTGCGAACCGGTTTTCGTGTATCCGTGCTGCTTGACTTCCTTGCGGCTTTCTTCGAAGGCTTTACAGCCTTGGCTGCCATCTTACGCAGTGCCATAGTTTCTCGTCCTCCCGAAGCAGTTTTCTTTACCCTAAAAACTTATATTGTCCATGGCGATATTGGCCCCACGCTTAAACGCCTTCCACCAACAGCAAATCCGTCTCGGCTGCCTGTTCGCGCACTTTGCGGGCGGCGGTGTAGGCGTCGGACTCGTAAAAGCGCCTCGCTGTTGCAATGTCGTCGAACTCGAGGACGATAGTGGTGCCGCGCAAAGCCCCTTCGCGATGGTCGGCAGCAGGATTTCGCACCAGAACTTTGCCCCCGTACTCTGCAATGGCGGCTCCCGACACGGCTCGGAATTTTTCGTAACCATCCTTGTCATGAACACGAATGTGGGCGACGAGATAAGCCTTGGGCATCGCATGCGCTCACAACTCGTGAACTCGAAGACACGGCTGATCAACCAGATGCGGGCCTTTTGCCTGGAATACGGGATCGCCATGCGTCAGGGTGCTGGGGTCTTCAAGCCTGATATACGCCGTGTCATTGCTGATGAGGCAAATGACCTCTCGACAACGATGCGCAGGCTGCTCACTGACATGGCCGCTGACCTTCAGCACATCGAGATGAGGGTGAAGGCAGTGACGACTGAGATTGAAGCCTTGGCCGCCAAGGACGATGTTGCCCGGCGATTGATGACCATCCCAGGCATTGGCACTTTAGGCGCGACCGCACTTCTGTCCGCCATGGGAGATGCCAGCAGGTTCCGAAAGGCACGTGATCTTGCGGCATGGCTGGGTCTCGTTCCTCATCAACATTCAACAGGAGGGCGGCCAAACCTCCTCGGGATCAGTAAACGGGGCAATGGTTATCTTCGGAGATTGATCATCTCGGGTGCACGCTCATGCTACGCGCACCTTGATCGTAAACACGACAGGCTGGGAGACTGGATGAATGCGTTAGGAGCGCTAATGCATCCCAACAAGGCTATTGTCGCAGTTGCGGCAAAGATCGCTCGCATTGCTTGGGTGATCATTACTAAACCGGGCGCTCTCTATGACAGAAGGGACCCCAACTTCGCGTAAAGACTGTCCAGTCCAGATTACGAGGCCGGAGAGCATGATGACCAAACAGACGATCAGCGCCGCGTAAACCCTGTGCAAAAAAATGGGCGCAATGCCCGCACTATTTATTGGGAACGTAGCGAGCGACTCTCATCATGGCCTGGCCGCAACAGCGGTCCACTCGCGAGAGGCCGGATACATTTATGCAACTGTTTATCATCAGCACGACGACCCTTGCAAAGGCAGGGCGGATCATACATTTTTTGAGTTGATATCTTTCAACATCAAATTATCGAGCATGCTATCGGCCAGCAGCTTCTTCAGCTTGGCGTTCTCATCTTCAAGTTGCTTCAGTTTACGGGCATCACCCACATCCATGCCGCCAAGCCGTGCTTTCCATTTGAAAAACGTGGCCCTACCAATGGCATGCTTGCGGCACAGGTCAGCAACCGTCATGCCACTTTCCTGCTCACGCAATATCCCAATAATCTGTTCTTCGTTAAATCTGCTCTGCTTCATCGTCTTCTCCTTAAAAACGGGATCAGACTCTACTCATTTTTGGATCAGTTTGCAGGGCTCAGGTCATGACCTCGCCTCCACAAAGGACTGGACTTCCGTTTGGAACCGAGCATTGCTGGGTTCACGAGCGTGTCAAAGGCCAACGCCTTAAAGTACAGGCACTGACCGCAACCGCGCCCTCTCCCTCTCCGCCCGATTGTCGGGCTTGTCGCAGTGCAAGGACCCAATTTCGGGTTTGCATAACGATAACAGGAGACATTCATGGAAATTACTGAACACCAGCAGCGCGGAACTAGGATAAAGCCAGCAATCCCGCCTAAGCTTAAACCCATGCGCCACAGCGCCACCAAAACTACAAAATCTGAAAGGATAACAGTGCTCTTGCGCCGGACCAAAGGAGCATCGATCAAAGAGTTGATGAACGCAACCGGATGGCAACATCACAGTGTGCGGGGGTTTTTATCAGGAACGCTTGTGAAGCAAAAAGGCTTAAAGATTGCAAGCGACAAAGCCAACGGCGAGCGGCGCTACCGCGTTATTGCTGCGGAGCTTGCATCATGACGAAGGCTCATCCGTTGGAAGAGTCCCCGCTTTCGAGTTCAGTGGAGCAACTTATGCTTCTGCCCCGGACGCAACTGGTTGAGCTTTGGCTCAAACATGTGGGTCGCGTGCCGCCAAAAGCGGCAAGCACGTCGTTTCTCCTGCGGGCTGCTGCCTATAGGATCCAAGAACAGCAATATGGCGGGTTGAAGCGACAGGATCTGCGTTTGCTGCATAAGGCTTCATATCCGCGCGAGGTCAGAGGCAATAAGGCCTTAATGGAAACAGTTGGGACAGCTAGGCCACCGCTGCTCACCAATACAGGATTGGGCAATGCGCAAAACGAAACATTGGGCAGAGCACAGCGAGATAAGTTGCGGGACAAAGCTCAGCCGCTTGCCCTTCGGCCTGGAACTCGGCTGGTGCGGGAATGGCAGGGCAAAAGCCATAGTGTTGAAGTCAGGGCTGATGGGTTTGGCTGGAATGGAGAAGTCTACCGATCTTTATCGGCGGTGGCCTCGGCAATCACCGGCGCCCACTGGTCGGGAATGAGGTTCTTCAGGCTATGATTAAGAAGCGTTGTGCCATTTATACGAGGAAGTCGACAGATGAAGGCCTTGACCAGTCCTTCAACTCGCTCGACGCTCAGCGTGAGGCCTGCGCGGCCTATATTGTCAGTCAGCGTCATGAGGGCTGGATCCTGGTGCCTAAGGCCTATGATGATGGTGGCTTTTCCGGGGGGAGCATGGAGCGCCCTGCCCTCAAGCACCTGCTTGCTGACATCAAGAGCGGTCTTATCGACATTGTCGTAGTCTATAAGATCGACCGTTTGACCCGTGCCCTTGCCGACTTTGCCAAAATGGTTGAGGTGTTTGATGCAAGGGAAGTATCCTTTGTCTCGGTAACCCAGCAATTCAACACCCCGACATCAATGGGAAGGCTTACCCTCAACGTCCTTTTATCCTTTGCCCAGTTCGAGCGTGAAGTTACGGCCGAACGCATTCGCGATAAGATCGCAGCATCCAAAAAGAAAGGCATGTGGATGGGTGGGCACCCGCCCTTGGGATATGATGTTTGCGATAAAAAGCTCGTGATCAACCACCCCGAAGCCGAACAAGTCCGCCAGCTGTTCGAAGCTTATTTGATCTTGGGATCAACCAAGTCCCTCACGCGGTGGGCCAAAGAGAACGGGGTGAGAACCAAAGCAAGGCATGATCGCGATGGCCGGTTTCGATCAGGTAACAGGCCGTTCTCACGGGGCAACTTGCATGCTTTGCTGCATTACCGAGCTTATATCGGTGAGATTGCCCACAAAGGGGCTATCTATGCTGGTGAGCATGAAGCGATCTTGCCACGCGATCTATGGGACAGCGTACAGTCCAAACTCGTAACCTTGCCTAACCGCCGTGGACAAAAGTCAGGTCAAACGCCCACGCTGCCGCTCGCAGGTCTTGTCTTTGATGAGACCGGTGATCGTCTGACCCCGGTTCATGCAAACAAACAAGGCCAGCGCTATTACTATTACATCTCGGCCCGTCTGAACCAAGCTGAACTCCGCGATCCTTCCGCTTGGCGTTTGCCAGCATCGGTTCTGGAGCAGACAGTTGTCAGCAGCATCTTAAGTTTAATTGAAGACAATCACCAAATGCAGCTGATACTGAAGACTTATAGCTCCGGTCAATCTGAGCATGCCCACATCCTCGAGCAGTTTCTAAGCGAAGGCCAGCAACTTGCGGAAAAGATTAGCTCATTGGATCTAATGGAGCAGCTGCAAATCATCTCTCCCATCATTGACCGTGTTGATCTGCAGACCGGGCAAATAACAATCGCGATCAAGATCGCAGGACTGCTCACGCATATGGAACAAGTGCGAGTTCAACTGTTGAATCATATGGATGCTGGGGAAAGTTCAGGTGCCACTGCCGAAGCAACTTATGCGGTCATTGTTCCCATAGCCCTGAAGCGACGTGGTGTCGAGACAAGGATCATCATCAACAATGGCAAAGAGCTTGCTGCTGTAGCAACAGATCAGGTTCTTGTACGCACAGTTGCAAAAGCCCGTCTCTGGTTCGAAGATCTCAAATCTGGCGCAGTAGCATCAATCAATGACATCGCCATCCGCGAGCATGTCCCTGCCAGTGAAGTCAGTCGACAACTGCCGCTTGCGTTCTTGGCCCCCTCCATTGTCAGTGCCATACTTGCCGGCAAGCAATCACCAGAGATCACTGCAAAAGCTCTGCTGCGCATGCAAGATCTACCCATCGCTTGGAACCAGCAACGCGATCTCCTGGGATTTTAAAACACGCCCGAATGGTTGAGTGATTTCTTTGGGCGTTTTTCATTGCTGGCAGGACTATAGATTACCAGACAATTAATCTGTCATACTTGCCATGGAGTGGTGGCCTGGGTCTGCTCACACTGCTTCCGAGAAGGCCCGAATATTGCCTAAAAACAGTGTAACGTTTTGATGGTCGTCGCCCACCATCTGGAGCCCGAAATCGCGAACTGAGACGATGGCTCGAAAACCACCTAGAAACCGTCTCTCCTGACGCCCCAGCGCCAGACCGCACTCCATACAATGCCCAAAATCGCCCGCAAATGGGGCTAATTGGAGTGAACCTGCACAATTGAGACAGTGTGCAGGACCGGTTGGTGGGCCCACCAGGACTCGAACCTGGAACCAAGCGGTTATGAGCCGCTGGCTCTAACCATTGAGCTATAGGCCCCCAAAGGTTTTGTCATCGCTACATCATTTTTCAAAGCTATGCTAGAACTTCGACATGAAAAAACAGAATCTCACACCAGAAGCAGCCGCAGAGCAGCTCATCGCCCTTCACGCCAAGGCCACTAAAGCTTTAAAAACCGCTTTAGACGCCTATTTTGACAATCGCACACCACCAACCGCTGCGGAGCGGAGTGGCTTTTGCTATCCTGAGCTAAAAGTAACTTATACCGCCAATGGCCTGCAGCCATCAATTGCCAGAGCTTATGCTAAATTCCAAGGTCCTGGCGTTTACGTGACCACAATAACCCAACCTGCACATTTCAAGCGTTATCTCGTTTCACAACTTAATCATCTGGTCGCGGACTATGATGCAACAATTGAAGTTGGCGTCTCAAAACAAGAAATCCCCTATCCTTATGTGCTCGAAAGCGGCAATGATCTTGGCAAGGGTGATGTGACGGCGGCCGAATTGGCTTTACACTTCCCAATTCCGCAATTGGCATTGGTCGGCGACGAAATCGCCGATGGCCAATGGGAACAAAGCAATGGCAACCCACTGCCTTTGGCATTGTTTGATGCTGTACGCATCGATTACTCGTTAAAGCGTTTGCAACACTACACAGGCGTTCATTGGAAGCATGTTCAGCCTTGGATCTTGCTAACCAATTATCATCGCTATGTTGATCAGTTTATCAAATGGGGCATTGAACAGCTGGGGAAAGAGGGCCCCTATGCCGCGCTTCATCTTCCCGGTGGCGGAACGATTACACGCGGTATGACTTCAGCGCAGGTGGCCGAAATTCTGGGCAATAGCCTTTGGCACAAATTTCAAATGCCGGCTTATCATCTCACGCGAAATGATGGCGAAGGTGGGGTGACGCTTGTGAATATCGGAGTTGGCCCATCCAATGCCAAGAACATGACCGACCATCTTGCTGTGCTGCGCCCGCATTGCTGGTTGATGATTGGTCATTGCGGTGGGCTTCGCCAGTCACAGCGCATCGGTGATTATGTTTTGGCCCATGCCTATTTGCGCCAAGATCATATTTTGGATTCTGTGCTTCCCCCTGAAATTCCAATTCCGGCCTTGGCCGAAGTACAACTGGCTCTGCAATATGCTGCTGCCGAAGTGACAGGTGAAACCGGAGAGGCTTTGAAAGCACGGCTGCGCACTGGCACTGTGGTGACTTATGATGACCGGAATTGGGAACTCCATTGGTCGATGGAGCGAAAGCGCATAAATTTGTCGCGTGCCATCGCAGTTGATATGGAATCGGGAACCTTGGCCGCCCAAGGTTATCGCTTCCGCGTGCCTTATGGCACCCTGCTCTGCGTATCGGATAAACCTCTTCATGGTGAAATTAAATTGCCCGGTGCCGCGAATGCGTTTTATGATCGCGCCGTTGCCGAGCATTTGATGATTGGCTTGGCATCAATTGATAAATTGCGCGCCAGCCGCGAAGGCTTGCATTCAAGAAAGCTGCGAAGCTTTGATGAACCTCCTTTCAGATAATTTTTCAAACGTCATAATTGCGCCGCATTTTATTCCTATTTAAAAGATCAAGGGAGATTGTGTTGATGATGAAAAAATTTCTGAATGCCACCGCCATTTTAACCGTCATGTTTATAACAATGGCTCAGACCCAAACTTTCGCTGAGGATTTGAAAATGAATCGTTTGATCTCAATTTCGGGCCATGGCGAAGTGCGCGCTGTGCCGGATATGGCTGTCATCAATATGGGTGTGGTAAGCTCCGCAGAAACCGCCCGTGCAGCACTTGATGCAAACACCAAGGCGATGACTGAATTGATAGCAAATTTGAAAACCGCAAACATTGACGACAAAGATATTGCCACTTCCAACTTCTCCGTAAATCCGCGTTTGGATTATGGTCAAAATGGCGGCCAAGTGCCCAAGCTTATAGGTTACGATGTGACCAATTCGGTGACTGTGATCGTCCACAAAATTGATGGTTTAGGCGCATTACTCGATAAAGCTGTGACATCCGGCTCGAACCAAATCAACGGCATTTCATTTTCCGTTTCGAACCCAGACGCCGCGATGGACGAAGCGCGCAAATTGGCTGTGAAAGATGCAACACATAAGGCGCAGATTTATGCAGGCGCTGCTTCAATTAATCTGGGTAACGTAATGTCGCTTTCCGAAAGCAGTGGCATGGCAGAGCCGCAAGTGATGTTCAGCCGGGCCAAGACCATGGCTGCCGATTCAGCGCCTGTTCCAATTGCGCAAGGTTCTCAGGTGATTTCGGTGGACGTCAATATCAGCTGGGAACTTAAATAGGGCGGTTGAGTTTGCGATGAATGGAAAAACAATTCGTTTCTGATCATGCCAATTTGTGAACGCGACCCTTGGCGACTGCAGTTTTTTGAAAAAACAGCATGCCCCGCCGATGTGTTAATCCCAACCGACGACGGTGATTGCTGGGACTGGTTTCCCCAGCAACGCTGGATCTACGACAAATTGAAAATTGCGCAAACGCAGGGCATTCGAAGTGGACTTTACGAAACCACTCCCAAAACATTTCCCGTGTTTTCCAAACCGAATATCAATCTCAAGGGCATGGGGATCGACGGGAAAGCCATTTTTTCTGACGCTGATTTTGAAAAATTTTCAAAGCCCGGTCATATGTGGATGGAGCTGTTTGACGGCGAACACATTTCAACGGATTGCGCAATCGCGCAAGGACAAGTCAAATGGTGCCGCCACGCAACAGGGTTTGCTTGGCATGAAGGCATGTTCAAACATTGGATTATCCACGCAAAGCCCATTCCACAGCTCGAATATTTCTTAAGCACCTGGGTTTTTCAGCACATGACGAACTACACTGGCATGATGAATTTCGAAACAATCAATGGCCATATTATCGAAACTCATTTGCGATTTGCGGATCAATGGTGTGATCTTTATGGGCCAAATTGGATGCAGGCTTTGGTTGGTCTTTATACCAAGGGCATATGGAACCTAGATACTTTGAACGACTTTGAAGGCTATTCCGTGCCTCTTTTTGCTTACCACGGCGGCCCATTCCACCATCCCACGAAAAGCGCGCAATCAAAAATCAGAGCCCTGCCTCATGTCAAAAGTTTACAAATCACATTTCACGAATTTCAAGCAGGTCAACTGCAGCCCATGCCACCCGGAGGGTTTCGGCTGGGTATAATCAATTGCACAAATCTCGAAGCAGGCTTTGCAGCGCGAAAAGAACTAGCGGCCTGTTTCCCAAACGCCGACATTATGATTCCTGATTAGGGCACGAAATCTATTTTAGGCTAGCAAAATTGGAGTAGTTTACTCACCGAGCATCGTTACCCTGTTGGACTCTAGATCCCACTTCCAGCCCCCAGAAACATTGTTTCTACCGTGCCATCGTTTTGCATTCTTGCCTTTGTGACACAAAGATTGAGGAACTTGCGTTGAATATCTGAATGCCGAATGCCGCGCATTGTTATTGCTGAAACGCTGCGTTGAAAGGATGGGTTTGCCAGCGGACGCAATTGAATGTTTGGATTCGAGACCAACGATTTAGGCACAATGGAACAACCTACGCCATCAGCAACGATTTCCTGAATGAGGCCTTCGTCCTGACTGCGATAGCAGATAAGCGGCTGTTCGGTATGTTTCATCAAAGCCAGATTAATTGCATCCAGATATTCGCAATTGAGCCGCTCGATCAGATTTTCATCCGCGAGGTCATGGAATGAAACAGTTTCAAATTTTTCAAACCTGTGGCCCTTTGGAAAGGCCACATAATAATACTCATCAAAAAGTGACTCTGCCTTTATCTGTTCTGGAATATCCCGCATCGCGACAATTCCGATTTCGATATCACCCGAAAATAGAAGATCTTGAATTTCGCGGCTAGTGCCGTGCAAAATCTTGATTTCCAACTTTGGTGACATAATCGTCAATTGACGCAAGAGATTGGCTAAATATTGTGGACCGATCGTTCCGGCAATGCCGATCGACAGTGAAACGCTGCGAAACAGCGTTTGTTTTTTAGCTTCGCGCATTGCCGTGTCGGCAAATTCGACCATGCTTTGAAGGAAGGGCAGAATTATTTTTCCCAAAGGCGTAAGACTGGTGTGCCTTGCATCACGCTGAAACAGGGCTCCGCCCATCAAATGTTCAAGTCTCTGAATAGCGCGAGTCAAAGCCGGTTGGGATACATTACAGGCTGTTGCGGCATGGGTAAAATTATTATGCTTGGCGACCGCCAAGAAATATTTGATCTGATAGAATTCCATCGATAGTTTTTCCGACTTAACCATAATGAAATCCTCATATAGTTTCTTAGATAAGTGGCGGCACTACACGTTAATACAAACAAGCTTGCTCAATCTAACGTTCGCGCTCGCGTTCAAATGAACTTGGTGGCAGAGAATGTGAGCTCTAGTGCCGCAATTTTCACAACTTCGTTATTGATTAAAAACAGCGTTCAAATGCACTGGCTTGGGCATAGTTGAATCCCGTAAAAAACCATATTTTAGAACTGAGACAAAGATGGCTTTCTGAACTCACCCAAATTTCCAAAATAAATTTGGGTGATAATTTACGACTTTCAGGGGTTTGTCATAACACACTCCAATTGGTTCAATGAGTTACAAGTGTGTACGAGCACAGATTTGATTGGAAATACCTGTTAGGTAATCACGCATACCCCTCAGTTATGATTGAAATTACAGATCAATGGCGAAATTGTGCGAAGCGACCATAACTCACCTGACTGTAATCGATAACCACAAGGCATTTCTTTTCGCTTTGCAAATCAAACATTATGGGCTTCGAGGGAGTCGACCCGGATACCTCTGAAATTCAAATTGCACGGGATAAGTTAGAGGAGACTATAATGAAGAAACTGATTATTGCTGCTGCTGCCATCGCGATTTTGTCTGGCCCTGTTTATGCAAAAGACTCGATGCATAATCAAATGGTAAAGATGATGCAGATGATGAAGGAAATGAAGGCTCGCAACGTTCAATTGGAGCGCATTTTGCAAAACATGATGGACAATCTCTCGTCCAGCCATCACGGCTAATTCGGCCTAAAGCGGATATTTCCCCTGAGGAACAGATGACCGATATCAGGTTTAAAATCTGATGTCGGTCATTTCTTTTTTGAAAAGTTCTACGACAGTGGCAAGTTAATACTATGCTGATTGGCGTAAAACAAACCTACACGAAATGTTTGAATGAGCCGAAATCAAACCAAGCTCCACTGATGCGCCGCGTCGTTATAAGTATGCAACTCGCCTAAACCAATATCAAACCACGCGCCAAACATGCCAAGCTCTCCCTTATGCTCACGCGTACGAAGCCATGGGAAAGTGCGCAAATTGGCGAGAGAATGCTCCACTGATGCACGCTCGACCAGCGTATTGAGATGTTCATGAGCGCCGTGCTCATGGCGCACACCAGCAGCCACGTCGCGAACATCGCTCATCCATTTTCCGATAAAGTCGCCAGCCGATAACGGATCGCCACCCTCGACAATGGCGTTAATGCCGCCACAACGGCCATGGCCCATGACAATAATATTTTTTACGCCGAGCGACAAAACAGCAAATTCTATGGCAGCGCTGGTAGAATGGTGCTTGCCGTCTGGCGCATAAGCCGGAACCAGATTGGCAACATTACGCACCACAAAAATCTCACCAGGCCCAGCATCAAAAATAGTTTCAGGCGCCGCGCGCGAATCGCAGCATGCAATGATCATCATCTTCGGCTTCTGAGTTCCTGCCCCTAGTTTTTCATATCGGTCTGCTTCAGCGGCATAACGACCAGAACGAAACCGCGCATAACCATCAAGCAAATGACTGGGAAGTGGCATTGGAACTCCTTTTTATATCGATAAATCTATAACACGCGCATGCGGAAGCGGGCCAGCACCGAGTTGCTCTGCCCAATGCTTATAGGTCTGCACTTGGCCACCCCCGCGCAGCGCGCACATGGCATCAAGATCAAGCGTGGCAATCGTCCAACCTGGCATATTGGCTTCACCCAAGGCGATCACGCCACCTGCGGGAAAGCCCTTGTCTGACGGCGCAAAAATTCCAGCCGCGCCATAATGCGTGTTGGTGAATACACAAAAAGGTGCCGCGCCAATAAGCGGCGCTTGCACGGTGTAAACTTGATTTTCTAAAGCCCGCGCCACGGCCCCTGTGCGCACCCGCCAATAACCCCACTCTGTTTCAGTGTCGGATGGTGCGAGGATAATTTCGGCCCCCGCCTCTGCAAGCGCTCGCGATAAAAGTGGAAACTCAATATCGTAACAAATCAAAAGTCCGAACTTTACTTTGCCAATATCAAAAACCTTAAGCTGTCGCCCGCCCTGAATGTGCCAAACTTCACGCTCTCCGGGTGTAGGCATGATTTTGGTGAAGCTTTCGATCGCGCCATTGGGGCCAAACACTTGTGCGGTGTTGCAGGTACTCCCAGCTTTCACATCAGGCGCACTACCTGAGATTATCGTCACGCCGTATTTCTTTGCTAAACCTTGATGCAGCGCTTTGATCGCATCATAAAAATCCGAAACCGCAACTTTGCTGATCTCTAAATCGCGCCCTTTATTGCCAATCGAACACAGCTCCATTGCGCCATATTCGGGGAACACCAAAATCTCAGCACCCCGCCTCATTGCATCCTCCACCCAGCGCGTGATCTTTGCATGGTAGGCGGCGATGTTTTCGAGCGGGTCGAGATTATACTGAGCGGCGGCGACGGTGATTTTGCGGGTCATGCGGTCAAGCATTAGCGAAGCAGTTGTGAGAAGTAAAATTCCGCGTTATGGGAGACGATGAGCAACATTCAATCCCTATTCCCCACCCTCCTCTACCGCGCTGAACTGCCAGCGCCCGACAGGTTGAATATGCAGCTTCACGATGCCGCTTTGGAGTTGGCCGCTGGTGATATTGCGGGACAGCGCTGGTGCGAGAAACATGGCTATCCGGGCTATACATCATTCGCCACGCAAGATGATTTGGCAGAACAAATTCCGGCTATCGCGCGACTGGTAAAAATTCTCGACAAGCACGCCGCCGATTTCGCCAAGGAATTGCATTGGAATATTCGCGGCGGCAAACCGATTTGCGATTCACTCTGGGTCAACGTTATGCCAGAAGGTGGCAGCCACACATCGCACATCCACACCAATTCAGTGATCAGTGGAACTTATTACGTGGCCGTTCCGCAAGGCGCTGGCCCAATCGTGTTTGAAGATCCGCGCCATGCCATGATGATGGCAGCACCTTCGCGGTTAGATAAAGCCCCGCGCGCCATGAAACATCACGTGAGCGAAACCCCGCATGAAGGAACTGTGATGCTGTGGGAAAGCTATCTCCGCCATGAAGTTCCGCTCAATCGGTCAGAAGGTTTGCGGATCAGCATCAGCTTCAATTACGTGATTGGGCCGAAGTAACTATTTCTTGGCTTTCTGTGCTGCCTCTTCGTCTTCCAAATGAAAGCCGCGCAAAATGTGATGCAGTGCTGGCGCCAAGGCAAAGCCCGCAACGGCAAAAAATAATAGCCCGCTGAGCAATGCATAAATACCTTCAAATATTTCACCCGATTTAGTCGGCATCGGATCAAGCGGCCCCATGCCCGATAAAATCATCGCGGCATTTGCAAATGATTTCGTAAAATCTTGCGCACCAAAATAAGAATAGCCCACCATGCCCACGGTCAACGCCGCAGCAATAATTCCAAGCGCCCAAACCGCGTTGCGCCATAATCTGACCACCAAAACTTTACGGCGGTTCATGATTTAAAAATGCTCTCGCCTTGCTGATCGATAATCAACTGGCCTTTTGAAATTGCAATATCGGCAGCTTCATTTTTATCGGTAAATTTATCAGCGCGCACAAAACGATATGTCTTGCCATCTTTCAAAATCTCGCCCGCCAATTGAAATTGCCCACCATCCTTGTAAGGCCGCGCCTCAATGGTGAAGCCTTTGTATTCGACGGTCTTTGTTGGTGTGCTATCTGTTGCCGCAGAACCAAACCATTTATCCCAAAATGCCATTTCGTTTCCCTCAATCTAATCCAGCATAGCTGTCATTACGTAATGTGATTTGCAATGTTACAAATTCGTCTTAGCCTGATGCTAGGACGGTTATAGTATGTCAAACAGGAGCGTGCCAATGTTTCCAACTTCATTCAATTCAAATTCGACAATCCGCCTTGATCGCCGTAAATTCATGGCGGCAGCAGCAGGCCTTATTGCCGCTGGAGTATTGCCCAAAAATGTGATGGCCCTTGCCGGGCCCTATATGTTCAAGCAGGGTGCCTATGATGTGACGGTCGTCAGCGACGGCACTTTGCTGCTTCCAACTTCAATCATTGATTCCGGCGGCAAGCCCGAAGAAGTAGTAAAATTATTAGGTGCCATGGTGCAGGGCGACAAGGCCCAATTTGAAGCCAGCCCGCTTTTGCTGAAATCAGGCAGCGAAATGATATTGATGGACACAGGCGCAGGTGGCGGCTTCCAACCCACGGCTGGTAAAATTCTCGAAAGCTTGAAGTCCGCAGGCGTTGATCCATCGGCAATCACCAAAGTCATTTTCACCCACGCGCACCCGGATCATTGCTGGGGCACTATTGGCAAAGACGGCAAGCCCGTGTTTGCAAATGCCTCGTTCCATATGGGCGAAACCGAATGGAACTTCTGGACAGCCGCTGATCTTGGCAGCAAAATGCCAAAAGAAATGCAAGGCATGGTGACGGGCACGCAAACTCAGCTGGGCGCATTGAAAGACCAGATCATGCTGTTCAAAACCGGAGCAGAAGTTCTGCCCGGCATTATGGCACTTGATACTTCAGGCCACACACCAGGCCACGTTTCGTTCGAACTGGCAGGCGGCGACGGCATGATCGTGACGGGCGATGCCATCACTAATCCGATGGTGTTCTTTGCCCATCCCGATTGGAAATTCAATTTCGATGCTGATCACAATACAGCCATCGCCAATCGCAAGAAGCTGCTAGACATGGCATCAGCAGGCAAGAAGAAGTTGCTCGGCTACCACTGGCCCTACCCCGGCATTGGCATGGCCGAGAAGAAAGACGGGGCATATGTTTATGTGCCGCAGGCCTAAATGAAACAGGATGGGGCGTTCACCAATGCCCCATCCACGCGTTCCAAAAGTGGTTTCACGCGATCCAAATACCGTGTCTCAGCCTCCCAGCTTGCCGTTCATTCTATTAGATGATAACTAAATAGATAGAGGGGCTGCGCCCTTGCAGCTCGACGGGGGCGGAGGAAGATGTCATGTCTCTTACCGTTATCGGAGCCGGGGTGGGCCGCACTGGAACCTACTCGCTCAAACTCGCACTTGAAGAACTAGGGCTTGGTCCGTGCCATCACATGGAAGATGTGATCAAAGATCCGCCCGTTCACGTTCCACTTTGGATGTCCGCCGCACAAGATAAACCAAATTGGGCAAAAAACTATCGCGGCTTTAATTCCGCAGTGGATTGGCCAACCGCTTCGTTCTGGAAAGAACTCGCACAGCAGAATCCGAATGCAAAATTCGTCCTCACTTTGCGCAGCGCCACAAGCTGGGCGCAAAGCTTTGCTGAAACGATCCAGAAACTTATTGCTGGTATAGATCAAGCCCCGCCACACATGCGACCATTCATTGAGATGGGCATCGCCGTTCTGGGTAAAGCTGGCTTCACACCAACCCAAGATCATGACGCGCTGGTGAAAGCCTTCGACGCGCACAACAACGCCGTAATGGCAGGCCTGCCCAAAAAGCGACTGCTGGTCTACGAAGTAAAAGACGGCTGGGCACCGCTCTGCAAATTTTTGGATAAGCCCCTACCCAAAGACAGCTTTCCAAAAACCAATAACCGCGAAGATTTCTGGGAGCGTATCAAAGGCGGCGGATAGACTTTAGCTATTCAATTAAAACCGCATACCTCTTCTCCCTTTTCTTTAACGGGAGAAGAAAGGGGCCCGTCCGGCGGAGCGCAGCAAAGACGGATGGGATAGATGAGGGACGGCAGGGCTCGGAGTTTGACTGCCCCTCACCTATCCCATTTTGCTATTGCAAAATGTGCCCCTTTCCTCTCCCGCTTTGCGGTAGAGGACGTTAGTTGTCCAAGAAACTCCGCAGCTTCCTGCTCCGGCTCGGATGCTTCAGCTTCCGCAGCGCCTTCGCCTCAATCTGCCTGATCCGCTCGCGCGTCACCGAGAACTGCTGCCCCACTTCTTCCAGCGTATGATCAGTATTCATACCAATACCAAACCGCATGCGCAGCACGCGTTCTTCACGCGGTGTGAGCGAGGCCAGCACCCTCGTTGTCGTCTCGCGCAAGTTGGCTTGGATCGCAGCATCAATCGGCAGAATAGCGCCCTTATCTTCGATGAAATCGCCCAGATGTGAATCTTCTTCATCACCCACTGGCGTTTCCAGCGAAATCGGTTCCTTGGCGATTTTCATCACCTTGCGGACTTTTTCCAAAGGCATTGAAAGCTTTTCAGCCATTTCTTCTGGCGTCGCTTCGCGGCCGATTTCGTGCATCATCTGCCTTGAAGTGCGCACGATCTTGTTGATGGTTTCGATCATATGCACAGGGATGCGGATGGTGCGGGCTTGGTCAGCAATCGAACGGGTGATCGCCTGACGGATCCACCATGTGGCATAGGTCGAGAATTTATAACCACGACGATATTCAAATTTATCAACCGCTTTCATCAGGCCGATATTGCCTTCCTGAATTAAATCCAGGAATTGCAAACCGCGATTGGTGTATTTCTTGGCAATCGAAATCACCAGACGCAAATTGGCCTCGACCATTTCTTTCTTGGCAATGCGGGCCTCGCGCTCGCCCTTTTGCACCATGCCTACGATTTTGCGATATTCAGTGATCTGCAAACCAGTGGCAGAGGCGAGTTCATAAATCTCATCACGGATGACCTTGATGGATTCCTTCTCGTCATTCACCCACTTTTTCCAACCATGCTTGGTCAAGCGGCCTACGCGCTTTAACCAATCAGGATCGAGCTCGTTGGATTGATACTCGCGCAAGAATTCATCACGCGGAACTTTATAAGTTTCGGCAAGACGCATCAAACGGCCTTCGAGAATGTTCAGGCGCTTGGCGATATCATAAAGCTGTTCAACCAGCGCTTCGATACGCGCATTGTTGAGCGAAAGTGATTTCACATTGGTGATGATATCTTCGCGCAGCTTGCGGTAACGGCGCTCTTGTGAAGGTGATAAGCCCTCGCCTTCTTGCACTTCTTGGTCTTGCAACTTGCGCAGTGACTTATAAAGGCGCGCAATTTCGTCGAACACTTCAAGCACCTTTGGCTTGAGTTCCATTTCCATGGCCGACAAAGAAACGCCGAGGTCATCGCCCTCATCGTCTTCATCATCTTCAACATTTGGCTTGTCGAAATCTTCAGGCGACAAAACATCAGAGAAATCATCATCCCCACCACGGCGTGGCGGAGGTGGCGCGCGGCGCGACTCTTGCTTCGAAGCTTCGGCGCGTTTCAGTTCAGCCTGCTTACGCACCTCTTCCTTCGGAGGCACATAAGGCATTGGCGTTTGTACGGATTGGTTTTGCTTGGCATCAGGGCCAGCATAAGTGGCTTCAAGATCGATGATGTCACGCAGCAGAATTTTGCCTTCGTTCAACTCATCGCGCCAAATGATAATGGCTTGGAATGTCAGCGGGCTTTCGCACAAGCCGCTGATCATCGCCTCGCGGCCTGCTTCAATGCGCTTGGCAATGGCAATTTCGCCTTCGCGCGAGAGCAATTCAACAGCGCCCATTTCGCGGAGATACATGCGCACCGGATCATCGGTGCGGTCAGCCGGAAGCTTCGGCGCATCGACTTTCATCAACGCGGTTTCACCGCTTTCAACTTCTTCAACTTTGGCGGCGACATTTTCGGATTCTTCTTCCGATTCAACAACCGTGATGCCCATTTCAGCCAGCATCGAATAAATGTCTTCGATCTGATCAGAGGTTACTTCTTCGGAAGGAAGCACAGCATTGAGCTCATCAAGCGTCACATAGCCGCGCGCCTTGGCCAGCTTAATCAGGCGCTTAACAGCGGCATCATTAAGATCAAGAACGGGGCCATCAGTATCCGAGGCCGCGTCAGCTGCTGCAGCTTCTGCTTCTTCCGCAGGTGTCGGCGCTGGTTGTTCGGCTTTGCCGGGTGGGCGAACAGGTGGACGAGCCATGGGTACAATTCCTTCAAAGTGCCGGAAGATTGAGATCTTCCGCATAAACTGATTCGGGGCAAACTAGCCGCACCACCATTAAGCGCCGATTAACCATGACCCTTTCTCAAGTGTCTTGATTACTCGTCCGGCCTGAAGCGACCCCAAAGCCATCAACATGGGCTTCAGAACCAAGGGCCGAGGTAAATTGATCGCGAAGCGCGATCAGTGCAGCTAAATTATCCTCCGTGGGTTCGTGCGCAAAAGCCGCTTCTGCGGCCTTCAACTCACGATCGAGTGTGACGGCTTTATGGTGTAAAGCGATCATTTGGCGGAGGCCTGTCCGGGCATCATCTTGTGCAGCACCAGGACCTAAGAACCACTCATTCAAACGTTTCGCCTGTGTTTCGAGGCGGTCCAGCAACGGCCCAAACCCTCTTGACAACAGATGGCCCCGAAGGACCGCCGGTTCAAGGCTTTCCATCGAGAACGCGCTATCTATGATATTGGCCCTCATAGAGTCAAGCTCACGCGAAGCAATATCTGTTTTCCTAAATTCGGCATAAAATTCGTGCACCAGCTCAGGATGATTGATCAGTGTGAGGACGATCATCCGTTCGCGGTGCTCTGCGGCGGTGCTAGAATTGCTCTTGCCAGCAAGCGCTTTTAGCTTTTGCGATGCAGGCTGCTGCAGTTCCCAAGGCTTCTGCCCCCACTTCAAACGCGCCTGAGGTTTGCCAGCTGTAAAAGTCCGGCGCTGGCCTTGTGCGCCTTTGAAAAGGGTGTTCAGCCGCTCCTGCAAATCCGAGAGGTAATGCTTGCGCACTGTTTCATCGGCAATGTGCGAAAGCTGAATGCGCAAATCTTTTTCAAACGCCGCGCGGCGCTCTGGCGTGGAGCGGTCATTTTCATTGAGCGCCCGCGCCCATAACACTGAGGCCATGGGTTCTGCCGCGTTCACAACGGTTTTAACAGCCTCAGGCCCCTCGGTTTTCAAAAGATCGTCCGGGTCTTGCCCCTCTGGCAGAAATGCAAACTTCAACGAATGCCCTGGCTTCAACAATGGCAACGCCAAATCGAGCGCACGATAAGCCGCCTTCTGCCCCGCACTGTCGCCATCAAAACAAAGCACAGGTTCGGGCACTGCTTTCCACATTATGGCCAGTTGATTTTCGGTAAGCGCTGTGCCTAGGGGTGCCACCGCCTCAGTGAACCCCGCGCGGAACATGGCAATCACATCAACATAGCCTTCAACGGCGATGAGTTGGCCAGACGTGTGGGCCACGCCACGTGCTTTATCGAAATTGTATAAAATCTCGCCCTTGTGAAACAGCGGCGTATCCGGCGAGTTCAAATATTTAGCTGGAACATCAGCACGAAGCGCCCTGCCCCCAAAGGCAATCACGCGGCCCCTCGGATCGCGGATCGGAAACATCACCCGGTCGCGGAACCGATCATAAGCCACCGGAATATCATCACCCGTAATCACCAGCCCAGCTTCAGCCATTTGTTCGACAGTGATCTTCTTGTCCGCCAAATGCGTGCGCAAGGCTGAGCGATCATCAGGCGAATAGCCAATCGAGAATTCTTTCTGAATGGCAGGCGATAATCCCCGGTCCGCCAGATAGCCCCTGGCCTTTGCCCCCCGTGCCGATTGCAACTCTGCTTCAAAAAATTTCGCTGAAATTTCGATGATTTCATAAAGGCTTGTGCGCAGTTCTTCACGCTGAACATCAGCTTCAGAAATTACCGGCATCGGCAATCCGGCCTCCGCCGCTAGCTGCGCCACGGCCTCAAGAAACGGCACGCCCTCTTTTTCAATAAGATAGGTGAAAATATCGCCAGACTGCTTGCAGCCAAAACAATAATACCGACCTTTACGGTCATCAGCATGAAAGCTCGGCGACTTTTCACCATGAAACGGGCAACACGCCCAATAGTCACCCTTGGCCGCATTGGTCTTCCGCCGATCCCAAGCCACTTTGCGGCCAATAACCGACGATACCGAAACCCGGGCGCGAATATCATCGAGGAAGGAAGGTGGGAATTTCATTGGGTTGGTTTAATCGGTTTCATCGGGCAAAATCTACACCTATTGATTGGTACAAATTTTTGGACCAATTTGCGGTACAACTGGAGTGTATATCATGACCGTCACCCGCTATCACCCCGTCCTTGTTGCGCTGCACTGGCTCTTGGCCATCATGATTGGTTTCCAACTTGGGTTTGGATATTTTACCATCGGTAAATTAGCAAATTCCGATCCTGCCAAATTGCAACCTTTGTCACTTCACATGGGGCTAGGCACAGCAATCATCGTATTGATGGCAATCCGTTTGATCACGCGTTACTTCACCAGCCACCCAGACCCCTCTGCTAGCCAGCGCCAAGGTGTTGGCCGTTTGCGCACGCCCATCCATCGTCTACTCTATCTCGTAATTTTTGTGACGGCACTGAGCGGCTGGTTCACGGGCTTCCTCATTGCGCATCTTTACGAAACGCCCGGCAACACTCTCCCCGCCGATTTCGCGCAATATCCCAGCCGCGTGATTCATGTTTGGATGGCGCTGGTACTGTTACTGTTAATCGTCTTGCACATATGCGCAGCGATCAAAGAAATGACGATGGGAGACGTCCAGATCTTAGGTCGCGTTGGATTTGGCAAGCGCAAAGACTAACCAACACTGCTAATAGAGATATCAGCCCTTCTCAATCATCTGCCGAAAGGACTTAGGGTAGGTTGTTTCTGTTGCTTGCCAACTCGCGAGGAAACCTGGAGCTGCCAAATCTCTCTTCAGAGCGTTGTGATAGGCAACCCAAACTTCGTCATCAATTAGCTTTTGTTCATACTGAACGAATGCGCTGTAAAATAGAGACATTTGAGCCACGACGAGCTTATCGAACTTATACTTATCGTCGGCAGAAAGCTTGGAAGCATCAGCACGTCCACGCAAATACAGCTTGGCATTGGCACCGAGCATGAGGAATACATCTTTTTCAAAGCTCATAAGGGACTGCACTGTTGCCCCTTCGATAGCTTGCGCATTGCGCCGAACTTCATGAACCAAAAAATAAACCGATATCAGTCCGCCAAAGACACCTGCAACTGTCGCTACCGCTGTGATTTGCTCTAAGCTCCAACTCATTATCAGCCCTCTGGATTGGGAAAGTTCAATTCGGATTATTGTCAGAAATGCTAGAACAAAGACAAACCAACGACAATATGAATCGCAGCTCGCGCTGTTAGCTCAGCCCTTCAGCACATCCATCTTAATCGGCCCATCGGCGCGGCCTAAAATAAACTGATCAACATATGCATTGCCGCTGCGGTCAATCATCCGCGCATCGCCTGCCCAAATAATTTCGCCCTTATAAATCATCGCAATCTGATCGGCTATTTTGCGGGCCGAGGCCATGTCATGGGTGATGGAGATGGTGGTGGCACCTAATCGCTTCACGCAATCAACGATCAAATTATTGATCACATCGGCCATGATCGGATCAAGGCCGGTGGTTGGCTCATCAAAGAAAATGATTTCAGGGTCGGCGGCAATGGCGCGGGCGAGGCCCACACGTTTTTGCATGCCGCCTGAAAGTTCGGCGGGATAAAGCTTGCCCACATCAGCGCTCAACCCCACAAGGCCAAGTTTTTCCATCGCAATTTCGCGGGCCTGTGCTTTGGGCGTGCGGCGACCTTGGGTTAGACCAAAGGCGACGTTTTCCCACACGCTGAGCGAGTCAAACAAAGCTCCGCCCTGAAACAACATGCCGAAACGGCGCAGAAATTGATCGCGCGCTTCACCGCGCAAGCCCACAACATTCTCGCCAGCAATTTTAATGTCGCCAGAGTCAGGCTGCAAAATTCCCAAGATGCATTTCAGCATCACAGATTTGCCGGTGCCCGAACCACCGATGACCACGAGTGATTTGCCCTTTTCAACGGAAAGCGAAAGCCCGTTCAGAACATGCTTTGCACCAAAGCTCTTGCGCACTTCTTTGAGTTCAATATGCGGGGCCATCTAGTGCTTCCCGAACAACAATGAGGTGAGCACAAAATTCGACGCCAATATCATGATGGCCGAAAACACCACCGCATTGGTCGTGGCGCGGCCCACACCTTGTGCGCCACCCTTCGAATTGAAACCGTGATAGCAGCCCATGAGTGCAATGATAAATCCAAACACCGCCGCTTTGATCAGGCCCGACGAAATATCATCGAAGAAATGCAGTTTGTCGGCCGTGGTTTTAATATAGCTGAAGCCGTTCAATTCGAGCGAGCGCGTGCTCACAACATAACCACCCATAATGCCAATGGCATCACCGATGGCTACCAACAATGGCATAGAAATGACCGCCGCTAATATACGTGGGCCGACGAGATATTTAAGCGGATTGGTTGAAAGTGTGACCAGCGCATCCGTCTGCTCGGTCACTTTCATTGTGCCAAGCTCGGCTGCAATCGATGCCCCCACCCTGCCCGCCACCATCAATCCCGCAAGCACTGGCCCAAGCTCACGGGTAATGCCAATGGCCACAATGCTTGGCACCAATTGGCCAGCGGTGGCCGCCGACGAACCAGTATAAATCTGTAACGCCAAAGCGCCGCCCGTAAAGAACGCAGTGAGCGCCACAACCGGCAACGACGTATAGCCAATCCGAAAAAACTGCGTAAGAATTTGCCCCCAATAATAGCGTGGGGTCAAGCCGACGATCAGCGCATCCTTCATAAAAATCGCAATGCGCCCCACTTCAGCGCAGAACAGCAAAAACAATCGGCCTATGGCAGCAACGAAATTCAAATCAGATCCTTCACGATTCGCCGCCAATGTAGCGGCGGTGATAGCGATTGCCCAGATGGGTGAGCAATTCATATGAAATCGTGCCTGCGTATGCGGCTGCTTCGTCAACGGGCAAATTCGGCCCAAAGATTTCAACCAGCGTGCCACGCGCGGTTTCGGCCTCGGGCAAATCCGTCACGTCAATGGCCATCATATCCATCGAAACCCGGCCCACAATATCAACGCGCCTACCCGCCACAAACACTTGTGCTGCTGGTTTATCAGTTGACCAACTGAGCTTGCGCGGAATTCCGTCACGGTACCCTGCCCCTAGGAGAGCAATGCGGCTGTCTCGTGGCGCAGTCCAAGTGGCGCTATAGCCAATCGTGTCGCCCTGTTTCACGATTTTGGTCTGCATGATTTTGAGCTGCAGCGTGACCACGGTTTTCATCGGGTTCGGCTGCCCCGGCGATGGATTGCCGCCATAAAGCGCCACACCGGGCCGCACCAGATCATATAAATATCCATCGCCCAAATAGATGCCCGATGAATTAGCAAAACTCGCAGGGATATCTGGCAACATCGCGCGATATTTGGCAAACAGGTCGCGCTGCTTGGCATTGAGTGGATGAGAGGGTTCATCAGAGCAAGCGAGATGGCTCATCACTAAATCGATATGCAGCTGATCTTTCATCGCAACAACGTCAGCGTATTCGTCAGCTCTCATGCCCATGCGGTTGATGCCGGTATCAACATGAACCGCACAAGGCTTGCTCTTGCCATTGGCCGCCCATTCACGGGCTTCATCGAGCGAGATCAGCGCAGGGATTAGCGCATGGCTCAAATAATAATCCGCTTGGCCAGCATACAAACCGTCCAAAACAAAAATCAAAGCCTCCGGCAAAATGGCCCGCAGCTGCGCCCCCTCAAAAGGCCGCGCCACGAAAAAGCTGCGGCACCCAGCAGACCATAAAGCTTTGGCAACAGCTTCCATCCCCAAGCCGTAAGCCTCACCCTTGATGGCAGCACCCGTTTCAGTCGCAGGCGAATGCGCCCTCGCCTGTGCGGCCAAAGCTTTCCAATTGGATTGGAGAGCAGCAAGGTCAATGGTGACAATGGCGCTGGAGAGAGCTTCGGGAATGGCGTTCATAGTTCTTCGATAAATGATTTTGGCAAGAGTTCAAGTTCGATGCTGTGAATACCATGTTCCCACACACCCCGTCATCCCTGCGAAGGCAGGGATTGGGCTTTTCAAATAGTGCAGATGATGTCAAGCCCAGCCCCGGCCTTCGCCGGGGTGACGGTATTACATAGTTAAATAATTACATGAAACGTTAGCTCTACACCCTCACTCAAACCGATCCGGCACATAGCCATCCTTGGCCAAATTCGAGAACCGTGTCAGCCTGCCTTCAAACTGCAAATCAACTGTGCCCGTTGGGCCGTGGCGTTGTTTGCCGATGATTACTTCGGCGCGGCCATGGGCGCGGTCCATCTTTTCTTGCCAGCCTTGAAATTCTGGCGTGCCTTCCGCTGGCATGAGGCGTTCGAGATAATATTCTTCACGGTACACAAACAACACCACGTCGGCGTCTTGCTCGATGGAGCCTGACTCGCGCAAATCAGAAAGTTGGGGGCGTTTATCTTCACGCGATTCCACTTGGCGCGAAAGCTGCGACAAAGCGATGATCGGAACCGCCAGTTCCTTGGCCAGCGCTTTAAGACCAACAGTGATTTCGGTAACTTCCTGAACGCGGCCTTCGGAGGCCTTGCGCGCCGAACCAGCAAGCAACTGCAAATAATCCACAACAATCAACCCAACACCACGCTGACGTTTCAATCGGCGAGCGCGTGATGCAAGTTGGGCAATCGTCAAACCACCTGTATCATCGATATACAAAGGCAGCGCTTGCAGCTCTCGGCTCACATCAACGAGGCGCTGAAATTCATCCTCGCTGATTTTGCCACGCCGGATATATTCGGATGAAATGCCTGATTGTTCAGCGATGATACGCGTGGCCAATTGTTCAGACGACATTTCAAGCGAGAAGAACGCAACCACACCGCCGTCCAAAACCTTGTTCGAACCATCGGGTTGATATTCGGCCTTGTAAGCCTTGGCCACATGATAGGCGATGTTGGTGGCCAGCGCCGTCTTGCCCATGGCGGGGCGGCCAGCGAGGATGATCAAATCTGAAGATTGCAGACCGCCCATTTTTTCATCGAGGTCAGTAAGGCCTGCCGAGATGCCGGAAAGTCCGCCGTCGCGTTGGTAAGCGGCTGATGCCATGTCGATGGCCACCGTCAGCGCGCGGCCGAAAGCTTGGAAACCTTTGCCATATTTATCCGTTTCGGCCAGACCATAAAGCGCTTGCTCTGCCCGCTCGATCATATCTTTGGCGGAGGATTCAATATCGGGCTCAAACGCTTCATTCACAACTTCAGTGCCGATGCTGATCAACTTGCGGCGCTGCGCCAATTCATAAATCGTGCGGCCATATTCTTCGGCGTTGATGATGGTCGTGGCCGATGCAGCAAGGCGGCCAAGATAAGCCGAACCGCCAATTTCCTTCAGCGTTGAGTCATTCTCGAAATGCGATTTGAGCGTGACCGGAGATGCGAGTTTGCCCATGCGGATGAGGGTCGTGGCCGCTTCAAAAATCCGCGCATGAACGCCTTCGCTGAAATGATCAGCGGTCAGGAAGTTTGAAACCCGGTCTGCCGCTTCGTTGTTCGACAAGATGGCGCCCAGCAACGCCTGCTCTGCCTCAAGATTTTGCGGGGGGCTACGGAATTGCTCTTCAACGGCGGAATCAACGGGGCGAATTGGGATAGGGTTATTCATGGTTTAAGTGTCTTAACAGGGTGAAGTGTCACAAGGACTCAGAATCAAGCTGGATAAAGATATCCACAGAACCTGTGCATAAAAAGGCAAAACCTACTTCTGCATCCCCCAAGTCAATCCGCGCACCAAATTCTTGCGCACCAGCAGAATTGCCACAAAACTGGGCACCAGCGTGGCTGTGCTTAAGGCCGCAACAGGCCCCCAATCAGCCATGCGCAAAATGCTGAGCTGGACGGGCAGCATGTGCATCTGGTCAGTGAGGTAGGTGGCCATTAGAAACTCTGTCCATGAAAAGATGAAGCACAAGATTGTAGTGGTGACCAATCCGCCACTGATATTGGGGATCAGGATTTTTATCAAAGATTGAAACTCCGTCGCGCCATCAATCTTTGCGGCTTCGAACATTTCGCGTGGCACCTCGTCAATGAAGGACTTGAGTAACAAGATTGCCAGCGGCGCATTCATGGCGGTGTGGGCGAGGATCAAGCCTGCCCAAGTATCGTTAAGGCCAATTGTGCGATATGTCACATAGATCGGAATGATGGTGGCAATCGGTGGCGCAATGCGCGCTAGGAAGACGGCGATGATGAAGTTGTGTTTGTGGGCATTGAGGTGATGACTCAAACTGAATGCTGCCGATACGCCTATCATAATCACAAGAACTGTTGAACCAATTGCGACGATCAATGAATTCAAAATTGCTTCGCGCGAATTGAAAAGCGAACTGCCAACATCAGTGAGGGTCAGGATGTAATTATTGACGGTCGGTACAAAGTTAAAAATGTTGATGTAATCTTTGTCGAAGATTGCTGAGGCAGGTTGGATCGAAACCAGCGCCCACCAGAAAATCGGGAACATGAAGAGAGCGACGACTGTCCAAGCTACCAAATCACGGAGGAAGTTAGATATGGCGGACTGGTTCATCAATACAGCTTAGCCTTCGAACAGTTTCGATTTATCCATTACTTTTAATCGTCATGCCCGCCCCCGCCTTCGCGAGGACAGGCTACGGCGGGCATCTGCGTTTCGTGGCTAGAAAACAGAGATTCCCGCCTTCGCGGGAATGACGTGTTACTGGGTGTGATTTGACTATAGACGGAGAACACTGTTTTTCAACCGCGCCAAAAACAAAAGGCCGCCCAAATCGGACGGCCTTTCGCAAAATCGCATTTGAGTTACTTGCCGCCTTCTTCTTCGGCCAATGCGTCTGCTTGAGCTTGTTCAAACATCGCTTCGGCTGCAGCGCGGGCTTCAGCTTTTTCTGTGGCGCCAACAGCAGTGAGATCATCACCACGGGCTTGGGCAGCTGCTTCATCAGCAGTGCGGGCAACGTTGACTGTCACAGCCACAACCACTTCAGGGTGAAGGGTCACTTGCACTTCATGCATACCAACAACCTTGATCGGCTTTTGGATATGAATGTGGTTGCGATCAACCGTTGAACCTTGGGCCGCAGCAGCATCACCAATATCACGCGCGGTGACTGAACCATAAAGTTGGCCCGATTCACCGGCTTGACGGATGACGATGAACACCTTGCCTTCAAGTTGCTTGGCTTCGTTTACAGCCAATTCCTTGGTGGCAGCGTTCTTGGCTTCGAGCACAGCACGCTGGGTTTCAAACTTTGCCTTGTTGGCAGCAGTGGCACGCAGCGCCTTCTGATTTGGCAGCAGGAAGTTACGTGCGTAACCATCCTTCACCTTAACAGTTTCGCCCATGGCACCGAGGCGGCCAACGCGTTCGAGGAGAATAACTTGCATGTTCTAAATCCCCTTACGAAATAACATATGGCAGAAGGCCGAGGAAACGGGCGCGCTTGATGGCAATTGCCAATTCGCGTTGCTTCTTGGCACAAACAGCAGTGATGCGGCTTGGAATGATTTTGCCACGTTCAGAAATGTAGCGTTGCAGCAAACGCACATCTTTATAATCAATGGCAGGAGCGCCAGTGCCTGTGAATGGGCAGCTTTTGCGGCGGCGGAAAAATGGGCGGCGTGCGCCTTGTTCCATAGACATTAGATCACCTCATCCATGCTAAAGCCTTCTTCTTCACGACGACGATCGCGGTCATCGCGGCGGCGCATCATGGCAGAAGGACCTTCTTCAAATTTTTCAACGGCAATTGTAAGACACCGAATAACATCTTCGTTGATCGACATCTGGCGTTCCATTTCAGCAACGGCCGAATGTGGGCCAGCAATATGCATGAATGTGAAAAACGCTTTGCGGTTTTTCTTCATGCGGAACGTGAGGGACTTGATGCCCCAGCTTTCAACGCGCTCAACCTTGGCACCGCCAGCGACGAGAACGCCTGTAAATTGCTCCAAAAGCGCATCAACCTGCGCCTGTGTCGCATCCTGGCGAACCAGGAATGTGTGTTCATAAAGACCCATGTGGGTTTAACCTTTCTCTGTTTCATTTATCTTTTCAGCACCAGCGCAGAGCCTCAAACAAACCAGGAGGAAGGTTCGAAAGACCGATCGAGATGAGCGGAGACACGGGAAGCCGGGATGTTAAGCCCTAGATGCGCCTTAAAGGTGATTGGCTGTTTCGCAAAAGTCGAACAACTTTTGCGCGCCAATCAGGGCACCCCTTCCGTTCAGCCCCCAGCGGGAACTTCAAGATGGCGGGTCTATGGCGGATAACTGGGGTTTAGGCAAGGAGAGAAAATAAATTCCCGTATTTTGAAAATAGTTCTTGCTTTGTTCTTTAACTAGGACTATATGTGACTTTCTTCGGTTCGCAAGAACCCCGCTGTTTGACATTGTAAATATTTTTCCCCTTCAGGCGATATGGGTGACGCCAAGGCCCCCGGCTGGACGCAGCTGGGGGCTGGTGGCCGAGTTTATTTATTAGTTGGGCATCTCTGTTTTTGAAATTAGAACTGTAAAAACTCTCAAAAATATGTCATGCTGCGCTAGTTCCTGGGGGCGTAGTCTCAAAGGAGAAGAAAAATGTCATTTACTGATTGGATGATACGCGGCCCTGAGATCGCATCCTGTAACTGTGCCTATGGATGCCCCTGCCAATTCAACGCCCTTCCCACTGACGGCACATGCCGTGCGGCGGTTGGCATGCAGATCGAAAAAGGCCATTATGGTAAAGTAAAGCTCGACGGCTTGAGGTGGGCAGCAACCGCGGCCTGGCCCGGCCCAATCCATATGGGCCATGGCGAAATTCTGCCTATTGTTGATGAACGCGCCAATCCTGAACAACGCGAAGCTTTGTTGAAAATCATGTCTGGGCAAGACACCGAACCCGGTGCGACCTTCTTCAATGTTTTCGTTTCAATGTGTGACAAGGTTCATGATCCGATGTTCAAAGCCATCGAATTCAACGTCAACTTGAAGACCTGCGAAGGCCATTTTAAAGTTCCCGGCGTTGTGGATGTAAAAACCGAAGCCATCCGCAATCCGGTGACCGGAAAAACCCATCACGCTAAGGTTTCTTTGCGTCAGGGTTTTGAATATGTGGATGCAGAATTTGCCAGCGGCACGGTGTCGTCCAAAGGGCCGATAGCGCTGGCAACAGTTGGCCGTCATGCCCATTTGGCCCAACTCCATCTCACGGGCCAAGGTGTTGTGCATTGAATGGCGACGGCGTTTGGCCGTCGGTTCAATTACTAGAGCAAACGGCCAAGCATGAAAGATTGATTGTTTTTGTAGCGCTTGCAGCAGTGGCAGTAGCTGGGCTGCTTTCGACTTTGCGTCTCGGCGACATGTTGATGATGCCCACCGACTGGGTCGGTGGGCCTATCGTTTATCCGCTACTACTCTTTGTCATGTGGTGGACGATGATGATGGCGATGATGCTGCCTTCTGCTGCACCAGCCATCCTCACCTATGCTGCTCTGCGCCGTAAATTTGCGGAACGCGGCGCACCAGTTGCGCCCCTTGCAGTTTTCGTATCTGGCTATGCAATGATCTGGACTGGCTTTTCCGTAGCCGCCGTCACCTTTCACTTGCTGCTCGGTCAACTGGGTTCAATGTCAATGATGATGGCAATAACAAACGGAACGATTGGCGGTGGTTTACTAATTGCTGCCGGACTTTACCAGATGTCGGCATTGAAAGCAGCGTGCCTGCGAAAATGCCAGACTCCATTGTTCTTCCTCGCACACAATTGGCAAAATGGCAATGGCGGCGCGTTTCGTATGGGGCTTTCACATGGGCTCTATTGTTTGGGCTGCTGCTGGGTGCTGATGGGCCTGTTGTTTTATGGCGGCGTAATGGAACTGCGTTGGATCGTTGGGCTGGCAATTTACGTCGCCGCCGAGAAGCTGCTACCAGCTGGCAACAAGCTCAGCCGTCTCACAGGATTGCTACTGGTCGCCTGGGGTGTTTGGACGATTTACAGTTTTGTTTAATTCAACTCTTGAAGCTGCAAAAAATTGACAAAATAGAGAATTTGTGCGACCGTCACAGTCATATCGCCTGTTTCCATATTGTCGACCGAGTACGGATAGTAGCGATGTTAGACGCCTCTCTGCAAAGTGCCCGCCTGAGCACGATCGCGAAAGCGCAATTTTTTCGTTACTCGATCTTTTGCGCTGCCCTGCGTCCGGCGTCAAAATTAGGGACCATTCAGCATTCCGGCGCGATGTTTAGACTGAATGGAAACTCACGTCACCATTTTGAAATGCGAGATGCTTGGGCTGCTCTGGTCTTGCTTGGCATGATCTTTATTCTGCAATGCCCGTCAACGGCTCAGGAACTCAACAATCCAATCTGGTCGGACCACGACCTTAATAGCATCAATTCAATGTCGCTTGCGGATCTCAAGCCCCTGCTGCCCGACAGGTCGAACCGTGTGGCAGACGATCCGCAGGCCGCAGCATTGGGCAAAGCGCTTTTCTTCGACCCTCGTTTTAGCGCCAACGGAGCAGTCTCGTGTTCCTCCTGCCACCTGCCCACGCGCCAGTTTCAAGACGATCTTCGCGTAGGCCATGGTATCGCTGACGTTGCACGCCGCACAATGCCGCTTGCCGGATCTGCCTATCAAATCTTCTTTTTCTGGGATGGCCGCAAGGATAGCCAGTGGTCGCAAGCACTTGGCCCTTTAGAAAGTCCGGCCGAACACGGTGCCGACCGAACCATGATAGCCCAACTGCTCGCTGCAAATTATCGCACCGACTTTGAGGCTGTGTTCGGCAAACTTCCAGAACTGGGTAATCTGCCTGCCCATGCGGCACCTGCAGGTTCACCTGAGGCAGTCGCTGCATGGGCGGCACTGACGATTGAGCAGCAACACGCCGTCAATCTAACATTTGCCAATATGGGCAAGGCCATTGAGGCATTTGAACGCACAATCCCGGTGCCCAAGACGAGATATGATGCATATGCAGCAGCCCTTGCAGAAAAGGATCAGGCTGCAGCAAACAAGATATTCACTGAGGCCGAGCGCAACGGGCTCAAAGTTTTTCTTGATCAGGGCAACTGCTTCAGCTGTCACAGCGGCCCCCAATTCACCGACATGAGCTTCCACAATCTTGGTCTGCCGGGCACCAGCGCCGAAACCGACAATGGCCGCATCACCGCCACCCACACATTGAAAGATGATCCATTCAACTGCCTTGGAGTGTACAGCGACCAGAAGGGTCCGCCCGCTTGCCAAGGCATTAGGTTTATGCACCTCGACAAACCAGATCAAGTGGGAGCCTTCAAGTCACCTTCGCTACGTGGTGTGGCTCAACGCCCGCCTTATATGCACAACGGTCAGTTCGCGACTATGCATGACGTGATGGTGCATTACAACAATGCGCCCAAGGCCCCCTTTGGCACGAGTGAGTTGCTGATTCCGCGCAAACTTACGCCACAGCAACTTGCGGACCTAGAGGCTTTCATTCAAACTCTGAATGTCAGTGACGGATCAGCTGAGTAGAGCTTATTGGTCACGCGCCAAATTGGCGGGCCGAACCGAGGTTCGTCCTTCCCATCTTCCGAAAAACATAACTTCAATTCGGCTCATTATTGAGATGTTCAAGCCACCGACTTAGATTTTGGATCTGGTTCGCCTCTGCCAGTTTCAATCAGTTTACGCAGACTGTCATTCAGATAAAAATTCCAACCTGAGGAACAGCCTTCGAAGCATTCAAACTGTGGTACAAGGCCAGCGTGAGTAACTTTGAGTTCAGTCTTAGCGCCATTTTTTCCAATCTCGAAAATCACCTCCGTCCCATCCCACTCTGATTTGTGATCCACAAAGTTCAACTCGCTCTGGAAAATTTTCCAGACCAATTTTTTGTCGGGAACAAGTTCAGTAATTTTCTGTTTGCTGAGATGGATTTTGCCGTGGCGATAGACGAATTCACCACCGAGCTTATCAGTATCGCCCGAAATGCCTTCACCCCACCAAGCACGGGGATTTGTTATGGCAGCAAAAACTTGTTTGGGGGATTGGGCAACAGTGAATGAAGTTTTGTAACTCGCATTTGTCATCATCAATTCTCCTATGCATCCGCCGGAATGCGGGATTCATATTCGGCCTTATAAACGCGCCAGTGATCCCAGAAATTCTCGATTTTTGTGGCCGACAGACGCGCCGCCAGCACATCAAGATGCGCATGCCAACCGGTGCTAACCCCCACCATCATGCCGCGGTTTGGCAAGTCTTTGTGCGTGAGGGTGAGCAGAACCTTGGTGCCCGCGGGCTTGAGTTCGAACACCACTTCAGTGTCATTCCAGAACATGAAGCCGAGCTTATGCGGCGGGTCACACTGCGTAATGCGAGTAGGCAAGTGCGATTCAGGCGACGACATTGAATCAGGCCGTTTGCCGGGCGGTGTTGTGGTCTCATCGTGATGCCATACAAGTTCACAAGACGCGCCCACTTTCAAATCCATATCGCCGGAAGCCAGCCACCGGCGGCGGAGATCGCTTTTGGTGAGATAGTCCCAAATTCGCTCGATAGGGCCGGGCAATAAACGCTGCATTTGCAAGGTGCGCGGTGCAACGAGGGTACCGAAATCTTGTTCTGTGGTGGTGCTCATTTTTTTACTCCTGGCTTTGATTTGGGTTTAGGTTTTGATTTTGCGGCGTCTTCGGCCTTGAGCAGCGCTTCCAAGACATCGAGACGGTTCGTCCAGAAAATTTCATAATAGGCCAACCATTGATGCGCATTGGCCAGCGGCCCCGCATTAAGCCTGCACACATGGACGCGGCCTTGCACATCACGCTTGACCAGACCGGCGGCCTCTAATGCCTTGATGTGTTTTGATGCGGCAGCGAGCGACATATCGAATGGCTCCGCCAATTGCGAAACCGTGCGCTCGCCTTTGGCCAACTGCGCCAACATCTGCCGCCGCGTGGCGTCGCCGAGGGCGTGGAAGACGGAATCGAGTTGTGATGTTTGATATTCAACCATAAAGTTGAATATAGGTTAGGCAAAAATGATTGTCAACCGATTGGTTGAATGTTTTTGACTTTGTGTTCCGCCACCCTTTAATGTGGTGAATGAAGGCATCAAATTTGAAAGGCTGGAACGATGAAAACATTTACCTGCAAAGAAATTATGAACGACGCGAGCGGTTGCAACATGGAATTTTCAGACGACACTCCGATGGATGTGGCCAGCCAATGCGGCAAACACGTTGCAAGCTCCACCTACGCCGCCCACGCGCCAATGCGCGATAAAATGATGAACCCCAATCACACACAAGCTGACCGCGAGAAATGGTTTACGTGGTTTCAGGGTGAGTGGAATAAGAAGGCGGGTGTATAGGTAATTTTAGTGTTGAACATTATAGTTGTTCATCCAATCATCCGTCATCCCAGCGAAAGCTGGGATCCAGCTTCGGATACAGGCTCATGGGCAACATTGAAAAGCACCCTGCCGTTTACATCATTGCAAACCGCTATCGCGGTACAATTTACATTGGCGTGACAAGCGATCTTTGGACGCGCGTTGCCAACCACAAAAACAAATCGATTCCGGGGTTCACTTCAAAATATGGTTTGGCGAAACTTGTTTGGTATGAACACAGGGTAAGCATGGAAATCGCAATACGGCGCGAGAAACAAATGAAGGCGTGGAAGCGGGATTGGAAATTTGAGTCGGTTGAAAAAATGAACCTTGAATGGGTTGATTGCATGATTCAATTGATACTCTTGCAACTTTAGTTGAGGAAGCTGGATCCCAGCTTTCGCTGGGATGACGGTTGGTGGAGTGAGTTTTGTGGGGTGTCACCGACATTCTTGCGGTCATATTACTAGTAATATGATAAGTCACATTACACCAAGAGCTCGGCATTTGAGAAAAGTTAATGACAGTGGTGCACTATTAATGAAGTATTAAGGTTTGTTTGTTAACATTTACGTCGTCCGAAGCAGGAGGAATGTAAATGAGTCAAGTTTGGATACTTGCTGGAGCCAGTGAGGTTTTACTGGTAGTGCTTTCTGCTATGTTTCGACAGATTAAGTGGCTGCCATTGGGTGGCTCCCATATCGCACAAATTGGGGTAACGTTCGGGTTGGCTTTTGTTATCTATGAAATTGCAAAGGTGTTTTGACAATGACAGCAAAAAACCGAATTTCAATCTCACTTTCAGACCATGACATGGCAGCATTGGAAAGGAAAGCGACTCACATGCAAGTCAGTAAAGCGGAGTTGATCCGTAAAATTGTTTCTTCAGAAATTAATGACCATCCTGATCGATTTCGAGCTCCAACGCGAGGATTTTCAGAGCAAGAAATTTCTAACCGAATTATCAAGTCGGGCTTTGCAGCAAGGGAACGAGCTTGAGGAACGAATTTTGGTTCCCTCCGATATTAATCAACTTGTTTGAATTTTTTAGGTTCGCCACCAATTTTGTTGCCCACGCGATCAAGCATAATTGTTTGAAGCCGCACTTTTAACATCTTTGTTTGGGTTGTCCCGATGACATCCTACAAAATTCGGGATCACACCCCCTCCATCAACCCCACAAACCGCTTAAACAAATAATGCGAATCTTGTGGGCCTGGGCTGGCCTCTGGATGATGCTGCACTGAGAACACGGGTTTGCCTTCTAGGGCTATGCCGCAGTTGCTACCATCGAAGAGTGATACATGTGTCTCAACCACACCCGCAGGCAAACTCTCGCGATCCACCGCAAAGCCGTGGTTCATCGATACAATCTCCACCTTGTTCGTGGTGTAGTCTTTCACCGGATGATTGGCGCCGTGGTGGCCTTGGTGCATTTTTAGGGTTTTGGCCCCCAGTGCTAAAGCCAGCATTTGATGGCCGAGGCAAATGCCGAAGATGGGTTTGCCGGAGTCGACTAACGCGCGGATCTCCGCGACGGCATATTCACCCGTAGCCGCAGGGTCACCCGGGCCGTTGGACAGGAATATGCCATCGGGATTCATGGCCAAAATATCGGCGGCTTTGGCGGTGGCGGGAACCACTGTGACTTTGCAGCCAGCCGAAGTGAGGCAGCGCAGAATGTTGCGCTTCATGCCATAGTCAATCGCCACGACGTTAAATTTGCCTTCGCCGTTTGTATATCCAGTTTCCCAATCCCACAGTTTCTCATCCCAGTTCACCGCTTGCGTGAGCGATACATCCTTGGCCAGATCAAGCCCTTCAAGCCCGCCCCAGGCTTTCGCCATGGCGGTGAGTTTCTTGATGTCGAATTTGCCTTTGGCATTATGAGCGATCACCCCATTGGGCATGCCCTTTTCGCGGATGAGGTTTGTGAGTTCGCGGGTGTCAATGCCTGATAGGCCGATGATGCCGCGCGCTTTCAGCCATTTGTCGAAATGGTTCTTGGCGCGGTAATTTGCGGGCTCAGCTATTGGCGCTTTGACGATGCAGCCTTTGACGGCGGCTGATGCGGCAAGGTTCATGGTCTCACCATCATCATCATTGGTGCCCACATTGCCGATGTGGGGGAATGTGAAGGTGACGATCTGGCCTGCGTAAGATGGATCGGTGAGGATTTCCTGATAGCCGGTCATCGCCGTATTGAAGCAAACTTCAGCCACCGCCTCGCCTTCTGCGCCAAAACCATAACCTTCAATCACTGTGCCATCGGCAAGAACCAGAACGGCTGTGATCTTTGCGACGTCCCAATCGCTGAATTGTGGGCGTGGCTTGGCCTTGGCTTTAACGGGCATATCTTGAGTCTCCGGGATTTGGAGTTGGTTAGTGGCTGGCCCCTTCCCCGTCAAGGTTGCAGCTTATGCAGAATCCGCCTATTCCCCATGTTTTTAATGAGGTTCTAACATGTCTCTGCGCGAACAAATCACTGCCGATATGAAAGAGGCCATGAAAGCGGGCGATAAACGCCGCACCGCAACTTTGCGATTGATGAATGCGGCCATCAAAGACAAGGACATCAACAGCAGATCAGACGGCCATGATTCAGCGCTCACCAATGACGCAGGCATCATGGAACTGTTTATCAAGATGGTAAAACAGCGCCAAGATTCAATTACCGCTTTCGATGCGGGCGGACGGCCCGAACTGGCCCAAGCTGAGCGCGAAGAAATGGCGATCATTCAACATTATATGCCAAAGCAAATGAATGACGACGAGGCCAAGGCCGCGGTGGCCAGCGTGATTGCTGCCGTTGGTGCCACTAGCGTTAAAGACATGGGCAAGGTGATGGCTGAACTGAAAGCCAAATACGCTGGCCAAATGGACATGGCAAAAGTGGGCGGCATTGTGAAAGCGCTGTTGGGTTGAATCCTACTTCACTGAATCTTTTGTAAATTGAATGTGATTTCTCCCACTCTGGAACTAACCGCCATCCACTGCGTTAGTACGGGTATGTAAATAGGAGAGTCCCAATGTCTAAAAAATTGATTTTATCACTTGTCACTGCGGCGACCATTGGTGTTGGGCTTATTGCGAGCACAACATCAGCACAAGCCTATCATCATGGTGGCTTTTCAGGGCCAGGCCTAGGTTTCTTTTTTGGTTCACCAGGTTATTACAATGATGGTTATTACAACAGCGATTATTATGGTGGTTATCACCGTTTCCGCCACTCTTACCGGAGCTGTCATATCGGCAACATCCGTTATCATCACAGAATGCACAAAGCGCGCATTTGCAACGGCCAAGTGACGAGAATTTATTGAGGTTAGGACAAATCAAATAAGCTTTGCTGAGCGCCTGCGCAGCAAAGCTTTTATTTTGCAAATACACTTTGTAATTTAAGCCGATTTTTTCAAATCGGCCAGACGATCTGCAATCGAGCGTGCACGCGCCAATTGTTCAAGCTCGGCAATTTTAACAACTGTGCCCGGTGTACGCACGGCTTCAAGGCCTGACGCGCTTTTCATGGCACGGTCAAATACCGCTTCAGCTTTGTTTACACGGTCGCCCGTTGTGTTAGTAATGTTCGCGGCGTCAGCGGCGTTTGCAATGCGTGCTTCTTCGAATGATTTGAGATCAGCTTGCATCTCGCGTTTGCGACCATTCAAGGCAGCCAGAAATTCTTCCAGCTTGCCCTGCTCGGTTTTCGCATCGGCGATGACAGAATCGAGCACGGGAATTTGGGCTTCCAAATCAATCTGGCGCGCTAAAGCAGCTTCAGCCAAATCATCGCGCTTTTGTTCGATGGCGAATTTCGCTTTGTCAGATAGATCAGCAATCTTCTTTTTCGTCTGCTCAATGGTGCTGTTGGCGTGATGGCCTTTGGCCATGGCCTTGCCCAGCTCTGCGCGCACTTCGTCGGTTGCACGGTCGACTTCGCGAATGGCTTCCTTCATCACGATTTCGGCTTGGGCTTTTTCCATATTGTCGACAACATCATTAATGTTGGCACTTACAATACGCTTGACGCGAACAAACAAAGTTTCAGACATTGACCACTCCCTTATTGAGATTCCGAGATTCCACCACCAAAGGTTTAGTCCTCGTTAATTTAACGGGTGCATTTGCACGCATAGTTAATCTGCGTTCAGACAAAAATAGTTTTCTTTTAACCAATCCACTCAAGACTCTTTTTATGACTTCTATGCAACTTTGGCGTTTCAATTGGGGAGTGGCATCATGGAATGGGTTTTATTATCAGGCGTTGGAGTTGCCGCTCTGGGTGCAGGCGCACTAGCCGTTATGTCGTTCAACCGCATGCAAGCTTTGGATTCACGTTGCGATAAAGCCAGCGCTGATATTGATGTGCAGTTGAAACACCGCCATTCTTTGATCCCTAATCTGCTTGAAATCGTGAAAGGCTTCATGGGACACGAAATTAAAACCATCGAAGCCATAGCACTCGCCCGCCAAGCCGCGATCACTGCGCCGACAGCAGATGCCCGCATGCAGGCTGAAGCTGCGTTGGGCAAAAACCTAAACCGCATTGTTTTAGCCGCAGAGGCTGCACCTCAACTGCAAGCCAACGAACATTTCCGCGCGTTACGCAATGAGTTGGGCGATGCCGAAAACAAAATTGCAGCTGCGCGTCGTTTCTTCAATCTTGCTGTTGATGAATATAATGCAACGATTAAGCAGTTCCCTACCAACCTTATGGCGGGACGCAGCAACCTAGGCCGTCGTCAATTTTTTGATTTAGGATTGGACCGCGGCATTATTGAGGAAGGCCCGTCGATTAAGTTTTAATCACGACGGATTCCAATTCCTTGCGCGTCTCTAAGTCGGGGCGTGTTTTAGGAGATGGAAATTATGCGTAAAATATTGTTATGTGCAGCGGCATCTATTGCGTTTGCTGCGAGCGTTGCTGCAAACGTTACCAGCGCAGAAGCGAGGCCAGTTCATCATCACGGCGGTTTTGTAGTGCATTTCGGTGGTCCGGTATTTCCGGTCTATCGACACCACTATTTTCGTCCAGTTTTTCTGAGATGTCATACTCAAAATATTATCTGGCGACACCACTTGCACCGCGCGCAGGTTTGCAATGGGCGTGTTACGAAAATCTGGTGACAGAAGCTCGTTATCACCCATTAAATTCACTCCAATGTCTTAAATTGAAGGATGAAAAATGTTTAAGAAACTTGCGCTAGCCGCAGTTGCGGCCACAACTTTAACCGTTGCAACACTTGAAATGTCCACTGGCGCTGAAGCCCGAGGACACGGGCGCAATGGCTGGCATCTGCATCATCGACACCACCACAAATTCATGCACCATCAACATCATGGGAGATGGCATTGGGTTTGTCATAAGGTCAGGTATTGATCAATCTGGTTGGTCTTAATACCTGGCTGCGTTATCTATGCTAAAGCGCAGACAGACTACATGAGAGAGAGCAGTCATGGCGGCCATTCTTTAGCTGCCATGATTGCATTTCAGAGAAGTTTAAACGTGGACGTTAGTCGTTATTTTCACATTGCCTTTGATGGAATGCGAGTAAGGGCACACAACGTGACCGCGCTGGGATAAATCTTCAGCAGCTTCTTTGCTCATACCGGGCAGCGAAACGTCAAGAGTAACTTCCAAACCAAAGCCTTCGCCGTCATCTCGTGGGCCTATGCTGACATGAGAGTTTACCGTTGCAGCGGCAGGCATATCGATCTTGGCCTTTCCAGCAGCAAAACGCATGGCTCCCAAATAGCAACCAGCATAACCCGTGGCAAACAGCTGCTCAGGATTAGTCCCCTTACCACTGCCGCCCATTTCGGTTGGCGTGGCGAGCGTAACTGTAACTCTTCCATCATCGGTTCTGGATAAGCCTTCGCGGCCGCCGCCATTTGCTGTTGCGTGGGCTGTGTATGCAATTTTCATAATACGCTCCTGTTAATCAAATTAAATAAATAAGGGCCACTTCGACGAAGCGGCCCTTACCGTGAGAAACCAGGTTTCTACACGAATGCGATTGGTCTAGAGGGAAGCTGTTCCCGCAGATCCAATGATCCGCACTGCGATAGAACCTGTATTGTTGAACTCACTCGACATGGGATCACCTCCTTTCAGTTGTTGACGACAAATCAAACCTAACTCTTGCGCGATTTTTTGCAAGAGGCCAAAAGGTTAAAAAACCAAGGGAAGCAAAAATGCCACACGCCGATCTGATTATCACCAACGCCCGCATGATTACAATGAACCCAGCACAGCCTTTTGCGCAAAGTTTAGCCGTCGCGGGCAATAGAATTATCGCCATTGGCAGCAATGAAGACGTGGCGGGATTTAAAGCTAAACACACACGGATGATAGATGCTCAAGGCAAATCCGTGATCCCGGGCATCATCGAAGGCCATGTGCATTTGTTTGGTGGAGCAGCAGAACTTGGTGGCTTAATGGTGAGCCATGTCAATAGCTTGGCCGAGTTTCATGATTCAGTTTCTCAATACCGCAAAGCCCATCCAGACGAGAAAATTGTGATCGCACATGGTATCGCCCATGAGAGCCTTGGAAAGGATGGCCCGATCACCAGGCAGATGCTTGACCGTATTGTTCCCGACATGCCATTTTATGTAAATTGCTTTGACCACCACACCGCTTGGGCCAACACCAAGGCGCTGGAAGCCGCTGGCATTATGCGCGGGCGCGAGCTTCCGGTGGGCAATGAAATTGTGCTTGATTCTGAAGGCAACGCCACTGGTGAACTCAAAGAGCCAGCAGCTTATATGCCTGTGCAAGAATTAGGATCCACAGGTGGCCGCGAATTCTTAGGGATGAATACCGGCGGCAACCCCATTCCACCTGCAACGCCAAGCCAGCGCGCCAGCGACGAAGCGCTTTTGAAAAAAGGCATCGCCTTTGCCAATTCGCTGGGCATCACCACCATGCATAATATGGATGGCAATTGGTATCAGCTGGAGCTGTTGAAAAATATTCTGGATCAAGGCGAACTTAACGCCCGCATGGAAATTCCGTTTCACCAGAAAAATTATTTTGAAATTGCCCGTGTTGATGAAGCCGCCGAAATGCACGCGCAATATAAGGGCGACATGCTGCATTCTGGCCGCGTGAAGATTTTCATGGACGGCGTGATGGAAACGCTGACCGCTTTGATGCTGGATGATTATCCGGGCTATCCCGGAAATACCGGTGCGCCACTTTTCACAGCCGCGCAATTTAATGAACTGGCCACCCGCATTGATAAATTCAAGCTGCAAATCAGTGTGCATGCTATTGGCGACGGCGCAGTGCGCAGAACATTGGATGGTTATGAAGTGGCCCAGAAAGCCAATGGTGTTCGTGACAGCAGGCACCGCATTGAGCATATCGAATTGATTGATCCATCTGACATTCCGCGCATCAAACAATTGGGCGTTATCGCATCCATTCAACCTGTTGCCGGGTACGGCGTGCCATGGATGCCGAAAGAGCCAATACGGACGCGGCTTGGTGATAAGCTGCCCTATTCCTATCCTTGGCAAACCATTCGCAATTCCGGCGCAACAGTCGCGTTTTCTAGCGATTGGCCCGTTGCCTCACTCGATCCGTTCTTAGGTTTCAAGGCCGCATTGACAGCCGACCATTTTGGCCAGAAACAGAATTTGATGGACACACTTCACGGGTTCACAGCGGCAGGCGCGATGATGGACTTCACCGAAGACCGTAAGGGCATGTTGAAGGTGGGGCATCTGGCGGATATTGCGGTTCTGAATTCCGATTTAGAGGAAACGCGGGCTCAGGATATGGACGCGGTGAAGCCTGTGATGACGGTGTGTGATGGGCGGGTGGTGTTTGAGGGGTGAGATATTCGTTGTGTTCTATTTTTGTTCGTACTATCCTGAATTTAATTGTCAGATTTTATAATTGAGAATAGGGACTCTGGAGAAAAGAGTGAAATCGATTGATTAGAGTGTTTTTGTGATGGATGACACACAACTATTTCAATTTGAAGAGTATGATTTTTCAAAACCTTTTTCAGGTGTGCCAGAGGATTCTAGTGATGATCTTTTGCTAAGAGTTTTAAACACAAGAGCGTTTCAAAGATTGAAATCTATCCGCTTTCTCGGCGGAATTGATTATGCGATGAAGAAGTCACCGAACGGTAAAATAGGCAATCTTAGATATACGAGGTTTCAACATAGTCTCGGTGTAGCGCGTCTGGCACTATTTTACTGTAATTCTAAGAATCTACCCGCGCGTGACAGAAGGCTAGTTTCGATGGCCGCTCTACTACACGATATTGGGCATGCGCCACTTTCACATTCGCTAGAACCAGTATTTAAGGAATATTTCGATTTAGATCATCACAAAGCTACAAAGGAAATCATTCTGGGTCGGTCGCCGTTGGGTTTAGAGCTCTATGACGTCTTAAAAAAGGCTGATATAGATTTAGAAAGGTTAGTCGCAATTATCGAGGGCAAAGAAGATGGCTTCGATGATTTCTTTAATGGTCCAATCAATTTTGATACCATCGAAGGAATTATGAGGACCCAGATTTTTCTGCGTCGAAGACCTACATTTAGAAATCCCGAAGCGGTGGTAAGAGCAGCGATAACTCGCTCAAGTAGCCGTGACGAAAAAATAGTTGACGAGTTTTGGTCAATAAAGAATGAAACTTATCGCAACATAATTAATTCAAAAGTTGGATTGCTGTCAGATCTCGCTTGCCAATTTTTCATGCGTGCAAATATCAAAACCATGAAATTTTCTGACTATTTTTGTGATGAGGTACAGATTTTCAGAAAACTTAAAGGACTTCATAAACTTCTAACTAGTAGCGATTTGGAAGTTGAAATGACAAAATATATTGGCACATCTGTAAAATTCAAAACCAGAAGCTTCTATGTCAATTCAGACACAAGTTTCTTTGATCGCAAAGACGCCGATAGATATCTACAGTCAAAAGAATTCGACCAAATATTGCTTCAAAAAAACGCTTCATCCAAGCAAGAGATGTATCTTTTATGAAATCTATCGAAACAGCAAAGGAATTTTCAAATCAAAAAATTGAGTTGCTCAGAAAAGGATTAAAAGAAGTTATCACTGGTGAAGGATCGTCAATTATTACATGTGGATCCTTTGCAAGAAGAGAAGCGTCGCTCGAATCGGATTTAGATTATTTTATAATGATCAAATCAAGTTCGGAGACTTGCGAGCCACACTGGTGTAACGCTGCGTATAAATACATCAAGAATATTATCCCCAATCAACCAGCTGCGAATGGAGCGTTTGCGAATGTCGTCAATCGTGAAGAAATTCTCACAAATATTGGCGGGAACGATGATAGCAACAAGAACATTACACGACGTATGTTGATCCTCCTAGAAGGAGAATGGCTTCATGACGCTGAAGAACTAAAGTCTCTTCGAAAAGAAATTTTAGAAAAATATATTGCAAAATCAATGACAGACCACCAGCTTGCATTATTCCTCCTGAACGATGTGATAAGATATTATCGAACAATGGCTGTTGACTACGAATTTAAGACAGCTGGTTCAGAGACCCCAAAGCCGTGGGCGGTAAGGAATATAAAATTAATTTTTTCAAGGAAACTCCTGTACGCAAGTGGGCTATTCAGTGTAGCTTTGACTGCGGATAGATCTCGTGACAGGAAAATAGATTTGTTACAGCAGCTTTTTGAGTTACCAGTAATTGAGCGATTGGCACAAATTTGTGGAAAGTCACAAATGAATCAAGTTTTAAAAACTTATAATTACTTTCTCGAAAAGCTTGAAGATAGCAGCATTCGAAAACATCTTAATTTGCTAACAAAAGATCAAAGAAGTGATCCTGTATTTCGAGAACTAAAAAATGAAGGCCATCATTTTAATCACGAACTAATGCAACTGTTTGAAAATACGTTTGGGTTAACTCATCCTATTCGACGCGCAATAGTTTTCTAGAGTTCCCTCTTGTGTTCACTATACGTTCCATGCTATTCCCTTCCCATGGCCAAATCTGCTTCTAACTTCGTCTGTAAAACTTGCGCTGCGATCACCCATAAATGGTCGGGGCATTGTGATGTTTGCAATAGCTGGAACACGATTATTGAGGAGCGTTCAGAGGCACCAGCTTCAGGGGCCAAGGGGGCATCGTTGCCCAAAGGCCGTTTGGCCAAGCTTTATGAATTGAAGGGGGAAAGCCCTGCTCCGCCGCGCATTGAAAGCGGAATTGCGGAATTAGACCGCGCCACGGGTGGAGGCTTTGTGCCGGGGTCTGCGGTTCTGATCGGTGGTGATCCGGGCATTGGAAAGTCGACCTTGTTGTTGCAGGCACTCGCCGCAATGGCCCGCAAGGGCGAGCGTGTGATTTATGTGACGGGCGAGGAAGCGATTGCGCAAGTGCGCATGCGGGCGGCGCGTTTGGGGCTTGATGATGCGCCAGTTTTATTGGCGGCCGAAACTAATGTATCTGACATCATCGCCACACTGAATGATGGGCCAGTGCCATCTGTTGTGGTCATCGACTCGGTGCAAACCCTTTGGTCGCCGGTGATTGAATCGGCACCAGGCACTGTCTCGCAGTTGAAAGCAGGCTCTGAAGCATTGGTGCGCTATGCCAAGACCAAGCGCACATGTGTGCTGCTGGTGGGCCACGTCACCAAGGATGGTCAGATTGCCGGGCCAAAGGTGATTGAGCATCTGGTCGATACGGTGCTGTATTTTGAAGGGGACCGGGGCCACCAGTTTCGCATTTTACGCGCCGTTAAAAATCGCTTTGGGCCGACCGATGAAATCGGTGTTTTTGAAATGTCGGATGGTGGCCTCAAAGAAGTCACCAACCCTTCGCGCCTATTCATGGGCGGCTCCGAACACCCTGCCCCCGGCACTGCGGTTTTTGCTGGTGTTGAAGGCACAAGGCCTCTGCTGGTCGAAGTTCAGGCCCTTGTTGCCCCCTCGCCCTTGGGCACACCGCGCCGCACGGCGGTGGGTTGGGATACAACACGGCTTAATATGATTCTCGCCGTGCTTGATGCGCGGGCGGGGGTTTCACTTTCGAATCATGACGTTTATTTAAATGTGGCAGGCGGGCTTCGCTTGAAGGAAACGGCGGTCGATTTAGCTGTGGCGGCGGCCTTGCTATCGTCTTTGTCAGACACAGTGATTCCCCATGGCACGGTGCTGTTTGGAGAAATCGCACTTTCTGGCGCGATCCGCCCCGTCGGCCAAACCGAAGCGCGGTTGAAAGAAGCCCAAAAACTGGGCCAAACTGATGCTGTGATCGCCGACCAAGGTGAAAAGGCCTTAAAAGGCACAATTGCAACCAAACAACTCTCCACCGTGGCTGATCTGGTGGCCTGGGTTGCCAGCCGGTCCAAGGGTCTTCGCCGCATCGCTTGAATTAGGCAAAGAATAGCCTAGAACCTTGATCAAGAGTTTCATATATAGATGGCTTATCCAACCGGAACAGATTCATGTCCTTTCAAATCCTTGATTTCGTCCTCTTTGGCATCATGTTCATCTCTGGCATCTTGGCCTTGGCGCGCGGCTTTACCCGCGAAGTCCTGTCGCTCGTGGCTTGGGGTGTTGCAGGTATTGCAGCATATTTTGCCATCAAGCAGCAAAAGCTGCTCGATCTGGCGATGCCCTATGCGGGAAAGCCGATCATCGCCACAATCGCCGTAGGTCTTATTGTTTTTGTGATCGTGATGGTCATCGTCTCAGTCATTGGTGTTAAAATTTCAGATCGCGTGGTTGATAGCCGTGTTGGCGCGTTTGATCGCACGCTGGGTTTCCTCTACGGTCTGGCGCGCGGCTTGGTGCTCGTTGCCATCGCTTACTTATTTTACGGCTGGTTGACACCGAGCGACCGCCAAGAAGATTGGGTCAGGAAGGCACAATCACTGCCAATCATCGCGCAAGTTGGGAATGTGCTTTTGGGCTTTGTGCCAGCCGATATTGCCGACACATTGTCAAAGACCACACAAATCAGCAACCCGCAGGGTTCAATTACAAAAACCGTTGAAGCCCCCGCCGATTCTGGAACAACTGTCACCGCAGGCCAAGCCAAGGGGCTTGATAACCTGATTGAAGGCAAAGCCACAGATGGCAAAACCGATCAACCTGCCTTTGGCCAAGAGGGAACCAAAACCCAATGATTGATGACCAGGATCTTGATGGCGATACGCTGCGCGAAGAATGCGGTGTGTTTGGCATATTTGGCCATCCTGATGCAGCAGCGTTAACAGCACTTGGCCTCCACGCGCTGCAGCATCGCGGCCAAGAGGCAGCGGGCATTGTAAGCTATGACGGCGAACGCTTCCACACCGAACGCCGCATGGGATTGGTGGGCGATCATTTCTCATCCGATAAAATCATCAGCCGCCTGAAGGGCACACAGGCCATGGGCCATGTGCGCTATTCAACAACCGGCGAAACAATTTTGCGCAATGTGCAACCGCTCTTTGCCGAACTCGCAGTGGGTGGCATAGCGGTGGCCCACAACGGCAATCTCACCAATGGCCTCACTCTGCGACGCGAGTTGATTGCATCGGGTGCAATTTATCATTCCACTTCAGACACTGAAGCCATCCTCCATCTTGTGGCACGTTCGAAAAAGAACCGCATGATCGAACGTTACATCGATGCATTGCGCAGCCTTGAAGGCGCATATGCGCTGGTTTCGTTGACCAACAAAAAGCTGATCGGCGCGCGCGATCCATTGGGCATTCGTCCACTCATGCTGGGCGAACTGAACGGTGCCTATATTCTGTGTTCTGAAACTGTTGCCCTCGACATCATCGGCGCAAAATTTGTGCGTGAAGTTGAAAACGGTGAAGTGATTGTGGTTTCGGAAAATGGTATTGAATCTCTGCATCCATTTCCGCGTCAAAAACCACGCCCCTGCATTTTTGAATATATTTATTTTTCAAGGCCCGATTCAATTCTCGGCGGCAGGTCAGTTTATAATGTGCGCAAAAACACTGGCACACAGCTGGCTTTAGAAGCGCCCGCCAATGCTGATGTAGTTGTGCCCATTCCAGATTCTGGTGTTCCCGCTGCATTGGGTTATGCACAAGCTCTTGGCATTCCCTTTGAACTGGGCATCATCCGCAATCACTATGTAGGCCGCACTTTTATCGAGCCAACGCAACACATCCGCTCACTGGGCGTGAAGTTAAAACACAACGCCAATCGCGCCGTAATCGCGGGCAAGCGAGTTGTGTTGGTGGACGACTCAATTGTGCGCGGCACCACATCAATCAAGATTGTGAAGATGATGTATGAGGCGGGTGCCAAAGAAGTGCACATGCGGATTGCTTCGCCGCCGATAAAGTTTCCAGACTATTACGGCATTGATACGCCTGAACAAAAATCTCTGTTGGCCGCCAGCCACTCGCTGGAAGAAATGCGCAAATTTATTGGCGTGGATTCACTGGCTTTTGTTTCTGTGGACGGCATTTATAAGGCTGCTGGCTATGAAGGCCGCGATAATGTTCAGCCACAATTCACCGATCATTGCTTTACGGGTGATTACCCCACGCACCTGACAGATTTGATCGGAGAGAGTGCCAAGCAACAGCTTTCACTTTTGGCTGAAGCGGGCTAAAGTTTTTGTCTCCTTTGATTTTATTTTTTCAAACGTCATTCCCGCGAAAGCGGGAATCTCTGTTTTGTGGCCTCAAACGCAGATGCCCGCCTTCGCGGGCATGACGGTAATTTTATTTGGATATCAATTCCATGACACAACTTCTTTTAGGTAAAACCGCCCTCGTCACGGGTGCTTCGCGTGGCCTTGGCCGCGCCGCTGCGTTAGCACTGGCCAAACAAGGCGCACACATCATTGCCACCGCTCGTACCCAAGGCGGGCTTGAAGAGCTTGATGATGAAATCAAAGCTGTGGGTTCATCTGCAACTTTAGTGCCGATGGACATTGTGGATTACCCTGCGATTGATCGCCTGGGGGCGGCCATTTTCGAGCGTTGGAAAAAGCTTGATATCTTGATCGGCAATGCCGGTCTTCTGGGCAAACTCACACCCATGCCCCATATTGAACCCAAATCATGGGATGATGTGATGGCTGTCAACGTGACGGCGAACTATCGTTTGATCCGCTCAATGGATCCCCTGCTGCGATTGGCTCCGCACGGCCGAGCAATCTTTGTGACATCGGGCCTTGCTCAAAAATGTTTTCCCTATTGGGGCACCTATTCAATTTCTAAAGCGGCACTCGAGGCGATGGTGAAAACCTATGCTGCCGAAATGGAAACGACTTCTGTGCGCACCAACTGTTTCAGCCCCGGCCCCACGCGCACAAAGATGCGAGCCACCGCTATGCCAGGTGAAGACCCAATGAGCATTCCATCGGCAGAAGACGTGGCCGCGCAGATTGTGCCGATGTGTCTTGAGAGCTTCAGTGACAATGGCGCCGTTTATAAATATGCGGCCAGCGGGTTATTTAAACAGGTGCTCTGAGTCCCCCACCGCAAAGCGGTAGAAGACGTTTTATTTATCATAAGGGTTCTTGCCGCCGCGCAGCGAGAACCGGATGGGCACGCCTTCGAGGCCGAAGTCTTTGCGCAGGCCGTTCATCAAATAACGCACATAAGTTTGCGGCAACTTATCCAGCTGATTACCAAACACAGCAAATGTTGGCGGCCTTGCGCTGGCTTGCGTGGCGTAACGAATTTTGATGCGGCGTCCTGATGGCGCCGGGGGTGCGTTTTTCTGCACGGCAGCCGTAATCCAACGATTAATCTTCGATGTTGAAACGCGAATGTTCCATTTGCGGTCCATCTCGATGACCGCATTCATCATCTTATCAACGCCGCGGCCTTGCTTGGCTGACAGCGTGATAATCGGAAAGCCCTTAATGTCAGGCAATATGTTTTCGATAATGTCATCGACCTTCTTCATGGCGGCCAATTTATCTTCAACCAAATCCCATTTGCTTAAGACCAGAACAATAGCGCGGCCTTCACGGGCCACCAGATCGCACAGCGTCAAATCTTGCTTCTCAATGCTCATCGACGCATCAACCAGAACCACAACGCAATCAGCATAACGAATGGCGCGCATTGCATCGGTGACAGAAAGCTTCTCCAGCTTCTCTTTCACTTTGCCTTTGCGGCGAATACCAGCTGTATCCCAAAGCTTGATTTCGCGCGTGCCCCATTTCCAATCACTGGAAATCGCATCGCGGGTAATGCCAGCTTCTGGCCCGGTGAGCATCCGGTCTTCACCGAGCAGGGTATTTACGAGTGTCGACTTGCCCGCATTGGGTTGGCCGATAATAGCCAGCCGCAAGCGCCGCTCAGGCCGGTCTGGCCCTTCATATTCTGGGTCATATTCGGCAGGCACAAATTCTTCGTCTTCATCAGCGGCAGCTTTGCTCGCCTCTTCGTCAGCATCGATATAAGGCCGGATCACATCATAAATATGCTCCATTCCTTCGCCATGTTCGCCAGAGATTGGCAGCGGTTGGCCAAAGCCCAATGAATAAGCCTCACCCACGCCTTGCGCGATGCGCAATATTTCGGCCTTGTTGGCAAGCACAGTGACAGGCTTACCCAGTTTGCGAATGCGCTCCGCAAACTGCTCATCAATCGGCGTTACACCAGCTCTGGCATCAATCACAAAGAAAATATGATCGGAAAGTCGTGCGGCCTCTTCGGCCTGCAAACTCATGCGCGCTTCAAGTGTGCCCTTCTTGGCGTCATCGAGGCCCGCTGTATCAAACACACGAAATTCCAAATCACCAAGCCGCCCCAAACCTTCGCGGCGGTCACGCGTGACGCCAGGTTGATCATCGACCAGTGCGATCTTCTGACCGACAAGACGATTGAACAGCGTAGATTTGCCAACATTAGGGCGCCCGAGAATGGCTATCGTGACCGTCATTGTAAAGTCTTTGAATCAGGCGGGCAAAGTTGTTTTTTAGGATTGCACGGAACAACAGGCTGATCAGTTGGCACATCCGCAGAAGCTTGGCCCTGCCCCGCTACGATTGGATCTCTCGCCGTCTTCTGATCGTCCGGAATAATCTCTTCGCGCTGTCCCGGCAAAACGGTATCGTTGCTTTGGCCTGTCACTTTTTTCAAAGTCGAACAACCGGAAAGCGCCAATGCTAAGCACATGATCAGAATGAAATGCTTCACTTCTTCACCAAATTTGGCGCAATCAATTGAATCATGATCTGCGCACGTTGCTTCATTGAGGGCGTGGCTTCGGCATCATTATAAACTGCCTGCATATAACGATCAGCCATTGTATAATCTTTCACGCGCCAAGCACTCAAGCCAAAAATCTCGCGGGCCTCTTGCCGCCAAACGGCACCATCCTTGTCAAACTTTCCAAGCCGGGTCAGCAACTGATCGGGCGTTGAACTATCAACTAACAAATAACCAGCCTTGATGCGCGCCATGTCAGCCAGTGCCGGATCGCTATCCGCTTTGGCCGCAAATGCATCATAAGCTGCAACTGCTTTTTCCGTGTCGCCCTTCTTGGCAAGCAAAGCAGCACTCTGTAAAGCCGCCAACTGGCCAAAGCCCGCATGATTAACCGCTGCCAATGCCGATAATGCATCATCCGTTTTACCGTCAGCAGCTTTCTTCAATGCCGCAAAATAAACCGCACCGGCATCCTCGGCTTGCTTCACCTGATAATAGCGCCAGCCTTGAAACGCCGCCACAGCAACAATCAGCAAAACGCCAGCGGTCGTAAAATACCTGCCATAACGATCCCAGATTTTTTTGTATTCGTCTTGGCGAACTTCCTCGTCCACCTCGCGGAATATCGACTCGTCAGTATTAGACACTTAAGCTGCGCTCCGTAATTTGTGAATTGGGACGTAAAGCAGCCAGAGGGCCAAATCAAGGCAATTCAAGTGGGCGGCAAAACCGAGAAAGCACCAATTAACCCAGCATCCACCCGCTCAGCTATTAAACTCTGCAAAACCCAAAGCCCCGGATTATCAGCGATGAAAGCCAATTTCGCGGATGAAAGACCAGGCACCACCACTGTATCCATCCAACCTTGATCACCAACAATTTGCCCATCACTCTCAATTAACTTCCACACATGACCATGGATATGAAGGGGCTGTGGAAAGCTTGTCTTATTCGAAAACTCTAAAATCAGCGTCTCGCCGTTCTTGGCTTCAAAAAGCGGTGGCCCGCCTACACCCGCAATGCCGTTAAACGCCCAAGCTAGACCTTTTTCCAAAAGCCCACGCATATCCAGCGTCGCATCACCCACTTTTGCCGATTGCAAACCACCCTTGGCCCCACCTTCGATCTCGATTGGGATACGCCGCGCGGTCGTCAGATCACCCAGCACCGCAATAGGATTGTCGGGAAGTTTGAAACTGCTGGCCACTTGATCGGAAATGTTCACGCCGCTGACTTGTAAGAATACAACGTCTGTCACATCATCTAAAACATCAAGAGCAATTGCTACCTCGGGCGACATTTCTGTCAACAACAAATCTGCACGCTGCCCAGGTGCCATTTTCAAGCCATTTTCGTCAATCGCCTTAAGTGTGACAGCCTGCCCATCCAAAGCCATGACTTGAGGGGCTGTACCTTTAAATATGATATTCATGGTGCGCGCGTTGGCCGCGTTAAGCAGACGCAAGCGCAGCGGTTTGTCGAGTGTGACTTTAATTTTTGATTTGAAAGCGTTGTTAACTGTGAACCAATCACCCAGCCTGCCATCCCCAATGGCCATTTCCAAATCGCCAAACTTACCGCTCGGACGCCCTTTGTCATCAACCATCCAATCGTCAAAAATCATGGGAACATCATTGAAGGCGGGCACCACTGGAGTTGCCTCTTCCACAATCAACATCCCATAAAGCCCCATGTCTCGCTGTTGAGAAGCACGCGTCATCGGCCCAAACCAAAACGTGCCAGCATCAGGCGGCGTAAAAGCAAACGCTACAGCATTTGCGTCCCCGGGCAACACATTCAGTGTCATTTGCGTTGAAGCACCGCGCACCCCAAACCAATGCAACCAAATATCTTGGTCGAGATGATTGATAATCCGACCCTTGAACTCTTGGCCCTGCTTGGCGCGCAAAACTGCAATAGGCTGATCTTTCATAAACCGCCAAACCGGAGTTTTAACTCCGCCTCGCCCCAAAATTGGCATTGCAGATTTTTCAGCGGTTAAAATCACTTCGCCAACCACTTGCGCCACAGCAAAGCGCGGCAAGCCCAAAGCCATTGCACCAGCAATCACATCGCGACGATTCAATTTCATGATCTGCAATGTTGAATGGAATCTATGTCAAAAAAGAGTCGGAGTTAATCCTTCACTTCATAAACATTCTCGGCGCCCGGAAATGCGCGCGAACGCACATCTTCGGCATAAGTTTTGATCGCCCCTTCAATGGCGATACCGACCTTGCCAAATTCTTTGACGAACCGCGCCACCTTGGGCGAAAGCCCCAACATATCTTCCATCACCAAAATCTGCCCATCGCAAGAAGCTGAAGCTCCAATGCCGATGGTTGGAATTGAAATCGCTTTGGTAATCTTCGCCGCCAGTGGTTCCGCCACAGCTTCGAGCACCACGGCAAAAGCACCTGCTTCGGTTACAGCGCGTGCATCTTCTTCAATAATAGGCCAGCCTGCCCGTTCGCGGCCCTGCGCTTTAAATCCACCCAGCACGTTGATCGATTGCGGCGTCAAACCAATATGCGCCATCACTGGAATTCCGCGTTCAGTTAAAAACTTGATCGTCTCGGCCATGCGCGCCCCGCCTTCAAGTTTAATGGCGCCACATTCGGTTTCTTTAATCACACGTGCGGCATTGCGAAACGCCTGGGCCGGACTCTCTTCATAAGAACCAAACGGCATATCCACGACGACAAGCGCGTGCTTGGCACCGCGTGTGACCGCGCGCCCATGCATAATCATCAACTCAAGTGGAACAGGCAGCGTTGTTTCGAACCCATGCATCACCATTCCCAGTGAATCACCTACCAGCAGAAAATCAACATATTTATCTGCAATCGCCGCTGTGTGGGCATGATAAGAGGTGAGCGAAACAATTGGCTCGCCGCCTTTTCTTGCACGAATATCAGGGGCGGTGACGCGTTTTTGAATTGAGTGTTGGGACATGTACTACACCTTAGACGCTGGATGCATTGCGGGCAACTGCGACGCGATTAACTATGCCTAACATCATTCAGGCCCTATGGCATCGTTGCCCGATCTTCAACACGTAAAAAGTATCGAATGACGGACCTTGCTTAAAAACCTATCTTACTTGAACAGGTCAAAGCGCTTTATTTCTTCCCAAAACGAAGGACGCTCTTTTTTGTTTGAAATTTCGCTGGCGGTTGGTGAAACCACGATCTTACCGTATCGGCGAAAGGTCGTGATGTGTGCAACCCTCCGCCTCATCTTTTGCTTGTAAAGTTTTGCAACTTTCACAACTGGTTTTGAAATTGGCGCGGCAGCCTGTGCAATCGGCAAAGCAACATCTGCAATCATTTCTTTCTCAACTGGCCTATCCAGAGCAGTCGTCCGGCTTCCAGTGAAAGGTGGTTCCAAATAACGACAGTTATGTTGCGCGATTGAACCATGTGGAACTGCTGTAACAAGGGTCGTGCAAAATAGAATTGCTGCAGGGGTCAAGACGCGTCCTCCAATTTGAGTAACTCGGTCTGCCAATTAATTTTGGAGCTAAAGCTTCGCCTGCTCAAGAAGACCGAACTAATTTTTGGAGCGGTCGCTTTTTCAGTTCTTCCAATGATGTGATTGCGGGTCTGGCGCATTGATCTAGAATCGATGAATTGTGAATAATTTATGTGCAGTAGCTTCATCGATCAGTCTCCCAAAAAAATGATGTTTCATTAATTGATCTGTAGACTGACGGATATTCTTAGCCCCCAAAGGCCAAGCATTTTTGCCCACCGTCAATCAAAGGTTATGGTCTTTAAATTAAATTTTAAATGCGACGTCCGTCAAAACGTAGCAGGTCAGCCAGGCGTAGATCTGCTAACACGCAGTCCCAATATGCGATCTGAAAAATCGGCGAAACCTTCTGATATACTTTCCAAATCATTGGTTCGTTCGACTTTCATATCAGCCGCATACTTCGCCAATTTATTTTCCAACTTTAAAAGATTTCGTTCATCATTCGCAGTGGTTGCAATTTCAAGCTCATCAACACGTTTTGTGAAATATGTCAGCAAAGTCTGATGGTCTTCAGCCGTCCGTGCTGCAAGACTTGAAACACGATCATTTAATGCATTAGAATGCTGTTGAAAATTAGATTCAACCCTCTGAAACATATCTTTCAGCGCATCATTGATATCTTGTATCGCACTTACAAGATCCGTATTTTGTTGAGTAGCTGTTGCCCGTAAGGTTTCGTTTGTCTGCGTAATGCTGAGCTGATTGTTTTCGCATAACGCAATAAGACTATCAGCACGCGCGTTCAAGTTCTTAACAGCCTGTCGGTTGCTGCGATCGGCCTCTTCAAATATTGAAAGCAATTCTTCAATTCTCGCCTCGTGCAGGCGCGTGATAGGGCCAATTAATAATCCGCGAATGTCGGACAGTGATTCCGAGGCATCTGAATCTTCTTTCAAAGCTTGCAGTATTCGCGGGCTGATAATAGCTTCGTTTGGCTGAACGACGCGAAGTGGTGGAACTTCAGCGGTTGCAAACTGCTTGTTGGTCACTTCATCTTTGCGGTTATGCTTAACCTTGCTCACCCTCAAGGGCATAAGCTTACGGTTTGGTCTGGCGGTAGTAGCACTTACCTGTTGCAAGGTGAAAAACTCCTCTATCGTAAATCCCGAAATGACCCCCGTTTATTTAAAAAATGACATTGCATAAGTTGCAATTTGAATCCAGTTTTCGATGAATTTTTGGTAAAACCTTAACCTTACTCGTCAACGCTATTTTTTAAGTGGTCAGCCGACCTTGCTCGCCAGACAACCGCAATATCCAAACCGGGAAATTATCCTAAAATTTTCACACCGAGGACGTAAGGATGAAATATGAAAAGCATGAAAGCGTATATCAAAAGGCCTACCAAAACAGCAACCACATCAGATTTTAAGTGCGGCTCAAACATCGGCCTGTTAACTCGCGCCATGTTGCTGATAATATCAAGCGCCGCCACCGACAGGAATGTTAGATAAATCAGAACCACAGGTGTCTTGCCATTGGCTATCAAATGCCCAACCGACCACAGGCAAATGCCAATTGAAAATGGATTTTGCAGCCAGTGCCGGATATAACCTTTGCCATACGTTGCTGACATGCATGTGAAACCCAGTAACACTAGCAACATGGTGATGTGTCTAGCTCCAGGTGACGGGATATAAAGCATTTGGCCATTATCGCGCGCTAAGGCATAACCCCAGAACATCATTCCAAGCCCAATGGCCGAGACCAGCGAATAAGACCCCTTAAACCGCGCTTCGCCCAGCCACGCCTTGAGACGATTGCGAACCTGAGGAAACAGCACCGAAAACAAGTGACTGCCACCAAATAGTAATACGCCAATTATCAGAATTGTCATGCTAACGCTCCATCAAAGGCAACTTAAGCGGCAAACCAAGTCAGAAAATCACACCTTACGTAACCTATACGCAGACAACATCACATGCTAGAGATAGTCAAATAAGATGCGGAACAATCGAGGGGCTAACAATGAAACCAACACTTATTCTGGTCGGCGCAGATAAAGGCGGCGTCGGCAAAACCACCATTTCACGGGCGTTGCTTGACTATTTTGCGCGAAAAAACGTTTTAACACGCGCTTTTGACACAGAAAATCCGCGTGGATCGCTGCGCCGTTTTTACCCCACAATGACGGAAGTGATTGATCTGGGCCATGTGGCCGATCAAATGAAAGTTTTGGATACGATGGAATCGGCCAATGTGCCAGTCACCGTGGTTGATTTTAAAGCTGGCAATTTGTCGTTTGCGTTGGATCTTTTTGAGCGCATTGGTGTTCTTGAAGCAGCTCGTAATGGTGTCTTTAATCTGGGCCTCATGCATGTGGTCGGGCCGTCGATTGCCTCACTTGATGAAATTGGCGAGATCGCAAAATATCTTCAGGGTGTATCCTACGTTGTGGCACGCAACTCCATCAACGAAACCAATTTCTTTGAATGGGATGAAGCCACGCACCGCAAATATTTCTCAGCCATTCCAAAAGCTCAAGAAATCAACCTGCCAAAGCTCAACGAAATGGCTTACGAGCAAGTTGACGTTGCAGGCGTAACCTTCAAAGATTTCATTGAGAACAAATCTGCTGATGGCACCGCTGGTAAATTCTCTTTCGTGCTGCGTGGTTATGTGCGCAAATGGTGTTCTGAGATTGATGCCGAGTTTGCCCGCGTGCAAATGCTGGCTGACATCATTTCTGGCGGCCGCGCGCCGGGCCACAATTAAAAAGGGTTAACGCCCGTGGCCAACACCCCCACGGTCTACATCACCGTATCAGACCAGCACCGCAACGGCAAAACTTTGCTGGCGCGGTTGCTGGCCGACTATTTGCTGCTGGATGGTCGCGATCCATTTATGATCGACACGGATGCGCCCGAAGGCCCATTGCGCAAATTCTTCCCCGGCCGCACAGCACTTGCTGATTTTGCTGCTATGCCGGGCCAGATGAAACTGTTCGATACGATCATTGCCTCGCCCGGCAGAGATTACGTGGTTGATCTTCCGGCCAGGCATACTGATGGGTTTTTCAAAGCCGCCCAAGAGTTGAATTTTTTTGACGAGCTAAAAAAACTTGGATTCCGGATCATCGTGTTCTACGTGGTTGATCGGCACGCCGCTTCACTCAGGGCGGCCAAAGCAATACAAAAATTTCCAAACATCGATCTTTTTGTGCCCGTTGAAAATCAACATGTTGGTTCCTTTTGGCCAAAGACTGAAGGCGACTTGACCATCCCTGCCCTGCCCCAAGCTTTAGCCATCGCCATTGCTGATAAGCGGTTTTCATTGCGAGCTTTTGTGTTGGGAGATACCCAACATCTGGCAGAAGAATATCAACCGATATTGAGCAATTTTCTATATGAGGTTTTGAATAACCTCGGCAACCTTGAACCTCTCGTCACGTTGCAAAACCTCAAATAATGACAACATAGAGAATGGATATTTGCTCTAATGGGTCAGTGCGAATGGACGTCACGCTTTGCTCATCACAACATTCCACATCACTTCGCGAAACGGGTTGGGTAGGCCCAATTGTGTTGCGCGATGCTGATCATCCGTCCATTTGAAATTAGCAATCAGGCTTTTCTTGACGCCAAATACAGCATCTTCTTTCAACCACGGGCAATCGGGGGTAAAAATATGAGTTACCAGTTTTTCATATCCGGGGGCTGATACTATGAAGTGCAAATGCGCGGGGCGGTTAGGGTTGCGGTCTAATGCCTTCAGCATGTCACCCACGGTGCCGTCATAAGGAATGGGATAAAATCGCGGGTAGGCAGAAAGAAACCAATACTGGCCCTTTGTGTCTGATGTGAACACGCCGCGTAGATTGTTTTCAGGTTGGATGCCTTTTTGTTGCACATCATAAAAGCCATCTTCATTAGTTTGCCAAACTTCGAGCTTTGCGCCCGCAATTGCTTTTCCCTTGGCATTGACAACTTTGCCATGCACCAAAACAGGCTCGCCTTTTCCATCGAGGCAGATGTTCGCACCATTTTCATAATGCGGCGCATTGGCAATGTAAAAAGGCCCAAGCACAGTAGATTCAGTTTCACCCGACATCTTGTCGTGGTTCAATGTCTCAACCAACATCGAAATACCAAGCGCATCAGACAACAAAATAAACTCTTGCCGCCAGTCAGTCGAAAGATGTCCGGTGCGTGTCAGAAAATTGATGCCGTACATCCACTCTTCCATGGTCGGTTTGGTTTCTTTGATGAAGGCATGGAGGTGCTTCACTAAGGAATCGACCAGAATTTTGGTACGCTTATTTGCTTTAGGACCGGAACGCTCTTGTACAACTTTCACCGAGTCTTTGGCCGTAAAATACGGTGAGGTCTTGCGATTAGGCTTTTTTACAGTCGATTTTTTTGCAATTGCCTTTGCCATGATCAATATCCCAAAATCTTTTTGAGCGCTGCCGAGAGGAGTTTTTCAGCATCTGGCGAAGTTTTAAAGCTGCGCCATGCCACATGTTGGTCTGGCCGCACCAGCAAACAGCCACCATCACTGATTTCGCTGGTGCGAGCCCAATCACCCGTATGATCTTCGAATTCACGGCGTGGCCCAATAACACGGGTTTTGACTTCGATACCTAACGACTTGCTCAAAGTCTGAGCGGCCTCAACCCATGCCTCACCGCCGATCCCTGTAAGAATAGTAAAGTGCCCCTTGCCCGTGATATCCAGAGTGGAATGTTGTTTTCCAAGTTTGTCGAACACCCAAACATGAGGCAACCGTGCGCCAGGCCAAGTCGTGGGGGCGTAATGCAATTCCTTATCTTTTTCAAAAGCGGGTTCTTTTTGACCATCCGCATCGATGGCCCCAGACACATAACGCTGGTTCATTTCTACGCCATGGCAATCAAATTCATATTTCTTGAATGCGATGGCCTTGCGCAAAGCTTCGCGTTGCCTTTCGGCTGCTGGTGTGGCGTCAGCACGCCCATCCATGTTGCGTTTGATCTTATCATGATCAACACCGCCGTCCATGCCAAGAGCCTCAAAAATCGGTCCGAATTCCCCAATGGATTGATTGGCGCGTGTAACGATCTGCTTGGCAATCGGTGCACGCTCTTGGCTGTAACTCTCCAGTAATTTAGGTTTCGCTTGGCCTTTCAAAACTGCCGCAAGCTTCCATGCCAAATTGAAAGCATCTTGAATCGAAGTATTCGAACCCAAGCCATTGGATGGCGGATGACGGTGAGCAGCATCGCCCATGATGAACACGCGGTCTTTTTGCATATGGGTCGCATACATGTTGTTGACCGTCCAAACGCTCGCTGAGATGAGATCAATCTCAAGTGTCGGATCGCCAACCAGTTGGCGGGCCACCGTTGTGGCAAGTTCTTTATCAACGACCGGTGCAGGCTGATTGATATCATAACCCCAAACAATCAACCATTCGTTCCAAGGTCTGACCATGCGCACCAGCCCCATGCCAATGCCGCCTACATCGGCGCCGGGTTGCATCACCCAATAAAGAACTGATGGACGATGAGCCACATACTTCGAAAGATCGGCGCGAAATAGAATATTCATGGAACCGCCAACACCCATCTTGCCTTCAAGCGGCAAACCAGCGTGTTCGGCCACCAGAGAATTGCCACCATCTGCACCCACCAGATATTTGGTGCGCACGGTGAAACTCTTGTCCATGAGACGGTCTTTTACCGTCACCGTTACACCATCCGCGTCTTGAATATGAGACACATATTCGCAAGACATGCGTGATTGCGCACCCCGGGAACAGGCTGTTTTGAACAGAAGCGGCTCCATAAAAGTTTGTGGCAAATCATTCATCCGGCATGGTGATGACATTTGATGTTCAGCCCGTGACAGCGGATGCTTGCCCCAACTTTTCATGCGGCCAAGTTCTTCGCCAGCCAAGCTTTCGCAGAACACATTCTCGCCCATCAAATCTTGTTCGGTGGCTTGTTGGTAAGCCTCTTCCTCAACGGTTTCTCCCAAATCGCGCAACACTTCCATGGTGCGTTGATTGGTAATGTGGGCCCGGGGGGTGGTTGCCAGCCAACGGTAACGATTGATGATGAACGTATCAACGCCGTAAGACGCCAGCAAAGCCGCAGTGGCGCTGCCTGCAGGGCCAGTGCCGATCACCATTACGTCTGTTGTGATATCTACCATCATAGTGTCTCCAGTTTAATGTTGTGGGCGGCGGCCATGATAGGCGTCGTCCAAAAGTTGGCGAATAGCGGCGTGTTTGAGCACACGCGGATTGGGATAAGGATTGGCCACAGCGATATCGGCGGCTTTGTCGAGACCATCTTCAGGCATGCCCAGTTCTTTCAATGTCAAAGGTGCGCCAAGCTTTTGTGCAAGGTCATAAAGCCCTGCTGCCGCTGTCTTGCTTCCGAGTGCTCGTATGACGCGGCCCATAGCATTGGGCGAACCCACACTGTTGTAAGCTGTAGCATGAGGCAATATCACCGTATGAGTTTCCGCATGAGGCAAGTTGAAACTGCCGCCGAGCACATGGCAGAGCTTGTGATGCAAAGCCATTGAAACAGAACCCAAGACAGTTGCACAAAGCCACGCTCCATAAAGCGCCTCGTTATGCCCAGCCTTGCCCTTGGGCAAAGCAGTTGCGAGCGCTCTAATCCCCTCCTCTGCCATCAGCGAGATAATCGGATTACCATCAACGGCATAGAGTCCTTCAACGGCATGAGCGATAGCATTCATTCCCGACGTTGCCGCAAAGTTGTCTGGCAGCGTGTCCAATAGATCTGCATCATAAATCACAGATTCTGGCTGAATTTTGGAATCGCGTTTGGTTGTCTTTGCGCCATCTGCGGTTTCACCCAGAATATTGGTCATTTCGGAACCAGCGTAACTCGTAGGGATAACAAGTTGCGGCAAATCAGTTCGTAATGCGATGGCTTTGCCCAGTCCCGTGGATGAACCGCCGCCCAGAGCAATGGTGCCATCACAGCCCTCGGCGCTAACTATGGCAAGCGCCTCTTCAGTCACATTCGAAGGTGTGTGCATGGCTGCACCCGCAAATGCTACGCCGCCGGACTTTTTAATAATAGCAAGACCAGACGAGGCCTGATGTTTGGTGGTGATCACAAGCGGGTGTTTCATACCCAACCGCATCGCCTCTGTGGCAACTTCTGAAATCTTGCCGCGCCCAAAAATCACGCGCGTTGGAAGCGCTGTATAGATGAAGGGGTTCATCTTAAAAGCCCACCCTATCGCCACCCTTCAACGCGAGAATTTCACGCGCCTCCGTTGGCGTCGCAATTTCAAGTCCTAGCTCTTCGATGATATGGCGGATTTTGCTCACTTGCTCGGCGTTGGATGTGGCGAGTTTGCCTTTACCAATATAGAGCGAGTCCTCCAGCCCCACCCGCACATTGCCGCCCATCATTGCGGCTTGCGTACAAAACGCCATTTGATTTTTACCGGCTGCCAGAACCGACCAGCGATAATCTTTCCCAAATAATTTATCGGCGGTTTCTTTCATAAACATCATGTTGCGCATATCAGCACCTATGCCACCCAGAATACCGAAAATCATTTGCACAAAAAACGGTGGCTTGATGGCACCCTTATCAACAAAATGCGCAAGATTATAAAGGTGTCCCACGTCGTAACATTCATGCTCAAATCGCGTGCCGTGTTGTTCGCCTAGATCCTTCAAAATACGAGCAATGTCTTTGAATGTGTTTCGGAAAATGAAATCATCGGTGCCGCGCAGATAAGGTTCTTCCCATGGGTGTTTCCAATCCTTGTAACGATCAGCAAGGCCGTGCAATGCAAAATTCATTGAGCCCATATTGAGTGAACACATTTCCGGCTTTGCCGCCATGGGTGCGGCAAGGCGTTGATCGACCGTCATGTTCAACCCACCGCCTGTGGTGATGTTGATGACGGCATCGCAGCTCTGTTTGATGCGTGGCAGAAATTGCATAAATACTTCAGGTTCAGGTGTGGGTCTGCCGTCTTTAGGATCACGGGCGTGCAAGTGAATAATTGCAGCACCAGCTTTGGCTGCTGCAATCGATTGCTCTGCAATCTGATCGGGCGTGATTGGCAAATAAGGCGACATGGTCGGCGTGTGAATGCCGCCCGTGATCGCAACAGATATGATAACTTTGTTGGCCATGATTTAATCCTTAAAATTCACACGGTAGCCCGTGGGGAAAAGTGAAATGTTCCAGCGATGCGTAATGAACCCCCAAATACCCTTAGGCGCAACCAGCATGATGATGATGGCAAGCATGCCAAGGATCATTAAATAGATGCTGCCAAGGTCAGCCAGAAATTCGCGCAACAGAAAATAAATAATCGTTCCAACAATCGGCCCCTCAATTGTGCCAATGCCACCAATCACCACAATGAAAATCACAAATGCCGTCCAATCATTTACGCTGAATGCAGCATCAGGAGACACCCGAATTTTTTGCAGCGATATGAGCGAACCCACCATGGCCGTCATGCCCGCCACAGCCACATAAACAGCATATTTAACGCGATCGATTTTAATGCCTAAACTTGCAGAGGCAATTTCACTATCGCGAATTGCCGTGAGCGCCAAACCAATGCGTGACCTCAACAGCCCGTAAACCAAAGCCAGCGCGCCAGCACCAAGCGCCAGTGCCAACCAGTAAATCATTGCTTCACGCCAGAACTTTGTTTCAGCCATGGTCTTTAACACCGTGGCGGGCAAACTGATGCCCGAGCCACCGCCCATAACGGTCACTTGCGCGGCAACCAACCGGAATACTTCGGCCAATACCCAAGTCCCAATGGCAAAATAGGCCCCCTGCAAACGGAAAACCAACTTTCCAACGGGCATTGCTAATAACACAGCAACCAATCCCGCAATCGGCACAGCAATTAACGGATGAAGGCCCGTAAACATGGAGAGCGCCACCAGCACATAACCGCCGAGGCCCACAAAGGCTTGTTGACCCACAGAAACGAGGCCAGTGTAGCCTGCAAGCAAGTTCCACAAACTGGCCAACGCCAAATAGACCATAAACTCACCCAGCAAGCGCAGCGTTGATGTGGCCCCCCACCAAGGTGCTGCGAGCAGCACAGCAAAAAGCACCAAAGCCACAATGGCGGCGGCGCGGCTGGCTGGTGTGCTGCGCGTAATCATCCGTCAATCCTCGGGAACAGTCCTTTAGGGCGGACGGCCAAAACCAGCAGGAAAACCAGATGGCCCGCCAAGACTTGCCAGCCCGGATTAATTTGCGCTCCGATAGCTTGCGATACCCCCAAGATAACGCCACCAATCAACGTGCCCCATAAATTCCCCAAGCCGCCGATAATCACCGCTTCAAAACCAAAAATTAGTCGCCCTGGCCCCATGAATGGATCGAAGTTTGAGCGCACACCAAGAAACACTCCTGCAATCGCGACAACGCCCATGCACAGCGCCATGGCCCACGCATAAACCTTGCGCTGATCCAGCCCCATCAATAACGCCGTTTCAGAGTCGTCTGATGTGGCGCGGAACGCCCGCCCCAAAGCCGTATTGTAAAACAAATATTGCAACCCCCAGATTACGGCGACGGCGACGATAAATTGCAACAGAGGTAAATAGCCGATGGCAACACCCGGCAAAACTGGAAAGCTTGCGGTTTCGATGACCCCCGCATTCAGCTTGCGGCTATCAGCGGTAAAAACTTCAAGTAGCCCATTTTGTAAAATGACCGACAACCCGAAGGTGACGAGCAGCGGTGGCAAGATGTCTTTGCCCAAAGTGCTATTGAGAATCCATTTTTGCAAAGCATAGCCAAACGCCATGGCAAGCGGCACAACGATAATAAGGCTCAGCAGCGGATTGAGGCCCGTCGCCTGAACCACAACCCAAGCCAAAAACGCGGCAGCAACAATGAAATCACCATGCGCAATGTTCACCAGACGCATCACCCCAAAGATCAATGAAAGGCCGGCCGCAAACAAAGCATAAAGCCCGCCCACCAAAATGCCTTGAATGATGATATTCACCCAGATCATCTTCACATCCCAAAATAAGCAGCTGAAATTTGATCTTTTGTAAAAGCGTGCGGTGCGCCTTCCAACGAAATGCGGCCTTCTTGAATGCATAAAAACTGCTGGCTTGATGCCAAGGCCCGCGTCACGTCTTGCTCAACTAAGATCGCCGTCAATCCATTGCCAATAATTTTTGGGAGCATGTCGTAAATGTCTTTGATCACAATGGGTGCCAAGCCGAGGCTCAACTCATCAAGAAGGATAAGGTCGGGGTTGGACATCAAGCCCCGGCCAATGGCAACCATTTGTTGCTGGCCGCCGGAAAGTGAAGTGGATGGCGCATTTCGCTTTTCTTTGAGAATAGGAAAAAGATTATAAATTGATTGAAGTGACCAAGGCCCCTTGCGGCCCACATTGCCACCAAGGATCAGATTTTCTTCCACCGACAATGACGGAAAAAGTTTTCGTCCTTCAGGTACCAACGCTATGCCTTTTGCTACGATGGCATTTGCAACAAGGGTGGTGATCACCTCGTTCTTGAATGCGATGCGTCCAGTCTTCTTCTGCAACAAACCGCAAATGGATTTGAACAGCGTGCTTTTGCCTGCGCCATTGGAACCAATAAGCGCCAACACCTCGCCTTGTTTTAACTCAAAGGAAAGGCCATGCAGAACCTTGGCATCGCCATACCATGCTTCAAGATTTTCAACACTGAGCAAGATGTCAGACATGCGCATCCTCGCCCAGATAAACGCTCTTCACATCACGGCTGTTCATCACAGCTTCGGGATTGCCATCGGCAATCAACTTGCCAAAATTTAAAACGACAAGCCGTTGGGCCACTGAGAGAAGCGCGTGGACAACATGTTCAATCCAGATAATCGTAACGCCGGATGAATGCACATCGCGAATAGCTGAAAGCAATGATTGGCATTCACGTTCTGTCAGGCCACCTGCGATTTCATCGAGCAACAACAATTCGGGTGCAGTTGCCAAAGCGCGTGCTAGTTCAAGCCGCTTGCGCTCCAGCAAAGTGATGGAGCCTGCCAGCTGATTGGCTTTGGTTTTCATGCCAGTGAGTTCCATTACCTGAAGTGCATGAGTTTCAGGATCAGCCGTGGCACGCCCGAATGTTGCTCCCACCAAAATATTTTCAAAAACCGTCATGCCGTTAAAAGGATGCGGCACTTGAAACGAAAGAGAAATTCCGCGCTTACACCGCAAGGCCGCATCATTTTTTGATATGTCGTCACCTTTAAATAACACACGTCCGGAGTCAGGACGCACTGTACCCGCAATCAAATTGAAGAGTGTCGTTTTGCCAGCACCATTAGGCCCGAGTATGCCCACAATCTCTCCCTCGGCCACACTAAAGCTCACCGCGTCAGTCACCACCAACGCGCCATAACGCTTATTCAGTTTCTCGAGGGACAAGAAGGACATGTAAATGGCAGAGGGCGGGGTAAACCGCCCTCCTCACTTTTGATCAGTTGAGCAACCTCACTTTGCCAGCCACCGGAATCGAAGCTTGCTGAACATTTGTTGTGATCGTCAGATCATAACCTTTATCACCCTTCGTCCATTGACCGCCCACGAGAGGGGTCTTGCACACATTCTTCACCGGAACATTTGGCCCGGCCTTCCAGCTGATAGGCCCGGTGATCGTTTGTAGATCAGTTTCGGTAATAGCTGCCAAAATCGACTCTGGGTCGTTCAAATCTTTTGTGCGTTTGATCACATCAAATGCAACTTCAAAAATTGAATGCGCAAAACCAAGCGGCTGTGTCCAAGGCTTGCCCGACGCTGCTGTATAAGCATCAGCCAATTCTTTGGCAGATTGGCCAGTCAGGCTCGACTTGAACGGATGGTTAGGCGACCACCAGATTTCAGATGTCAAACCGTCACCACGATCGCCCAACGCTTGAACCGAGGCAGGAAACAGCAACGCTTTACCGATGGTCACAACCTTTGGCTTAAAGCCCTGTTGAGCTGCTTGCGCCCAGAAAGTTGCAAAATCAGGCGGGATCATCACGCCCGTTACAATTTCAACACCTGCTGCTTTAAAAGCCGCAATTTGCGAGGAGAAATCATTGTTCAACGGCTGATAACGACCTGGATCAACCAAGTCATAACCCGCAGCTTTGAGCGGGCCTGGCAAACCATGTTCTTTATCGCCCCATGCGTTGCCATCAGCATCGTTCGGGAACAAACCACCCACTTTTTTGGCCGCACCCGATTGATCCCAAATGCCGACAAAATTTGCGATCACGTCTTCAAGGCCCCAGAAATAATGATAGGTCCATTTAAAGCCCGTCGCAGGGTTGCCATTTCGGCCAAAGAAATAGGGCTGCCATGGGCAATTATTAGTAATGCAAGGAACACCATTAAGCTCTGCCTGATCTGCCACCGGATTAGTTGTGTCTGGCGTGTCCTTGCCAAGTAATAATTTTACGCCGTCTTTTTCAATCAACTCGGTTGCAACTTCAGCGGCGCGGTTTGGATTTGACTGCGAGTCCTTTGCAATAATTTCAATCGGCACAGGAAGCTTAGCCATTGCATCTTTCAAACCTGCTATCACCCAATCCTGCGCCTCACCAAAGCCGGCCAGCGGGCCAGTCAGAGGGCTTACAAGCCCGACTTTGAATGTGTCGGCAGCATAAGCGCGGCGCAAAAAAGCGGGCGCAGCCACAATCCCTGCTCCGGCTCTGAGAATTGAACGGCGATTAAGAACTATTTTTTTAGACATTATTTTTCTCCCTAATTTCCAAGCAAATTTTTCATTGTCTTTAAATGTTGGAGAACAAGTTCGCGCAAAGCGTCCTTCTTCTCGTTTGTCCACGACTTAAAACCTTGGTTAGTTTTGAAGCCGAGATTTCCTTCGCGCACAAGTCCTTTCAAATAAGGGCTGGGCTCATGCGTATCCTCAAGATAGCCGAGAACCGCATTGTGAATGTCGAGTGTAAGGTCTGTGCCTACAAGATCAGCATTTTCGAGTGGCCCTAACACGGCAAGCCTGCGACCAAAACTGCTTTTCACCACAAGGTCTACCGTCTCAGCATCACACACGCCATTTTCAACCAGTGAAATAGCCTCGCGCCACAAAGCATGCTGCATGCGGTTGCCAACAAACCCAGGCACATCTTTTTTAACGTGCACCGGAACTTTTCCAAGTTGGCGCATGAGAGCCATGGTGGTTTCTATTACGTCAGGAGAAGTGTCAGCGGTTTGAATGACTTCCACCAACGGCACGAGATACGGCGGGTTCCACCAGTGGGTGCCAATGGCGCGATGTTTGGTTTTTACGCGCACCATAATTTGCGTGATTGGAATCACGGATGTGTTGGTAGCCAGAATAGCATCACTTCGTGCAGCGCTTTCAATTTGCGCAAAAAGCTGTTGTTTTAATTCAACTTTTTCAGGTGCAGCTTCGATGATAAAATCGGCTTCGGCAACTGCATCTTCGAGCATTGCAACAGTTTCAACGCGGTCGACTACAGAAACGTTTCGTTCTAATGATTTCAATGTGTTGGTAATGCGCGATTTAACTGTGAGCAATGAATCTGCAAAAGTGTCCGTAATACGAACTTCATGGCCGCCTTCAGCAACACTAGCGCCAAACCATGTCCCATCAACCCAGCACCGATAACAGCAACTTTCACCACTGCACCTCTTTGCCAGAGACAAGCTCATCCAAAGCGGATTGAAGAACAGAAATTTCACAATCACTCACCTCGTGGGCGCGACCGGGGAAGACATCAGTGCGCAACCGCGCTTGTGCTGCCCCAAGTTCAAGAGCCGCTGATGCAAATGCAGGAAGTGGAATCCAAGGATCTTGGTCGGCACCACTTAAATAGACGGGTAGTCCAGCAAGTTGATGGTTTGACCGCTCGTCGGCCGGAACGCCGACACGACATCCCGTCAAACTAAACATTGCGCCGCGCCATGGGCCAAAATGGAACGCATATTCAAGCGTAAGACAGGCCCCTTGGCTGAAACCCACCATAATCACAGGAACACCAGCGCTAGCCATCGCGGCGGCTTGCTTTAATTGCTCCAATGACCCCGCAAGCTGATTGCGTGTTTTATCGGTCAGTGGATCGATTGCACGGGCATCATACCAACTGCCCACAGCTGCCCGAGGCAAAACATAACTTACGCCGCGCGTATTCAAGCGGCTGACAATATGCTCTGCCATCGCCTCAGGAGACTGGCCACGTCCATGCGTGACCACACACACAACCGCAGCGCTTTGCAACGCATCGCCCAAGAACAACGGTGTGGTGTTTTGGGTCATGTATCGAAGTTCGCTGGCTCCAAACCTGCCACCATTTCGGCGCGGCGATCTTCAAACCACGGCGGGAACACCAGTGTTTTGCCAATTGACCCCGGTGCTTCATCCTTGGCCCAACCTTCAGGCACGGTCCACGCAATTTCAAACAGAGCCCCACCGGGGGAGCGCACATAGCAGCTCTTGAAATAATTGCGATCTTTCTGCTCGGAAATATCAGTAAAGCCCAAGCCTTCAATATGTGCCCTAAGCTTTAACTGGTTTTCTTCATTTCCCGTATTCAACGCGATATGATGGATAGTGCCACCCGACAAAGTCCAAGTGCCTTGTGGTCTTTCGGGCTCATGCAAAACTTCAACAACGGAATGAAGGCCGTGATTTTCCGGAACCGCAAATGCCAGGCCCTCGTGGTTGTCTGCAAGTTTCTTCATGGGAATTGCAATAGTGAAAAAATCATCCATGGCAGTGCGGTCGGCCACTGAAATAGCAACACCATAAATGCCCTTAATACCATGCTCCTTGCCAATGCCCTGTTTGTCATTGGTAATGACTTCGCGTGTGTCACCGGGATTTTCGACAAGCTCAAATGGAATACCACATGGGTGCTCAAGGGCGACACGCGCCATACCAAAGCGACTGGTTTTTGCAGCCTTAACACCACGCTCGTTAAGACGGTTCACCCAAAACTCAGCAGCACCAACAGGAATAGCCGCCTGAATAATTTTTGACTGGTTCGTACCCCGTCTGCCAAACACACCCGGCTTGCGAAATGGAAAGGTTGTAAAAATAGTTGAGGCATCACCATTCTTAGAACCATAATAAAGATGGTACACTGGCAACACGCCATCAAACAAAACCGTACGTTTGACTGAATGCAATCCTAAGTCTTTTGCGAAAAAATCGAAATCTTCCTGAGCACCATCTGTGCTCATAGTCAGATGATGATAGCCACTGATCAGTGCCATGCGGTGTCCTCCCTTTTGTTGTCACGGTACGTCATGCGCACCTTATTGTTTGGAACCAAGCTAGACCTAAAATATGCCGCTGTTGATAAATATACGCACATTGAATATACCATATTGTTATGAAAATTGATGAGCGACATCTTTTGCAATTGGCCGCTGTTGTTGAAGCTGGTGGGGTCACCGAAGGTGCGGCCCTGATTGGGCAATCGCAGCCTGCTGTGTCGCGCACGCTTTCGATGTTGGAAAAGCGTATTGGTGAGCGATTGTTTGTGGCAGGCAAACGACCGCTTCAGCCCACGGCTCTGGGCCGCCAGTTGGCCATTCACGGTAAAACAATTCTCGCGGCATCGCGCAAAGCCACCGAGACTGTTGCCAGTTTTCGCGGCGGCGGATCGGGCCGTATGCGGGTTGGTGGCGTGCCTTTCTTTATGGACGCCATCGTATCCAGCGTCATTGCCGGATTTCAACTGAAAGAGCCGGGCATTCATTTTGACCAATCCTATGGCCACTATGGCGATTTGATCAATGCGTTGACAGCGGGCGAAATTGATCTCGCAGTTACGCCTGCAGGCACTCAAGAGATCAGCGCGGAACTGGTATTTGAACCTTTGATCCCAGCGCGCAACGTTGTGGCCTGCAGTGCTGTTCACCCGTTGCTGGGGAAAAAGAAACTGACCAAGGCAGATTTTCTGGCTTACCCTTGGGTGGCCCCTCTGCCCGGCTCGCCCTTGATGTTGGATTTGACAAATATCCTGCTCACCTTGGGTATAAGTGAGCTGGCGATCCGCTATGCCGGAGGCTCCCTGCATTCGGTGTTGAATTATTTGGCAGCCACGAAAGCTTTGGCCATCATGCCTTTGTCGGTTATCCGTTCGCTGGAGCAAGACAACCGCGTTGCAATTTTGCCACTCAACATTCCGCAGCCAGAGCGTATGATCGGCATGATCTATCGCCGACAATCCGCTATTGATCCGGTCAACCGCAAGTTCATCACGCACCTTCGCGCCAATCTCGAAAACCTCAGCCGCGTTGTGGCCCGCCATGAAGCTTCTGTGAAATGGCAGTTTGGACCCTTCATGCATGACCGTGGCAATTTGCTGGAGGGGTGAACCTAGCATTATTTAGCCCGCCGTGTAGCCGCCATCGGCGTACAGCACATGGCCCGTATAAAAATCAGAAGCTTGCGAAGTGAGAAATAGCAGCGGCCCCGCCAAATCAGAAGGCTCGCCCAAGCGGCCTTTTGGAACGCGGGCCAAAAAACCTGCGCGCGTCGCTTTTGCCTTATCATCATCAGCAAACATCCATGCTGTCAGCGGCGAACGAAACACCGTCGGCGCAATTGCATTGACGGTAATGCCCGTGGGGCCAAGTTCACAACCCAACGCCTTTGTCATGCCGTCGATGGCGGCTTTTGACGCGCAATAAGCGGTGTAACCAGCAGGGTGGCCGAGCAGACCGCGCGCCGATGACATTAGAATAATTTTTCCGCTTTCACCCTGCTTCAACATTTGAGCCGTTGCGGCCTTAGCCATCAACCAACTTTGCGTAACATTGGCATCCATCACATCCAGAAAACGTTCGGGAGACATGTCGGCTATTTTGGAAACATCGTTTTTGCCTGAAGCAACGATAAGAATGTCGACGCGACCAAAGCGTTCAACGGCTTTATCAATAATCGTATTGCAGTTTGCTTCAGTAGAAGGCCGAATATTTACGGTTTCAACTTTTCCACCACATTCAGAAGCTATCGCCGCGAGTTCTGCTTTCTTGCCCGCGCTCAGCACCAGCTTGCAACCCGCCCCCGCCATAACCTTTGCAGCCAATGCACCAAATGCACCAGACGCCCCAGTGATGACGGCAACTTTGCCTTTTACATCGAAAAGCGAAAGCGGATTTTTCAACCAATCATCGCTCATGGTTTAACTCCCATAAGATAAGGAATGACAACCAGCATTTTGCAAACTGAATTCGAGCGATTGATAATCTCGCGCACCTCACCTGGTTGAATGGTGCAGCTATCCATCACGCAGAGAACGGTTTCAGTGCCGTCGATCAGCACGGTCATCTCACCTTCAAGCACCACATACACTTTTTCGAACGGTGTAGAATCGGGACCCGCACCACCACCGGGCAGAAATTGCGAATAACCCACCCACTGATTTTTAGGCCCGCCTTCTTCAAAGCCCTGCAGCCGTAAACCCACTACACCGCGATGGTTGGGAGCTTCGTATTTTTGCGCATCTGCAAATCGTTTGACCAGCATCAGAAGTGATCTCCACGCTCAATGCGATAATTTTGCGAAGGATCAGTAATCGCGACAAGGCGGATGATGCAGCCATCTCCCCTGTCCCAATTCCAAGGGAAGAACGCGAAAGTGCAGCGCTTGCCCGTTACGGAATCTAAATCACCACCCACATTTTCAATTCCAAGAATGCCATTCTTAAAAAGAATTTGGTGCACAGGCTCCCAATCTGGAAAATCCTTGGCCCAATCATGACCGCCCGACCATTCGAAATATTCTTTTTCGAGATGAGGCAACAAAGGGCCGTTGCGCTGCGGACCAATCGCCGTGGCCAGTGGATGATCATTGGCTTGTGTATCATGGCCAACCACTTTGACCTGATGATCAACCATCCACTGTCCAGCAGACGGCACAAAGCCCGGGCAATATGCGAAGTAATCGCCGTCCTCATAAACTTTGTGCCAGCCGGTATTCAGAATTAACACATCATTCGGGCGAATGGCCTTGCCACAGGCCTTTTCCAAATCATCAGCCGTGATCGATTCCCACTTTTTCTTCGGCAATGGAACCACAATGCCCGAGCCAAAGAAATGCGGCAGTGGCACTTCGTCGATGAACGGCGTTCCTTGCACCACATGGGCTGGCGCATCGATATGCGTTGTTGAATGCATCGACGTTGTGATGCGTTGCGACAACACACCAGATTTGGCCATGTAGTGAATACGCTCGATTTTCACATCCGGAAAATACGGCCAGTTCGGACATTGAAACCCCCATCGATGTGAAAGGTTGGTAAACTCAAGCCCCATCGCATTATCAAGATTTGCCTGAAATTCGATGCCACGCACTTTGACCATTTTACTGATCCTCCCATAGTTATTGTTTTGCAATACGGTACGATAATGCCAAAACACTTGTCAATATGTAAAACTTGCACTGCATTACGATACACTATATGAGGCAACTATGCGCAAACTCGGTATTCAAGTCGTATCAAGAGCAGCAGCCATATTAAGGGTTTGCGGCACTTCCAATGCGGGTTTGAGCCTTGGTGAAATAGCAACAGAACTGGCCCTGCCTCGTTCTACGGTGCAGCGTATTGTCAACGCACTGGTCACTGAAGGATTACTTCAAACCAACGGCACCCATCGCAGCATTCGCATTGGTCTGGGCCTCCACGCCATTGCTTTGGCGCAGCGTGTTGACGTCGTTGAAATCGCTCACCCCTATCTCAAAGAGCTATCGCAGAGCACGGGCGAAACCGTCGACCTCGCGGAGCTTAAGGGTGATCATTTGGTGTTTGTTGATCAAGTCTCAGGCAGCCACCGGCTGCGCACGATTTCTTCGGTTGGCGAAATCTTTCCGCTGCACAACACTGCAAATGGCAAGGCGGCACTTTCATTCATGTCAGATGACGATGTGGTGAGCAGACTGCGTTCTACCAGTCAAATTAAGCCTGCAAACTTTAATCTATTGCTCAACGAAATCCAAGTTGCACGAAATAATGGTTTTGCCGAAGACAATGACGAGCACATGGAAGGCATCAGCGCGATCGGTGCCGCATTCCAAACTGGAACCGGAAACATCTTCGCAATTTCAATCCCACTGCCTTCTGTACGTTTCCAATCGAAAAAAAAACAACTAGCAGAAATGCTTATGCACTTTCGCAGCCAAATTGAAGTTGCTTTAAACGCCACGAAGCCATGACCCTCAATCCAACTCGATTATCAATTGCAGGTCTATGATATTGATTTTTGTATCTTTCCAATTTGCATAATTGCGAATACCGTCAATAACCGTCGCTGACATCTGGACAAACAAATTCATTCCAAACCAACGGAGAATTGTAGATAATTTCTTAATTGCATGCCTAGTTGTCACCGCTCAAGCTGTAGTATCAATTATTCCAAATATTTCCGCAGTTGAGATGATCAACATGGCCGACACAATCCCAAGTATCGAGACCAAATCTAAGATCTATCAGGCCAGCTCGCCTTCATATAATTTCAAACCGGGTCGGGAATGATCTAACTTATAAACGTAAACCAAATCAAAATGCATTTCGATAGGCCCGCGCGGAAAATACCGTCATCAGCAATATTTTAAAATCAAGAAGCAACGACCAATTTTGTATGTAGGTCATGTCTTGATCCACTCGATCCTGCATCTGTTGCACGGTTTCAGTCGCTCCCCTAAACCCCCGCGCTTGCGCAAGGCCCGTAATACCAGGCTTCATATTATGCCGACGCGCGTAAATTGCTATGTGAGAATAATACATATCATCGTGCTCTACGGCATGAGGCCGCGGTCCGACCAAAGACATTTCCCCGAGGATAACATTTAAAAGCTGCGGAAGTTCATCGATGTTCCAACGCCTGAGCCAACTTCCAAAGCGTGTAACGCGACAATCATCTTTTGCTGTTTGCCGAAAACCCTCACCCGAAGAGTTGGAAATCATTGTTCGAAACTTGAATATTCTAAACTCATCTTGGTTAAACCCTCTTCTGCGTTGAACAAAGAAAACGGAACCCGGAGAGTCTATTTTTATCGCAAAACCTATAACAAGAAAAAAGGGAAGTAAAATAACGAACATAAAACTTGCAATAAAAAGATCAAAAGATCTTTTCATAATCCTATCTGTGACTGTCAAGGGTTTACGCACAATCCTGAGCATGCCCAAACCACCAATTGTGTGAGTTGAAACTTTACTTTCTGCTGTGGCCAGCGATTTAGTTGATATTAGTATGCTTACAGGAAGCTCAGCAAACCTTTGAGAAAGGAAATTTATGATTTTTCGCTTCTCCACAGGTAAAAAAACTACAATACGATCCGGTTTTAAGTTTCTGCACAGCAGAACAAGATCCTCAGCAAATGTATGAAGGTCATCCTCAGGTTTTTCTGTTGCGAGTTGAAGTTTGGAAAGAGAAAACTGCTTTAATACAAGAATGTTTTCTTTTCTTCTGCGCCAATCGTTTAGTGCGATCTCAATTTCATCTTCGTCCCCAACAAGCACTGCTCGGTTAGAAACCAAATATCTGTTCACCGTTGCTGACTGCAGGAGAGAAAGTTGACACGAGCGCAGTAGTAGAATGAACCCCCCGCAAACAGAAAACTGTAAAATCAAAGTAACCCTAGAATAATAAACCGACCAATGGGTAAAAACTAGAAAAGTCACAAAAAGCAAGTATGTCTGCACGAAACCACGAAAAATTTTAATAACGGCCTCTGAGCGTTGAAGCCCCCATAGAAATCCATAACTGCTTCCGCGCAAACCATTCAAGACAAATAT
>JANYLQ010000031.1 GCA_025363755.1 Hyphomicrobiales bacterium | reverse complement strand
TGCTGAACGCTTTCATCACGGCCATCACCTGTAAAGCTGAACCCGGTCACGGGCCACGCCGCTTCCGTCGCCGGGATAAACAAGACTCACAAGTTCAGTCCAAAGCGCACAGCCCGCAGAATTGGATCCACCACACGTGTTGGATGAAGCCACAGGACGAACGATAAAAAATTTGCCAAAGGCCAAAGAATAATAGGTGCCATTTGCGCCGGGCCTAAGATTGTTAGCGTTGCAATTCATGATCGCACCATAGATGATGCGACGATCAACGCTGCCCGTCGAAGTGTCAACGCCATTCACATTTTTAGATTGAGCACAGATCGGTTGGCCGTTTTCATTGAGATTGTTGCCATTGCCAGTGCCGCCTGTGGGGCTGGATTTATCGAGCAAGCCACTCGTTGCAATTTCATAGCGATAGACGTCATAGCGCGAGGGCGGGTTCGAGTTGCTATACGGCGTATCAGGCGATGTTGGTATTGCAGTCGATCCAAAATTCAAAGCCCAGTAGGCATTTGTCGCTCCTGACTTGGTAATCGCTGCAACAGTTGCACCCGTATCAGGATCCCAGCCCCAGTCACCATTTCCAATATTAGAATTTTGATAGGTGCCTTTGGTGTTACAAGATCCGTCAGAAAAACAACTGTCAACGGGAAAGCCCATGACGGCACCATCGGCCGCATTGTTGGTACTGGTTGAAGGCGACGTCGTGCAAGCGCCGCCATTACCATTGCCGTTACCTTGGCCTTTGCTTGCATCGATATAGCCCTTTCTAACATTTACACTCGGCGGATAGGAGCTGATACTATTTTTATAGCTGCCACCATAAATATCAAACCGAGTATTAAAGGCATCAGTCAACGGCCCGCCCATATTGCCAGGCTTGGGCTGGATCGTGTTTTGAATATAGCATTCGGGTGGCACAGTTGCGGCAAGCGCATCACCCAAAGCGTTGGCACCATTGCCTACATCCAAAAATCCAAACTGGCCAGGCACAGCTGGCGTATTGTTGCCGCCGCCGAAGGCAAGGAAGCGAATGATGTTGCGCCGCGTTGTATAGGAATTGGCCATGGCAAAGAGGCCGTGATCATCGGTAAGGGAGGTATCGTTAGTTCCTTCAAGCGGATTGCACATGAACAAGGGCGTGAAATTACACACTGCTGCATCAAAGCCCGCCACAGCCGTGGCACTGGCGGTTGTGATGCCCGCGCCCGAAAAATTGACCGGAAAGATCGTACTAAACGACGCAGGCGTTGCACTCACTTGAACATAACGCGCAAGCACCGAACTCGCCGCAATATTAGCGGTGCTAGCTACTGGAAGGCAGGTCGTAATTGCCGTGACATCACTGGCGGGCAAAGTCTGCAAGAAACACGGCGTGCCAACGCTGACCGTAGCAACACTTGTTGCAAAAAGGCTTTTGTTGTTATGTGTGGTATCCGCGCCAAGCAAAGCATTTATAGCATTGGTGGCCCGAGTGATGGCATCGGGTCTTCTGTCTAATTCGCCTGCACCAGCCAGCGCCAGCGCATCGGTTCCGTGTTGTAAAGTAGATTGCAGTGTAGCCAAACGCCCCACATCAATGGCCAGCAAACTAAACCCGATAATCACCGGCAGCGCGGCTGTTATATAGATCAGCGCAATGCCAGACTCGTCTCTCTGAAACTTATGCCAAAGGCTCTTTAGTGATTGCAAAAATGCGATTTTCAATACAGGCCTCCATGGTTTACTTGGCGGGCTGGTTAATGTTGATCACTGTGCCAGGGCTTGCCTGTTGCTGGGCGGCGAATTTTGACAAATACATTTCCATCAGATCAGCGCCACGTTGGCCACGGCCATAAATTGTTGTGTTGTTCAAATAAACCGGCCAAGGCGTTGGCGTTTGAATGGCGATATTGACGCGCGATGAATCGCCCGCCGAAAGCGAAATTCCATCGGCGTGGCTCAATGCATTATAGTCTTCAGCTAACGCTGACACCGAGAAAATTCCAGCCAAAGCCAAGCTTGCGAGAATTCTATTTCTGAGGTTTGCCATAGGACACCTTTGGAAGATCGATGATGTGGCCATATTGGCCATTATAAGTTTGATCAAGCGTTTTGCGCGACACTTCCTG
>JANYLQ010000021.1 GCA_025363755.1 Hyphomicrobiales bacterium | reverse complement strand
TCCAAAAAGATTTTTTCAATCTCTTTTTTTGTTGAAATTTCCAAGAATACGAAACTGGAAAAAACTATATCAAAGCTCTCGTTTTCGAAGGGCAACTTTTCGGCGCTGATATTGAAATAGCTGGTTGAACTATCTCTGGCTATTGCCTGTTCCAGCATGTCGTGATTGACGTCGACACCCACTACATCCAGCCCCAATTTTTTCAAAAAACGTGTTGAGCGACCCGCTCCACAACCATAATCTAACGCCGCCAATCCCTTTGCATGTTTTTGTATCAAGTCGGGAATATCCCGAAACGCCAGATAGTTTGCATCATCGATGCCTAACTCCGCATACCTACTGGCATGCTTGCCATAGTCGTGGGTCTTTATTTTGGCTTGTTTCTTTTTTTGGGGCATATGACACCAGATTCAAGAATGATTGGTCTGCTTTATTTGATGACCGACTTTTCGGGGCAAGATTGACATCAAGGGGCGGGTATTGGCAAGCCCGAACCTCGCCGAGAGCGCCCAGATGGATCGGAGGACGGTAAGGGAATCAACAGGAATCTTGACTGTTTGGTCGACCGACCAGTTCACGGGCGCGGCGGGTCGTCAACACTGCGCAAATGACGTGCTGGGTTGCCGACAACGACGCTGCGCGCAGCCACGCTACGAGTGACAACTGCGCCTGCGCCAACCACCGCACCTTCTCCAATGGTCACGCCGGGCAGGATGATCGCCCCGGCCCCGATCCAAGCATTGTCGGCGATAGTGATGGGCAGAGCCAGCGTGATGATCTGGAAGGGCAATGTGTCTCCAGGCGCTGCTGGTCGAATCCGATCTTCAGGACAAGCAGGATGGTTGGCGGTGATGAACTGGACATTCGGCCCAACGGCCACCCTGTCCCCGAAGGTTATGAAAGCACCGTCCAGAAAGGTGGCACCGGTATTGATGAACACACCAGAGCCCAAGCGGACATGCCTACCATATTCGCAATAGAACGGAGGCAAGATAATGCTCTCGTCGACCTTGCCGCTGAACAGGGCGCGCAACAGCGGAGCGCGGGCATCAAAGTCGGTCTCCGGCAATGCATTCAGCGCCCGCCGTCGATCTGCCGCCAGCCAGCGCAGCTTGTCGAATATTGGTGCAGCGGCGTTATGGGGCTCACCAGCGATCATGGCCAAGTAGGCCGGGTCGTCACTCATCACCATTTCCGGCAGAGGGTCGTACATCACACCAACTTTGCCAAGCGCTCTTTCAAATCCGACGTCGCACCGATATAAATTTGATTGGGGTCAACGATACTTCGAATTCGGTACACGTAGTTCATAACACCCTCTATTAGTCCGTTTTCGTCCTTTAGTCTCCTCCTGACTGCGCATAACGCAGCGCGAAGACTGGTGCGGGCGGCCGGACTCGAACCGGCACGGGATTACTCCCAACGGATTTTAAGTCCGTTGCATATACTACTAAACAATTGATTTAATTATATTATTTTCAAACATTTTTTAAACTGTGTAAGTTTATGTGTAAGACTTTAGCATCATTTCCGGTTAAAATAGCACAGCGGCAGCAGCCGGAAAATTCCTGCACTTCTCAGTTTGACCTAAAGCAATTGTTTAGCATCAATTCTGTGGCTTGGTGTTCCTCAACTCCCAGTTTCCCAGCGATCTGTTTGGCCTAAAAGAAATTGGATGTGAGATGGCGACAAGGCCAGATCACATCCATCCAGCGAACTCCTCAATTGTGCTTCCGAATGAGGACCTATTATGGCGATGCCGGGCACGGCTTGCGAAGTAACGTAAGCCAATACAATGGCTGAAACCGAAACCCCAAGATGGGTGGCTAATTTTTGGGCGCGCTCAAGCCGGGTCAGATTTTCTGGATTTTCAAAGGCGGTGCGGAGTTCGGGCTTCAATACAAAGACGCCGACGTCTGCTGCTTTGCTGAAAAAACCACGTGCCTGGGATGTAAAAGCAACAACTGGCAAATTGCTTTCACCATAGAATTTCAGCGCTTGGTCATCCATGAGGGCATGATCACTATCGAATACTCCGGGGTTGGCTGTGGCAAGG
>JANYLQ010000017.1 GCA_025363755.1 Hyphomicrobiales bacterium | reverse complement strand
CCATGAGTTACCGACGAACGCGCATCGGGCGCAATCCAAACCCAGAGGACATTGATTGGTTTGCCTTGCCAGACGAAATCGTGTCGTTCACTTTCTTTTCAATCGCAATTTCAATCGTGTTGTTATTGTTGTTCTGTGTCGTGGTGATCGACAGATCAGGCGAGGCGTAGTTGTTGATGTTGACTTTAACGCCGCCGTTCATTTGCGACATTGGGATAACGGTTGCCGGGCCGGCAACGAGTTCTGCGTGCTGCATGCCGCCGCCTTCGCCAACGACACCGAATTTACCAGAAGGTATTGTGCCGCCGTCTGCAAACAATCCGGCAAAGTTTTGAAACAGACCGCTGAGAAATCCACCACCACCGCCGCCGCCATAAAGCGGGTGATCCGAACCCGCGCCTCCAAATAAGCTCCCGAGCAGCTGTTTGAATGCCGCGTTGAGTGCCATCTTTTCTAAAGAATTCAGCAGATCGCCCAAAGAGTCGTTCAGAGACTTCGTGCCCTTAATCCACTCTAACATGGTGCTGGAACCATAATCAGCAGCTTTAGTCATCGCCTCGGTAAACTTGTTTTGCTTGTCGATTAAATTTTGCGCTTCTTGCGCCTGCGTTTGTTGGGCTGCTGCGAGCTGTGCGTGCTTGATGATTAGCCATGATATTTTTTGGCCTTCCACGGAAAGCGCCTCGACCTTATGCGATCTTAGCGCTTCTTCGATCTTCATTTGCAAAGCGCCCTTGCTAAATTCCTCGTTTTGAATTTGCAGTTGCTTGATAAATTCTTTCACCGATTCAGCGTGGCGATCAGTTGCTATTTTGACTTTGCTGTGGCCCGCAGCAAGTTCTGTGAAGCCTCTCATTTGCGGCTTTTTATTTTTGGGTTCGCTTGAACCATTAGATTCGCCTTGGTGATCACGGTCGAACATTGCGTGACGGGCTACAGTGTATTCCTTGATTTTTTCAGTGCCCCATTGGACTTGCTTGTTAATGGTATTGAGATTGGCGATCAGGCTGTCGTAATCTTGGTTTGTGGCTCCACCTTTGGCAATCGAGTTGATGGCGTAAACTGATAACAGGGCCGCTTTACCGAGCGCACTGTAAACTTGCAGGCCAGCATTCGCGATGCTGATCAGACCTTGAGCGAGCAATTCAGTCATTTTTTGAGCGCCGCCGCCTGTTGAGAGATAATCAGCAATAGAACCCGTCACGCTGTTCATAGTGGGCAGAAAATAGGTGATCACCTGTCTCACGACACCGACAAAAGCATCTTCTAAAATTGTAATATCTTTGGAGAATTCTTCAATTTTTACAGCAGTCTCTTCGCTGATTTTGAGACCTAGCTGATCTGCTTTTGCGTTAAATTCAGAAAGACCGTCGCTTCCCTTGTTTAACCAGGGGATAAGTTCAGCTCCAGCCTTCCCAAACAAAGCCATCACCACGGCAGTTTTGTTTGCCCCATCTGCTGTTTTTGAAAACTTTTCAGCCACCTCAAGCAAAAGCTTATCGGTGGGCTTCAATTTTCCGTGCACGTCGGTTGCGGAAACGCCGATCGCTTTCAGTGCCAGAGCAGCATTGCCCCCTTGGCCGCCCGCAATAGCTTCAAGGTTTTTAGAAAACTTCGCAACGCCACCAGCTAAAGTTTCCATACTCGTATGGGTGACATCTGCCGCCAATTGCATGCGTGAAAGCATTTCAACAGGAATGCCGATCTTTTGAGAGGTGAGAACAATTTGCTCCATCCCCTCAAACACACCCTTTAGCTTTTCAGCAACTTCAAAAAGAGCGAACGCTTCTGCCAAATGCAACGCCTTTTCGCGCATTTCTTTGACAAAGTTTTCGGTGTGGGCCTTGGCAGCATCAAGCCCTTTTTTAAATCTAGCTGTTTCTAAGCTTAGATCAGCACGCAATGCACCTACTGTTGCCGAACTCATAACGATGGGCCCTTTGCAAACATCACGGCAATTGTGCGCATCATTTCCTCAGCGTCCTCTGGTTTTTGTGGTTGGCGTTCAACGCCCATAAACTCGGCTAAGTCAGGCAATTTTTCAGAGCGCGAAAGCGCTGCCATGTGCCAAGCAATCCATTTCTGATTTTGCATCAAGCGATATTCGCGCTCAACAGCCGCTTTAGTTTCGCGACGATATTCAACCAGTGTAATTTTCCAGAAACGCCCCGCATCAAGCCCAAGCGCACACCAATTTGTGTGCATCTGTGCCAGTGTTGGTGGAGGCGTTTCTGCTAGGTCGGGTTTAGCGTTGTAGCCTCATCATCTTGGCCAAATAGTGCTTTGGCAATTGCATCCATCGCCGCTGACGGCATAGTAAGCTTTCCAATTTCCTCAAATGTCAATTCGGGATGGAAAGCATTTGCACCTACATGCAAGATTTTCTGCAACGTGCGCAAGTTTGGAATGTCAGGGTTTTGCAAATCCTTCACAACCGCATTGATTGGCTTTTGGAAGTGATCCTCTAACTCTGCCAGAGCGTCGAGAGAGTATTTCAAGGTCAACTCTTTGTCGCCAAGAGTGACCTTGTGTTCGCCAAGATATTTATTTGCCATTTATTATACCACGTTCTTTGATGCGCCAGAGGTGGCTGACGCGTTGCCAACAGGATTTGTGCCGGTCACGATGACGTCGATTGCAGCGCCGACCTGTGTGACTGTAAGCGCAAATGTCTTTGACGTTGCGCCGCCGATGTTCACTGCAGCGGCACGCCATTGATAGGTGAACGTTGGCGCGTTCGACCATGTGCCTTCGTTCGCCGTCAAGACCGTTCCTTGTGTGAGCAAGCCAGAGATCGATGGCAGCAAGGTGTTAACCGGTGCTGCAGCAGCGTTATACGTTGGCGCACCTGTTGGATTGATTTGAGCGGTCGAAACCTGACGGCCGTCAATCGGTGTTGCAAGAGCGTAATCGGTCAAGTTACCGTAGAAAACCACAGATGCACCATTTGGAAATTCAACGCGCCAAACTTTCGGCACACCGTAAGTGGCTTGAATAAGCGCATCCATCGCGCCGCCTTGGGCATGGTTCAGTTTAAACGCGAAACTTTCAAGGTTTTTCAAGCCAGTGATGTTTTCCATCCAAGCACCAGGTGAAAGCATGTTGGTGCTATCAATGCTTGATACTTTCACTTGAGGAACGGTGATTTCGATCACGTCCGAAAATGTCGTGAATACTGTTGGCGTGGCGGGGTCTGCGACCTTCAAAACCATGCCATAGCCAATTGTTGCTGCCATTTTTATTTCTCCTT
>JANYLQ010000016.1 GCA_025363755.1 Hyphomicrobiales bacterium | reverse complement strand
CAAATTCGACATCCTTATTGCCGAGATATTCGAGTGCACGCGGTTTCTGCGGCACTGGGTTGATGCTTTTCCAATAACTTGGTCGAGCAAGGGGGAGAAGTCCCCAAATTGCTACCGCTGCACAAATGGCCACACCAATATAGATGATCATCTCAGGTGCCTTCGGGAAGGCAAAAAGTAAAAGCCCAACGCCGATGGCAACAAATGCGATCCCGATACCAATTCTTGTCGGATTGTCCATCCGGCTTTCTTAGCTGTCTTGTGGCACTTGCGCCATAATACCGGGGCATTCAATGTTCGCCATACGCGGCCATAAATCTTCGCGGTAAGCCAACGCATCAGATTGCATCGCCATATTCTCCGGCCCCATAGAGCGCGACATCTCTAGAAATGCATTCATGGTTGAAATGCCACGCGGGCCAGGCAAATGCGAAATAATATCGCCCATTTCGGTGAGCACATTTTCAAACTCACCGCCACGTATGCGTGCTGAACGTGCGAGTCCGCTTGGCTGGTCAGCAACAGGCCCCGGCCCTGCCCCAATAATGATCAAACCTTTCACGCGCGAAGGCGCAAACAAAGCCAGCTCCATCGCAACCCGGCCGCCAAAAGATGTGCCGAGAAGAATGAACTGATGAGGCGCATATTTCAGCACATGCTCAACACAACCAGCCATCCGGTCTGCGACGGGAATGATAACGTCCGGGTCTAAGTCAGCAGGCAGTAGAGGGCTAATCTCAGCATAAAGCTGGCCATTGCAGCCAAGTGCAGGAATTTGGACGAGAGTGGTCATCTTTAAATTTCTTCAAATTGTTTCGCACCAGAAACTGAAAAATGAATGGCGGGACTTTCGGAATCACGCTTGGCCCACTTCAGCTTCACCATCTGATCAAGCATCGCCGAGCCAAGCGAGCTCGCAAGATGATTGCGGCGTACGCTCCAATCCAGGCAACACTTGCACAATAGGCGACGTAAATTTTTCAAACTTTCAAGATTAACGCCAAATAAAGTCACAAATTTTTCGCCCTTCGGTATGAGACTCGAATGATCTTCGTCAAACGCAAGCAGTTTCCGCTTAATCATACTATCATAAAGCTTAACGCCCTGCTCGCCCGCCAGATGATTGTAACACACCCGCGCCAGCCTGAGCGCTAGCTCCTTTGGCCCGGTGAAGGCTTGGGGAACATCTTTGAAGTCACGGTGGTAGCTAAGAATTAGGCAAGCAATAGAATAGCGCGAGATGTTTCCATCCCGCGCCATAAATTCATCCCTAAACGGAGTATTACTCGCCCTGAGCTTCCTCAGCCGGAGCATCGGCCGCTTGCTTGGCGCTCAAATCCTCACCCGTTGCCTGATCCACCTGCTTCATGGAGAGACGCACCTTGCCGCGATTATCAAAGCCTAACAGCTTGACCTTCACTGCATCGCCTTCCTTCACCACGTCAGACACTTTGTTCACGCGGTGAGCGGCAAGCTCAGACACATGCACAAGGCCGTCTTTTGCGCCGAAGAAATTGACGAATGCGCCAAAGTCCACAACCTTCACAACTTTGCCTTCATAGATCACGCCAACTTCGGCTTCTGATACGATCGATTTAATCCACTTGAGCGCAGCAGTGATCGCTTCGCCAGAGTTAGACGCAACCTTGATCGTGCCGTCATCTTGAATGTCGATCTTAGCACCCGTCTTTTCCACGATCTCGCGGATGACCTTGCCGCCAGTGCCGATCACTTCACGGATCTTGTCCGTTGGGATCTTGATGGTTTCAATGCGTGGTGCATGTTCGCCAAGGCCGGGACGGGCCTTTTCCAAAGCTTCCGCCATCTTGGTCAGAATATGCAGACGGCCATCCTTGGCTTGCCACAAAGCAACCTTCATGATCTCTTCGGTAATACCGGTGATCTTGATGTCCATTTGCAAAGCAGTAATGCCGTTGGTCGTGCCAGCAACTTTGAAATCCATGTCTCCCAAATGATCTTCATCACCCAAGATGTCGGAGAGAACTGCAAAGCGCTCACCTTCTTTGATCAGTCCCATGGCAATACCAGCCACCGGAGCTTTCAAAGGCACACCAGCATCCATCAGTGCAAGCGAAGCGCCGCAAACTGAGGCCATGGATGACGAACCATTTGATTCAGTGATTTCTGAAACAACACGCATTGTGTAGGGGAACTCATCAGCCGATGGCAACATCGGATGAATGGCGCGCCATGCCAATTTGCCGTGGCCGATTTCGCGGCGGCCAGTGGCACCCATGCGGCCCACTTCACCAACCGAGTAGGGAGGGAAGTTGTAATGCAGCATGAATTTGGCTTTGAACATTCCGTCCAAGCTGTCAACATATTGCTCATCTTCGCCAGTGCCAAGTGTTGTCACGACCAAGGCCTGTGTTTCACCACGTGTGAACAAAGCTGAACCGTGGGTGCGTGGCAGAACTGATGCTTCAGCAACAATATCGCGGACCGTTTTTGTGTCGCGGCCATCGATGCGCAGGCCCGTATCCAAAATGGCGTTACGCACAACATCTTTTTCAAGATGCTTGAACGCGTCAGCCACTTTTTGTGCTGATGGCGCTTTTGCATCTTCAGCATCAACCAGTGAGGCCAAAATCTTTTCTTTGACCTTGGCAACAGCATCTTGACGATCTTCTTTTTTCACAATCGCATAAGCTGCGCGAACGCTTTTTTCGCCAGCCTTCTTCACAGCCTTGAAAAGTTTTTCTTCATCTGGCGGCGTGAAGTCACGAGCCGCACGTGAAGAACGTTCAGCAAGACGAATGATCGCTTCGATCACAGGTTGGAAGCCCGCATGACCAAACATTACAGCAGCTAACATTTGCTCTTCTGAAAGTTCCTTGGCTTCTGATTCAACCATCAGAACGGCGTCGTTTGTGCCTGCAACCACCAGATCAAGATCAGATGTTTTCATCTGCTCAACAGTTGGGTTCAAAACAAATTCGCCATTGATCAAACCAACGCGCGAAGCACCAACGGGGCCCATGAACGGGATACCAGAAAGTGTGAGTGCCGCAGAACAAGCAACCATGGCCACCATGTCTGAGTCATTTTCCATGTCGTATGAAAGCACAGTTGCAACCACTTGGGTTTCAACGCGGAAGCCTTCTGGGAACAGTGGACGGATCGGGCGATCGATCAGGCGCGAAACCAATGTTTCTTTTTCTGATGGACGACCTTCACGCTTGAAATAGCCACCAGGAATTTTACCAGCGGCATAAGTTTTTTCTTGGTAATTTACAGTGAGCGGGAAAAAGTCAATTCCTGGCTTTTCTGAGCGGGCAGCAACTGCTGTGCCGAGTACGGTTGTTTCACCGTAAGTAACGAGGATTGCGGCATCGGCTTGGCGAGCAATGCGCCCAGTCTCGATACGAAGGGTGCGGCCACCCCATTGGATTTCTTCTACATCAATATTAAACATCTATTTTTTCCTTGTACGGCTCGTGCTGCACATGTTGCAGCCCCCAAGAGCCGAGATGAATTCAGCCCTATTGCTGAATTCAATTTACGGGGTCGTAAAGTGCTGCCCCATGGGCAACACCTTCTAACAAAAACCAATCGCGCGATATTTTTAACGGCGGATTTCGAGGCGCTTGATCAGCGTTTGATAACGCGGCTCATCCTTGCTCTTCAAATAATCGAGCAGGCTACGGCGCGAAGCCACCATTCGCAAAAGACCACGGCGGGAATGATTATCCTTTTTGTGGGTTTTGAAATGTTCGGTGAGATAGTTGATGCGCTCGGTGAGCAAAGCCACCTGTACTTCGGGTGAACCGGTATCACCGGTTGTTGTCGCATAGTCTTTTACAAGAGCGAGTTTACGCTCAGCAGTCATCGTCATTTCAGTTCTCCGGACATCGGTTAAAGGTTGAACAGTCTTTTGGTTTTCAGCGACCCCTGAGCAATTTCGCAGATGCCTAAAGGCCTGCCCTCATGGGTCACCAAGACAGCCTCACAATTGATCGGAGCATTCGCTCCGCGCAGCAAAACCGATTGGCCTTGCCTCAATTGGGCAGCTTGCCCATCCATCACGGCCAGTGCAGGGATGCCGTCCAGCACGGTCACGATAGAGCGTAAAACGCTTTGCAGCGCCTCATCACGGTCGGGCTTATGGCTTAATTCCTCTAAGCTTTCCAGTGAAATCATATCACTTTCGGTAAATGGGCCAACTTGGGTGCGCCGCAGCAGCGTGAGGTGGCCCAAACAACCCAGTTTGCGCCCCATATCCCGCGCCAATGCGCGGATATAAGTGCCCTTGCCACAGACAACTTCAAAGTCAGAAAACTCCAATCCCCCCTCTTTGCCCCATCCCCCCTGTGGGGAGGGCTGGGGTGGGGGTTGATCTGTCTTAGCAGGAAGCAACCTTAACTCCTCAATCAGCACCTGCCGCGGCTTCATCTCCGGCGTCTCCCCCGCCCGCGCCAGATCATAAGCCCGCTCACCATCAATCTTCAGTGCCGAATAAATCGGTGGAATTTGCGTAATTTCGCCCAAAAACTCTTTTAGTATCGATTCAATACTATTTTGGTTCGGTTTCAATACCGATGTGGCAGTGACTTCCCCTTCAAGATCATCAGTGGCCGTTTCCGCACCCCATTTGATCCGAAACTCATACTTCTTCCGCCCGTCCATCGCCCATTGCACAGTCTTAGTGGCTTCACCCAGTGCAATCGGCAATAAACCGGTAGCGAGTGGATCCAAAGTTCCCCCATGCCCCGCTTTTTCAGCATCAAACAACCAGCGAATTTTGCCAACACCTTGCGTGGAAGACATTCCAAGTGGCTTATCAAATGCGACCCACCCATGGATCGGCTTACCGCGTTTTTTCATTGCAATGTTCGATATAGGTCAGCGCAGGAAACCGCCATAGGCAATCATGGGGCCAAGCGACCCAGCCAGATCAGGAAAGCGCATTTCTGTGTCGTTCACCAAAAACAGCCCTTGTCCTGCTTTAGGATATTTGAACACCCAAGCCAGCGTATCACCTTCAGTTTTAGCCAGAGCCTTCATTGCGAGCAAAACAGATTGCACAACCGCATATGTGCTGCGGTTATCAACAGGAACCGGAGGTTCAACGGCCTCAGTCGATCCATCTGTCGCAACAGGTGCCGCCACCGCTTCGGGCGGCGTGTTCTTCAACTCTTCAAACAATGCCAAAACCTTATCAAGCCCCTTAAACGAAATCTTGTTTTCACCCTCATATGGCAAAGCGCTGAGCGCCCATGCAGGATAAAACCGAACCAATCCGGAAAGGCCCACATCAATGTCGGCTGTTTGATAACGCATGTCCTTGGTTTCAATCATCGGCTTCATGGCCATCACATAAGCAATGGCAGGTGCGGCCAATGCGGCGTAATCTTTTTCGTCATTGATCACCACATCGCCCATCAATTTGCGCAACAACGATTCGTTCAGGTCCGAAACACTGAGATCATAATGAAAAACCGTCGGGTTCAACAAAGCTGTCAATTTTTTCTGCAATTCAGTATCAAACTTTTTCACATCCAATTTGAAATCATCAACAGCAGTTGAGAAAAACAGGCGGCCCTTATTATCGCGCAGCCCCTCGGTTCCTGTCTCAGTTGAATATTTCCCAATGCGCAGCGTTGGGTCTTCCTCTTTTAGCGGAAGATATACAATGCCACTGGCACTTGATGCTATTTTGATCGCACCAATATTAAACAGACCATCCAACACATCCGAGACCTTGAGCGACGTCGGCTCGCCGCGCGAAATAGCCTGAAGCTTTCCAATCGCGTTGAGCGTGGCACCAATCGGAATCTGCGTTCCCGTCAAGGAGATGGACCCCGTGTCCGCATCCACCTGCTTGACATCAATCAAGCCTTTGTCATGAATATCTTTACCATCAATGGTGATTGAAACTGAGCCCCAATCATCTGGCGTCACATTGCTGAGTTCAGCTGTGCCTGCAACAGAAGCAATTGAAAGCATGTCGGTTGAACCGGGCTCAGCGCCCGTCACATCCACACCTTCGGCAGAAAGATTGAGCGATACCTTATCATATTTTTGGGCGCGCAGTGATTCAGCAAACTGCAAAACGGAATCGCCGCCGCCCTGCTGCGTGGCAGCAAGCACAGCAAAGCGCGAGAGCACCGCATAAAGATCAACTGGCTCTTGGCCCTTGGCGCGCAAGTCTACGGTTAGACTCTTCACATTGATATTGTTGGGTGGATAGCCCTTTGACGTGATGTCGCTGGCATGCAGCAAAAACTTACTTTCAGTGGCACCCGCATCACCATCCTTGGCCACGTCAAGCGAAAGCGATCCAATCTCCACTTTGGAGTTTTGCGAACCCTTGGGCGCAACGCTGATCTGGTCAAGCTGGAAGTTAAGCTTGCGGTAGCTGCGGCTTTCAGTTGACCAAATACCATCAAATGTCGTTCCGCCAATGCCAACCTTAAAGCTGTTAAAAACTTCCAGCGTCTTGGGCAGAGTAAAATCAGTCACGCGGTAAAGCTTGTCACCTGCTGGAGTGAGCTTGAATGACATTGAGCCCAGCGGAATAATGCCCATCAGCATCGGCTGTTCAAGTGTGGCAAGAAATGCATCACCGTCTTTTGTTACCTTCACATCGCGGGTCATGATGGGCCCGACCACGGTGATCGGCATGGGCGTTGAAAGGGCCGAAAGAATATCAGACTTCACCTCTTCAGGCGTTTGCGCTACTGCAAAACTCACCTGAGATAGTAATGCTAAAGCCAGCGTTGCAATGATCCGCATTTCAAACTCCCATGATAACGAGAAAGGACCTTAAGGTTCAATTGCATCCGGAGCAAGAAGGAGACTAGTCTTCCTTCTTTAAATCCTGCTGCACTTCAGGCTTGCGCAAAATCTCATCAATTTTATTAGCGTAATCCAAAGCGGTATCAATTCGAAACCGAATATCTGGTGTATATTTCATGCCTAGTTTTGGTGCCATCAGCCCCCGAATATATTTGCGGTTCCTGTGCAGGGCTTCCATCATCAACTCTTCTTTGCCAGCAAAGAGTGTGCGCACATAGGCGGTGGCGATTTTGAGGTCGGGCGAAATTTGCACTTCAACCACCGTGGGTGCCAATTTACCCAAATCCGGATCATTGGTTTCGCCGCGCAGAAAAATTTCGGCCAGCGCATGGCGGATCAATTCGCCAGCGCGCAGCATGCGTTGAGATGGGGCAGAAGCGTGAGCCATTAAGTTTCGTCCAATTTCTTGTAAGCGGCCAATCGCTCTTCGAGCGTGCCAGTATGCAATTCAAAAAGATGATTATCATAATCATGAAAATAAAGCGACTGCCCTTCGCCTTCGATGCGCGGGCGGGAGGTGCGGAAATCCAACCCCAGTTTTTCAATCGCCAATTTGGCTTTCTCTAACTGATCGACAGAAACTTTAAACGCCACGTGATTGTAATTGCGAGTTGGCAGAGGATCGCCCTGCATAATAGCGATCCAGATGCCGCTAACGTCGAAGAATTTTTCGGGGGACAAAGAGTGCTGTTTGTTGCCACTAACATATACTTCACAACCACCGAGAATATCCAAGATTATGCGCGCCATCTCGTCAAGGTCGTGAACGATGAAGGTGAGGTGGGAGAGGCCGGAGATCATTTGCATTTCCTTCCCCCTTTGTGAGGAGGGGACTCTGGAAAACTAAGCCAACGTCCGTTGCACCTTCTCAACTCTAAAGCACTCAATCACATCGCCAGCCCGCATGTCTTCATAATTGGCAAACGCCATACCGCATTCTTGGCCGCTTTGCACTTCTTTCACTTCATCCTTGAAGCGCTTCAGTGTTGAAAGCTCGCCGTCATGCACCACCACGTTATCGCGGATCAAGCGCACCTTCGCACCGCGTTGAACTGTGCCTTCAGTGACCATACAACCAGCAACTTTACCAACCTTAGTGATGTTGAACACTTCCAGGATTTTCGCATTGCCAAGGAATGTTTCGCGCATTTCAGGGGCAAGCTTGCCGCCCATGGCCGCTTTAATATCATCCACAAGATCATAGATGATATTGTAGTAACGAATTTCGATACCTTGCTTTTGCGCAGCATCGCGTGCCTGCCCATTGGCACGCACGTTAAAGCCGAGCACCACAGCACCAGACGCGGAGGCCAAGTTGATATCGCTTTCTGAAATACCACCTACCGCATAGTGAACAACGCGGGCGCGGATTTCTTCATTGCCGATTTTTTCAATGGCTTGAACGATGGCTTCAGCAGAACCCTGCACATCGGCTTTCACCAATACTGGGAATTCCGCACGGCCTGCTTGATTAAGCTGGCTCATCATCTGTTCAAGTGATGAACGAACAGAACCTGTGCCACGTGTTTCGCGGCGTTTGCGTTCACGGTAATCGGTAATTTCACGCGCCCGTGCTTCATTTTCAACCACGTCGAAACGGTCACCCGCTTCTGGCGCAGAATTAAGACCCAGCACCTCAACCGGAGCCGATGGCCCAGCGGTTTTAACATGTGCACCCTTATCATCGATCAGAGCACGCACCCGGCCCCAAGCAGAACCAGCCACGAAAAGATCACCCAGTTTCAAAGTGCCACGTTGCACCAGAACAGTGGCCACGGGCCCGCGGCCCTTATCAAGCTGCGCTTCAACCACAAGGCCAGAAGCCATGCGGTCTGGGTTGGCCTTAAGATCGAGTACTTCAGCTTGCAACAAAATCGCATCAAGCAATTTATCCAAGTTGGTTCCCTTGGCGGCAGAAACTTCCACATCCATAGTGTCGCCGCCCATGCTTTCAACAACGATTTCATGTTGCAGCAAATCGGTGCGCACCCGTGTTGGATTAGCCGTCTGCTTATCCATCTTGTTGATCGCAACAATAATCGGAACACCAGCCGCACGTGCATGGCTGATGGCTTCAATTGTTTGCGGCATTACACCGTCATCGGCTGCAACAACCAGCACCACGATATCCGTCGCTTGCGCACCACGGGCCCGCATCGAGGTGAAGGCTTCATGGCCTGGCGTATCGATGAATGTTACAATGCCATTGGTCGTCTTAACTTGGTATGCACCAATATGCTGCGTAATGCCTCCTGCTTCACCAGTGACCACATTGGTCTTGCGGATGGCATCAAGCAATGATGTTTTACCATGGTCAACGTGTCCCATAATGGTGACAACAGGTGGGCGCGGCAACATTGATTCCGCGGCATCGTCCTGAATGTCGAGGCCTTCAACCACGTCTGCTTCTGAAACGCGCTTAACCTTGTGGCCCATTTCTTCGGCGATGATTTGGGCAGTATCGGCATCGATCACATCATTGATCGTGTGCATCTGGCCTTGCTTCATCAGCAGCTTGATTATGTCCACGGCACGCTCGGCCATGCGGTTTGAGAGCTCTTGAATCGTGATTGCTTCTGGAATCACAATTTCGCGCGTCATTTTTTCAGTTGGCTTAGTGAAGCCTTGGGCTTGTTTCTTTAAACGCTCTGTCCGGCGGCGGAAGGCGGCAACGGAACGTGCGCGGTCTTCATCACCTTCAGCCATGGCGTTTGAAACAGTAAGACGGCCACGGCGCTTGTCAGCATCAGCTTTGGTGCGCGTAGGCACCGGCGGCGTCACAATGCGGCGGATTACACCACCCGCAGGACGCATCATTGTCTTGGGGCGCTTGCCACCATCATTATCATCATCTTCAACAGGCGCAGTGCGTGTTTCAGTTTTTGGAGCAAGCTTCTTGGCTGCTTCGTCAGCCTTGCGTTTGCCGTCATCTTCCATTTTGTGACGGGCATCATCTTCAGCTTTGCGTTTTGCCGCAGCATCACGTTCAACTTTATCATGCACTTCTTGGGCGGCACGGCGAACCGCATCAGCTTCTTGGCGCTTGCGTTCTTCGGCTTCGCGAACCCGTGAATCAGCAAGTGCTGCAGAGCGCGCTTCACGCTCATCGGCAGAAAGAGTGCGCAGAACTACGCCCGGACGCGCAGGTGCGGTAACCACGGGCCGAGGTGTTGGAGCCTCAGCAACTTTTGGCATAACTTGGAATTTCGGCTTGTCATCAGCAGGTGCGGCACCGCCTTCACCAATACGCTTGCGCTTGGTTTCAACCACCACAGTCTTGGTGCGGCCATGGGCAAAGTTCTGCTTTACCCGCGATTGTTCAACCGATGGGCGCTTCAGACTAAGCGTGCTGCCTGTGCGTGCTGCGCCAGACTTTTCGTTATTATCAATAATATCGTTCATGCTTCCGTGTGTAACCCTAATCCAGTAACGTTCAAATGCTCGTACTGCGCGATCTTTTGCGCATAATCCAGCAATTTCTCAGCCAAGCCACCATTGGCCACGGCTGCATGTATCACATTTGACCTCCCAAATGCCAAATCCAAATCATGGGATGCAAATAAATCCCAAATGACAGTATTTGTCGCACATTTCCGGTCTAATTTCTGGCGTCCGTCAATGGATCCATCGGAAGCGTGCAATAGAACCCTTACATTGCCCTTGGTGAGAGCTTCTTCAACCTTCATAAAACCAGAAAGTCCAAGTCCGCCCCGTCTGGTCATCGATAGAGCCGAAAGCATCTCTTTCCGAAGAAGCACTTTTACCTGTCCCACCAATTCTGGCCCAGCTTTGGCTTCCTTGCCAAAACCGCGCGAAAAGGCTTTGCGCTTGACCGCCTCAGCCAGAATTTCAGCATCGCAAGATACCCACACCCCGCGCCCAGGCAGCTTGCGCTTCAAATCCGGAACCACGTCACCCATGGGTGAAAGCGCAAACCGGATAAGCTGATCCTCAGGCTTTACAACCCGCGAAACAATGCACATCCGGTCTGGCAAAATTTCTTCGCCTATGGTTTCAGCTGCGGCGTTCAACTATGAGGCTGCCTCTTCTTCTGCTGGCGCTTCTTCCGCGACTGGTGCTTCAATCCAGCCCAACTGCACACGCGCAGCCATGATCAGGTTTTGTGCGTCAGCGGCTGAAATATCCTGGCCCGTGAAAGCACCCGGATGCTTTGTGGTTTGGCCGTCTTTGCGCTCGTTCCAACCGATCAAATCATCGGTTGCGCAATCGGCTAAATCTTCGACCGTCTTAATTCCAGCCTCGCCCAGAGCCACCAACAATACTGGGTTCAAGCCGTGCATATCGCGCAGCTCATCGGTCACACCAAGTGCTTTACGTTTATCTTCCATTTCTGTTGCAGCCTTTTCCAAATAATCTTTGGCGCGTTGTTGCAGCTCTTGTGCTGTCTGTTCGTCCAAGCCATCAATTGAGGCAATGTCATGGAGTTCGACATAAGCCACTTCTTCAACTGTATCGAAACCTTCAGACGCCAAAAGTTGAGCCAATGTTTCATCCACATCGAGCGCCTCAACAAAGCGCGTTGTGCGCAATGCAAATTCTTTTTGACGACGTTCAGACTCTTCAGCCTCGGTCATAATATCAATGTCCCAACCGGTCAGCTGCGAGGCCAGACGCACGTTTTGGCCGCGACGACCGATGGCCAGTGACAATTGCTCGTCCGGCACCACAACTTCAATGCGCTCGGCCTCTTCATCCAGAACCACTTTAGCCACTTCAGCTGGGGCCAATGCGTTCACCACAAAAGTCGCCACATCTTGCGACCATTGAATGATGTCGATCTTTTCGCCTTGAAGCTCATTGACCACAGCTTGAACGCGCGAACCGCGCATACCAACGCAGGCGCCCACGGGATCAATCGATGAGTCTTTCGAACGCACCGCAATCTTGGCACGCGATGATGGATCACGCGACACTGAAACCACTTCAACAATGCCATCATAAATTTCAGGCACTTCTTGGCCAAACAATTTGGCCATGAATTGCGGATGGGTGCGCGATAAGAAAATCTGTGGCCCACGTTGTTCGCGGCGCACATCATAAACATAAGCGCGGATGCGGTCACCCGGGCGAATAGTTTCGCGCGGCAAAGCTTCATCGCGGCGAATAATGCCTTCACCACGACCCAGATCAACAATCACATTGCCATATTCAACACGCTTAACGAGACCCGATACGATTTCACCAATACGGCCTTTGAATTCTTCAAACATCCGCTCGCGTTCAGCATCACGCACTTTTTGCACGATCACTTGTTTTGCGGATTGCGCGGCGATGCGGCCAAATTCAATGGGAGGCAAGGCTTCGGCAATATAATCGCCAATTTGCGCGGCTGGATTTTTCTTCGAAGCTTCAGTCAGCGTAATCTGCGTGGCATCATTCTCAATAACATCTACAACCATCAACAAACGATTGAGGCGTGTTTCGCCCGTCTTCGGATCAATCTCGGCGCGGATTTCATTTTCTTGGCCATATCGAGCTTTGGCCGCGCGGGTGATTGCATCTTCCATCGCTTCTAATACGACTGATTTATCAATCGTCTTTTCGCGGGCCACTGCGTCAGCAATTTGCAAAAGCTCTAAGCGGTTGGCGGAAACAGGAGTGTTAGCCATTGTCGTCATCTTCCTTCGTTTCAGAAATTTGGTCTTCGTCAATCTCAGCGCCGTCGCCATAGCCTGTTGCAGGTAAGCGCGCGCGGGCGTCTGCGATCAATTCATCAGTCAGCACCAAGCTGGCCTCGTGAATATCGCTAAAGGGCAAGCCAACGAGCACAGGCTCTTTGCCGCCTTCAGGATTATCAATAAACAAACGCACTTCACCATCATGGAAACCTTCAAGTTCCCCACGGAATTTTTTGCGGCCAGCCACAGGTGTGACCATTTCGATTTTAACCTGATGCCCCGCCCAAGCCTCAAAATCAGCGCTACGAACCAAAGGCCGATCAATCCCCGGTGATGAAACTTCAAGATGAAATTTCGTCGAGATAATATCGGCCACATCCATCACTGGCGAAAAATCACGGCTGAAATTAGCGCAATCATCAATCGAGAATGTGCCGTCAGGCCGCTCAGCCATAATCTGCACAGTGGTGCCAAACATCTTCACACGCACCAAGCGAAAACCCATGGATTCGAGCACCGGCACGGCAAGCGCCGCCACCCGTGCAGCAGGGCCAGTCTCTCGTTCTAAGCGTTGATCGGTCATAGGGCTATCCAGATACAAAAAAAGCGGGCCCCTCGCGGGACCCACTCCAAAACCGCTTGCGCGGACTTGATGAGTGAATTTCGTAACGTTCGTATAGGCGTTTCAGAAATATTGCACAAGGCCGAAAATAACTCTTGACTTTAGTCCTAAATAAGATATATTAGCTATGAAAGGAATGTAGTTTGATGAGCTTGATTGCCTTATATGCCTGTCTCTTTGCCATCAATGCTATGGCGGTTTTTGCGCGCCCAATAGGCTTTCACGCCATCTTCGCCCATCTCTTCGTAAAACGGCAGCATTTCGGTTGGGCCGCGGTCAGCGACGAAACCCATGATCGGCACACCCGTGCCGCAGGAGGTTTGCACCAGATCAATATCCAGTTCAAAAATCTGGCGCGATCCGGCCATTTTGGGACATTGCGCAATCAGCTGATACCAGCCCACATCAGCGGGGTGCAAAACCTTTGCCCTGCCATAAACCCGCAAGATCATGGCATCGCCTTCAAAAGCACAGAACATGAGCGTCATGCGCGGCAGTTCACGCACATGCGCTGCGGTCTCATTGCCACTGCCCGAAAGATTGAGCCAGATGATTTTGGTCTCGCTCAACACACGCAAACTTTCAAGCCCCTTAGGCGAAATATTCACGCGGCCATTATCAGCAGCAGTTCCCACAAAAAACATCTGTTGCGCTTTGATGAAGTTGGTCAGCGTGGTGTTGAGTTTGGGTGCGGTGGGCACGATGAGACTGGTAAATTATTATTGAGTGTTCATAGAATATTACGTAGCAACAATCTGTCAGCAGTAATAATTTTACAAGATTTAAAATGGCTCCATAGTCCATAAAATCCCCCCCCTCACCCCCCATTCAAAACCTGCTCCATATACTCCACACCACCCTTGCCAAAGCTGCCATCGTGTTTTTCGAAAACGCCGCCGCGTTTTAGCAGTTTGTCTTGTATTAAATTGATGACGTCAGCGGGGACACCTTCGCCGCCTTTGCCGATGAACAGCGCGCGTGAGTCATCGGCGTTGCGCTCTAACGACGTGATGTAATAGCCAACTGATTTTTCAATATCGCGCGGCACTATTTCACCTTTGGAATAATATTGGCCAAGATTATAAGCTGCACGACTGGAGCCTGCGTCATAGGCTTTGTTCATCCATTCCATGCCGGCTTTGGTGTCCTTGGCCACGCCCTCGCCTGTGACCAAGCTTTCGGCATAATTATTCATGGAGTTGTTATCGCCCTTGGCTGCCCCTTGGAGATATATTTCATTGGCTTTGACATGATCCACGGGCAGGCCGCCGATGCCTCTGTCATAAGCCCAGCCTAAATTGGAATAAGCAAGCGCCTCTCCACCCTCCACGGCATCCTTATAAAGTTGAACCGCTTTGGCATAATCTTGAGGAACACCATTTCCTTCATCATAGAGCATGCCAAGCTCAAGCTTTGCATTGGCATCACCTTGTTCCGACGCTCTGGTGAACCACATGGCCGCCATCTTTGCATCTGTGGGGACGCCTTTGCCGTTTCGGTAAAATATACCCACATTGCGCTGTGCAACAGCAAAGCCAAGGTCAGCTGATTTTTGATACCATTTAAGCGCTTCTGTGAGATCCTTTTTGGTGCCAATTGAATTTTCATAGGCATAGCCAAGATTATTCATCGCCACGATATGTCCGCCAGTGGCGGCTTTGGTGTAAAGTTCAAATGTTTTATTCGGCAATTGGTCGGCGGCAACAAGCGCCCTGCCATATTGAAACAGGATGCGCATATTATCAGGAAATGCAGCGGCTGCTTTTTCACATGCGGCAACAGCGGCTGGACCGTCTATGTCACCACCCTTGACCCCTGGCACACCTGCGGGTTTGGTTTTATCGGGGATAGCCGCAGCGAGCTGATCACAAAGTTTAGCTGCTTCATCTTCAGCAGGGCCAGCCCAAACAAGGCTTTGGCTAAAATCAACAAGTGCAAAGACACTCATCACCAGCAACAGGTGTTTTGAAAATTTGGGAAGCATCAATTCTTCTCCGTCAGTTTGCTTCGGCCCCCGAATACGACTTTATCTCAAATCCAACCCGGCAAGCAACTCATAAGACTTTAGCCGCGCGTCATGATCAAAAACCGCCGTGGCGACCATCAGTTCATCCAAGTCCGTGCGTTCCACAAACCCGCGCAAACCGGCGCGAACCGTTTCAGGTGAACCGACGAAAGCGCAGGCCAGCATGCGGCTGGCTTGAATTTTTTCTGCGGGTGTCCAATAGGTTTCGATATTGGCGATGGGTGGCTTTAAAAAGCCGCGAGCCCCTCTGAACATATCAGCAAAGCGCATTTGCAATGTGGTAAATAGATGCTGGGCCTCTGCATCCGTATCGGCTATCACCACATTCACACCTGCCATAGCGTGAGACTTTTGCTGTTGTGCAGAAGGCTCAAATTTGGCTCGGTAGACTTCTAATGCTTGTATCAAATGATCTGGTGCAAAATGTGAAGCAAAGGCATAAGGCAGGCCCAGCATGGCAGCCAGTTGCGAGCCAAAGAGACTGGAACCCAAAATCCATAACGGCACATTGAGACCGGTGCCGGGAACAGCTTGAATGACCTGTCCCTCCTGCAATGGCCCGAGCAGCGCTTGCAGCTCCAACACATCTTGCGGAAAATGTTCAGATGCTTGCGGGTCAACACGCAACGCCCGCGACGTTCGCTGATCAGTGCCGGGGGCGCGTCCCAAGCCCAAATCAATACGGCCGGGATAAAGCGACTCGAGGGTTCCGAATTGTTCAGCAATAACCAGCGGTGAATGATTGGGCAACATAATGCCACCCGCCCCCACACGGATGGTTTTGGTTTGCGATGCCAGATAGCCGATCACCACAGATGTAGCCGTACTGGCAATGCCCGCCATATTATGATGCTCGGCCACCCAATAGCGCGTGAACCCCAAACGCTCGGCATGTTGTGCCAGCGACGCTGCATGATGCAGAGCATCGCGCGGCGTTTGGCCGTCTGACACGGGAACCAGATCAAGAACTGAAAGTGCAACCATTATGATGTTCCATCTAAACGCTGCACATGGGGCTGAAATTGAAACATTACAATGCTAATCAGCCAAAGCATTAGCGAGAATGCGAGAAGCTAGAGTGCCGCAATAATTTCTTTGAGCTGTGGTTCGGCCACAAGTTCGGCTGCGTCTTCGGCAGAAAACCAGCGCCGCTCACGTTGATTTTGTTCAGGCCAGTTGCGGGCCAGCCCGGAAACATTGAGAGGATACACGGCGACACGGCATAACTTGCATGCACCATTTTTTAAACGCTTGTTATATTCAAATACACCAATGCTAATCGTCCCGATGCGACCTTCAGCACCAGCTTCCTCGAAGGCTTCGATTTTAGCGGCGTTGTAATCCGTGCGGCCTTCCATGGGCCAACCTTTGGGGATGACCCAACGTTTCGTCTCGCGCGAGGTCACCAGCAAAATACCAATTTTTCCGCGTCGATTACGGAATGGAAGTGCTGCAATTTGATGTTGAAATGATTCGCCGTCCATAAGTTTCAGATTATTGATCCCATCCACATGACAATCAAACAATTATTTTATGATTTTTTGGAAGCGCAAATAATTCTGCCCTCTGCCTTCGCGCACCGCTTTGGCTTCATAGCGAGTGCGTATCCAATTTTCAAAAGGCTGGACCGGGTCGCCATGTTCTTCAAAGCTGGCAAAAGCCGTCACATGCTCGCGCGTCCACAACACATAATCATCGATGTCACTGGCAAACCAGAACTGACCATCCGGTTTGAGAACGCGGTGAATGTGAGCGAGGTTTTCTGGGTTCACAAAGCGGCGCTTGTTCTGCCGCGCTTTGGGCCAAGGGTCGGGATAAAGGAGATATACTCGCTCGAAACATTCTGGTGGCAACGCTTCGAGAAGCACCCGCGCATCGCCGTAATGAACCCGGACATTGGTGAGTTCGCGAGCTTCAATCTCTGAAAGCAACTTGGCCACGCCATTGAGAAAAGGTTCAGCGCCGATGATTGAAACATCCGGATTGAGTGCGGCTTGATGGGCCAAATGCTCACCACCACCAAAGCCAATTTCAAGCCAGCAGCGGGCCTTGGTGCCAGCGAGTGGTGCGGCAACATCAACACTTAGCTGAGGCAGAAGATTTTCCATCAGGTCAACATGATGACGGCGCAAAGGTTTCCCCTTGCGCCGTCCATAAAATTGAAATTTTGTTGGTGTTGAAATCACTTCACCGCTTTTTTCAGCGCGGCAACAAGATCAGTCTTCTCCCAAGAGAAGCCACCATCTTTTTCAGGCTTGCGACCAAAATGGCCATAAGCTGATGTGCGGGCATAGATCGGGCGGTTAAGCTGCAAATGATTGCGAATGCCGTTCGGTCGCAAATCCATGACCTTGCGCAGTGCCTTTTCAATCTTGGCTTCGGCCACTTTGCCTGTGCCATGGGTATCAACATAGACCGATAATGGTTCCGACACGCCGATCGCATATGAAAGCTGAATGGTGCATTTTGTTGCCATCTTTGCGGCAACCACATTCTTGGCCAGATAACGCGCCGCATAGGCAGCTGAACGATCAACCTTCGTTGGATCTTTTCCAGAGAACGCGCCACCACCATGAGGGGCCGCACCACCATATGTATCCACAATAATCTTACGACCTGTGAGACCAGCGTCGCCATCAGGCCCACCGATAAAGAACTTGCCAGTTGGATTGATGTGCCAAACGGTGTCCTTATTGATCCAGCCCTTCGGCAGAGCCTTCTTCACATAGGGCTCAATAATCTTGCGCATGTCGGCCGAAGTGAGGCTTTCATCAAGATGCTGATGCGAGACAACGATCTGTGTTGCTGCAACGGGCTTTCCATTTTTATATTGAACCGAAATCTGGCTTTTAGAATCTGGGCCTAAGCGCTTATCGCCAGCGTGGCGGGCTTCTGCCAAGAGTTGCAAAATGCGTTGTGCATAATAGAGTGGTGCTGGCATAAGATCGGGCGTTTCATCGCAGGCATAACCAAACATGATACCTTGGTCGCCGGCACCGACATCTTTGTTAGCCGTATCATCGACACCAACGGCAATATCTTCGGATTGATTGTGCAGCAACACTTCAATCTTAGCTGTATCCCAATGGAATCCAGATTGTTCATAACCAATAGCCTTGATGGCTTTGCGCGCCACATCAACGATCATCTCTGTGGTCACTGATTGCGGCCCGCGCACTTCGCCGCCAATCACCACACGGTTGGTGGTTGCAAAGGTTTCGCAGCCCAAGCGCACACGTGCGGGATCCATCTTATTGGCCAATGCTTCGCGGAAAAACAAATCCACAACTTCATCTGAAATCCGGTCACAAACCTTGTCTGGATGGCCTTCAGATACCGATTCACTGGTAAAAACATAAGAACGACGTACCATGACTGCTCCCGCAAAATGCTTCAGATAATCTATATAAAGAAAGCTTTATACCGTTGGGAGCGCTTAATGACAGCGCTTTGGGCTTTGGTCAAGCCAAAACCATTCCCTTGAATAGCAATCAAACGGGTTTAAAACTGGAAACCTGAAAGAAATTTAACTCTTCATATCCACGACAAGACGGGCCAAACCGGCAATTAACTTACGTTTCTGTGAAGTGTCTGCATCACTAAAGGCCTTGGCCAAGTGAATGCCTTCTGGCGTCATCATCGAAGCAACAAAATCATCGCCCTTGGTCGTTTCGCTCAAGCCACCTTCAGCATCGATACCCGGAAGGCCATCAAAGAAAAACTGAACGGGCACACCCAAAGTCTTGGCGGAATAAAACAAGCGGCTCGCGCTAATACGGTTTGAGCCTTTTTCATATTTTTGAACCTGCTGGAATGTGATACCGAGCAATTCACCCAACCGTTCTTGGCTCATGTTAATGAGCTGCCTACGCATGCGCATTCTTGTTCCAACATGAACATCTATATAATTGGGGTCGCGCCGTGTCATTTCAAATACCTCAGACAGTTGCCCCCAGCCTGAATTCAAATTTCTGGTTCGAACCTTGATATAAACCCGCACCAAGATTTAGCCGTTCACGAATTCGTGATAGCTAATCCAATGCCATCACTTTTGCAACGGAAATCGAATTGAGCTGATGAAACCACGCAATTTATCACCATACAACCCAAGAAAAACAAAAGCTAAAATCATCGCTAACAAAGCGTAATCACCAATACTTGCATACAGTCCTTTGGCAGCAGACCTTGGTAACGGTGAATCATATGCGCCCCCAATATCCATTTCTGATTGTACGATTGTACGGCCAAATGGATCAAACACTGCAGAAATACCGGTGTTTGCTGACCTCACAGCTGCCAAGCCCTGCTCAATCGCACGCAACCGAAACTGGGCTAGATGTTGATAAGGCCCGGTCGAATTTCCAAACCAACCATCGTTGGTAACGTTGACCAACCAGTCCGGGCGATTTCCGGGTGCTACAGCTTCGGCAGGGAAAATTGCCTCATAACATATCTGCGCGCCCACCAATCCAGCACCAGGTACACGAAGTGATTCGGCACCAACTCCGGCGCGAAAACCGTCTGGAAAATCAACCAGACGGCGAAATCCGAATGGCTCTAAGGCCCATGCCCAAGGCAAAAACTCTCCACCTGGCACAAGATGCGATTTGTCATAATGACTGAGCACTTTGGCGCTGCCATCAATGACCAAGACACTGGTAAAATAATCGGCACTGTCTGCAGGCGCTGAACGGCGAACTGCACCTGTGAGCAGAATTTTATGAGCACCGAGCATGTTGCCAACAGCGGCCAACCCTTGAGGGCTCTCATCCAGCAAAAACGGGATAACAGATTCCGGCCAGATTATATGAGTTATATCTCGGCCATTTGTGCTGGGCGCCGCAGACCGTGAAAGCAAATCCTTGAATATCTGCCTAGCGTTGTCATGACGCCATTGATCATCTTCGCTAAGATTGGGCTGCACAATCCGCAAATTTACGGTGTCGACATATTGCGTGGGGTTATCGCCCAAGCGCCACAGACCCCACACCCAAACCATAGGCAAGGTAGCTAGAACCAAAATAGCCAATCGTCTTTGCTGCTTGAGAAAAATGAGCGGTACTGCAGCCCAAAGTAAAATTAACAGCGTAAGCCCGTTCATGCCCACATGATAGGCCAGTTGGGAAACCGCCCCCATGCCGTCAACCGCCAAACCGGGCGCTCCCCAGGGAAAACCTGTGAGAAGAATTCCGCGCAAATATTCCATGGCACTGAAACACATTGGCGCAAACCAATAGGCCGAATATCCGCGTGAACTTATCAGCCGTGTAAGCGCTGCGCCTGCGCCCCAATACAGCGCCAAATATGCGCAAAGTCCACCAACAGCAAATGGCATCATCCAGAGATCAGTTCCGGCATTGACCAGAAATGCAAAACCAATCCAATGTAACACAACCACAAAATAGCCAAAGCCATAGAGCCAGCCAAATAGAAATGCCCGCCGCAAGTTTACATTTTCGACCAGCAACAGAAGAATTGGAAAAGTGAGACCAAAAATCCACCACAGATCAAAGGGGGGCATGGCCAAACCAGAAACCGCGCCCAGCAGGATTACAAGCAAGGCTGCAGTGGCAAAGTTCAAGGTATCAAGTTTTTGCCGAACGAAATTGAAAGGACGATTCATGTCTAGGAGCTCCAAGCACAATTCACATACAACGGGAATCGTGTTATCAGAAATAATTGATCTGAGCGCTTCCGCGCTTTGACTGATAACTGGGGGACTAAAGATGACGAAACTTCAAAAGACGCAAGTCGCATCGACCGTTAGCTATGATGAGCTGACACAAATTGTTGAAAAATTGGCATTGCCCAATGGTTTTTCAAAATTAACACCCTCACAAAGACAGCTTTTGTTGGCAGCCGTATTAAGCTCAATTGTTCCGGCAGATGGTCTTGTGCGCAAAGTTGAGATTGAACAACTTGAAAAATTACTCAAAACAAAATTTCAATTTGCCAACAGTCAATTGGAAACAGCAATGAGTATGGCCAACAAGCAAGGATCCTTTACCGGTGTCGAAACACTCGCTAAATATTTGCCTGAGCTTTTGAGCATCGAAGACCGCACGCATTTGATTGGCCTGCTGTGGGATGTAGCATTGTGTGATCATGAATTGCACCAGCGCGAAGGAAGTTTAATCAATAAAGTGGCCGATGCAGCAGGCGTGTTGCGCAAACGCGTGGCCGAACAAAAAGCCATCGCTTCAAGCCGCAGTGGAATGCGGCCTTAGGTTCGTCGCCTATCGATAGCCTCTGCCATCGAACACATGATCTCAAACATCATGACGGTGCCTGCATAGGCCGTCATGCCCGAGGGGTCAAACGGTGGTGAGACTTCGACCACATCAGCACCCACAATGTTGAGGCCACGCAACTCGCGCAGCATTTGCTGGGCTTGGAACGTCGTAAAGCCGCCAATCTCTGGCGTGCCAGTGCCCGGCGCATAAACCGGATCGAGCATATCAATGTCGAAGCTCACATAGACCTCCGAGTCGCCCACAATATTGCGGGCTTCGGCCATGATTGCTTTGGGGCCTTTTTCCATGGCCTCTTCAATGCGCACCAACCGCACACCCATTTTCTCGCCATATTCAAAATCATCAATATCATACATGGAGCCGCGCAAACCAATTTGAATGGTGCGCTTTGGATCAAGCACGCCTTCTTCAATCGCCCGGCGGAAAGGGGTGCCATGGGTATATTTGAAGCCGCCGAAATAAGAATCATAGAGATCTGTGTGCGCATCGAAATGGATCATCGCTACGGGCTTCTTTTCACCAACGGCGCGCAAAATCGGCAACGAGCATAAATGATCACCACCAGCCGATAACGGCCTGATACCCTGCGCCACCAATTTTTTGAAATAGGTTTCAACCCGCTTCAAGGCATCATCAACATTAGCAGGGTTTACGGGGCAATCACCAAGATCTGCCACATTGGCCAAATTATAGGGCACCACTTGCGTGGTCTGATGCATGCGCCGCACCATAGCCGATTGATCACGCATCTGGCGCGGGCCATGGCGCGGGCCTGGGCGGTTGGTGGTGCCACCATCCCAAGGAACGCCAACCACGCCAATATCGATATTCTTTGCTTCAGCTAATGGCACATGCGGCAGACGGAAAAACGTTGCTAAGCCACCAAAACGCGGCGTAACGAGACCTGATATGGGTTGATTAAAATCAGACATGGCGCAGTTCCTTATTTTCGATGATACCATAGTGAAGTTTATAGTGCTGCCAAGGGGCCAGATAGAGTAAGATTTTTTCATGAAAACGGAATTTGACTATATCGTGATTGGAGCAGGTATTGCGGGCGCATCTGTGGCAGCACATTTGGCAGCCTCACACAACGTGCTGATCCTCGAAATGGAAGATCGCCCGGGCTATCACACCACTGGCAGGTCCGCTGCCAGCTATGAACCTAACTATGGTCCCGTTCCTATGTTGGCCCTCACGAGGGCCAGTGCCGATTTCTTTAAAAATCCACCAGCAGGCTTTACTGAAGCGCCTCTTTTCATGCCGCGTGGTTCGCTCTATTTGGCAGCCGAAGGCGAAGAAGCGGCCACGGAATATTTGCTTGCAAAAAGCGAAGGCCTCGATGAAATTTCTGAACTTGAAGCAACCGAGCTTTTGCCCATTCTAAGACCGGGCTACACAAAACGCGCCTTTCTCGATAAGGCCACGGGTGATCTTGATGTGGACCTGTTGCACCGGGGCTATTTACGTCAATTCAAAACCGTGGGTGGCGTTCTTCACAGCAATGCTGAAGTGGTTGCGATCACTCATAGTGCAGGCCAGTGGATGGTCGATTCCAAACTTGGAAAGTTCACAGCGCCAATCGTCATCAACGCTGCGGGTGCTTGGGGTGATGTTATAGCAAAAATGGCTGGCGTTGCGCCCGTGGGACTTGTGCCCAAACGCCGTTCCATCGGTGTGGTGCCTGTTGTTGGTTATGACGGATTTGAAAAATGGCCGATGATGATGGATGTGGCCGACAGTTGGTATGCCAAACCACAAAGCGGCAAACTCATCGTCTCATCAGCAGATGCTACACCGGTTGATCCGCATGATGCCTATGCTGATGACATGGCAATTGCTGAAGGCGTTGAGCGCCTAATGACTGCCACGACATTTGAAGTCACTCATTTGGACCATAGCTGGGGTGGCCTTCGCTCCTTTGTGCCTGACGGCAATGTTGTGGTTGGATTTGATCCGTCCGAGGAGGGATTTTTCTGGCTCGTAGGCCAAGGGGGATACGGCATTCAATCAGCCCCGGCCTTGTCACGCACCGCTGCAGCAATGGCAGAAAGAAAATCGATTCCAGTTGATGTGCTTGAAGCTGGCTTAAAAATAACTCACATTCACCCCGAACGCCTGAGGTAATCATGGCCAATCGCCCCGAACTTTCCGTTGGAGAGGCCCTTGTTGGTTTGCTCGAATCATATGGCGTGGACACCATCTTCGGCATCCCCGGCGTTCACAATGTGGAAATGTACCGCGCGCTGCCGCGTTCAAACATCAAACATATTCTCACGCGCCATGAACAAGGTGCAGGCTTCATGGCCGATGGTTATGCCAGAGCCACAGGAAAACCCGGTGTGTGTTTCACGATTACAGGCCCGGGCCTTCTCAATATACTAACCCCCATGGGCCAAGCCTGGTCTGATTCAAGCAATATGCTGGTGATCGCGTCTGCCCTTGATATGGCCGACAGTGCTCAAGGCCGCGGGCGCTTGCATGAGATGATTGATCAGCGCGCGGCGGCAGCTGCGGTCACAAACCTCCACATGCGGGCCTACACACCCAAAGACGTGCGCGATGGTTTAGCCCGCGCCTTTGCTAATTTTGCCAGTCAAAGACCAAGGCCTGCCTATCTCGAAATTCCACTCGATATGTTAAAAGTTGCAGCAGGTGACGGCTGGCATGACCGACCGTTGCCGCGCCGTGCCCTCCCACAGGCGGATCAGATCGCTGCTGTTGTGGCACGGTTGAATGCCGCAAAGCGACCAATCATTATTCTTGGCGGCGGAGCCCTTGATTGCGGCAATGCAGCGCTTTCAATTGCCGAAAAACTAGGTGCGCCAGTCCTCACCACTACCGCTGGCAAAGGCGCAATTCCCGAGGATCATCCTCTCTGCATGGGCTATAGGATGGGCCGCTCGCATGTTGTTGATTTCATCCGCTCAGCCGATGCCATTCTCTGTGCTGGCTCGCAACTTTCGGAAACCGACTTCTGGCAAGACGATGTGGTGATCGAGAAGAACCTGATCCGCATTGATATCGATGCTGATTCATTAGCCCAACCACACACCGCCGAAATAGCCATTCAAGCTGATGCCAAAGCCACATTGGAGGCAATAGCTAAAGGCCTTAGCCAACATTCAGGCACAGGTAAGAGCGAGATCGCTGACAGTGAGACAGACTATCTACGCAATGTGATTACAGACACAAAGCAGCAAGATATTTTAAAAGTGCTCGATGTGATCCGTACTACATTGCCACGCGAGACGATCGTCTGCTCAGATATGACCCAAATCGCTTATGTAGCAAACGAAGCCTTCCCGGTTTACGAACCGCGCACATGGATCCATCCTGTTGGTTTTGGCACACTTGGTTTTGCATTGCCTGCGGGCATAGGCGCGAAATTCGGCAAACCGCAATCGCCAGTTGCCGTATTGGTCGGTGACTATGGCTTGCAATACACTCTCAACGAACTGGGCACTGCAGCAGAACACGGATTGCCGATCATTATTCTCGTCTGGAACAATGAAAGCCTTGGTGCCATTCACGACAATATGGTGAGCTTTGGCATTCAACCCAATGCCGTATCCTTAAAGAATCCCGATTTTCAAATGCTGGCAAGAGCCTATGGCGCCCACGCAGAAAAACCTGAATCGCTGAAGGCCCTGAGACTTGCTATTCAAGCAGCATTGAAAGCCGACGGCCCCACCCTCATCGAAATGACACCACGGATGGTGCATGGCTGATTGGGTTGTTATCTTTGATGTCGACGGTGTGCTGCTCGAACTCACACCCGCCGAAGAGGAATTATTTTTTATACCATTTGCATCACGTTGCGATGCCAGCAAGCTTTCGCGGGACTGGAATTCATATCGTATTCGAAATGATGAAGAGATTGTGGCTGAGATCATCGAAAGACAAGGGTTACCTGAAACTGAAAAATACAATATCAAACAAGAATATTTGAGTCTCCTGCGCCATCAATTGCACGAAAATACGATTGCTTCACAAATCATCACAGGCGTAACAGAGCTCCTTGACACCTGTTCAAAGTTCGCAACTTTGGGCATCGCCACCGCAAATTTTAGAGAGGCCGCGAAACTACGCCTCGAAAGCGCCGGGCTCTGGCACCATGTTTCAGCTCAGGCTTTTGGAGCCGACGGTGGCGGTCATAAACACGAAATATTAGGTCGCACGCTGGAAAACTTAAAAATTCCAAAATCCCGCATCATCTACATTGGTGATAACGTAAATGATGTAATAGCGGGTCAAAAACACGGCGTTCATTTCATAGGCTTTAGTGAAAGCCAATCCCGCCTTAGGCAGCTTTCCAAAGCAGGTGCAAAATTGTTAAGCTCAAATCACTATGAAGCTGCAATGATAACAAAACGAATAATGTTTAGGAAATAAACGATGAGCGGCCACAGTCAATTTGCACTTCTTAAGACAAGACGTTTTCTGCCTCTCTTTATCGCCCAAGCCATCGGTGCATTTAATGACAATGCGTTTCGTTCATCGCTGTCGATGTTGTTCATTTATGGCATGACGCGAGAAGCACTGCCCGATCCTGAAAGCATCAACAGTTTATCGGCAGCATTGCTTATCGTTCCATTCTTCCTGTTCTCTGCTTTCGCGGGGCAATTGGCAGATAAATATGACAAGGCCGTCATCGCCCGCCGTATAAAATTGGCCGAAATCGGCTTGATAGCGTTGGCCAGCTATTCACTGTTTCAAAACAATGTCACATTGCAGTTGCTGTGCATGTTCCTAGCAGGCATGCAGTCAACTTTCTTTGGTCCGATTAAATATTCCATCTTGCCGCAATATCTAAAGAAGGAAGAGCTTCTGGGCGGCAATGGCATGATTGAACTTGGCACGTTTGTTTCGGTTCTGTTGGGAACCATCTTTGGAAGCGTTTTCATTTTACGAGAAACTGGTCACGGTGTTGTGGCGGCAACAATGATTGGCCTTGCCTTAATCGGTTACATCGCGGCGTGGTTCATGCCAGCCGCCCCTTCAGCCCAGCCCGACATGAAGATCAATTACAATTTCATTTCAGAAACGTGGCATGTGCTGAAACAGTCTTATCAGAAACGCGATGTATTTTTAGCCATTCTTGGCATTAGTTGGTTCTGGTTCATGGGTGTTGTGTTTCTCACGCAAATCCTGCCTTTCACTAAAAATGATCTGCATGCCACCGAAACGGCAGCCACAACGATCATGGCGATTTTTAGCGTGGCCACCGGACTGGGCTCAGCCTATTGCAATTCGCTTTTGAAAGGCAAAATCACGCTTAAATACGTTCCAGTTTCAGCGCTGCTGATGAGCCTGTTTATCTTTGATCTCTATTTCGCAGCGGGCGCTTTTGGTTCAATCGGAAGCAATGCCGCGCCCTCAGGGCCAATGGCACTTTTCACAACTTTTGCAGGTTTGCGCTGCCTGTTTGATCTATTCTTAATTGCCTTTTTCTCTGGCCTATTTGTAGTCCCGCTTTTTGCGGTCACTCAATCGCGCACCCCTTATTATCGCCGTGCCCGCATCATTGGTGCCAACAATATCATGAATGCTATCTTCATGGTGTCGGCAACGTTGATTTCTGGCGTCATGTTGAAATATGGCGTCCCCGTTCGCGCGATCTATGTGTTCATGGGAATGGCCAATTTGATTGTCGTGGCCTATCTGTTTGTCAAAATGCCGCAAACTCTCTTTGCAACATGTGTGCGCGGCCTGTTTCGCTTTTTTTATCAAGTCGAACTCAAAGGCATGGAGAATTATCATGCCGCTGGCAAAAAAGTTTTGATTGTTCCCAACCATACATCATTCTTGGATGGCCCGATGCTTTCTGCATTCTTGCCCGAGCGTGCAGCATTTGCGATCAACACCTATGTCAGCCAAGCGTGGTGGGTAAAGCCAGCTTTCGCGCTGTCAGACATGTGCCCGATTGACCCCACTAATCCATTAGCGCTGCGCACTTTGGTCGAACGTTTGAAGCGCAAACAAAAAGTGGTGATCTTCCCCGAAGGCCGCATCACCACCACAGGCGGCTTGATGAAAATATATGAAGGCCCATCAGCCATTGCCCAAATGGCCGGCGCGCGGGTGTTGCCTGTGCGCATTGATGGCGCGATCTATTCGCCGTTCTCCTATATGCGCGGCAAGTTGCGACTACAGATGTTCCCCAAAATCACCATCACATTCTTGCCTCCGGTCAAATTTGAAGCGCCCGCAACGCTTAAAGGTTCTGCACTGCGCCAGTACCAAGCCGAAAAACTTTACGACGTGATGTCAAACATGATGTTCAAAACATCAAACATTGATCGCACACTTTTTCAGGCCTTGCTTGATGCCCGCGCTGTTCACGGCGGCGGCCGCGAGATCATCGAAGATATTCAGCGTAAGCCAACCACCTATGACCGTATTGTCATGAGCTCGATGGTGCTTGGTCGCAAATTAGCGGCGCTGACACCGGGCGAGAAAAACGTTGCCGTGTTGATGCCAAACTCAACCGCCGTTGTGCTTGCCATGTTTGGCCTTTTCTCAACAGGCCGCAGACCGGCCATGCTCAATTTCTCGACGGGTGCAGTCAATATGTCTGCCGCCTGCACAGCAGCCGAAGTGCGCACAATAATCACGTCACGCAAATTTATCGAAGTTGGCGAAATGCAGGGTGATATCGAACTGCTCTCAAAGACTTGCAAAATTATTTATCTCGAAGATGTGCGGGCATCGATCAATCTGAGCGATAAGATCTACGGACTGTATTGCAAATATTTCGCAGGTTCCGCGTCGCGCCGCGCAGGTGTTGAGAGTGACCCCAATCAACCGGCAGTCATGCTCTTTACCTCGGGATCTGAAGGTGTTCCAAAAGGCGTTGTTTTATCGCACCGCAATCTTTTATCGAATTGGCAACAAGCTGCTGCACGTATTGCCTTTACACCTGAAGACAAGGTGTTCAACACCATGCCGGTATTCCACTCATTCGGATTGCTCGCTGGCTTATTATTGCCTGTTCTCGGCGGCGTAAATTCGTTCCAATATCCTTCGCCCCTGCACTACAAAATCGTACCCGAACTTTGCTATGATACCAATGCTACGGTTCTCTTCGGCACAGATACATTCCTCACCGGCTATCACAAAAATGCGCATCCTTATGACTTCTATAAAATGCGCTTGATCGTGGCTGGTGCTGAACGCGTAAAACAAGAAACCCGCGACGCCTGGATGGAAAAATTTGGGCTGCGTATCTTGGAAGGTTACGGAGCAACAGAATGTTCACCTGCCATTTCATTTAACACGCCCATGCATTTCCGCTCCGGCTCCGTTGGACGTATATTCGATGACATCGAATATCGTTTGGAAGCAGTTCCGGGAATTGAAAATGGCGGCAGGCTTTTTGTCAAAGGCCCAAACGTGATGCTCGGCTATCTGCGTGCTGATAATCCAGGCGTGATCGAAGCCAACCCCGATGGCTGGTATGATACGGGCGACATTGTAAATGTCGATGAGCATAAATACATCACCATTCTGGGCCGTGCCAAGCGCTTCTCAAAAATTGCTGGCGAAATGGTTTCCCTCACCGCAATCGAAGCCAAGCTGCAACAGCTCTATCCTGATTTGGCCCATGCCGTCGTTGCCGTGCCCGATAAGAAAAAGGGCGAGCAATTGGTGATGTTCACCAGTCTTGAAAAACCAGATCGCAAAAAGATTGCAGATGGCATGAAGTCACTTGGTGCAAACGACTTGATGGTTCCCAAAAGCATTTTCCAAATTGAAAAATTGCCGTTGCTTGGCTCTGGCAAGACAGACTATGTCGCTCTTGGCCGCATGGCGCGCGAAAAAGTGCCCGAATAGGATGCGCACAAACAAATTGGTGAACTATGCGGTATTCAAAAATAGGTGATCGTCTCGCAGGCCTCGGTTCTGAAAAATGGGCCATTCATGTAGAAGGCCGTCAGCGCGAAGCGCTCGGCCACGAGATGATTTTTTTGTCGATTGGTGAGCCTGATCTAGCACCACCCAAAGCAATTTTGGATGAAGCTTACAAGCAAATGCTGGCCCGCCGCCTGCGTTATTCTCCGGGCAATGGTGAGCCATCGGTCGTCAATGCATTATCGCGGTTTTACACAAAACAGACAGGCCGAAAAATTACACCTGAGCAGTTTTTGTTTCTGCCCGGCACACAAACTGCGCTCTATATGGCGTTCATTTCTATTCTGAACGAAGGCGACGAGGTGTTGTTGCTCGATCCTTATTACGCCACCTATGAAGGCGTGATCTGCGGGCCGGGAGGCAAGCCCGTGGCTGTGCCGCTTGATCCTGATAATGGCTTTCACCCAAATATCGACGCAATCGAAGCCGCAATTACATCGCGCACCAAAGCGCTTTTGTTGAACTCACCCAGCAACCCAACGGGTGCCGTGTTCACCGCAGCCGAAATCAAAGCCATCGGCGCATTGTGCAAGAAGCACGATCTCTGGATCGTGTCAGATGAAGTTTATGCCACTATGATTTATGGCAACAACATTTTCACCTCGCCATTTTTTGATAAGGATTTGGAAGAGCGTACCATTGTGACCTCATCAATCTCTAAATCTCACGCCCTGCCCGGCTTTCGCTGCGGCTGGATTGCGGCATCTGAGGAATTTGTGACGAGCGCATTATCAATCACCGAAACAATGCTGTTTGGCAGCCAAGCCTTTTTGCAAGATGCGACGGCATTGGCGCTTGATACACACTTCCCCGAAACCGACAACATGCGCCAATCCTATGAAGCCCGCGCACGCCTGCTTGTTGATGGGCTGAAAAATTGCAAAACAGTCTCGTCGCGCATGCCCGAAGGCGGCATGTTTGTAATGGTCGATGTGCGCAAAACCGGAGTTTCAGGCGAAATATTCGCGCGCCGACTTCTAAATGAACACAATGTTGTGTGCATGCCAGGCGAAAGTTTCGGGCGCTGTGGTGCGGGCCATGTGCGCGTCGCGCTGACGGTCGATGAAAAGCAGATTGCTGAGGCAGCGCGGCGGATTGCTATTTTGGCAGCATCACTAAATTAGTTTACCGCATCAATTAATCCCGATTGGCAACCCTTATCTATTGTCCCAGACGCCGCAATTAATTTTGCCAAACTTTTGCCTGAGGGAATATCGCCCTTCAAACCAATGGTCAGCTCTGAAAACCGCCCAGCCTTATCACAAGACACGCGTACCCGGTCTCCAGAACCTGAACCAAAAGCTTCGTCAAACTTGGCACGCAGTTCAGACATTTGAACCGTCTTGCCAACATTCGCCGCCATAAATTTCTGCACGGCAGAACCATTCACTTCATTGGCAAGCCGAATTGCATCTTTAAAATATTGCTCTGCATTGCCCGCCGGATAGCATGTGCCATGCTTGGTATATTCATGACGTTGCAAAACAGATTGTGTCCCGGGCATCACCCTATCGAGCGCGGCCTTCGTTGCTGCAGTGAGCTCAGGCTCCGGCAATTGCTCCCATTGATGTTGATCATCAAGGGCTGCTGTGGCGCGGTCGACACCACAAAACACATTGGCGCGCGGCTGCGGCCAAAGACCGTGCAATGAGAAATGTGTGGCCTCATAAGAAGCAGCAGTTTCACTTTTGCATTCCGCCTTGCCTTTCATCGCTTCACAAAATGCAGGTTCCCAACTCAACGCCAAAACATAAAACGGAATGCCATCCTTCGGCCCCTTCGGTTTTTTCTTGGCCTTCACAGTGCCCATATTGGTATTAACCGCTGCTCCGCCACCAGCAGCAGGCGCAGAGCTGGCTTGCGCACCATCAGCCGATCCGCAATCAGTCGCCACCCAACGCTGGGCCGGATTAGCACCCGGCACGTTCAGCCAATAATGGGTGGCTTGATCTTTGTTCTTGCCGAGCAACTGATAGGACTTGCCAGCTTCAATTGCTGCATTGTCAGGGTTCGTGCCTTTCTTGATCGAAACAACCGCAGGACAAGCCTTCGAAGCCATAAACTGGCCATCCATTTTCACTTGGGCTGAGGCAAAGCTTGAGCCGTAAACCAAAGCGGCAATGGCAAACAAAAAATTTTTCAAGGTGAACTCCCAATAAATCCCAGAAACACTGTCATTCCCGCCAAGGCGGGAATCTGCGTTTACGACGTAAAACAGAGATTCCCGCTTTCGCGGGAATGACGAATTGTTGGTCTATTAGCTGTTTCTTTCTCTTGCCGCCAATGACAAAGCTTCAATAGGATTTATCCTTTTTAAATCTCGACATGCTAAGGAAAATAGGATAAATCCTATTTATGGACAATTCAGCAACCATATTCCTCGCCGAAATCGAAACATTCCTCACAAAATCGGCGCTTGATCCCACTGCTCTGGGCAAACACGCGCTTGGCGACCCGTCTTTTGTATTTGACCTCCGTAAAGGTCGCTCACCCTCTACCCGCACCATCGATAAAATCCGCAGCTGGATTGCAGCCCAAGGAACATCCGAAATGCCCAAACCAATGATCGCCGCCCACAAGCTCACTCACCTAGAAAAGCTTGAAGCTGAATCCATCCACATCATCCGCGAAGTGGCAGCCGAATGCGAAAAACCGGTGATGCTCTATTCCGTCGGCAAGGATTCCGCCGTGATGTTGCATCTGGCGATGAAAGCTTTCTACCCTGCCAAGCCGCCTTTCCCTTTGATGCATGTCGATACGCGCTGGAAATTCCGCGACATGATTTCAATGCGCGATGAAACCGCCAAACGTTTGGGCCTCGACCTCATCGTGCACATCAATCCCGAAGGTGTGGCCAAAGATGTGAACCCCTTTACCCATGGCTCGGCCCTTCACACGCAAATCATGAAGACCGAAGGCCTCAAACAAGCGCTCGATAAATATGGCTTTGATGCCGCATTCGGTGGTGCGCGCCGCGACGAAGAAAAATCCCGTGCCAAGGAGCGCATCTTCTCTTTCCGCGACACAAGGCATCGTTGGGACCCCAAGCAACAGCGCCCCGAATTATGGAACACCTATAACGCGCGTAAAAACAAGGGCGAGTCGATCCGCGTGTTTCCCCTGTCGAATTGGACCGAGCTCGACATCTGGCAATATATCCACCGTGAGAACATTCCGATCGTACCGCTCTATTTTGCCGCTGAACGCCCCGTGGTCGAACGCGATGGCCAACTGATAATGGTCGACGATGACCGCATGAAAATGCTGCCAGGTGAAACCCCCATGATGAAAAAAATCCGCTTCCGCACATTGGGTTGTTATCCTTTAACAGGTGCAATTGAGTCAAACGCCACAACGCTCCTCGACATCATCGAAGAAATGTTGGTCGCCACCTCGTCCGAACGCCAAGGCCGCGTGATCGACAAAGATCAATCGGCTTCGATGGAAAAGAAAAAGCAGGAGGGGTATTTCTGATGACACGCTTTGTGGAATTTCAAGGCGGCGATGTGGATGCCTATCTCGCCGAACAAGAAAACAAAGACCTGCTGCGCTTTATCACCTGCGGCTCGGTCGATGACGGCAAGTCAACACTGATTGGCCGCTTGCTTTACGAATCTAAAATGTTGTTTGAAGATCAACTTTCCGCATTGGAAGCCGACTCGAAAAAACTCGGCACACAAGGTGGCAATCTCGATTTTGCTTTGCTCGTTGACGGTCTCGCCGCCGAACGCGAACAAGGCATCACCATTGACGTAGCCTATAGAGCCTTTGCCACATCCAAACGTAAATTCATCGTGGCCGATACGCCAGGCCATGAACAATATACCCGCAATATGGCAACCGGCGCTTCAACCGCCGAACTTGCTATTATTCTGATCGACGCACGCAAAGGCGTTCTCACCCAAACCCGCCGCCATACCTTTATCGCCACTTTGCTCGGCATTAAAAATCTTGTGGTGTGCATCAACAAAATGGATCTCGTGAACTATTCACGCGACACGTTTCAGAAGATCGAAGAAGATTACCGCACCTTCGCCAAAGAACTGGGCGCTGAAAATATCACCTGCATTCCGGCCTCTGCCTTGGTCGGTGATAATATCATCGACCGTTCAGCCAACATGCCGTGGTACCAAGGCCCTACCTTGATGGGCCATCTGGAAACCGTTCCCGTCGGCGATGATCAATCATCAAAGCCCTTCCGCATGCCCGTGCAATGGGTCAACCGCCCCAACCAAAACTTCCGTGGCTTTGCCGGAACCATTGCTAGCGGCACATTAAAGTCCGGCGATGCAATCAAAGTTTTACCCTCAGGCAAAACCTCCAAAGTCGCTCGCATCGTCACTCATGATGGTGATCTCTCAGAAGCTGCCACCGATCAAGCCGTCACCATCACACTCACCGACGAAGTTGACGTGAGCCGTGGCGACGTTCTCTGCGCCGCACAAGCGCCCGTCGAAGTGTCTGATCAGTTTGAAGTTGAAGTGCTTTGGATGGGCGATGAAGCCATGCTGCCGGGCCGCCCTTATATCATCAAAGCCGGCACCAAAACTTTGCCCGGCACGCTTGATAAGCTGAAGCACAAAGTGAATGTGAACACGCTCGAAAAAATGGCGGCAGAAACTTTAGCGCTGAATGAAATTGGCATCTGCAATCTCGAACTGGATAGCCCGCTGGCCTTTGCACCCTACAAAGAAAATCGTGCGCTTGGTTCCTTCATCATCATCGATCGCTTCACAAATAATACAATCGGTTTAGGCTTGATCAATTTCGCATTGCGCCGTGCTGCTAACATTCATTGGCAGGCCATGGATGTGAATAAATCTTCGCGCGCCAAATTGATTAAGCAAAAGCCGACCGTGCTGTGGTTCACTGGTCTTTCGGGGGCTGGGAAATCCACAATCGCCAATCTGGTTGAAAAGAAACTCCATGCCCAAGGCCATCTTACTTATTTGCTTGATGGTGATAACGTGCGCCATGGCCTGAACCGTGATCTCGGCTTTACCGATCAAGACCGCGTGGAAAATATCCGCCGCGTCGCTGAAGTGGCAAAGCTGATGACAGATGTGGGCCTCATTACATTGGTTTCTTTTATCTCACCTTTCCGTTCCGAACGCCTGATGGCCCGTGAGGCCGTAGCCAAAGATGAGTTCGTCGAAATCCACATCGACACGAGTTTGAACGAAGCAGAAAAACGCGATGTCAAAGGCCTCTATGCCAAAGCGCGGCGCGGTGAGCTCAAAAACTTCACGGGTATTTCTTCACCCTATGAAGCACCGGAGAATGCTGAATTGCGGATTGATACAGCGGCGATGAATGCTGAAGAGGCCGCAACTGAGATTGTGAAGTTCTTGGAGCGCAAGGGAAGATTGGCAGCGAGTTAGCAATCGTCCCTCTCCTGACTTGCTCTCGCCAAGTCTGTCTCTCCGGCAAGCGGAGAGACTTAAGTAAGAAAGGCACCGCGCATCAAATCTCTCCGCTCGCCGGAGAGACAGCCCCCCTTCCAGGCGGAGAGGGCCGCCTTAACTTAACAACCCACTCACAAACCCATCATAGGCCCCAACCTCAATCTGCGCCGCCACCGCTTCAATCTCGTCACTAAATCCGCGGTCCTCTGGCCGCGGATGCGCTACCTTCCTGACTAACGCATGCGCCTCTTCTAAAATCGCCGACGACTTCAGCGGTCGGCGAAAATCAATCCCCTCCACAGCTGCCATCATTTCAATAGCCACAATCCGCGCCAGATTAGCATTCATCAAAATCAAACGCCTTGCCCCATGCGTGGCCATCGAAACATGATCTTCTTGGTTGGCTGATGTGGGTGCAGAATCAATTGATGCAGGATGTGCAAGTTGCTTATTCTCGCTCATCAGAGCCGCCGTCGTGCATTGCGGAATCATGAATCCTGAATTGAGGCCTGGGTTGCGGATCAGAAATGGTGGCAACAATGAAATAGTTGCATCAATCAAAGCCGCCATGCGCCGTTCTGAAAGCGAACCCACTTCAGCAATTGCTATCGCAACCATATCAGCTGCAAAAGCCACGGGTTCAGCATGAAAATTACCACCGCTTAACACAGCGCCATCCTCGGCAAACACCAGTGGATTATCCGAAACACCATTGGCCTCTACCAATAACATGCGCATCGCTTGCGCCAACATATCCAAACACGCACCCATCACCTGTGGCTGGCAGCGGAATGAATAAGGGTCTTGCACCCGGTCATCATCTTTCAAATGTGATTTCCGAATCTCGCTGCCCGCCATCAAGCGGCGATAATGCGAGGCCGCCAAAACCTGTCCCGCATGGGGACGAAGCGCATGAATGCGGGCGTCAAACGGCGTATCCGAACCCATAATGGCGTCGAGCGAAAGTGTGCCTGCTAATATCGCAGCTGCTATGTTACGTTCGGCATTCACAAGTCCTAGCAATGCCAATGCCGTCGAAACCTGCGTGCCGTTCAGCAAAGCCAAACCTTCCTTCGGCCCAAGTGTCAGCGGCGCAATTCCAGCAGCTTTCAAAGCAGAAGCACCTGAAACTTTTGCGCCCTTTACAATCGCATCGCCTTCCCCAATCAACACCAAACTCATATGCGCCAGCGGCGCTAAATCACCTGAAGCGCCAACTGAGCCTTGCCCCGGAATAACTGGCAACACATCAGCATTGATCAGCGCCGCCAAGGCTTCCATGGTGGCAACCGAAATACCTGATGCGCCTTGCGCCAAAGAGCGAAGCTTCAACACCATGATCAAACGCACGACATTGTTTGGAAGCGCAGCACCGACACCCGCCGCATGCGACCGCACAATATTAATCTGCAGTTTTTCGAGATCGGCATTGGCAATTCTCGTTTTGGCTAATTTTCCAAAACCAGTGTTGATACCGTAAAGCGCATCACCTGATTGCAACAAGCGCTGCACGGTAGCCGCACTTTTCTCAATCTTGCGCCGCGCTTCGGTGGTGAGAGCAACACGAACTGGCCCTGCCAAAATCTGTTTGATCACAGAAAGATCAAAATGCTTGTCGCCAATTTGAATTGTCATGCCAATCTCTCTATTGTCTTTTTGAAATTATTTTTGATCGTCGTCGCATTCACATGAAGGCCGTCTTTCACTTGCAGTTTGCCACCCGCATAAACATCGCGCACGCAAGCGTTACCGCCAGAGAATATCCAAGCATCTAAAGCCGCATCTTCAGCACGTCCCAACAAAGCATGATGGTCGTCATTCAGCACCACAAAATCAGCACGCCCGCCAATCTCAATGGCACCCATGTTTTGTTGCAATGCCTGTGCTCCACCTTTAAGTGCGCGTTCAAATATGCTGCGTCCTGTAGACAACCCCGCACCATCAGCGAGTGCATTTCGCGTATGATGCTTCAGGCGTTGCGAATATTCTAACATGCGCAAATCTTCTGCGGGCGAAATGGTGATGTGACTGTCTGAGCCAATCCCAAATTTTCCACCTGCATTGATAAATTCAATCGCTGGAAAAATTCCGTCGCCTAGATTCGCCTCTGTCGTCGGGCAAAGCCCGGCCACGGCACCTGAAGCCGCCAGCACCCGCACTTCATGCTCCAACATATGCGTTGCATGTATGGCGCACCAGTTTTTGTTCACATTAAAATGCGACAGCAAATATTCAACGGGCCGCTGCTTGCTCCATGCCAAGCAATCCTCAACTTCTTTGGTCTGCTCGGCGACATGGATGTGAACAGGTTGCCCTTGCGGTGTAGATTCCAACACAGCGTCAAGCCCAGTCTTGGTCACGGCGCGCAGACTATGCGGCGCAATACCCAATTGGTGATGTCCATGCAGAGCGTCGTTGATAATTTCATAGATATCCAGGAAACCATCGACATCATTGATGAAACGGCGCTGGCCTTGATTTGGCGCGGCCCCTCCAAAACCGCCATGCGAATACAGCACTGGCAACAATGTTGTAGCGATCCCAGCGCTATCTGCCGCAGCCAAACACCGCAAACTCATCTCGGCGCGATTTTCATAGGGCGAACCACCGGGCTGATGATGCAAATATTGAAACTCGCCAACACTGGTGAAACCTGAACAAAGCATCTCAGCATAAGCCTGCGCCGCCACAGCTTCCAAATCTTCGGGCGACAGTTTCAAGGCAAATCCATACATCACCTCGCGCCATGTCCAAAAACTGTCAGCCCCCGGCCCCGCCCGCTCGGCTAAGCCTTGCATCAGGCGCTGATGCGCATGAGAATGAAGATTGGCCATTCCCGGAACCGTGATGCCAGAAATGCGTTCGCCGTCTTTGGAGGAGGTTTGAATATTCGAGATGAGGCCGCCCTCATCAATCGAAACACAAACATCCCTTGCCCAGCCTGTGGGCAGCAGCACAGAGTCAAATCTAAGCTTGCGTTGTTCCATCATGCGCACTATACTGTATATACAACCTTATACAAGACCCTTAGCCGTCATGCCCGCGAAGGCGGGCATCTCCGTTAAGGCTTAAACACAGATTCCCGCCTTCGCGGGAATGACGGATATGGGGATGAAGGCGTGAAACTAAGTAACCTGACATTGGCAACCATGACAGAAGGTTATGGCCTAGTCCATAAAGCCACCATCGTTATTGATAATGGCATAATTACTTACGCTGGCCCCGAAGCGGATGCTCCCTCTGGCCCCGCCACAAACTGTCACGGAACCCTAGTCACCCCTGGCCTGATCGACTGCCACACCCACCTTGTCTATGGCGGAAACCGCGCCAGCGAATTCGAGCAACGCCTCAATGGTGCAGATTATGCTGCAATAGCAAAGGCCGGCGGTGGCATCATGTCTACCGTTCGGGCCACCCGCGCCGCAAGTGAAGATGAACTACTAAAATCAGCATTGAAGCGACTCGACTCTTTGTTGGCTGAGGGAGTTACCACTGTCGAAATCAAGTCGGGATATGGCCTCGATGTGGAGACAGAAGTCAAAATGCTGCGAGTCGCCCGCAAGCTCGGCCAGCAGCGAACCGCTACTATTAAAACCACGTTTCTAGGTGCACACACCTTCCCTGCCGAATATAAAGAAAACCATCAGGAATACGTCAATATCGTTTGCAATCAATCTCTTCCAATGGCCTTCAAAGAGGGTTTGGTGGATGCCGTTGATGCATTTTGTGAAGGCATTGCTTTTTCAGTTGAAGAAACTGAAGCAGTTTTTAAAGTGGCCAAAAAGTTAAACCTGCCTGTGAAGTTACACGCAGAACAGCTCTCAAATCTAGGTGGTGCAAAACTCGCCGCAAAATACGGCGCATTATCTGTGGATCACATTGAATACCTGGATGAAGAAGGTGTCGACGCAATTCAAAAATCTGGCACCGTCGCCGTTCTCTTACCAGGTGCCTTTTATTATTTACGCGAAAAGCAGGCCCCGCCCGTTGCCGCATTGCGTTCCCGTAAAGTTGCCATTGCCATTGCAACCGATCTCAACCCAGGATCATCGCCTGTTCACTCTTTGCTTTCAACCATGAATATGGCCTGCGTTTTATTCGGCCTCACACCGGAAGAAGCGCTGCTTGGCGTGACGAAAAATGCCGCCAAAGCTCTGGGTCTGGCCGATCGCGGTGAGATCAAAGTTGGCCTTCGCGCCGATCTCGCTTTCTGGGATGTGGAGCGTCCGGGCGACCTCGCCTATCCGCTGGGCTTTAATCCGATCAGTGCCATCATGCAAAATGGCCAATTCTCGAAAGCCTTCGCATGACCCCGCTCTATGCCCAAGTCAAATCCCATATCCTTGATCAAATCCGATCCGGCACTTTGACCGCTGGCAAGCGCGTGCCATCAGAAAATGAATTGGTCACGCAATTCAATATCAGCCGCATGACCGCCAACCGCGCGCTGAAAGAACTCACCGCCGATGGCTTCCTCGCGCGTGTGCCGGGTGTGGGAACTTTCGTGCGCGAAGCAACGCCGCGCACATCTTTGATCGAGCTCCGCAATATCGCAGACGAAATCGCCGCACGTGGTCATCGCTATTCCTCACGCATCGAGGATTTGCGTGAAATCAATGCCACTCCAAACCTGATTAAAGACTTTGAATTTAAGTCCGCAAGCCCGCTCTTCCATATCGCAATCGTGCATGAAGAAAACGGCATGCCTGTGCAGTTCGAAGATCGCTATGTAAATCCATTCAGCGCGCCCAATTTTCTCAAACAAAATTTTGCTGAGCAAACTCCAACGGCATATCTGCTCGCGCTGCTGCCCGCTGACGAACTTGAACACAATGTCGAAGCCATCATGCCCGATGCCAATCAACAACGGCGCCTGAAAATCACCAACGTAGAACCCTGCCTCTCGCTCCACCGCCGCACTTGGTCGGGTGGCCATGTCGTCACCTCTGCAACCCTCATCTACCCCGCCAGCCGCTATGCGCTCTACTCGCGCTATAACACCGGAGCCAAACCGCAATGAACACACGCCGCGACAATTCCCGCATCATCCGTGCCGCCACGGGCACAAAACTTTCTGCCAAGTCATGGCTCACTGAAGCACCACTTCGCATGCTCATGAACAACCTCGATCCCGGCGTGGCCGAACGACCAGAAGAACTCGTGGTCTATGGCGGCATCGGCAGAGCCGCACGAAATTGGGAAGCTTACGATCAAATCGTCGCTTCTCTCCGATCCCTCGAAGATGATGAAACCTTGCTCGTGCAATCGGGCAAACCCGTTGGCATTTTCCACACCCATAAGGATGCGCCGCGCGTGCTGATTGCCAATTCAAATCTCGTTCCGCATTGGGGCACATGGGAAAAATTCCACGAACTCGACCGCAAAGGCCTGATGATGTATGGCCAGATGACAGCGGGTTCATGGATATACATCGGCACCCAAGGCATCGTGCAAGGCACTTATGAGACCTTCGCCGAAGTGGGCCGCAAACATTATGGCGGCGATCTGAAAGGCAAATGGTTTTTAACCGCTGGCCTTGGTGGCATGGGTGGTGCTCAACCCTTGGCCGCCGTGATGGCAGGTGCTTCAATGATCGCCATAGAGTGCCAACCATCCAGAATCGAAATGCGCCTCAAAACCCGTTACCTCGATTTCCAAGCACCGACGATTGAAGAGGCTTTGAAAATGATCAAGGCCTCCCCCAGACCGATCTCCGTGGGCGTGCTTGGCAATGCTGCTGAAATTCTACCAGACATGGTCAAGCGCAAAATTCTGCCCGATGCTGTAACAGACCAAACCTCGGCCCATGATCCCATCAACGGCTATCTGCCCATCGGCTGGACATTGGCTGAGTGGGAAGACAAACGCGCCAGCGATCCAGAAGCGGTGAAAGCAGCTTCCATGGCCTCGATGAAAATTCATGTGCAAGCCATGCTCGATATGCAAAAGCTCGGCGTGCCTACTTTGGACTATGGCAATAACATTCGGCAAATGGCCTTAGAGATGGGTTTGAAAAACGCCTTTGATTTCCCAGGCTTTGTTCCTGCATACATCCGCCCCCTCTTCTGCCGTGGCATCGGCCCGTTCCGTTGGGCGGCACTTTCGGGCAACCCTGAAGACATTTACAAAACTGACCAACGCGTCAAAGAACTTATCCCCGATGATAAGCATTTGCACAATTGGCTCGATATGGCGCGTGAACGCATTGCCTTCCAAGGCCTACCTGCGCGCATTTGCTGGGTGGGCCTTGGCCAACGCCACAGGCTGGGCTTGGCGTTTAATGAGATGGTCAAAAATGGCGAGCTTGAAGCCCCCATTGTCATCGGGCGCGATCATCTAGACTCTGGCTCAGTTGCATCGCCCAACCGCGAAACCGAGGCAATGTTAGATGGTTCCGATGCCGTCTCTGATTGGCCGTTGCTTAACGCACTGCTCAACACGGCAAGTGGTGCAACTTGGGTCTCAATCCATCATGGCGGCGGCGTGGGCATTGGTTATTCACAACATGCTGGCATGGTAATCGTGGCCGATGGCACCGATGATGCAGCGCGCCGTTTGCGTAACGTGCTCTGGAACGACCCCGCAACCGGTGTGATGCGCCATGCTGATGCAGGTTATGAGATCGCAGTGGAATGCGCCAAGGAGCAAGGGCTAAAGCTACCAGGGATTACGATTTAGGGGCTCAGCAGCGAGACCGCATAAGCCGCGCCGCCGCCCAGCACAACCGATATGACCAAGCCCAATACATAGGCAACGACCGATCCCGAACCGCGCCGCCTGAATTTATGACGGGTTCTTGGCTTGGAATATTTAAGTTCGACGGCCGCAGCCAGCCCGCCCGCAACGACAGTCATGACCAAAGTCAGCACAGCAGCGGCTGGCGATCTGATAAACATCGCCAACGGAATAAGCAGTGTGAGTGGCACACTGATCAAAATCACGCCATAAAGTTTCCAGCGAGTAATCCATGATGCAGGATGAGGCGAAACTTTCAGTAGATCAGGTGTATCTTCGGAGCTGATGGCTAATCCCGTAATGTCACCTACCAGCTTGGCCGCCGCGAACACGCTCATAAAGGCCGCACCCGGCATCAGCAAAAGTAATTTTGTCGCCTGCCCAAAGCCAACCAAAAGCGGCGTCATGAATATCAGCTGGAGTAAAATATTATAAATCAGCGACGGTTCGCGGAGCAGCAAGAGATATTCTTTTCGAATGATCATGAATCCGGGGTGGTTGCCGAAGGATTTGCGAATATCGACGCTCTTTGCAGGCTTCGCCACATGCTTGTTGGCGGCAGATTGGTAGACCTCTAAAAACTTGGTCTGCAAAGACCATGCCGTAAACCAAAACAGCGTGACCGCTGCACCTATCATAATAATCAAGGCCAATGGATCACCGAAGCTCGCATGACCGGGCAACCCTGAGATGCCATCAATGCCAAACCCCCGCGTCAGGCACCAGAGATAAAGACTTTGAAACCGACTTTGATCACCACTGCCCAAATGTGGCGCCAGTTGTGACACAACGAAAATTGCAGCACCGATAAAAGCTGCAATAATTTGAATAACCCGCCGCGCTGAACGTGGACCAACAAAATGCACGATCAACAACGTCAACCACAACCCAATACTTGTGGCCAAAATCGAAATTGTTATGACAACGGCGAGTATGCCAAAGAGCTCAGGGTTATTGATCGCGGCAATCGGAATGAGCAATGGAAACAGGAATAGCGCATTCCAGAAAACCATGGAAATTGAAATACCCGCAAGCTTGGCCATGATCACTTTTGCTGGAGATATAGGCGAGGTGAACAGCAATTCCAAATCACCCTGCTCATAAAGCGTGTGCTGGGCTGAACGCATTGACCCGCTGATGTTAAAGGTGAAAGCCGTGGCTGCACTGATAAAAATCATCACTGCAATGTAGGAGCTTGTCTCGATGGCCACATCAAGGCTCAAGGCCAGATAAACGCCCAACCCGAAATAGACCAACATCAATCCTAGGCCAGCCCAGCGCACGGTGGGTGAAAGTTCCATTGAGCGCCATGTGACCCGTACTTCATGCATGAACAGCCACGGAATTGAACCTGCACGAAACAAGGGTTTCATTTTAGGTCGGTCGTCAAACGAATGAATGCATCTTCAAGCGTGGCATCAGATGCTCCGCCTGAATGCTGCAGCTCTTGTGGCGTGCCCTCGGCCAACAATCGACCGCCTGCAATAATGCCAATGCGGTCAGCCAGTCGTTCGGCCACTTCCAGAATATGCGTGGTGATAATGACAGTGGCCCCGGCATCGACTTGGGCTCGTAGCGCATTCTTCACGGTGCGCGCCATCGTGGCGTCTAGGCCCGTTAATGGCTCATCCAGAATAAGCAGTTTTGGTTTATGAATAAGTGCTCCTGCCAAAGCCACCTTTTGCTTCATGCCGCGCGAGAAACCTTCGCAGCGCGTGTCACGCACCTCCCATAGCTCTAGCCAGCGCAGCAATTTCTCAGCCTCAAGAGCTGCTTCATCTGCAGCAATGTTCCAAAGCCCAGAAATGAAAGCGAGATATTCAATCGGCGTCAACTTGTCATAAAGCATCGGATCATCAGGCAACCACGCAGTAATCGACTTTGCCGCTTCGGGATTTTCAGCAATATCATTCCCGTAAATTTGAACCCTGCCAGAGTCCGCTTTGATCAAACCCACCACGATCCGCAATGTGGTGGTCTTGCCCGCGCCATTGGGGCCGAGCAACGCATAGAGTTGCCCCTGCGGAATGGAGAGCGATAGATCTTGAAGAACAACTTTATCAAAAGATTTAGAGAGATTAGAAATCTGAAGTGCAATCGCATCAGCCATACAACATTTTCCCGGTGTGACCACCTCATAGCGATTGGGAACCATGAAATCAAACAGCGTATCTCCTAGCGACAACGCGCCCAACATCGTTTAGAGCAAGCTGAAAATTCAAAAAGGAGTAGCGTGAGTGACGCAAACCAACCAAGACGCCAAGCCTGCTTTGCCAGACCATCTGAGCGTTGACCCCAAGAGCCCGCATTTCAATGAAGCGGTTCTCTCATTCCATATTGGCATCCGCTTCAATGGCGTGGAAAAAACCAACGTCGAAGAATATTGCATCTCAGAAGGCTGGGTGCGGGTGCCAGCCGGGGGCAAATCAAAGGACCGCTATGGCAATCCGATGACCGTGAAGATCTCAGGCAAGGTTGAGGTTTATTACGTGGAGAGATGAGCAGGCTCTCCCATTCCATCCCTCCTACAGGGGTGGGCGGTCTGCGCGGCAGACAGGAGGGGGCAGTTAAATTCTTCCAGAAAAACCAAGCCTTCTCATTCACTTAAAAAATAAATACCTATTTTAGAAATAAAACTTGACACCGTACGGTGCCTCCCTTATGTCTGGCTAGTCTCCACAATTGGGTTACCCCTTCTGGAACAATCCCTCACCAACAACAGTCTTGAGCCCATCAGGAAGACGACGTTGGGGGTGGGAGTAGTATAGTTTCTATAAGCATCTGTTTTTAATAATAGAATTGTCTTCTTTATGCACTGCCTTCGGGGTTCTAAACGCAATAAACTTTAAGCAACCAGCTAAAATGAACTGACCTCGCTGCAAAATGAATGATAATATCCATTGTAGGACTCAGTAGATGAACAAATTGAATGGATGTCACTACTTGCACCAGCGGTCGTGGCTGCCGGGGTCTCGGCCATCATTGGTATCGTCGCACTCGTGGTGAACCGCGAGTTAGGGAGACAGTGCATTTTATTATTTTTTTAATCTGTACACTGATTACTTAAACCGCCGACAAACGCTGCCCTCTCTTGCTTGTTTCACTTTCGTGAAACAAGCTGCTCTCTCCCGCAAGCGGAGAGAGTTGGGGTGGGGTGGATGAGCGCTTTTTTTAAACCGCTGATCGCGATCAAGTTCAGTCTCGCTTTTGTAAACTCTGTAAGGACTTTCCCCAATTTAATTGTAGTTACAATTAAATTGACAAATCTCAATTCTTGCTTTAAAACTACAGCGTGAGAATTGAATTTGATCCTATCAAGAGCCTTCGGAACGCAGATGAGCGGGGATTGCCTTTTGACAAAGTTTCAGAATTCATCTGGGAGACTGCAAGAATCAACCCGGATGATCGCTTTGTCTATTCGGAACCGAGGTATTCCGCATTTGGATTTATTGGTGATCGATTGTGTTTCTTATGTTTCACACCTGTGCCCGGCGGAATTAGAGTGATCAGTTTTCGTAAAGCTAATAGGAGAGAGATTGCCCGATATGAAAAAGCCTTTAACGAATAAAGAAGGCGAGGTTCGCGAATTGACAATGGCGGATATGCGTCGATTTCGCCCCGCATTTGAAGTTCTTCCACCTGAGCTTGTCGAAGTCATTAAGAATCGCAAAGTTGGCGAACGCGGCCCCCAAATTGCGCCCGTCAAACAGCAAGTTACATTGCGCCTCGACAAAGATGTGCTGGAAACTTTCCGTGCCACAGGTGCAGGCTGGCAGGCCCGCATTAATACGGCTTTGCGCAAGGCAGCAGCACAGGTCGCGCGTCGTTCCACGTCGTGACTCTTTCTCCTGCGAGGGAAGAGAGTCGGTTGGGGATTGTGGCGCTGGCGTGATGGCTGGCGCTCCCCCCGCAACCATGCTCATATCGTATCTCCAAGGAGTTCCGCCATGAGTTTGATGCAACTGATCTATGCCTCCACGCCGTTTGGGTTTGATAATCCGACCTTGAACCAGATTCTGTCTGTGGCGCGGCGCAATAATGCGAGGGACGATATTACCGGGGCACTGATTTGTCGGGCAGATCTTTATCTGCAGCTGCTGGAAGGCCCGCGCGCTGCTGTGACCGCTACGTTCCATAAAATTCTTGCCGATGATCGGCATCTTGATGTGGTGCTGATTGCTTGCGGTGATATCAAAACGCGGATGTTCCCGAAATGGGATATGAAAGATGATCCGGCGACATCTTGGATGTGGACGCAAGAACAGGTTGCTGCAGGTGCAATTGAGCACACTTCAGATGAAGATGTGCGGGTGGTTTTTACAAGGCTTTTAAGCGAGTCGTAATATCTATATGAAGCCACTCTACAACATTAAAATTCTCGATTTTACCCGCGTGCTGTCTGGCCCTTATTGCACGGCTTTGCTGGCTGATATTGGCGCGGATGTGATTAAGGTGGAGCCGCCTCAGGGCGATGATTATCGGCATATTGGGCCGTTTCTTAAGGATGGGTCGAGTTCACTGTTTGCAACGGTCAATCGCGGCAAGCGTTCAGTTGTGTTAGATTTGAACAATGATGCAGATCGCAATCTGGCTTTAAAGCTTGCGGCTGATGCCGATGTGGTGGTGGAAAATTTCAGGCCGGGTGTGGCCACGAAATTGGGCATTGGGTATGAAGCGCTTTCGAAGCTAAACCCCAAACTCATTTACACGTCAATCTCTGGCTTTGGCCAAACTGGGCCGATGGCACAGCGGCCCGCTTATGACATCATCGTGCAGGCCATGAGCGGAATCATGTCGGTGACCGGAGAGCCTGATGGCCCACCCACGTTAATTGGCGAGTCGGTGGCCGATGTTGTCTCCGGCCTTTATGCATCTTGGGCAATTATGGCGGCGCTGAACCAACGCCATGTCACGGGCCTCGGCCAGCATCTTGATGTGAGCATGCTCAGCAGCATGTTGGCCTTGCAGCCGCTGGTGTCCGCGCGTTTGTTTGCTTCTGGCAAGGCACCAAAGCGCGTGGGCAACCGGCACCCAATCTCTGCTCCCTTTGGCGCATTCAAGTCGCTGGACGGCATGTTTATGGTGGCGGTGCTAAACGATAAACTGATGAAGGCTTTGGCAGCGGTGATTAATGAGCCGTCGATTCCTTCAGACCCACTTTTTGCAACGGATGAATTGCGCTTTCAGAATGAAGGCGCTTTGCGGGCGCATATTGAAAACTGGTCTGGGCAGCGCAGTGCAAATGAGGCAGTTGAACTTCTGTTGGCGGCCGGCGTGCCTGCTGCTGAAGTGCTGGATGCAAAGCAGGCCAATGCGCTGGTGGGGAATACGGAGCCACAAGGCCAGCCTGTGAAATTTTCAGCCGCGGTAAACGCACCGCTTGCGCCAGCCCCGAAACTGGATGAACATGGAACATCAATTCGTGAATTTGCTTGGAAGACATTATGACGCGATTTAATATCGAACTTTTTGATGCATCTGTGGTCAACTCCATTACTGATTTTTGCAAAAATGTAATCGGCCCCGAAGCCCGCATAACCGACCAGCAAGCTCGTGCCTCTGCTATTTACCACCGCAAGGCATTAAGCGAGATGGGCATTATGGGGCTGAATTTGCCATCTGAATATGGCGGCATGGGGCTCGATGCGTTCACGTTTTTAGAAAGCATGGCAACACTTTCTGGCACATGCGCATCCACTGGCTCATTTGTATCGGCACATTTTTTGGCCAGCGACTCGATTAAATTTGGTGGCAGCGAAGAACAACGCCAAAAATATTTGCCACAGCTGGCATCAGGTGAGGCCATTGGCGCATTTGCGTTAACTGAGCCAACAGCAGGCTCAGACCCCGCCAGCATGTCGACCAAAGCAGTGCGGGACGGCGATTTCTATCATATCAAAGGCACTAAACATTTCATCTCCAATGCAGGCTTTGCTGATCTGTTGGTGGTCTATGCCTCCACTAACCCGGTAGCTGGCGGCAAGGGCATTTCCGCTTTCGTTGTAGAAAGGAAAAATGGTGGCGTCACTTTAGGCAAGGCCGAAGCCACCATGGGCCTTCGCGGCGCGCATGCTTTCGAATTTTCAATCGATGCCAAAGTGCCAGCTGCAAATATTTTAGGCGAGGAAGGCTCAGGCTTCCGCACTGCGATGAAAACTTTGGATGCTGGCCGCATTGATATCGCCATGTGCTCGGTGGGTATTGCCGAGGCGGCCTATGCCGTCGCACTTGAATGGATCAAGACACGCAAGATGGGCGGCGTGAACATCTCAAGTTATCAGGGATTGCAGTGGATGCTCGCTGATATGGCAACCGACATTGCCGCCGCACGCGGACTGTGCTTGGCCACCATCCACAAACGCGTGAAGGGCGAGCGTTATTCGCTCGAAGCATCGATGGCCAAACTCTTTGCCTCCGAAATGGCAGGCCGCGTGACTGACATGGCGCTGCAAATTCACGGCGGCTATGGCTTCACCCAAAGCTATGATGTGGAACGCTACGTTCGCGATGCGCGCATCATGCGCATTTATGAAGGCACGTCTGAGATTCAGCGGAATATTATTTCGCGAGCGCTGCTGGCCGATTAAAGCGTGGCGGCAATGGCGTGCGCTGCCGCCAGTGTTGCGATTTCGTATTTGGGATTGAGGAAGACCGGCCAGCTCGACATTTTTGCAATCACCATGTCATGTGCAAAGTCGATATAGATCCATTGGCCAAATACTCCCCGTGCCATAAGATTGCGCGACTTGGGATCTTCAATCCACCACTTGTTGTGATAAGCCCCTTGCGGCAACGCAATGTTATAAGGCTCCGGAAAAATCTCATGGTTGCCCTTGCGCGTGGTTTCGACCCAACTTGAAGGCACGATGCCAGCGCCACCAGACAATACCATCTGCCCAAAGCGCCCATAGTCACGAAGCGTTGCATTAAACCCGCCATCAGCAATGGCATAGCCTGCTCGGTCAACCGTAAAGCATCCACTCTCTTCCATGCCGAGTCTTTGCCACAGCTCTTCTGAAATAATTTGCGGCAAGCGTTTGCCTGTCACGCGCTCCATCGCAAAAGCCAGCACATCAGTTTCAATCGAACGATATTCAAATGCAGCACCATGCGGCCTAATCTTTTCTTTGAGGCCAACAATCTGCTCCCAAATATGCGTGGGCCATTTGAGGCTGGGATCACTGCCCGGTGGGATCGGTTTCCACCCCGAAGCCACATCAAGCTGGCCCATATCGGAATGCGGATCAGTGTAAGTCTCATCAAAATTCACACCCGTAGTCATGTCTAAAACATGTTGAAGCGTTGCTCCCGCCCATCCGGTTTGCGCGAGTTCTGGCAAATAAAGTGAAATATCTTGTGTGGGATCAAGATCGCCGCGCCCAATCAATATGCCAGCCGCCATGCCTGTGATTGATTTCGCCACGGATTGCGAAAGATGCAGCGAGCGTGGCGTCATGGTTCCAAAGTAGCGCTCGTAAACCACAGCCCCCCGGTGCATCACCAGAAAACCATCGGTATAAGTTTCGTCGAGAAGTGACAAGAGCGAGGTTGGCGCACCACTCAAACTCTTGACACCCAGGCCATCGAGATTTTTCTCATGACGCTCCAGCTTGCGTACTGGCCCATCACCACGCCACACTTCAGCCGTCGGCACCACTTCGCGCATGTGATGAAACGACCAGCGGTTCCAGGGAGCACGGTCCCAATCCATGGGTGGTAGGGAATTTGTGTGGGAAGGTGTGGTGTTCATTTATGCTTGGCCCGTTGAAGCTGCTTTTACAAATTGTGAAGCAGTATAGTAACCTCGTCATTCCCGCGAAAGCGGGAATCTCAGTTTGCTGGAGCGATGGTTGATCAATTCAGACCAAATTTAAACCAATATCCGTCACCCCGGCGAAGGCCGGGGCTGGGCTTAACAGCTGAAAAAGCCCAATCCCGGCCTTCGCCGGGATGACGATTCATTATTTAATAATATAGAATGGCCAAAGCTTATGGTGTCTTTGGCGCAACAGCTGGCATCTGGCCGGGATTAGCCTTATTCAATGTATCGATCAACGGCTGGGCCGCTTCAACGCATTGCTTCATCGGTTCATCGCCGCAATTTATGCGTAAACCCTGACCATTGGCCAGCATGAGGCCAAAGCCTTTGCCCATCATCATTGGTCCGCCCATACCGCGCCCGTCTGGGCCGTTGCCGCCGTGATGACGACCTCCACGATGCTTCCAGTTAAACCAACCACCATCTTGTTGGCCATCGTTCGGGCCATTATCAGCGGTTTGGTCGTCAACAGTAAGTGCAGGCTTTGCAGCGGGATCAGCGGGCGGTGTAGCGGTCTGCGCCAAAGCAGCAGTACCCAACAAAACGACAACACCAAATCCAACGAGAAAACGTTTCAACATGAAAACTCCTAACTAAAAACTTGGGATCATGTCCCAGTGTAATTGAGACGATTCGTTAAAGAGTTTCCGTTGGGACCAAAGATTACAAATGAAAAAGCCCCGCATGATGAGGTGCGGGGCTTTCGGAAAAATCAAAAATTACTTCTTCAAATTTGTCCAAATCTTGTTGTAAATCTCGACCACTTCTGGCGGACAAGGTGGCACGAATTCGGGAACGGGTGCGCTCGCCGGACGGTTGAGTTCTGGTGAGTTCTTGAACGCATCGGGCAACGAAGCCAAGCCGCCAACAATACCGTTGTCGTAACCAGCAAAATCTGAGGCAAGCGCAGCGTTAGCCGGGTCCATCATAAAGTTTTGGAAGGCCTTTGCATTGTCCATGTTCTTGGCACCTTTGAGCACGGCCACATTGTCCATCCAACCTTCAATGCCTTCTTTTGTGTAGGCAAATGTAGCACCAGGCAAAACTTTGCGAATGCGGTAGGAGTCACCATTCCAATCCTGCGATACAATTACATCGCCAGACGTCATTTTGGCTTGAGTGTCATAGCTGAACGTTTTCCAGTTTGGCTTGGCCGCCATCAAGACGTCGCTGACCTTTTTCAGATTCGCCTTGTCTGCGCCACAGCGCGGAACACCTGCATATCGCTCGGCGGCATGTATAACCGAATTAATGTCATCCAACATATTGATTTTGCCTTTAAGTTCATCTGGTGGATCGAACAAAATGGCTAGTGAATCGATTGGACCCTTGTATTTGTTAATATCAATCGAGAACGTTGTCATTCCGAACTGCCATGGCACCGAGTAATTGCGACCATCATCCCAATAAACATTTACAAATTCGGGCTTCATATTTTTGAAGTTTGGCATCTTGTTAGGCTCTGTCTTTTCCAACATGCCGTCACCAATCATAATCTTCACCGTGTAGTCTGACGGAACCACAATGTCGTAGCCAGAATTGCCAGCACGCACCTTCGAAAGCATGGTTTCGTTTGAGTCATATTCGTCAACTGTGACTTTGACGTCGAATTCTTTTTCAAATTTCTTAACAAGCTCGGGGTTTGTGTAGTTACCCCAATTGTAGATATGCAATTCACCAGCGGCCATAGCGGACGAGGCTGCAAATGCGAGTGTTAAGGCCGAAGCGGCCAATAAAAGTTTCTTCATAGATTTTCTCCCTCGGTTAAACTTGTAGATTATGATTTCCGTGACTTTGAAATGATGAAGGAAACGGAAATAAACAATATTGATACCATCAACAAAATGGTCGAGATGGCATTTATCTCAGGCGTCATCGGCCTGCGAATTTGGTTCCAGATAAACAGTGGCAGAGTGGTTTGACCGGGCCCCGCCACCAATTGCGTGATTGTAAAATCATCAAATGACACAATAAAGGCAAGCGCTGTTCCCGATGCAATGCCAGGCATTAACAACGGAAGTGTAATGCGTTTAAAGGCTTGCCAAGGCGTAGCATAAAGATCAGAAGCCGCATTTTCCAAAGTCAGATCCATGTCTTCAAGGCGAGCTTTGATCGGCATATAAGCGAATGGAATACAGAACACCGTGTGGGCGATAATGATGTTGCCGATGCCGAAGTTTAAGCCGAAGGCACCCGCAATCAAGGCAAAGAATGAAAGAGTTGCCACAGCCGTGATAATTTCAGGCACCATCAATGGCAGATTGATGATCATAAAAGCCCATGACATTCCAGGCCAAGGTTTAACCCGCGTTGTCCCAATGGCAGCCAAAACGGCTGCAATTGTCGAGAATATAGTGGCCGTAAAAGAAATAATGAGAGTGTTCTTGGTCGCCGAATAAAATTCTTGGTTTTGAAACGCCGTGGCATACCAGCTCAATCCCAAACCTTCAAACTTCGTAATCTGCGAGCCACTGTTAAACGAAAATAACATCAATACGAGAATCGGCGCATAAAGAATTATCAAACAGATGATGGCAATAGTGCCAAAGCCTGCCTGCCTTTTAAGGTCTAGTGTTTTGCTAAGATCAGCCATGTTTCACTGGCCCTGCTTCATTGCGTGAATAGAAATAGAGCGCCACCAAAACGGCCGCCATTAAAATCAATGCCTGTGCTGATCCCAACGGCCAATTGCGGCCAGAGCCAAATTGCTGTGCAATCAAATCACCAATCATCAGATGCCTGCCACCCCCCAGAATAAGCGGCGGAACATAGGCACCGAGCGCTGGAATAAAGACCAGCAAACTGCCGGCAACTATGCCCGGCTTTGCGAGTGGAATAATGATACGTTTTAGAACCTGCCAGCGCGAAGCGTAAAGATCATAGCCTGCTTCAACCAAACGGAAATCCATTTTTTCTAAACTGGAATAGAGCGGTAAAATCATGAAAGGCAGGAATGAGTATAAAAGTCCCAAAATAATGGCAAAATCAGTGTAGAGCATGACAATCGGCTTATCGATGATGTGGAAATAGATCAGTGCATCATTGATCAAACCTTCATCCCGGATGATGAACATAATGGCCACAGTTCGCACCAACAGGTTTGACCAGAACGGAATAGTAATCAGCAATACCCACCAGTTGCGCTGTTCCGGCGGACGCGTGGCCATGAAATAAGCGGTTGGAAAGCCAAGCAGCAAACACACAACCGTTGTAAACAAAGCATACCAAATTGACCGACCATAAATAATCAAAAAGTCAGGCGCAAATTGCAGCGTATCGTCAAAAATATCGCGCTGAAATAGAAAGTTCAGATAAGCGTCAGTCGAGAATTGCCAGAGTACCCCGCCATTTTGATAAGGCTTCAGAAATGAGTAAATGCAAATCAAAACCAACGGCAAAACGCCGAACACAAAAACGATAGCCAAAGCTGGCAAAGTCAAAAACCTAGAACGCCTCGAAACGGCCTTATCATTTTCAGCTGCAACTAACGCGGCAGGCGAGAGAGGAGCATCCATCATCAATCCCTCAATATCCGTGCTGTGCCTTCATCAATCGAGATGCCAACAGCCGCGCCAACTTTAAAGCCATTCTGACCAGAGCCGCCTTCATTCTGCTGACGCACCATAAAATGAGTGCCGTCATCAAGCTTGACATGATAATGTGTATCGGTTCCGAAATAGACAGCGTTTTCGAGAACACCTTTAATATGTCCCTGTTTCAAAGCGCATAAGTTTGAATGTTCCGGTCTGATGACCACCGTCACTTTACCCTGTGATTTCAAACCATCATCGGCGGTTGCTGCAATCTCAGGGCCGCAATCCAACTTCACTTTTGAAATACCCTTCGCAGAGCTTTTCACGGCACCGCTCAAGAAATTTGTTTCACCAATAAAGTCAGCAACAAAGCGCACCGCAGGGCGGTCATAAATATCGTGGGGGCTTCCCACCTGCAAAATCTTGCCCTTGCTCATAACGGCAATACGGTCACTCATGGTCAAGGCTTCTTCTTGATCATGCGTCACGAAAATAAAGGTAATGCCGGTTTCAGTTTGCAGGCGCTTCAACTCAATCTGCATATCTTTGCGCAGTTTATAATCGAGCGCCGACAATGGCTCATCAAGCAGCAAAACCTTGGGCTTTGGCGCCAGCGCACGCGCCAAGGCAACACGCTGTTGTTGACCACCAGAAATCTGGCTGGTCTTGCGGTCTTTCATTGGCTCCATGCGTACAAGCTTCAACATCTCAGCCACACGCGCATCTATTTCAGCTTTTGGTTTGCCCTGCATTTCCAAACCAAAGCCGATATTTTGAGCGACCGTCATATGCGGAAAAAGTGCATAACTTTGGAACACCGTGTTCACGGGGCGCTTGTAAGGCGGCAGCACGGCGATATCTTCGCCGTAAAGCATAATCTGTCCGTCAGTTGGAAAATCAAATCCGGCGATCAAGCGCAGCAGCGTGTCTTGCCGCAACCTGATGGACCTAGAAGTGTAAAAAACTCATTCTCTTTGATCGAGACTGAAACATTATCCAAGGCGGCAACTGGTTCTTGCCCTGGCGCTTTAAATACGCGGCTTGCGCCACGCACATCGACGGCGACTTTAGAATTACTCAATCTTTGCTCTCCGGCATTTCCCCACTTGACCCATCCTAGAGCGCTAGATCACCTTCTGCCAAGGGGCATTATAACAATTTTATGTGTTAAACTGACATGCCACCATCAATGGTAAATGTCTGTCCTGTAATGAAAGCAGCCTCATCTGATGACAAATACACCACCAAGCCCGCAATTTCATCAGCTTGGGCCAAACGGCCCATGGGCTGCCGGGCGATAAACGAGGCCTTGGCTTTTTCAAAATCGCCTTGCGCTTTCATGCGCTCATAAAGCGAAGGCGTTTCCACCGTGCCTGGGCAAATGGCGTTCACACGAATTCCTTTGGACGTGTAATCGGCGGCCAAAGCTTTGGTTAAACCGATGACAGCTGCTTTACTTGCTCCATAAACCAAACGATTTGGAACACCTTTGATTGAGGAAGCAACCGAAGCCATGTTGACGATGCATCCTGAGCCACCTGCTAGCCAACCCGGCATAAAGGCGCGGATCATCCGGTAATGCGATTTCACATTGAGATCGAATGAAAAATCCCAATCCTTTTCTTCGCAGTCCATGATCGTGCCGTGATGCACAAAGCCAGAGCAGTTAAAAAGAATATCTGGCGTAACTATCTTTGAAGCCGCTTCCGCAATTGCCTCAGCCTTCAAAACATCCAGTGTCATAACTTCAATGCCGTCGTGTTCAGCTGGCAAAGTTTTGAGCAACTCGGCATTGATGTCTGTTGCCCAAACTTTTGCCCCTTCTTTGGCCATCGCAATGGCTGTTGCCCGCCCGATGCCTTGTGCAGCTGAAGTGATTAAAGCTGTCTTGCCCTGAAGTCTGCCGCTCATGAGATTTGATCCGTCTGTTGGTTTGTCTGGGCACCATCTATAGCTAACCCTTTAGGCCAGACCAATGCCCAATAGCGAAAAACGCTGTGAGCCAAGTCCACAGCGCTTCAAATCTTTCAACCGCGAACAAGTTCAATCAATCAATCGGTCTGATCTTTAAAATTCGACCGCTGTTGCGGCTGACGGTAATCCGCAAACGTTCGCCGTCCCGGAATGCCGTATATATGTAGTTGCGCCCGCCACATCCAATGGCCGTCACACGCCGAAAACCCGAATGGCGTAAGGATTGCCCAATCGATGTGCAGCGATCAACATAACTGTCGTTATAATTATCATCATAGTTATTGTTGTAATTATCATCATAATAATCATTGTAAGGACTGGTCTGAAAGTTAAAGTAGACACCACCTTGGTTGCCGTGGTGCCAACCATGTCGATAACCGCCACCATAATCAACGGGCGGAGGGCCGGGTGGGCGCGGCGGATGGGGAAAACCTATTGGAGGTGGCGGATAAGGCAAGCCGACCGGCGGAGTAGCCCCCTGACCGGGCGCAGCATTAAGGCAATTGCCGGTTCTTATCGCCTGATTGCAATCATTATTGCCATTTTTTTCATTGGCAAGCGCCGGTGCAATAAACAACAAAGAAGCCAATAGACTTGGAACAATAATTTTTTTCATTTCAAACACCTGTCGAGATGAATAATGATCACAGCAAAAATTGACCAAACAAAGATGCAATTATGATGCCTATGAGGCAGGCACCTTCGTTTTTCCGTCCATTGTCATAAGCGCACCATAGAGTTCAGGACGCCTGTCTCTGAAAACGCCCCAGCTGCGCCGAAGTTCCCCCATTGCGTCAAAATCAAATTCAGCCACGCGAACACCCTCTTCCGTGCGGTTCATTTCCTGAACTTTCTCGCCTTGATAATCGGCAATGAACGAACGCCCATAAAATACATCGCTGCGCCCATCGGGTGCGGTTTCTTTGCCGACACGGTTAGAGGCCATCAATGGCATGATGTTGGCAGCTGCATGACCACGCATGGTATTTTGCCAATGTGCGCTTGAATCATAGTTTGGATTTGGTGGCTCTGATCCTATGGCAGTGGGGTAAAGCAAAATCTCCGCACCCATCAAAGCCATGGCGCGCGCGCATTCGGGAAACCATTGGTCCCAACAAATGCCAAGACCAATGCGACCCACTGCAGTGTCCCAGACTTTAAAACCCGTATCACCAGGTGAAAAATAAAATTTCTCTTGATAGCCGCGCCCATCTGGAATGTGGCTCTTGCGGTAAATACCCAGCTCGGTTCCATCAGCATCGACAATCACTGTTGTGTTGTAATGCGCCTGACCTGCGCGTTCAAAAACGCTGACCGGTAGCACAACGCCAAGCTCTTTTGCTAAAGCAGAAAAGCGTTTCACGGTTGGATGCCTATCAAGTTCGACGGCTTGCTTCAAAAATTTTGGGTGCTGCTCGATGCAAAAATAATCAGCATCAAAAAGTTCTTGCAATAAAATAAGTTTGGCACCTTTTGCCGCCGCCTCACGAACCAGTGCTTCGCCCTTATCGCAATTTTTCACCCAATCATTGTGAGAGGCCATTTGGGTGATGGCCACCTTAACATTACGCATCTTCAAATCCTTCTAAAACATTGACTGTGTTGATGCCGATGGCTTCTATCGCATAGCCCCCTTCCATCACAAACAGCGTCGCCAACTTCATTTTGGCAATGGCAGCGCCATAGGTTTTGAAATCTTGTGAGGTAAGTTTGAAAAATGAAATTGGATCATCTTCGAAGGTATCAACGCCCAATGAAACAACCAGAGCATCTGGTTTAAACAATTTTATTTTACGCAATGCGTTTTCGAGCGCGGCACTCCACACGTCATAGTTTGTGCCCGGCGGCATGGGGTAGTTGAAATTGAACCCTTCCCCTTTGGCCCTACCCTTCTCATCTCTATACCCGGAAAAATGCGGGAAGGCATCTTCGGGTGCGCCGTGCAATGAACAGAACAAAACATCATCACGGTCATAAAAAATATCTTGTGTTCCATTGCCGTGATGAAAGTCTACATCAAGAATGGCCACGCGAGTTGCCCCTGAATCCAAAAAACCTTGCGCAGCGATGGCGGCATTATTCAAAAAACAATAGCCTCCATAGGCATTATGATGCGCATGGTGACCGGGCGGGCGACACAGCGCAAAGGCTGCACGTTCGCCCAATGAAACAATCTTCTGTGCTTCTAACGCAACGGCTGCCGATGATTTAGCAGCAACCCAAGTTCCCGCCGTAATCGCGGTTTCAGTGCTGATCGCGTAATATCCAATCTTGCCATCAATAAAGCGTGGTTTCTTTTTGAAAAGTCCGGGCACCGGAAACACAGTGGGCAAAACTTCGCCGCGAAAACCATGGCTGATCCATTCATCCCAAGCGCCTTCAAGAAATTCCAGAAAGCCTTTGTCGTGAACTTTACGAACCGGCCTCATGTCCAATTTATCGGGGGCCACAAATTCATTCATCTTGCGGCGTTTCAGTTCGCGCAAAACATATTCAATGCGCGATGGCCTCTCGAACGGCGTTACAAATTCACCACCATAAATTTCGCCTTGTGCAAAATGTTGACGGTGTTCATCGCTGTAGGTGATTTTCATTTTGCCACTCCCTGATTAGGACTGTGCCAATAAAAAAGCGCCAGAGCAACTCCAGCGCTTTTAAAAAATGGACCAACGATTAGCTGATGATTGTGAAACTGATCTTGCCTACGCCTGAAGCCGTGAGACCAATCAGTTTAGCCGCACCCAAACTCAAATCCAGAATGCGCCCGCGAATAAATGGCCCGCGATCATTGACCCGCACAATCACCGAACGGCCATTGCGCAAATTCGTCACTTTCAATTTTGTGCCGAATGCCAGTTTGCGATGTGCGCAAGTCATGCCCATTGGCTTGAAATGTTCGCCATTGGCAGTGAGGCGACCCGACTTATAAAATGATGCCCAACCTGTTGCAGCATGAACAGGCGCAGCAAATAGACCGAGTGCCAAAATGGCTGGTAAAACTAACTTCATCAATAAACCCCTCTATGTTGCGGTGCACCATAGAGGGGAATGTGACTTTTATGAGGCAGTCTTAGATTGCAGCCTCAACCATAATTTCAACGTCTAGTCCTGGCGCTGCGAGTTTTGACTCAACAGTTGCGCGCGCTGGCGTGTGGCCTTGCGAGACCCAAGCGTCCCAAGCTTCATTCATTTGGCCGAACGTGCCGATATCAGTCAGCCAGATATTGGCTTTCAGCAACTTGGTTTTATCGGTGCCAGCTTCTTTCAGTGTCGCATCAATCTGCGCCAAAATATCAGCCGTCTGTTCCTTCACAGATTTGCCCACAGCAGCCTCAGCCACAAAGCCAGCAAGGCGCGCCACGCCGCCATAAACCACACAAGCACTCATGCGCTTGCCCATACCAATTCGCTTAATCGTCATGTTCTTCTCCTGTTTGTTTTTGCGCTCTTAGCTCAAGGCCGCCACAGCATCAATCACCGCCAGCAAAGCAAGCGGCAGAACCTCAAAAGCATATGGCGCATGCAACCGCTCTAACCATTGATGATAGTCTCTGCCCCATGGCCCGAGATTGATGCAAGGGTAACCTGCGGCTTCCGGCATCATAAAGCCCGTATCCCAGATTGGCGTGTTCGCAGCCACAATAGAAAGATCGCCCGACGCTTCGCCAAAGAAACTCATATCCGAAATGCCAGCAAAGTAATTCACCGAACCAATAGCAAATGGCCTCACTGCATTTTCAATAGCGCCGCGCAGTTTGTGATCACTCATCAAAACCGCTGGATATGGAATAGAGCCAAATCCCATGATGACTGTTGGCTTAGTGAGATTAGCAGCAGCAACCATCTCGGCAGTCGCCAATCGCGACTGCTCAGGAAGGTTGAGCGATGCAACTTGCTTTGCAGCTTTTTGGCCTGCACGTTTTTCCAACTCGGCGTAGCTGATCAAATCAATTTCATGACCGGTTCGCTTATGCGCACGATCCACAGCCTTTTGTGCATGGGCCATCACCAATTCAAAAACCTGAGCAGGCGAACGCTTATGTTGCATCGTGTTCCAATAGACAAAAGCCTGCGCAGGCGTCGTAACATTATAGTGCTGTTTCAAATCCTTTGCATAAAGTGCTGTCGGCGGAGCGGCGATTTCTCCATCCGTCGTCTCCGACAAATCTGAGGCAAGCTCAAATTCCGTTACTAATTCAGCCGCCACGTATGCAGCATTCACGCCGTCTTGCGGATAGCCGGCATGAGTCTGTTTGCCGTGTACGAAAGCAGTAATCAGTTGTTTGCCGATGGAACCATAGGTAATCACACGACCGACCGAACCATCACCTTGATCCGAGATCGCATCGAGATTGATGACCAACTCTATATCCAGCACGTTGTCATCAGCAATCTTCCTAAGCAATGGCGCAGCAGACCTTGCCCCCGCTGAACGTTCCTCTTCGTCGCTCACTGCGAGAAATAGAATTGATAGTTCGCCTTTATAAAATTCCATCGCAGCAATTCCAGCAGCCAGCCCCGCTTTCATATCGAGTAGCCCACGACCCGGTAAAAAATTACCACTTTGAAAGTCGGCTAATGCCGCAGGGTTTTCGCCGGTCGCTTTCAATTTCACAACGATTTCTGTTTTTAATTTTTCGGATTGAAAAGCCAAATCTTGCAACGAACCAAAATCTTCAATTGACACCACATCAAAATGCCCGGTCAAAACGATAGTCTTGTTTGATCGCCCCTGCTTCAAAGCAAAGACATTGCTGCGACCAGTGGGATCATTCTCTATAGGCAAGGTCCAAACCTTGTCGAAATGCTCAAGAAAAGAAGCTAATCGCTCAGCGTAATTAGCCTCATCTATCGAGCCTGTTACCGACGGCCAAGATGTTAGCTCAAGCGCAATTTCTTTTGCCCTCGCAGCAATATCATTCCTCATGCATAAGTCGCATCGTGCGCCAACACGGCATTGAGCAGCACTTGCGCACCAGCACCACATTCTTCCAACGTTGTAGATTCCGCCTCATTATGCGAAATGCCGCCAAGGCATGGAACGAAGATCATGGTGGTTGGCGCCACCCGCGCAATATAAGCTGCATCATGGCCTGCACCTGAAGCCATTTCGCGCGAGGTAAAGCCTGCTTGCTTTGCACCTGTGCGCACACACTCAATCAGCTCCGGTGCAAATTTCACGGCAGGCGATTTCCAAATACATTTTTCGTCGTATGTCACTTTGAGTGAACCTGCAATCTTTGGAAGCATCGCGCGGAAAGAGGATTCCATCCGATCGAGTATCTTCTCATCGGGATGACGCAGATCAACAGTGAAAAACACCTCGCCTGGAACCACGTTGCGGCTGTTTGGCCTGTTCTCGATCAAACCCACTGATGCAACACCAGGCAAATGTGATGTGCCCACATCATTGATCGCATCAATCATACGCGCTGCTGCAAGCAAGGCATTTTTGCGAAGACCCATAGGTGTTGCACCGGTATGGCTCTCTTGGCCCGTCACTGTCACCTCATACCAGCGCATGCCTTGAACGCCCGTAACGACGCCGATCATCTTTGACTCCGCCTCAAGAATTGGCCCCTGCTCAATATGGAGTTCAAACATTGAAGAGAATTTTATCGCGCCTGCTTTATGCGTCCCCTTATAGCCAATGTGCTTTAACTCATCGCCGAGCTTAATACCTTGGCGGTCTTCGCGCGAATAGGCATATTCCGGCGTAAACACGCCTGCATAAACACCAGAACACAACATGGCCGGCGCAAAACGCGACCCTTCTTCATTCGTCCAATTCACGATCATAATCGGCGCGTTGGTCTCGTACCCCATATCAACCAAAGTGCGCATTGCCTCCAATGCACCAAGCACACCCAGCACACCATCAAACTTGCCACCTGTGGGTTGAGTATCAAGATGTGATCCCAAAGCAATAGGTGCCAAGTCCTTGCGCTTGCCCGCGCGGGTGGCAAACATGTTGCCAACTTCATCAACCTCAACCACACAGCCAAGCTTTTCACACTCAGCCTTGAACCAATCACGCACCCGCTTGTCTTCATCTGAAACCGTCAGCCGCTTAATACCACCCTTGGGCGTAGCGCCCATCTGAGCGGTCTCCATAAGCGAGTCCCACAGACGTTGCGGATTGATGGTGAGATTAGTTTTTGATGTCATCGCTTATGCTTTCATGCAATTTCAATATCAGTTTGGCCGAAGTCATTGCCTTTGAACAGCAGCTTGGCTTTTATGTCCCGCGCACAGGCATAGGAAAAGCAGTCTCCCATATTAAGCCTCGCGGGATGCCTACCCTTTCCATACCTATCAAAAGCGCCGATGGCCGTTTCTGCGACCTTCTGCGTAATGACAACAGGTTCGCGAATGAACGCGTAAGAATGCTGAAATCCCTGAACCAGTTGCAGCATCTGATCAAAGTTTGCGCCACTTAGTCTCTGTAAAGCGAGAACTGATTCATAGGTAACCATTCCCGACAGGTGCCGCTGTTTATACCGCTTGAGTTTTTCGTGCAACACTTGGCGATCAGGCTCATTGGCAATAATTGCAACGACAGCCGAAGCATCAACGAACACTCTCATTCGTCGTTCAAACTATCGAAAAATTCTTTATCCGCCTTCAGCCCAGTATTTGGCCATGAAGCAAAGCGCGCGATAATCGCATCTATGGCTTTTTCATTAATCTCATTTTTTTCCCGCTCTAACTCCGCTTCAACCGCACTGCGGATAGCTTCAGTCAAAGTTGTGCCCTTCAGTTTGGCCAGTTTTCGAACCGCCTTATCAGTCGCAGGATCTTTAACATAAAATGTCATGATGCGCTCCAGTATATACAAATTTAGAAATAGTATATACCATTTTAAGAGGCCGTCAATATACTCATTTTTTGAAGCAATAAAACAAAGTTGGCAAATCAAAAAGCGCCAACTTGACTCATCAAAAAATCAGACCCAATCTCGCGCGAAACAATAGTGGGAGGTGTGTATGTATACCAGACAATCGCTACATGAATTGGGCATTGGCTCTCATGCTATTACCTTAGCACAAAAAGCCGAACTCGATGAGAACGGCTTCTTCATCGTCGAAAATGTTTTGTCCAAAACCGATATTGAAACCATGCGCTCTGAATTCGAGCGCATTCACGCTGCGGAAAATGATCGCGGCGGCCATGAAGTGCACGTTGAACCAGGAGCACGTCGCCTGTCGAATATTTTTAACAAAACCACAGCTTTTGACAAATGTTTGGAAATTCCAGAAGTACTTGCTGCCTCGGCTTATTTACTGGGCGAGATAAAACTTCATGGCGCAAATGCGCGCGATCCTGTGAAGGGATATGGCAATCAGGATTTGCACGTTGATGTGCCAAAAAATTTTAAAGATGATTGGTGGGTGGTCAACACCATGATTATGTTTGATGACATGACATTCAACAATGGTCCAACACGCGTTGTGCCAACATCCCATTGGTGGGCACCGATCAACGTGCCTTATGTGAACATCGGCGACTGGGTGCCTGCGCCGTTATCAGCGGAAGACCAAGCACGCGTGCCCAAAGATTTGAGTGCACCATATCCTGGTGAAGTCTTGGTCGAGGCTCCGGCAGGTTCCGCCATCATTTGCAATTCTTCGATGTGGCACTCCGGCACCATGAAAAAAGATAACACCTATCGCCGTATGCTGCATCTAACTTACACGCGCCGTGATTTGCCTCAGCAACTCGTGCAGATTGACCACCTGACACAGGCACTCTACGAGCGCATGAGTCCGGTTCATCGTTGGCTGATGGAAATCGAACCAAAGAAGGATGGTGAAACTGTTCTGCGGCAACCTGAGAAAAAGGCTAAGGGTTGGTGGAATTAGATATTTTCAAATTTCGAGGCTGCGATGAAAACTAAGCTGATTGCTCTCTTCATATCTCTCATGTTTTTATCACATCCGATGCTTGCTGAAGATAGTAAAAATTATGTGCTGAGTGTGGAGGGCAAAGACTATGAGATTGGCCTTGACGGTTCAGTGGTGGCTAAAACCAAAGAAGGCACAGACATCACCATTGGCTTGAAACGCAAAGAGTTCAGCACTTTCACAAAGGATGTTGTTTCATTTGAACATCGCAGTGATCTTTCAGTGGCCACCACCGATATTGAAAGAGACATCCACCAATATCTCACAGCATCAGCATTAGGCACGCTTATCATCATCCAGCAATATGATACCCTCAATCCAGCAAGTTTGACTGAGTTGATGCTAAAGCAGCTATCTGCCGATGATCTGGCTACGGGTTACACCATGAACAAATCCGATTTTTCACGAACCCTTGCTGATGGCACGGTGATGAAGGGGCTGCGTGCCAACCTCAAGCACAAGAACGACGATGTTGATTTGCAAGTACTCGCCACCGATTCAGGAGACGGCGGCATTATCGCGATGACCAGGATCAATCATGACATGGGAGCAGCCGAGGAACCGATCATCGAACGTTTTTGGTCAACCTTGAAACTTAAGAAGCAATAATCAAAATCACGATCCGCGCTTGGCAATATGCGGCGCGTAGAGTGTGAGGTCTGATGCGCCCAAACGTTCTGATGCTGAATTAAACTGGTGCCAATAAGGATAAATCAGTGGAAGCGCACTTACATCTTCCAGCTTCTTCAGATCATCAGCTGTCAATTTCAACGATGCAGCGGCAAGATTGTCTTTCAGCTGCACTTCATTGCGCGCACCCACGATGATCGATGCAACGCCGGGACGCGTGGCTGCCCAAGCTAACGTTACTTGCGCCGCTGAAACGCCATGGCCTTTGCCAACGTCAATCAGCGTATCGATAATTTTATAAAGCCGCTCTTCATCGCGGATCGGTGGTTCCGACCAACCCGAAAGATGGCGCGAAATATCGGGTTTCTGCGTGCGCGTAAATTTGCCAGACAGCAACCCACCAGCAATCGGACTCCAAATTTGAATGCCCACACCTTGGTCAACCGCAATCGGCATCAATTCATATTCGGCTTCGCGCGCTTCAATGGTGTAATGAATTTGCTGCACCACAAACTTTTGGAAATTATGTCGGTCTGCCGCCATCATGCATTTCATGATGTGCCAGCCCGAGAAGTTCGAGCAGCCCACATAACGCACCTTGCCCTGCTTCACGAGCGTATCCAGCGCCTCCATGATTTCAGCAACCGGTGTCATGCCGTCCCATTCATGCAGGAAATAAAGATCAAGGTGATCGCGGCCCAACCGCTTCAAGCTGGCTTCGGCTTCATGGATGATGTGAAAGCGTGAAAGACCTTGTTCGTTCGGGCCTTTGCCCATCGCAAAGCGCACTTTGGTGCCCACCATCAATTGATCAGAGCGGCCTTTGAGAATAGCACCAAGCGCCTCCTCCGATTTTCCGGTGGTGTAAGCATTCGACGTGTCGAGCAAATTCACACCATGATCAACCGCCATATCAACAAGCTTTTTTGATTCAGCGACCGAGAGACTTCCCGCCATGCCGAAAAAACCTTCGCCGGAAAAATTCATGGTGCCCAATGTGTGCAGCGAAACTTTTAGACCAGACCTGCCGAGTTGACGATATTCCATGTGCGTATGCTCCAATCAGTGAGCTCATATAGAACACCAGCTAATGCATTTGCGCAAGTGTGAACCGTTAAACTAGATCCAGCGCCACATAATCAATCTCAGTAAACGCCACCACTTCCGGAATCCAGCGACCCTGCACAAAGGCCACGTGATCGGGATGAAGATTATAGCGATCATAGGCAGCTTGATCAGCGAACTCCATCGACACACCAAACTTAAATTCTGATTTTGGGCTCACCTGCCGCAGCACTTCAAATTTTTCCACACCCTTGATTGATTTGAGTTTGGCGAGCGCGGCCAAAAAATTGGCTTCCGCGGCAGAGCCAGCTTCATGTTTCAATCTAAAGACAGCTGTGTGGCGGATCATTGTCTATCCCTTTGCGATTTTGCTGTCTTCAGCCTACACTTGGCAAAACAAAACTTAAAGGCGGAGATTTTTATGAACACTGCAACAAAACTGGCAAGCGCCACATTGCTTGCATTTGGCATTTTAGCTTTTGCTCCGGCAGCAATGGCGGCAGATGTCCCAGACTTACCCGTGGCCGCAAAACCAGCAGATCAACCTGTAAGTGCGAAGTCCGAAGGCTGCACCACGGTTGATGGCACCAAGTGTTTTGTTGATCTCCATACCGGCATTCACATGGCTTATGTGGAAGTTGGCCCAGCTGATGGCAAACCGCTCATTCTGTTGCACGGCCTGACTGACACGGCGCGTTCATGGGCCCCTGCCATGGCGGCCCTTCATGCTGCCGATCCTTCGCTTCATATTTTCGCGCTTGATCAACGCGGCCATGGTGGCAGTTCCATGCCCTCAAATGCAGCTTGCATGGCTTCGCCAAAGGCCTGCTTTGCACCAGCGCTTTTTGCGGCTGATGTTGTATCGTTCATGAATGAGAAGGGCATCGCCAAGACCACACTTGCCGGCCATTCGATGGGCTCGATAGTTGCGCAGGTGACGGCCTTAAACCGCCCGGAACGAATTGAAAAAATTATTCTGCTGGCCACCACCAATAGCTCCAAAGACAACCCAGTTATAAGCGAATATGTGTTGAAAGAGCCTGTTATGGGCGCATGGAAAAAGGCATTGGACGCGAAAGGTATCACCAACCCTGAAGCCGTGTGGAACGCAACCCCGCGCGATGCTGACCCAAAGGCCGATGATTGGATTTTAAAAAACTGGGATGTTGATCCGGTAGCCGATCAAGCCTTTGTGGGCTCCATCGTTCCTGATACTGCTGTGACCAAAATGGGCACGTGGATTGGAGCAACATCAGCACTGTTGGAATTTGACAACACCGCGGCATTGGCCAAGCTCACCACACCAACATTGGTGTTATGGGGTGGGCAGGATGCCATTTTCTATTTCCAACCTGATCAGACTGGAATGTTGGCAGCGCTTCGCACCAGCAAGGCCCCCTTTGTGTGGAAGCAATATGGCACAAAGCTTTTGCCAAAATCGGGCTTTCAAGAAAATGAAATCGGCCACAATGTGCAGTGGGATGCGCCACAACAAGTGGCTGGCGATATCATCAGCTTCATGAATACGGGAAAGCCAAGTGCCGACGCCTATCACGCCGACATGACAGGCGGCACAGTGAAGATTGTGACGGATGCGGGCAAGGCTGTGTTAATCACCGGAAATTGAAATGTGGTGTGAGTGCCGGAGGGAGGCACTCACATCTCCCAATCCACTATCGTGATGACAGCGACACAGTCACCGGAAATGCCAACAATTTTGGCGCCATAAACACGCGCGTTTATTTCACAAATCTAACCTTGCAAGATCCAATTTTGCCCCAAGTTGGCAGAATGGCAACTTGGCGATTACAGTCACGCACAGCAACGTTGATGGCTTGTGCTTTGCTGGATTGCTGACCAGAGGAAGTGCATGAAAAATTTCGTTTCGCATCAGCTGCGCTTTGCGCATAGGCATACCAATGTCCCCGGGATTTTTTGACCTGAAACAACCGGTCGGCACAACTTCCCTTTTTAAAGGCAACCGGCTTTTCTTTTGCGTTCGCTGCCTCTGACAGGACACTGAAGCTAGCAACAAGGCAGAATACAGCTGCCAATAAGTTTTTACTATTATGTTTCAATTCTTCCTCCTTCTACATGTCCAAAAAATGAGATCACCCTCTACCGCACACTGTCATCCCGTCGAAGGACGGGATCGGGCTTACTCTCTACAACGCAACGGGAAAAAAGCCCAACCCCGTCCTTCGACGGGGTGACGGAGAGATGAAAGTTATGTGGTTGAATGCGCTGTCACCGTAATACCGCTTTTTATGAATAACGAATTTGTCTGCTCTTGAGTATTAATTAGATGTTTCGGTGTTCTGCTCAAATTTCAATCCAAATTTCTCACCAACCAACACATCCATTTTTTCGACGATTGCCCACGTTGAAACACCCGCCAAGTATAAATCATCAATTGATATTTCTATTTGTGATCCAATTGCTTGCGTTATTTGCGATCCAAACGATTGAATGAGTTTAGGGCTCGCTTTTCCTCTGTTATGTACTATGCAATTTCTCAATTCGATTGCATGGGAAACAGTGCTCGCTGACGGGCAATTTTGAAGCTCCGCTAGACCCAGCTTTGAGGACATCCAAGACAATAACTTTGGAAATCCTAGATAAGTTAAATCGTTGACTTTTCTGTCAACAATAGTTTCCCTCAACTCTTCGATGGTATGAAACGACAAGGCAAACTCATATGAGATTGTCTCACTAGACTTTAACAACTCGGGTTTGATCCTCAAGACGTCTCTAAGAAGTTCAGACAAATATGTTGTGAAATTGTCGACTATCTTCACGAAAACCATTTCGTTGACTTCGGCGCTGACAGAACGAACTTCTTTCAAGAATGGCCCCGCACCCTCTTTCGGCGGAGAAAAGGGATCTAGCGGAGCAGAAGAGTCTGCAGCTAACGAAATGCCATCGAGTAGTTGCTTCGCAGTAAAATGTGCGTTGTCTGCAAATGTCGCATGTCTAATCATAACTATTGGAGTTGCGAGGCAAAGGTGGAGTACTTTGAGAAATGTCCAAGTGCAAATTGTTGCTTCTCCGGGTCTAACAATAATCGGCTCTGTATCATTGGATAAAATGAGCCTTTTTCTCTGATACGTGCTCCAATCATCTGACGGAAAAGACGAAGAGTTATTTTTCAAGGCGTCACCTCAATTCGCTTCACCCCCTGCGGCTGCGTAACACCCTTCCAAATCGCATTGGCTTGATGCACGGGGGCGTTGGGTTTCCGCTGGATGAAGTCGCCGTCGCCTGCCTTGGCGCGCATGTCGCCTTGGTCCCAGGCGATCTTGCCGCGCGAGATCACGGTCTTTGGAGCACCGTTACACACATAGCCTTCAAACACATTATATTCGACTCGGCTGATTTGCTTTTTAGCGCTGATCGTCTTGGTGGCTTTTGGATCCCAGATCACGATATCAGCATCGCTGCCCACGCGCACGGCACCCTTCTTGGGATACATGTTTAAAATGCGTGCGATGTTTGTCGATGTTGCGGCAACAAATTCCTCCTTCGTCAATCGACCTGTATTCACACCCGCATTCCACAATACGGGTAAGCGGTCTTCCAACCCTCCCGTACCATTTGGAATCTGCGTAAAGTTTTTAAGGCCCATCTGCTTCTGTTTAAGCGTGAACGCGCAATGATCAGTGGCCACCACTGAAAGTGTGCCCGATTGCAAACCAGCCCACAGCGAATCCTGATGTTTCTTATTGCGAAACGGCGGGCTCATCACGCGCGTGGCGGCATGGTTCCAATCCTTGTTTTGATATTCGGAATCATCCAAAACCAGATATTGCACCAGCGGCTCACCATAAACCCGCTGCCCCGCCTGCTTGGCGCGCCTGATGGTATCATGGGTTTGCTCGCAAGACACATGCACAATATATAAAGGGCAACCCGCCATATCAGCGATCATAATGGCGCGGTTGGCGGCCTCGCCTTCAACTTCCGGCGGACGCGAATAAGAATGGCCTTCAGGGCCAGTCACACCACGCGCCAGCAGATCGGCTTGCAGCCTTGCCACCACATCGCCATTCTCAGCGTGCACCAATGGCAGTGCGCCAAGTTCAGCGCAGCGTTTAAATGAATTATATAGCTCATCATCATTCACCATCAATGCGCCCTTATAGGCCATGAAATGTTTGAAGGTGTTGATGCCGTATGTCTTCACCACCGTTTCCATTTCATCATGGATCATCGGTGACCATTGGGTCACTGCCATGTGCAGCGAATAATCCGAAGCTGCTTTTTCACCCTTATGACGCCATGCTTGATAAGCTTTGAGCATGGATTCGCCCGGCGCTGGCAAACAGAAATCAACCACCATGGTAGTGCCGCCGGAGAGGGCCGCTTGTGTGCCCGATTCAAAATCATCCGCCGTTACCGTGCCCATAAATGGCATTTCCAAATGCGTGTGCGGATCAATGCCGCCCGGCATCACAAAACAGCCACCCGCATCAATAATCGTATCCCCCATCAGCTTGTCACCAATAGCCACAATCTTTCCATCTTGAATCAGAACATCGGCGCGTTCTGAAAGATCGTGATTAACAACAGTGCCGCCGCGAATGAGAATTGTGGTCATGATATTGCTCCGTATGCTGATTAAAAAAGGGGCGACCCAAGCCGCCCCTTGCATTCTCGGTTACTTCAACGCGGCAGCAGCCTTTGTCACCACATCAGTCCATGCGCCTTCAGGCTTCTTAGTGATGACGGGATCAGAGCCACCAGAAAGCAGCGTGGCCACGGTGCGGTCAGCGGCGGCTGTATCAAGCGTGCCATCCGAACCATCAACCAGCTTGTTTACTTCTTCAACCATCGTAGTTTGATGAGCTTCAGTTTGCGAACCGGAAGCATCATTTTCAAGCACGGTTTTCACAGCGCCCGCAGGGTCTTTGGCCATATCAGCCCAACCCATCATCGAGGCTTTGACAAACTTCGCCATGGTTTCAACGAACTTCGGATCCTTCAACTTGTCTTCTGAAACATAAAGACCGTCTTCAAGTGTTGCCACGCCTTGATCTTCATATTTGAACACAACAAGATCTTCAGCTTTCACTCCAGCTTCCAGCACTTGGTGGTATTCATTATAGGTCATGGTGGAAATGCAATCGGCTTGCTTTTGCAGCAATGGGTCTACGTTGAAGCCCTGCTTCAGCACCTTAATGTCTGAATCCGTTTTCAGGCCAAGCTTCGACATCCATGACAAGAATGGATATTCGTTGCCATAAAACCACACGCCCAAGGTTTTTCCTTTTAGATCGGCTGGCGTTTTGATGCCCGTGTCCTTGCGACAGGTAAGCATGAGGCCCGAATGTTTGAACGGTTGCGCAATGTTCACCAGCTTGTTGCCCTTCTCGCGTGAAGCGAGAGCTGCCGGCAACCAATCGACAATCACGTCAGCGCCACCACCGGCGATCACTTGCTCTGGTGCAATGTCGGGGCCACCCGGCTTGATCATCACATCAAGGCCAG
>JANYLQ010000035.1 GCA_025363755.1 Hyphomicrobiales bacterium | reverse complement strand
ACCCGGCAGAAGCATTTCGATCCGGGCAAACTGGTCATCACGCAAACCATACCGTTTCATTGCAAAGCCCTCCAACAGAAGGCTCCCTATGAATCACGCTTTAGCTGATTTGCGAATCCCCTAATTGAGGACAGGCCCTAGTACAAGCTCTTCTTGTTACTCGCGGCATTTGGGGGGGCTGAACCCCGAAGATAAACTGTAGATACCCGAATTGTTAGATGGAAACTGAGGATGGGAACTTAGTAGGAACATCGGTCGAAACCATCACAATTAATTGACTACAACATTATCATGGTCGGCCCGCCGGGTGCTGGCAAATCCATGCTGGCCCAGCGCCTGCCCTCCATCCTGCCGCCCATGGACGCGCGCGAGATGCTCGACATTTCGATGATCGCTTCCCTCGGTGGTGAATTGAAGGACGGGCAACTCACGCGTCGCAGGCCTTTCCGCGCACCTCATCATTCCGCTTCCATGCCAGCTTTGGTTGGTGGCGGCCTTCGCGCCAAGCCGGGCGAGATGGCATTAGCTCATCATGGTGTATTATTCCTTGATGAGCTCCCCGAATTTCAGCCCCGTGTTCTTGAAGCTTTGCGCCAGCCGATGGAGTCTGGCGAGGCTGTGGTGGCGCGTGCCAACTATCACATTACCTACCCTGCGCGCTTTCAATTGATCACCGCCATGAACCCATGCAAATGCGGTATGGCTGGCGAACCTGGCCATACCTGCAGGCAGGGCCCGCGATGTGCAGCAGATTATCAACAGCGCATTTCAGGGCCTTTGCTTGACCGGATGGATTTGCAAATTGAATTATCAGCCGTGCGCGCCACGGATTTGATCTTGCCATCGCCCAAAGAAAAAAGTGCTGATGTTGCAATCCGTGTGGCCAAAGCACGAACAATTCAACTGCAGCGTTTTGCTGAAATGGGTCGTCCAAATTTACGCGTGAACGCCCAGGCCGATGGTGATGTGCTCGAAGCCATTACCGTTCTCGATGCTGCTGGTATGACTTTGATCCGCGATGCTGCTGATGCCATGAATCTATCAGCGCGGGGTTATCACCGCGTGCTCCGCGTGGCCCGTACCATCGCAGACCTTGATGGTAGTGCGAATATTTCGCGCCTGCATTTGGCTGAGGCTTTGAGTTACCGGCAAAAGCCAGCGGGGCTCAGGCAAGCTGCATAACCGTTTAGCCTCTGTTTACTGTGATTCAACAGCGTAATCATTTCGCAATCCATGCATGTCAAAAAGGTTTAAATTTCTGAGTGAGTTGCATTGCGTTGACACAGATGGATCACAATAAAATTCTGGCCAGCCGACTGACGGCCAATAGTGCCCGCAATCAGAAAACGGCGGTTTCTGTCGGCTTGGCGGCTGTTGTGGCAAGCTTGGCACTTGTGGCGATTGTCATGGTGTCCGCTCATTCGGGTCATTTCATTATAGCAAGCACGACTTTGCTGGTCGGCACATTCTTGATTGCTATAACTGCAATCCGAATTCTTTATGTGATCCAAGAACAACGACTGCATGAACTTTTAACTGCAATCACAACAGCTGAGCTGGCGCGCGACACTGCAGAGGCCGCAGCCCGTGAAAAATCGAGGTTGCTGGCCACCATGAGTCACGAAATTCGAACACCACTTAATGGAGTCATCGGCATGGTTGGCTTGTTGCTCGAAACCGAACTCACACCAGAGCAACTTAACTATACCGCAACCGCCAACTCCTCAAGCCGCACATTGTTATCAATTATCGACGAAATTCTTGATACGGCCAAAGCCCAATCAGTCACGGCGAAAAAGCACGTTAACCTCAATCTTCTCGTCGAAAACTTGACCGAACTTATGGCGCCCCGCGCTCATGCGAAAGGCATTGAAATTTCTGGCCATGTCAGTTGTGAAATTCCAGAGCTGATTGAAAGCAATGAACTGCAATTGCGACAAATCCTTTTCAACTTGGCAGGCAACGCAATCAAATTTACAGAAAAAGGTGGTGTTGCGATCGATATAGACCTCGATTCGAATGATCAACTGGTGATTAAAATCACCGACACTGGAATTGGCATGACGAGCGAAGAAGCTGCGCGCATTTTTCAAGACTTTGTGCAGGCCAATGCCAACACCGCAAAACGCTTTGGTGGAACGGGTTTAGGACTTGTCATTAGCCGTAATTTAGTTGTCGGGATGGGTGGGACGTTGGAGGTTTCGAGTAAAGTCGGCGAAGGCAGCTGTTTTGAGATCATCTTACCCGGACCATACCAACGCCCAAAAACTCATGAAATACAGCCCTTGGTCAATACTAAATTTGCTCTTGCACTTGATGGTGGAGTGAGTTCTCGGCATTTGGAAATGCGATTAATTCAGTTTGGCGCTGATGTTACCCGCGTCGAGACTGCGGCCGAATTACAGAGATTGCTGAAATTGCCTAACTCTGAGCTGCAAATAATTGCCGACTTGAGCTTTGAACCTAGTTTAAAGAAATGGGCATCGAGGAACGCAGAACATTCTGATAGAACGCCAAAAGTTTGGGTAATGATGAGAGCTGAAGAGCGCCGATCCCACAAACTCTTTTTGGGGAAGCCCTTCGCTGGCTACCTGCTTAAACCCTTGCGGGGATCCAGCTTGCTTTCCCTCATGTCCGAACACAGCAATGATGTAGTTGAACAAGCCAGCACCAAGTTAAGGGCGATTGTAGCAAAGGCAAAAGTAAAACCGAAGGTCAATGCTGGACTTTCAGTTCTCCTTGCTGAAGACAACCCCGTTAATGCGTTGCTCATTCGCACAATGCTTGAACGAAGCGGCCACCAAGTTCATCATGTTTCCAATGGTTTGGCAGCATTGAATTATTTTGATAGTGGTCAAAAAATTGACCTCGCTCTATTCGATATTGAAATGCCAAAACTTGATGGCTTGGAAACTTCAAAGGCCATTCGCCTGCGCGAAAAGGAACTGCCAAACCAAAAGCCACTTCTAATTTTGGCATTAACGGCTAATGTTCGCGCTGAAGACATCGCAGCTTGCTTGGCCTCAGGAATGAATGATCATCTTTCCAAGCCTTTCGATCAGGTCGATCTCGAAGAAAAAATAGAACGCCTTCTCGGCCACCTGATTGCCGCATAGACTTTTCGCGCGGTCCAAAATTCGCATTCTTATGATAGATTAGCTATAGCTCTTTTTATCTAAAGGAAGCTTAGTTGAACTCTCAATCTGAAATCACCAAGCGCGGCGTGTTAAAAGTAAGACTTGCGACATCAAGCGAAGAGGTTTGCGTTGCGCAGAAACTTCGTTACTTGGTCTTTCACGATGAGCTAGGCGCAAAATTAAACGCCCAAAATCGGATGGCCAAAATTGAGAGTGACGCATTTGATGATGTTTGCGATCACCTGCTGGTCATCCGCGAAACCGCAACAAAAAATTCTGAACACTTAGTCCACGATGGATCGGTCATAGGCACGTACCGATTATTAAAGCAAAGCGTGGCATTCCAAAATCATGGCTTTTATAGCCAGTCTGAATTTGATATTATGCCACTGTTGGTGCGAAAGCCTGAGCTCAAGTTTCTGGAACTGGGTCGTTCTTGTGTATTGAAAGACGAGCGCAGTTCAACGGTGATCGAAATTTTATGGCAGGGCATTTGGAATTATGTCCGCCACAATCAGATCGATGTGATGATAGGCTGTGCAAGTTTCGATGGCACGGATATTGCGGCCCACCAAAGTTCACTTCAGTTTTTGTTCGAAAAAAATACTGTTCCAGAAGACTGGCGTGTATCTGCCCATCCTCAACTGCGCATCAACTTGGAAACGACGGTGGGTGCGAAACAAGATTTGAAGTCAGTCATTTCTCATCTTCCTCCCTTGGTCAAAGGGTACATGCGCCTTGGTTGCTTCTTCGGCGACGGCGCTGTCATTGATGATGTATTCAATACCATCGATGTGTTGGTTATCCTGCCTATTTCAAATATCAACCCGCGCTATTTTACAAGATTCGGCGAGCCTACCAATTGATGTCAAAAGCGGCGATGGCAGCCAGATTGACTATATCATTCGTGGTTGCCGACATTGAAGCAATCTGAACGGATTTTGATAAGCCCGTGAGAAGTGGACCAATAACGGTCACGCCACCCAGTTGCTGCAACATCTTGGTTGAGATCGAAGCCGAGTGGGCCGCCGGCATAACCAACACATTTGCTGGGCCTTTCAAACGACAGAACGGATATTGCGCCATTGCTTCCGAAGATAAGGCAACATCGGCACCCATTTCACCATCATATTCAAAATCGACTTGGCGGCCATCCAACACTTTTACAGCGCGTCGCACATATTCAGATCTTTCACCCTTAGGGTAACCGAATGTTGAATAGGAGAGCAGGGCAACACGAGGCTCGGCCATAAAACGGCGCGCCACGCCCGCGGCTTCTTGAGCAATGTCAGCCAATTCTTCAGCTGTTGGCAGTTCGTGGATGGATGTATCAGCAATAAACACGGTACGACCACGCACCAGAGCCATTGATACCGCAATCGGGCGGTGGCCTTGTTTTGCGTCAATGGCGCGGCGCACATTATCGAGTGCCACCGAGTAGTTACGCGTTAGGCCGGTCACCATGGCATCGGCATCACCCAAAGCTAGCATGCATGCGCCAAAGATGTTGCGGTCTTGATTAGCCATACGTTGGCAATCACGGTGCAAGAAACCTTCACGTTGCAGGCGGCCATATAGGAAATCACCATATTCATTCGTTCGTTCAGAAATACGCGCATTGAGAATTTCAACATTTTCATGCAACTCGAGACCTGAAGCATCGAGCGCATTTTGAACAGCATTTTCGCGTCCAATCAAAATGGCCTTACCTAAGCCTTGGCTTGCAAAACTATGGGCCGCGCGGATCATGCGTTCTTCTTCGCCTTCAGCAAAAATCACGCGCTTTGGCTGGCTCTTTACATATGAATAGATGTTTTGCAGCGTGCCCGCGATCGGATCAAGCCGTGCTGAAAGTTGAGCCGCATAGGCCTCAAGATCGTCAATGTTCTTGCGTGCAACACCTGTGGCCATTGCAGCTTTAGCTACGGCAACTGGAATGCGCGAAATTAAACGCGGATCAAATGGAGCTGGGATCAAATATTCACGTCCAAATGAAAGCTTGGAGCCATGATAGGCAGCGGCAACTTCATCTGGCACATCTTCACGCGCCAATCCTGCTAAGGCTTCGGCTGCGGCAATTTTCATTTCTTCGTTAATGGTACGGGCGCGCACATCCAAAGCACCACGGAAAATATAGGGAAAGCCCAAAACATTGTTGACTTGATTTGGATAATCAGAGCGCCCAGTTGCCATGATAGCGTCGGAGCGAACCGAGGCCACATCTTCCGGTAAAATTTCAGGATCGGGATTTGCCATCGCAAAAATAATCGGGTTTGGCGCCATGGATTTTACCATGTCTTTGGTCAAGGCACCCGCAATTGACAGCCCCAAAAAAACATCGGCCCCCTTCATAGCATCGGCAAGGGTTCGCGCCGAAGTTGGAACGGCATGAGCCGATTTCCATTGGTTCATGCCCTCAGTGCGGCCCTGATAGACGACACCTTTTGAATCGCACAATATAACGTTCTCATGCGGAACACCGAATGATTTGGCGAGTTCAATGCAGGCAATAGCAGCCGCACCTGCACCATTGCACACGAGTTTGAATTTCTTGAGTTCGCGACCCGTAATATGCAAAGCATTGATTAGACCCGCCATCGAAATAATTGCCGTGCCATGCTGGTCATCGTGGAACACGGGAATATCCATTAGCTCACGCAAGCGCTGTTCGATGATAAAACAATCCGGCGCTTTGATATCTTCGAGATTAATGCCGCCAAAAGATGGGCCGAGGTAACGTACCGCACCAATAAACTCATCAACATTCTTGGTATCAACTTCGAGGTCAATGGAATCGACGTCAGCAAAGCGCTTGAACAAAACAGCCTTACCTTCCATCACAGGCTTTGAAGCAAGAGCGCCTAAATCGCCCAAGCCCAGAATTGCCGTACCATTCGAGATAACGGCGACGAGATTGCCTTTCGAGGTATAGTCATAAGCGGCATCGGGGTTTTCGGCGATGCGGCGCACGGGAACTGCAACACCCGGGCTATAGGCCAATGATAAATCACGCTGGGTTGCCATCGGCTTGGTGGGTGTAATTTCAAGTTTTCCGGGCTTCCCGCGTGAATGAAATTCTAGCGCTTCATCATCTGTAAAAGAGGGCCTTGCTACTTTTTTCGGGGGTTTAGCCATGGTAAGAAAACGCCTATTGTTGCCAGTTAGAATAACCATAGCCCAGTTTTAAGTTCATTCAAAAGAGCATTGGAAGTTACAGTGACATATCTGTTATGTGACGTTTATGGAAGGTCGAAGTTTTAAGAGTCCCGAACTGGAAACTATTGCTGAAGACAGCGTAGTAACGCCGATGATGGCTCAATATTTGGCCATTAAAGCCAGATATCCAGACGCCTTGCTGCTTTACCGGATGGGTGATTTCTATGAGCTGTTCTTTGAAGATGCTGAAAAGGCCTCCGGCACGCTTGGCATTGCCCTCACCAAAAGGGGTAAACATAAGGGTGTTGATATCCCAATGTGTGGGGTTCCCGTCCACGCCATAGACCAATATTTGCAGAAACTGATCCGCTTTGGCCACCGTGCAGCGATTTGTGAGCAGATTGAAGATCCAGCCGAAGCCAAAAAACGTGGCGCAAAATCTGTCGTGGCGCGCGATGTGGTCAGGCTGATTACGCCCGGGACTCTCACCGAAGATTCACTGCTCGACTCCAAAGCCCGTAATTATCTGGCCTGCTTTACCGCCTTCAAAGGCAATGGTCACATGGCATTGGCTTATGTTGATATTTCAACGGGCGAGTTAGCTGTTGTCGTGACCGACGAGGCGCGGCTGGGGGCTGATCTGGCACGCCTGAACCCGAGCGAAGTGTTGGTCAATGATGGTTTGCTTGATGATGAAATAATCAAAACTGCTTTTTCAGGGATCGCCGCTGCCATTACTGCCATTGCCGCAAGTCGGTTTGAAAGTGTGGCCGCGGAACACCGTCTCAAGAGCCATTTCAAAGTTGAAACTTTGGATGCATTTGGTGATTTCCGTCGTGTTGATGTGGCTGCCCTTGGGGCACTGATAGACTATGTTTCAATCACCCAAGTTGGCCATATGCCCTATCTTCGGCCACCACGGCGCGAAATGCCAGACGCCGGACTTTTGATCGATGCGGCGACGCGACTGAACCTTGAACTTACACGCAGCTTAAGTGGTGAGCGCAAGGGCAGCTTGCTTGCTTGTCTGACCGAGACTGTGACTGCCGCCGGAACAAGGCTGTTGGCAGACGTTGTTGCAGCGCCACTTGCGGATGCCCAGGCCATCATCACCAGGCTCGATGTGGTTTCGTTCTTTCACGATAACGAAATCTTGATGCAAGAATTGCAAGCGGCTTTAAAAGCGATGCCTGATCTTGAGCGGTCATTGGCAAGGATCACAGCGGATCGCGGGGGGCCACGCGACATAGGAGCGATACGCGATAGTATTTATGCGTGCAAAAACCTTCTCGGAGTTTTGCATTCTAATGTTGGTCTTTCACCGCAACCAGTGCAACTTGCTGCACTAATCAAAAATTTAAGTTTCGTTCCCACACAGCTTGCTGAAAAATTACAACAGGCTTTGTCTGAAGAACTGCCATATCTGACGCGCGATGGCGGATTTATCGCTCGCGGCTTTTCCTTTAACCTCGACGAAAATCGCAAACTACGCGATGATACGCGCCAGGTGATTGCAACACTTCAAACCCAATATGCCGAAGCGAGTGGCATCAAAACTCTCAAAATAAAATACAATAATATGCTGGGCTATTTCATCGAGATCACAGCACAGCAAGCTGAAATTCTAAAGCTTTCAGACTCTGAGCAGCGTTATATCCACCGTCAAACTATTGCCAGTGCCGTGCGCTTTACAACTATTGAATTGGGCGAACTCGAACAAAAAATTGCGTTGGCTGCGTCGCGTGCATTGGCACTTGAAATTGAAATGTTCAAGTCTTTCGTTCAAGAAATTGTGGGATACCGCGCCACACTTTCATCTGCGGCTATGGCATTGGCACAACTTGATGTGTTCGTCAGCTTTGCCCACCTAGCCCACCAAAGGCGCTATGTGCGGCCTGTCATAGATCATAGTTTAGCTTTTGAAATTGAAGCGGGCCGACACCCCATTGTTGAAGAGGCATTGCGCGGCCAAACCGAGCGCGCCTTTGCTGCAAATGATTGTAACTTAAGTGATGATCACAAGAAGCTTTGGCTTCTCACCGGCCCCAATATGGCGGGTAAATCTACTTTTCTGCGACAAAATGCTTTGATCGCAATTATGGCGCAGATGGGAAGTTTTGTGCCTGCCACCAAGGCGCATATCGGTGTCGTCGACCGGCTCTACAGTAGGGTCGGTGCTGCTGATGACTTAGCGCGTGGACGTTCAACATTTATGGTTGAGATGATAGAGACGGCGGCTATTCTCAATCAGTCTACCGCGCGTTCATTGGTTATTCTCGACGAGATTGGTCGGGGGACGGCCACTTATGACGGCCTATCCATCGCTTGGGCGACACTTGAACATCTTCACGATGTTAATTGCTGCAGAGGTCTATTTGCGACGCACTACCATGAACTAACCGCACTTACGGCGCGACTGAACCAGCTTCATTGCGCGACCATGAAAGTTAAAGAGTGGAAAGGCGATCTTATTTTCCTGCACGAAGTAGCCGCAGGCGCCGCCGAGCGATCTTATGGCATTCAGGCTGCGAAACTAGCGGGCATGCCTGCCCCCGTGATTCAGCGGGCCACTGAAGTGCTGAAACGTTTGGAACAGGGCCGCAACCAAAACCAGAAATTCAACATGATTGAAGATCTGCCGCTATTCTCGACTGTAAGCCGACCCGATGCCACAACACTTCAAAAAGATGAACTACGCGAGAGGTTGCTTAAAATTTCGCCCGATGAAGTTTCAGCGCGCGAGGCCCATGCTTTAATCTATGAACTCAAGCAACTTTTGGATAAACCCGTTTCGCCATGACGCCTGAACAGAACTTTGCTAATGCATTGCAACAATTGCCCAAACAAGATGTTTTGGCGACACGCAATGCTGTCTCCGACCTCATCAAAATATGCCTTTCGGAATCGCGCAATTTGGCCGAACAGCAATTGCTAAAGGACGGCAAAGGAACTCTTTGTGCCGAACATCTTTCACGAACCGAAGATTCTGTTATCTGCGATGTGATCGATTTTGCAGCATCAAGCATATTTCCTGGTGATAAAGAGCTTGGTCTTTCAACCATCGCCGTTGGCGGTTACGGTCGTGGCACATTGGCACCAGGTTCTGACATAGATCTTTTATTTTTGATGTCTGGTAAGGGTCGTGAACGTGCCTCACGTGTAGTTGAATTTTTGCTTTATGCACTCTGGGATGCGCGCCAGAAAGTGGGCCATGCAACGCGCAGTATTGATGAATGCATAAAGCTAGCCAAAGGCGATAATACAATTCTCACTTCAATTCTCGAGGCACGCTTCATTTGTGGAGAGAAAGAACTTTTTGATAATCTTGTTATGCGGTTCAGACACGAAATTGTGCAAACAAGTGCTAAAAAATTCGTGACCGAAAAGTTGGCAGAGCGCGATCAGCGCCATGCAAAATCGGGCGAGAGCCGCTATGCTGTTGAGCCCGATCTAAAAGACGGTAAGGGCGGTCTTCGAGATTTGCACACCTTGTTCTGGATTGCCAAATTCTTGTTTGATACCAATTCAACTGCGGAATTGGCTGAGAAGGGGGCATTTACGCGGGCGGAACTTGCGTTGTTTAAAAAATGCGAAGATTTTTTGTGGGCGGTCCGTTGTCATCTACATTTTATTGCCAAGCGCGGCGAAGACCGCCTGAGTTTTGACCGCCAGGTCGAAATGGCAGAACGGCTTGGCTATAAATCTCATCAAGGCCTGCGCGATGTTGAGCGCTTTATGAAACATTATTTTCTAATTGCCAAAGATGTAGGCGATCTTACTCGTATATTTTGTGCAAGCTTAGAGGCCAAACAATTCAAAGATGCACCTTCGCTTTCTCGCATGCTTGGAAAGTTTATCCCTCGCAAAAATATTGGCCTCAAGGGTGATCAGGATTTTAAAATTGAAAGTGGTCGCATCAGCATCACTAGCGACAATATTTTTAAAAATAATCCTGTCAATATTTTACGGATATTTAAGCTGGCAGGCCATTCAGGATTCGAAATTCATCCCGATGCCCTCAAGCTCATTCGCAAGTCGCTGCGTTTAATTGACGAAACATTGCGTTTGAATGCAGAAGCTAACGCGATCTTTCTTGATATTTTAACGGCAAGTGCAGCGCCTGAAACACTGCTCCGTATGATGAATGAAGCAGGCGTTCTAGGCCGCTTCATTCCCGAATTTGGTAAGATCGTCGCGATGATGCAATTCAGCATGTATCATCATTATACAATTGATGAACATTTGATCCGCGCGGTTGGAATTCTGTCGCAATTAGAGCGCGGGACGTTGACGGGTGAACACCCACTTTCGGCATCCCTGTTTCCAACTCTTAAATCGCGGTGCGTACTCTATGTCGCAACGCTGCTGCATGACATCGCCAAGGGTCGTAAAGAAGATCATTCAATTGCCGGTGAACGCGTAGCCCGCGAGATTTGCCCAAAACTGGGAATGAATGAAGCTGAAACCGACACAGTTGCATGGCTCATTCGTTATCATTTGCTGATGAGCGAGACTTCGCAAATGCGCGATTTGAATGATTTCAAAACCATTCTTGATTTTACTGCAATCGTTCAAAGCCCTGAGCGACTGAAGCTTCTGCTTATTCTTACTGTCGCAGATATCCGTGCGGTTGGACCTGGCGTGTGGAACGGATGGAAGGGCCAGTTGCTGCGGACGCTTTATGCCGAGGCTGAACCCGTTTTAAGCGGCGGGCACACCGCCGTTTCGCGCAAAGAGCGTGTACAGGAAGCACAAAAAGTGTTTTTAAACAATTTTTCTGACTGGACAGAAGACCAAAAGAAAATTGCTGGCGCGCGGCATTATGATGCTTATTGGTTGAATGTTTCGGTTGATCGCCAGTTGCGACATCAAACTCTCATGGGCAGCGCAAAAGAGCGCGAAGCGATCACCGATGTGCATACTGATGCATTTACCGCTATCACTGAAATTACAATCTACACGCCCGATCATCCACGGCTTTTGGCGCTGATCACTGGGGCATGCGCCGCGGCAGGTTCAAACATCATTGGCGCGCAAATTTTTACGACAACTGATGGCATGGCGCTTGATACAATATTGCTTCAGCGTCAATTTGCGGGCGAAGAGGATGAACGCCGTCATGCGGCACGTGTTTGTGATTCAATTGTAAAAACGTTGCATGGGCAATTGCGATTGCGCGATGCTTTGGCAGGCGCGCAGGAAGTTCAAGGCCGCGCTAAGGCCTTTACTGTTGCGCCTCGGGTGATCATTGATAATGCACCATCGAACAAATATACCGTGGTGGAAATTAACGGGCTTGACCGTGTTGGTTTGTTACATGGCCTCACTGAAGCTTTGTTTCATCTTAATTTAAACATCGCCTCAGCTCATATCGTTACTTACGGGGAAAAGGCAATCGACGTGTTTTATGTCACAGATTTGACGGGGGCAAAAATTGAAAATCAAAATCGCCAAGAAAGTATTGAAAAAGCTTTGATGAACGTGTTGGCGCCGCCTGCCCAGCAGTTAAAGGCAGCGGGCTGAGAAAAAAATGTCGCTTTTTAAATCAGTAGCCACAGTTGGAGGTTATACCACAGTCAGCCGTGTTCTCGGCTTTGTGAGGGACCAGCTGGTCGCTTTCACATTGGGCACGGGCGGCGTTGCCGAAGCATTTTTTATCGCGCAGCGTATTCCGAATTTATTTCGAACTCTTTTTGCCGAGGGTGCTTTTAATTCCGCCTTTGTGCCGCTGTTTGCCAAGCGCGTCGAAGGTGATGGTATTGAATCGGCCCATTCGTTTGCGCATGATGTCTTTTCAGCATTGCTCGCTTGGATGGTGGTTTTTACGTCGCTTGCAATGATTGCCATGCCTTGGTTGATTTATATTATCGCACCGGGCTTTAGAGGTTCGCCTGATAAGATTGCGCTTGCTACAAATCTTACAATCATTTGCTTTCCTTATCTCCTCTTCATGTCACTCACCGCCTTACAAGGTGGAGTGCTGAATAGTTTGCATAAATTTACAGCCGCAGCGGCTGCGCCTATCTTGCTGAATCTCGTGATGATCTCATCAAATATCGTCGCTTGGTATTTTGGCACGGGCAATTCGGCGACGACTGGTTATATATTTGCCTACGGAGTTTCGCTTTCAGGTGTTGCACAGTTTTTGTTGCTGGCAATTGCCTGCAGACGAGCCGGACTAAGCTTCTGGCCGCGCTGGCCGAAGTTGACGCAAGACGTCAAACAAGTTGCAAAACGCAGCGTGCCCGGGATTATTTCAGGCGGCATCATGCAAATTAACTTGTTGATTGCTACCATGATTGCAACCGGGCTTGATCGTGCTGTGGCTAATCTTTACTACGCCGAACGACTTTACCAACTGCCACTCGGCATTATTGGCGTGGCGATCGGCGTTGTCCTTTTGCCTACACTATCGCGCAAACTCAGATCGGGTGATGATCAAGGGGCCAATGATGCCAGCAATCGTGGGCTCGAGCTTTCGTTGTTTCTCACATTACCAGCAGCAGCGGCGCTTATGACGATTGCAGCGCCAATTTTGCATACAGTATTTGAGCATGGTGCCTTTCATTATTCAGATACATTGGCCGTGGCCCCAGCAGTGGCAGCATTTGCTTCAGGCCTGCCCGCATTTGCGTTGACCAAGGTTTTTCAACCAGGCTTTTATGCCCGCGAAGACACCGCCACGCCTATGCGATTTTCGATCATTTCGGTTGTTGTCAATATCTGCGCAAGTTTGCTGTTGTCGCGCTTTTTTGGGCATATCGGAATTGCCATGGCAACGAGTATTGCGGCCTGGACAAATGCCATATTATTAGGTTTGAGGCTTCGTCAGCTAGACCATTTTCACTTTGATGCTCGCAGCCGAAAGCGTTTGCCGCTGATTATTTTTTCAAGCCTTTTTATGGCTGGCGTATTGGTTTCAACCACTTGGTTGTTACGTGGAAGCTTTACCGAGGATTCGTATTTCGTTCATTCGGTCTGGGGCTTGGTGCTTGTGGTCGGGGCAGGGATTGTGAGTTATTTTGCAATTGCCCAAGCGATTGGAGCTTTCAAAATCTCCGAACTCAAAGCTGCCATGAAGCGCTAATTCAGGCTTTCCAAAGACCGATAATCGGGGCATAAGCGCCGCTTCTTATGAGAAAGTTTTGATCCATGACCATATTCACGCCACGCGTTTTTTCAGGCATGCAGCCCACCGGTAATTTGCATCTCGGCAATTACTTAGGTGCGATGTTGAATTGGGTGAAAATGCAGGAAACGAATGATTGCATTTATTGCGTGGTGGATATGCATGCCATCACTATGTGGCAGGAACCGAAAGCGTTGCGCCAAGCCACACGCGACGTAACAGCGGCTTATATTGCCTGCGGGCTTGACCCTAAACGCTCGATCATTTTCAACCAATCACAAGTTCAAGAGCATGCAGAGCTAGCTTGGATTTTTAATTGCGTGGCGCGTCTGGGTTGGTTGAACCGTATGACGCAATTCAAGGACAAAGCTGGCAAAGACAAAGAGCAGGCTTCAGTTGGGCTTTATGCTTATCCCAATCTTATGGCTGCTGATATTCTGGCTTATAAGGCCACCCATGTGCCCGTCGGCGAAGACCAAAAGCAACATTTGGAATTGGCGCGCGATATTGCTCAGAAATTCAATATTGATTTTGCAGAATCAATTGCTGACAATGGTTTTGGCGACGCGTTTTTTCCGCTCACCGAACCCATGATCACGGGCACGGCTACGCGGGTTATGTCTTTGCGTGATGGTACTAAGAAAATGTCGAAGTCTGATCCATCAGATTTATCACGCATTAATTTAATGGATTCGGCGGATGACATTGCCAAGAAAATTCGCAAAGCCAAGACTGATATGGATGCTTTGCCATCGGAAGTGGCGGGGCTGAAAGGTCGCCCAGAAGCTGATAATCTGGTGAACATATTCGCCGCTTTGAATGGCGAAACGAAGGAGCAGGTTTTGGCACAATTTGGTGGCGGGCAGTTTTCAGGTCTGAAAAATGCATTGGCAGATTTAGCTGTAGCCAAGCTTTCACCAATTGTCGGCGAAATTACGAGGCTTCAGGGCGACTCATCTCATGTGGATGCTATTTTGGCTGATGGCTCAAACCGGGCGCGCGCTATTGCGGCGCCCATTCTGCGTGATGTTCGAAAAATTGTGGGCTTTATCGGGTCTTAGCTGACCCTTTAAAACCGCCGTGAACAAGCCTATATGTAAGCCCGAGAGGATTACTCATGTTTATTCAGACCGAAGCCACGCCGAACCCAGCGACCCTAAAATTCATACCGGGCAAACCTGTTTTGCCGGGTTCAACGCGTGAATATAAAAAAGCATCGGATGCTTTGGAGTCACCATTGGCTGAAAAATTGTTCAGCGTTGACGGCGTTGCAGGAGTGTTTTTAGGCCATGATTTTATCACCGTAAGCAAGGGCGTTGGCGAATGGCAGCATTTGAAGCCGGCTATTCTTGGCCTCATCATGGACCATTATGTTTCAGGCGCGCCTATTCTTGTTGGTGAAGACCAGACAGAAATTCAGGGTGATGAGTTTTTTGCTGATGAACATGGCGAGATTGTAAAGACCATTAAAGACCTGCTCGATACCCGTGTGCGCCCGGCTGTTGCGCAAGATGGTGGCGACATTACCTTCAAGGGGTTCAAAGAAGGCATTGTCTATTTGAATATGAAGGGCTCTTGCGCTGGCTGCCCATCATCAACTGCCACGTTAAAGCATGGCATTGAAAATCTCCTGCGCCATTTTGTGCCGGAAGTTACGGAAGTCCGCCCCGTCTAATTATCGATTTTCAAATTTGGGCGGACGTTTTTCGAGAAAAGCGGCCATGCCCTCTTTTTGATCATGCAACTTAAACATGGAATGAAACAGTGTGCGTTCGTTAACAGCACCTTGCGCCATTGGCATTTCGTAGGCTGATAACACAGCTTTTTTTGCAGCTTTAATTACGGGCTGAGAAAGACTGGCGATTTTTGTGGCGAGAACTAATGCTTCCTCCTGAAGCTTTTCAGTTGGAACCACGCGAGCAACAATGCCAGCGCGCTCAGCTTCGCTCGAATCAATCATACGGCCTGTTAAGATCATCTCCATCGCTTTCGACTTACCAATGGCTTGAGCAAGGCGCTGCGTGCCACCGAGGCCGGGGATCACGCCTATTGTTGTTTCTGGCAGGCTGAACTTTGCAGTCTCGCTTGCAATAATGATGTCGCTTAGCAGCGCATATTCAAAACCGCCACCCAAAGCAAAGCCGGACACTGCGGCGATTATGGGCTTTGTGATGGTGTTAATATGGTCCCAGTCGTGAAGGAAATTTTTTGATGTAACCTCATCAAAAGTTTTATCTTTCATCTCGCGAATATCAGCACCTGCAGCAAAGGCCTTTTCATTGCCCGTCAAGATGATAGCACCAATGTTGGGGTCGGCTTCATAAGCGTTAAGAGCCGCATTCAATTCGGAGATTAAGGCCGAATTCAATGCGTTGAGCGCTTTGGGCCTGTTCAATGTGATAATGCCAACTTTGCCTTTGACTTCGGTGATAATGTTTTCAAAAACCATGATTGCTCCTATTTCTGGCAGGTTGGGCAGTAGAAGGTGGAACGACCGGCTTGGGTGATGCGTCTGATTTGGCCGCCGCAGCCGTCATTATTGCAGTCTTCATTCTCACGATCATATGCAGAAAAGCGCTGTTGGTAAGCCCCTTTTTCGCCATCGGCTCCTACAAAATCCCGCAGTGTCGAGCCGCCAGCGAATATCGCATCATTCAGAATATCTTTGATGTGGCGCAGCAAATCATCAAGGCGTGGATCGTGAGATTTTGTTTTGACCAACGTTTTAGCCTTGCGCGTTGGTGCAAGTTTGGCGCGGTGCAGGGCTTCGCAGACATAGATATTGCCTAGGCCAGCAATGACGCGTTGATCGAGCAAAGCGGCTTTGAGAGGCGCGGATTTGCCCTTGAATTTTTTTGCCAGATAATCAGAGTTCAATCCATTCCCTAGCGGTTCGATACCAATATCTTTGAGCAATTTATGCTCGGATAATTTCGGTGTTTGCACCAAATCCATCATGCCGAAACGTCGCGGATCCGAGTAAACCAGCTTCACACCATTGCCCAGTGTAAAGACCACATGGTCATGCGGGCCGTCGGCATTAGGATTTGCCGCAATTTCAAAATAAAATTCGCCTAGATTGGTGCCGCCTCCTTCAGGTTTCAGAGCGGTAAAACGGCCAGTCATTCCGAGATGGCTAATCAGCGTGTGGTTATTATCGAGATCGACCAAAATATATTTTGCACGCCGTGTAAGGCTTAAGACTTTAGCGCCCGTCAGTTTGGTTGCAAAACCCTCGGGAAATGGAAAACGCAAGTTAGCGCGGCGCAGCTGCACGTTCGCGATCACTTGGTCCCGCAAAATGGGTTCCAAGCCGCGCTTGACTGTTTCAACCTCGGGTAATTCTGGCATGGTTAACCCTGTAGTGAGCTGCGCCAAAGCTGGCAATAGAAGTCTTGGGGATTATGCACTATCTTAACCAACATGACTGAGAGTGAACAAAAGCCCGAAGCCGCCTTTGGCTTTAAAACCGTGCCCGAAGCGGAAAAGCAAGGCATGGTGAATGAGGTTTTCTCCAAAGCCGCCGCCCGTTATGACCAGATGAATGATCTGATGTCATCGGGCCTGCATAGGTTTTGGAAAGATGACATGATCACCATGTTGAACCCACCAAAGGGCGATCGTGCGTTCAACGTGCTGGATGTGGCAGGTGGCACGGGCGATATTGCGTTTCGCATTCTCGATGCGGGCGGCCCCAATACAAGCGTGACCATTGCAGATATTTCGCCTGAAATGGTGGGTGAAGGGCAAAAACGGGCTGAGACCGAAGGTCGTCTTGATCGGTGTTTGCTCACCGTAGGCAATGCAGAGTCACTGGCTTTTCCAGACTCCCATTTTGATGCCTATACGATTGCCTTTGGCATTCGAAACGTGACGCACATCGATAAGGCGCTGGCTGAGGCTTACCGCGTGCTTAAACCTGGCGGGCGTTTCATGTGCCTTGAATTCTCACATATGGAATTGGAGTTGGCGCAGAAGATTTATGACTCCTATTCCTTCACCGTTATCCCTGCTGTAGGCAAAGTTGTGACGGGTGATGGCCAGCCCTATCGCTATCTAGTCGAAAGCATTCGCATGTTTCCAAAACAAGATGCGTTTGCCGATATGATCAGCGCTGCCGGATTTGAGCGCGTCACTTACCGCAATCTGGCTGGTGGCGTGGTGGCCATCCATTCAGGCTGGAAAATTTAATGGCCAATCCGATTTCGAATGCAGCGCGGCTGCTTCATGCTGGATTTGTGCTGGCGCGATATGATGCGTTAATGCCGCCTGAGCAATTGGCGCAGGCGCCATGGCCCGCACGGGCTGTTTTGAAGATTGCCAAGCTCGGGCGGTCGGGCGAAGTGACAGGTGGCCAACAAAATAAATTGACCGCCGCGCTTTCAACGTTGGGGCCAAGCTATATCAAGCTTGGTCAGTTCCTCGCGACGCGGCCCGATATCATAGGGGCCAAACGTGCCTTTGAACTCAAAGCCTTGCAAGACCGCCTACCACCTTTTGCCGATGCTGAGGCACGCAAAATTGTTGAAGCGGAATTGGGAAAACCAGTAGCGCAGCTTTTTAAAACATTCGGGCCAGCCATTGCTGCGGCATCCATCGCACAAGTACATAAATGCGTGACTTTCGATGGACGAAATGTGGCCGTTAAAATTCTGCGCCCCGGTGTTGAAAAACGCTTTGCTAATGACATAGCGAGTTTTGGTTTTGCTGCGGGCGTTGCTGAGCGAACCAGCGCTGAAGGCAAGCGACTTCGTCCTACTGCAGCCGTTGCCATGCTTAAAGATTCGATGAAACTTGAACTTGATTTGCGCATGGAAGCGGCAGCACTTTCTGAGATCGCGAAGAACTCAAAAGACGATCCGGGGTTTCGCGTCCCTACTGTCGACTGGGCGTTAAGCTCCAAACGTGTGCTCACGACCGAATGGATCGACGGTACGTCGATGGCTGATGTTGAGGCCTTACGTGCAAAGGGATTTGATTTGCCTGCCTTGGGCGATACGGTAATCCAGAGTTTCTTACGCCATGCCATTCGTGATGGGTTTTTTCATGCCGATATGCACCAAGGCAATTTGATTGTTGATGATTTGGGCACGTTGGTGGCACTTGATTTTGGCATTACAGGGCGCTTATCAGAAGGCGACCGATTATTTCTTGCTGAAATTCTCTACGGCTTTATCACGCGTGATTATATGCGCATTGCCCAAGTGCATTTCGATGCGGGTTATATTCCACCGACTCAAGATGTGAATACTTTTGCGCAGGCACTTCGCGCCATTGGTGAACCGATTATGGGGCTTCCTGCCGATCAAATTTCAATGTCGCGGCTGTTCACGCAGCTCTTTGAAGTGACCGAGCAATTTCAAATGCAAACCCAGCCGCAACTCCTGCTCTTACAAAAAACCATGGTGGTGACAGAAGGTGTGGCGCGCACGCTTAATCCAAATCTCAATATTTGGAAGACGGGTGAGCCAGTGGTGCGGCATTGGATTGAGAGAAAACTGGGGCCGCTTGGCAAGTTGGAGCAGTTAGGCGGTTCGGCTGGTTCATTGGCAAGGCTTGCTCTGCGCGTGCCGGAAATATTGCAAGACGCACATGGTTTCACGCGCAATCTTAAAACCATGATGGAGCCGCAACCCGCGCAACGCTGGCATGTGCCTGCGCTTTGGGTTGGAGCTTTGGCCTTGGTTGTGATTGCCCTCAAGCTTGTGCTTAAATAGCGCCATGAGCAAATCCGTATTACTCATTATTGGTGGAGGCATTGCAGCTTATAAAGGCTTGGAGTTGATCCGGCTTTTGAAAACACGTGGCATTGGCGTTCGAGTCATTATGACCAAGGCAGCAGAAGAGTTTGTAACTCCGCTTTCCGTTGCCAGTCTTTCTGGTGAGAAAGTTCATAGCGCCTTGTTCAATCTCACCGACGAAGTTGAGATGGGGCATATCGAATTATCGCGCTCAGCTGATCTTGTTGTCGTGGTGCCAGCCACCGCTGATTTGATAGCAAAGATGGCAAGCGGCTTGGCCAACGATTTAGCTTCTACCACTCTGCTCGCCACGGACAAAAAAGTGTTGATTGCACCTGCCATGAATGTGCGCATGTGGCTGCATGCAGCGACGCAGCGTAATATTGCGACGTTGAAAAGCGATAGTATTCATTTTATCGGCCCCAATGAAGGCGATATGGCATGCGGCGAGTTTGGGCCGGGGCGTATGGCTGAACCCGTCGAAATATTAGCGGCGATTGAAAAGTTATTATCACCCTCTGCGCTACCCTTAAAAGGTAGAAAGATTTTAATCACTGCTGGCCCAACGCGCGAGCCAATTGATCCAGTACGCTATATTTCCAATTACTCATCTGGCAAGCAAGGCTATGCCATTGCCGAAGCTGCTCGAGATATTGGGGCCGATGTCACCTTGGTTTCAGGGCCAGTGTCATTGGCCAAGCCAGTGGGTATAACTGTTTCGAATGTGCAAACTGCTGATGAAATGCTCAAGGCTTGTGACGGTATTTATGATGTTGTAATTTGTGCAGCCGCAGTGGCTGATTGGAAAGTGACCAAACCTGCTTCTCACAAAATCAAAAAAACAAAATCCGGCGAGGTGCCTGTGCTTTCGTTTATCGAGAACCCTGATATTCTGGCGACACTTTCAAAACCCGGAAAGTCGCGTGCGAAATTGGTTGTGGGTTTTGCTGCTGAGACCGAAAATGTGATCGAATACGCCAAGGCTAAATTGACCAAGAAGGGTTGTGACCTGATCGTTGCCAATGATGTAAGTGAAACATCTGGCGTATTTGGCGGTGATAAAAATACCGTACATATTGTGAATCCCAAGGGCGTTGAAGATTGGCCCAATCTTTCCAAGGCAGAAGTTGCACGACGCTTGATGACCCATATTGCAGGCCTTCTCAAATGAATGTGCAAATCATGCGGTTGGCCCATGGCGCGGATTTGGCCTTGCCAAGTTATGCCACGATGGGTGCGGCGGGCATGGATTTACGGTCTGCCGAATCCCTTACGATTAAACCTCGTGAACGCGCTTTGGTTGCAACGGGAATTGCTGTTGCTCTACCTCATGGCTTTGAGGCCCAAGTGCGTCCACGTTCTGGTCTTGCTGTTAAACACGGTGTGACGGTCCTAAACGCGCCCGGTACAATTGATTGTGATTATCGTGGTGAAATAAAAGTGCCTTTGATCAATCACGGCGATGAAGATTTCGTGATCGCACGCGGCGACAGGATTGCGCAAATAGTGATTGCCCCCGCCTTACAAGTTACCCTTGAAGAGGTTTCTTTACTTAATGGTACTCCTCGCGGCACGGGTGGTTTCGGTTCTTCGGGGAAACGCTGATGGCCCTCTCCTCAGAAGAAATCGAACGCTATGCCCGCCACATCGTTCTTCCCGAAGTTGGTGGGCCAGGACAGAACAAGTTAAAAGCTTCAAAAGTCTTGGTGATTGGGGCTGGTGGTTTAGGTGCTCCGATTTTGCTTTATCTTGCTGCTGCTGGCATCGGCACGATTGGAATTTGTGACCATGACACTGTGTCGCTTTCTAATTTGCAACGCCAAGTGATCCACACCACAGCAACAATCGGAAAACTCAAGACCCAAAGCGCTGCGGAGATGATGCTCGCCATCAATCCGCATGTGAATGTGGTGCAATATTCACAACGCATTGAAGCTGAGAATGCCATAGAACTGATCAGCCAATATGATGTGGTGTGCGATGCTTGCGATAATTTCAATACGCGGTTTCTGGTGGCGGATGCTTGTTACTTTGCCAAGAAACCATTGGTATCTGCCGCAGTCGGCCAATTCGATGGACAGATTTCGACATTCAAACCTTATCTAAAATCGCCGTCAGGCGACCCCTTCCCCAGCTATCGCTGTTTTATCGGAGACTTGCCCGAACGCGGATTATTTCCGGCTTGCGAAGAGGCCGGAATATTAGGCGCGTTGCCGGGCATTTTAGGTTCAATGCAAGCGATGGAAGCAATCAAAGAAATTCTGGAAATCGGTGAAAGCTTGGCAGGTCGCATTCTGATGTATGATGCTTTGTTGGCCCGCTTCTTTGAAACCAAACTTACGTGGAACCCAGATAATCCGCTCAATGGGAAAAACCCATCGGTTCTCGACATGCGCGCAGAAAATTATAGAAATTGAAGTGAATGGTGGGGCTTGGATGTTCTTTTTCGACACGCTTTAGCGTGTGTTGCCTCCAATCTTTCCAAGTGGTGGCAAATAGGATGCACCTTCTGCAACAATGAAGTCCCATAACGCCTGACCGGATGGCAGCAGGTTTTTTCTTTTGTTCCTTACAATGTACCACTTGCGGATAACTGGCGTGCCTTCTACCTTCAATATAACAAGGCGTCCTTCCTCAACTTCATGCGCAATTGTGTGGTAAGACAGCAACGAAATTCCCAGCCCCGCCATGACGGCCTGTTTGATCGTTTCATTCGAACTAATTTCCATTCCCAGTTTCGGTGTGGCGCGAAGATCCGACAGCAGACGTTCGGCGAGCAAACGCGTTCCCGAACCGACCTCCCGCACAAGCATTGTTTCGCGCGACAGACTTGCTGCGGGAATTTTCTTCTTGTGGGCGAGGGGGTGACTCGGAGCCGCAATAACAACGTGCGGATGTGGCCCAATTTCCTCCATAACAACGTCAATGTCCTGTGGTGGCCTGCCAATCAAAGCCATATCGATCCGGTAGTCAGCCAAGCGTGAAAGAACTTCTCCGCGGTTGCCCACAATCAAACTGATATCGATGCGCGGATGTTGCTTTTCAAAAGTACTCAGAAGGAAAGGCGCAAAATATTTGGCGGTGCTGACGACGGCAAAATTCAAGTGGCCGATGCGACCGCCCTTCAGTGCACTGGTGGTTTCCAACAGTTCGCCCAAGACAGAAGCTATCCTTGCTTCCGCCAAGAGAAATTCTTTTCCGGCTACCGTTGGCTGAAAGCCATTTTCAGTACGCTCAAACAGTCTGAGTCCGAAGTCGTCTTCTACCTGTTTCAAGGTAATTGAAACTGCCGAGGGCGAAAGATTGAGCCGCTCTGCAGCCGCTGTGACGGTTCCCAGCTCAGCAACGCGGGCTATGGCTTGAAGCTGTTTAAAGGTCGGATTGTGCATTAAACAAAACTCAAAGCCTACGTTATATTATTTAATTTTACTTTATTGAGGTTTCGAATGAAAGTCCAACTTGAAATTTAAAGTCTGGACTAAACCTCGCATGCAATCGCCTCTGACACTGCACCAATTCTTGATCGGGCTCAACTTAAGAACGGCAGAAGGCGCTGCTCTTGTAAAAGTCATCGAACATCTTGCGGAGGCGGCTGCTCATGTTGCGGCGGCAGTGGCAGACGGATCTCGGAATGCAGAATTCGCCGATGAGGGTGAAACAAACATCCAGGGCGAGACACAAAAATTTCTCGATGTTCTTTCACACAAACTCTTTCTTGGCGCAGCACAAAATGCAGGCGCGCATTCAATGTTGTCGGAGGAAGAAGAAGAGCCTGTTTCAATTGATCCAAGAGGCCTGATTGCCTTGGCGATTGATCCTCTCGACGGATCTTCAAATATTGCAATCAACGCTCCGATCGGAACCATTTTTGGTCTGTATCCGGTCGGTCATGGCGGAATATCAGCGCAGTATCTTCGGCCAGGGAAAAACCTTTTGGCCGCAGCCTATGTAGTTTACGGTCCACGCACGGAGTTGGTGTTGTCTGTGGGCAAGGGGACAAAGAAATTCGTATTGACAGGTGATCGTACAGATTGGTTGTATGTTTGCGATTGCGTGGTGCCTCAAACGGCATGTGAATTTGCAATCAACGCCTCAAATCACCGCCATTGGTCAAGCAAAGTGCGCTCTTTCGTCAACAATTGCCTGGATGGCAAGCAAGGCCCTTATGGTGCAGATTACAATATGCGCTGGCTTGCGGCTCTGGTTGGTGAAACGCACCGCATTTTGACGAGGGGTGGTCTGTTCATTTACCCCTCAGACAGTCGCAAGGGTTACGAACATGGCAGGCTGCGGTATTGCTACGAGTGCGCGCCAATTTCTTTTTTGATTGAAAACGCAGGCGGTAAAGCAACCGATGGTAAGACGCCAATTCTTGAATTGACGCCAAAATCCCTGCACGCACGTGTACCGTTCTGTTTTGGGTCGCCACAACAAATTGCTTATTTTGAGGCTGCAAATGATCAGCCTACCGAACACCCCTCGCCGCTGTTTTCCGACCGCGGCTTCTTCAGAACGAAAGGTTAGAGATGTCAGCCAAGCATCCCATTATTTCTGTTACCGGTTCTTCAGGCGCCGGAACGACGACTGTCAAGCACACCTTTGATCAAATCTTTAGGCGTGAAGGTATCAACGCTGTATTTGTTGAAGGTGACTCCTATCATCGCTACGACAGAGCTGCGATGAAAATAGCCATCGCAGAGGCAACTAAGGCTGGTAACAATCATCTCAGTCATTTTTCACCTGAAGCCAATTTGTTGGACGAACTGCAAAACCTGTTTTCACAATATGGCAAGGATGGCTCTGGCAAACGCCGTATCTATGTGCACAATGACGCCGAGGCTGCCGAACATGGAACACCGCCGGGCACATTCGGCCCATGGCAGGAGTTGCCACCTGACACCGATATTTTGCTCTATGAAGGACTGCATGGAGCTTATGTTGGTGATGGTTTTGATCTGCCAAAGCATTCGGATCTTCGCATTGGTGTTGTGCCTGTCATCAATTTGGAATGGGCACAGAAAATCCACCGCGACAAAGCGGAGCGAGGTTATTCAACCGAAGCCGTGATGGATACCATATTGCGGCGCATGCCTGACTATGTGCGCCATATCTGCCCGCAATTTACCCAAACGGACGTAAATTTCCAGAGAGTGCCTTTGGTTGACACATCAAACCCTTTTATCGCGCGCTGGATTCCCACCGCTGATGAGTCGATGGTGGTCATTCGCTTCCGCAATCCGCGCGGTATCGACTTTCCCTATCTCGTGTCGATGATCCACAACAGTTTTATGTCACGCGCAAATTCGATCGTGATCCCAGGAAACAAGCTGGACATCGCCATGCAATTGATCCTCACACCACTGATCATGCGCCTTTACGATACGCGCAAAAAATTCATTTAATCCCAACATAAGGAGCATTTAATGGTCACGACCACACAAAAGGAAATTCGCGGCAAAGAACGCTACAAGGCGGGCGTGCTGAAATATGCGCAAATGGGTTATTGGGTTGGTGATTATGTGCCAAAAGATACAGACATCATTGCACTCTTCCGCATTACGCCACAAGACGGTGTTGACCCTGTGGAAGCAGCAGCAGCGGTTGCTGGTGAAAGCTCAACTGCCACTTGGACCGTGGTGTGGACTGACCGTTTGACAGCAGCCGACCAATATCGCGGCAAAGCTTACCGTGTTGATCCGGTGCCAGGTCGGCCCGGTGAATTCTTCTGTTATGTGGCCTACGATCTTATTTTGTTTGAGCCTGGTTCTATTGCCAACCTGACAGCTTCTATCATCGGCAACGTATTTTCGTTTAAGCCTTTGAAGGCCGCACGCCTTGAAGACATGCGGTTGCCTGTGGCATACGTCAAAACTTACAAAGGCCCGCCAACGGGTCTTGTTGCAGAGCGCGAGCGCCTCGACAAATTCGGTCGTCCGTTGCTGGGTGCCACCACAAAACCTAAGCTTGGCTTGTCTGGTAAAAATTATGGACGCGTCGTCTATGAGGGCCTCAAAGGTGGCCTTGATTTTATGAAGGATGATGAGAACATCAACTCGCAACCTTTCATGCACTGGCGTGACCGGTTTCTCTACTGCATGGAAGCAGTAAACAAGGCAACGGCCTTAACGGGTGAGATCAAGGGGCACTATCTCAATATAACTGCGGGTACAATGGAGGAAATGTATCGTCGTGCCGAATTTGCCAAAGAACTGGGCTCCGTTATCGTCATGGTGGATCTCATTATTGGTTGGACCGCAACCCAGTCCATCTCTGAATGGTGCCGTCAGAATGATATGATCTTGCACATGCACCGCGCAGGGCACGGCACTTATACACGTCAGAAAAACCACGGGATCTCATTCCGTGTCATTGCCAAGTGGTTGCGTCTTGCAGGTGTAGACCATGTTCATGCTGGAACAGCCGTGGGCAAACTTGAAGGCGACCCCATGACCGTGCAGGGCTATTACAACATCTGCCGCGAATTGAAAAACGAAGTTGATTTGCAGCGCGGCATTTATTTTGAACAGGACTGGGCCGACACATTGAAGGTCATGCCTGTTGCATCAGGTGGTATTCATGCTGGTCAAATGCATCAGTTACTCCATCTGTTTGGAGATGATGTGGTGCTGCAATTCGGTGGCGGAACCATTGGTCATCCCATGGGCATTCAAGCGGGTGCGCAGGCAAACCGTGTGGCCCTTGAAGCCATGGTGCTGGCCCGCAATGAAGGCCGTGATATTTTGAACGAAGGTCCGGAAATTCTACGGGCTGCTGCCAAATGGTGCAAGCCAGTGGAAGCAGCGCTTGATACATGGGGCAATATTTCCTTCAACTATGAATCAACCGATACATCAGACTTCACGCCGCAAGTCTCGGTCACAGGCTAAGGGAGCATATTATGAAAGTTACTCAAGGATGTTTTTCTTTTCTACCTGATCTTTCAGATGATCAGATTGCACAACAGATTGAATATTGTCTGAAACAGGAATGGTCAATCGGCATTGAATACACAGATGACGCCCACCCCCGAAATACATATTGGGAAATGTGGGGGAACCCCATGTTTGACCTGAAAGATGCAGCAGGCGTGATGATGGAAATCCGTGAATGCAGAAAGGCCAATCCTGATCAGTACATCAGACTTAATGCCTTTGATTCGACGCGTGGTTGGGAAACGGTTCGTACGTCGTTCATTGTGACACGGCCCAAGAATGAGCCGAAGCTTGATATGACGAGGCAGGATGTGCGTTCGCGTACAATGAATTACCAGATGTCATCTCGGCGTTAAATCATGGCCGAAGCACTAACACCGGCAACAATCAATCTCAAGGAAGCGTTCAAGAGTTCCGGCGTTGCCGAAATTCTTGAAACGCTGGACCGCGAACTAATCGGCCTCGCACCCGTCAAGCAGCGCATCCGAGAGACGGCAGCGCTGTTGTTAGTGGAGCGTAAACGCAAGGACTTGGGGCTTGCTCATGACACACCCACACTGCATATGAGCTTCACCGGAAATCCTGGTACAGGCAAAACTACGGTTGCTAATCGTATGGCAGGTCTTCTTCATAGTCTAGGCTACGTTCGCAAGGGCCATCTCGTGTCAGTGACGCGAGATGATCTGGTCGGGCAATATATTGGCCACACCGCACCAAAGACCAAGGAAATTTTAAAAAAGGCCATGGGCGGTGTATTGTTCATTGACGAGGCCTATTATCTTTACAAGCCTGATAACGAGCGCGATTACGGCCAAGAAGCGATAGAAATCCTGTTGCAGGTTATGGAAAATCAGCGCGACGACCTCGTGGTTATCCTTGCCGGTTACAGCGACCGCATGGCAAAATTCTATGAAAGTAATCCAGGTTTTCGGTCACGCGTCGCACATCACATTGACTTCCCTGATTATTCAGACGCGGAACTTCTGCACATTGCTGAGATGATGTTGGACCAGCAGAATTACACTTTCTCGCCTGCGGCCCGTCAAGCCATGGAAAATTACATCAGCCTACGCCGCACCCAACCGCATTTTGCCAATGCGAGATCCATTCGAAATGCTCTTGATCGTTCACGTCTGCGCCACGCCAACCGTTTGCTGGAGGCAGACGGTGATGTAACAACTGACATGCTCTCGACCATCGAAGCACCCGACATTCGCGCCAGCCGGGTTTTTGCAGCAATAGGAAAATGATATGCCAGACGTAAAGATTGCCCCATCTATCCTCTCAGCAGATTTTGCTCGGCTTGGCGAAGAGGTTGTGGCGATTGATCAAGCCGGGGCCGACTGGATTCATCTTGACGTGATGGACGGTCACTTTGTGCCCAACATCAGTTTTGGTCCGGCTGTGATCAAGGCTTTGCGCAAACACACAAAGCGGCCTTTTGATTGTCATTTGATGATTGCGCCTGTTGATCAATATTTGGCGGCCTTTGCCGATGCAGGTTGCGATGTGATTACCGTGCACGCGGAAGCAGGGCCTCATCTTGACCGCTCACTGCAGGCCATTAAGGCGTTGGGCAAAAAAGCTGGCGTATCACTCAACCCATCAACGCCGCTCTCGGTCATTGAACATGTGTTAGACCGTCTTGATCTGATACTGATCATGACAGTTAATCCTGGCTTTGGTGGACAATCATTTATTCCCGCAATGCTTCCGAAAATAGCACAAGCCCGCAGTATGATTGGCAATCGCCTCATTGATATTGAAGTGGATGGCGGTGTGACCGCAGACAATGTTGCTTCAGTTGCCAAGGCAGGAGCCAATGTTCTGGTTGCAGGTTCTGCTGTGTTCAAGAACAATGACAGCGCAACCTATATCGGAAACATCAATGCAATCCGCAAAGCTTGTAGCAATGTCTGATACGAGCCTGATACATCCTTTTTCCGGAAAGTCAGTCCGTGCCATTTTGTTTGACCTTGATGGAACTTTGGTGGATTCCGCGCCAGATATTGCAGTTGCGTTGAACGCTGTGATGGCAAAGGATGGCCTGTTGCCACATTCAGTGGTTATCGTTCGCTCCTTAATTGGAGAAGGTATTCACAGACTGGTGGAGAAGGCCTTTGCCCTTCGCCAAAAGACATTGGGTTTAAGCGAATTAAACATTCGTACTGCTGAGTTCGCAGAGTTGTACGAAGCTCACATTGCCGATCACACAAGACCCTATCCGGGCGTGATTGCTGGCTTGGCTGCATTGCGACAACAGGGGCTGAAAATTGCAGTGGTGTCAAACAAGGCCCAGCATTTGACAGATCATCTATTGATCCAACTTAAGCTTTCGAACAGCTTTGATCTTATTCTTGGCGCACGAGATACGCTTCCCAAAAAGCCAGCACCCGATATGCTGCACTTTGCATTGCGCGAATTTTCAGTTACGTCTGATGAAGCCTTATTTGTGGGGGATAGCATTGCCGATGTCAGAGCGGCTGAGGCAGCGGGTTTGCCCTGCATTCTCATCGAAGGCGGCTATACTGTAGAAGCCACCACAAAACTCGGAGCATGGAAAACAGTTGTTGATTTTCCAAGTTTTACAAAATTGTGGACCGTGTTGTGAGTTTTAAGAAACCACGCGCGTTGATCTTTGACGTGGATGGTACGATGGCCGAAACCGAGGAGACACACCGAAAGAGTTTCAACATGGCATTTGCGGATGCGGGTTTAGATTGGAATTGGAACACAGCTGCCTATGCCGAATTACTTACGACAACGGGTGGTAAAGAGCGCATTTCCAGATATGTTGCTGAGCAAAAAATAGAACATATTTCACCAGCTGACATTGCAAATATTCACGCAACAAAAAATAGAATTTACGCAGATAGTTTGATGAATGGTGGGCTGTCGCTCCGCCCCGGGATTGCACTTTTGATCAGCGATGCGAAAGTCGCAAACCTCAAACTCGGTATTGCTACAACCACAAGCAGATCAAACCTTGTCGCACTTCTGCTGTGTTGTTTTGGACCAGACGGTGAAAATAAATTTGATGCCGTTGTGTGCGGCGAAGACGTACAGCGCAAAAAACCAGATCCGGAAGTCTATCTTTTGTGTTTGGAAAAACTGCAGGTTGGATCTGCTCATGCAATCGCCTTCGAGGATTCAGGTGTTGGATTAAAAGCAGCGTTAACCGCCGGCCTCAAAACTGTGATAACACCCAGCATCTTTACGACAAAAGATAACTTCTCCGGAGCATCTGAAGTTCTTGCCGACCTCACTCAATTTAAACTTTAAGCGAAGGTGCATCACTATTTATTCAGAAGCTTTTGGCTTTGAAAATAGGATGCTGGTTCATACCTATATCTGAAGAAAGTGATTGGTGGAGACAAGCGGGATCGAACCGCTGACCTCTTGCATGCCATACAAGCTTTCAGGGTACGATATGCCCTCATATGCTACGCTAAACTATTGTAATCCTTGAACTGACCCCGCATTAAGCCCTATAGTGTACTGGCAAACCCACTCTGATTTGGTTGCTAGTTGGTTGCTAGAAGAGGTTTTGATGCCAAGAATTGCAAAAAACATTACAAAGACAGTAATAGATGGCCTAAAGGCAGGTGAAACGGTTTGGGACACCAAGATCACAGGCTTTGGCGTGCGCTGCCAGTCAGATGCTAACAATAAGGTATTCATCTTTAAAACCCGCATTGGAAGCCGCCAGCGTTGGTTTACTATCGGCAAGTATGGCAGCCCTTGGACGGTGGACACTGCCCGCGCCAACGTAAAGATTATTCAGGGCGATATTGCAAAGGATGTCGATCCTGCAGCGATACGTGATGCAAAGCTTCGCAACCCGACACTAAAGGCCGCCGCTGATGAGTATCTGAAGACTGAAGTCTCGAAGATGAGGCCGGCGTCAATTACCCTCTACACTGACTTTTTCAATCGCTTGATCTACCCTGCCCTAGGCGAATCTAGAGCGGAGCAAATCAAGTTCAGTGATGTTTCAAGTTTGCACTTTGATCTGAGAAACACACCGATCACCGCAAACCGTGTGGTGGCGCTATTATCCAAATTCTTCAATTGGTGTGAATTAAAGGCCTTCAGGCATAAACACAGTAACCCTGCCAAAGGAGTGGCTCTAAACAAGGAAAAGAGTAAAGAGCGGTTTCTAAGCCCGCGGGAATTGACCCGCGTTGGCGTGGCATTGGCGAGAGCGGAACGGAATGAGACAGAAACACCATTTGCGATTGCTGCAATCCGGCTTCTGATTTTTACTGGCTGCCGCCGCGATGAAATCTTAAGTCTGCGCTGGGATCAAGTGGACTTTAACAATGCAATGATCACGCTTCCTGAGACAAAGACTGGCAGCCGTGTCGTTTATCTATCGGCACCAGCGCTTGAGGTATTGTCATCCCTGCCCCACCAAAAGAAAAACCCTCATGTCATTGTTGGGCAGAGCGAAGGTAGGCGACTAGTCA
>JANYLQ010000030.1 GCA_025363755.1 Hyphomicrobiales bacterium | reverse complement strand
CCCAGATGCAATCAGAACGACAGGGAAGACAAATTTCATTCTGCGTTGCAATTTGTTGAACTGAAAAAATTGCGTTCTCATCTTCATTTTGGAGAAGCTCTCGCAATCAAAAATATATTATAAAACGCTAGCGCGATGTAGATTTCCTGTCAAAACACTTTATCGTCTAACGCGATCCATCGCATCTGGTCATTTTTTGGAGTAAGGATGCAAAATCCGTGTTTACTTAGTTTGACTAGTGTAGATATATACGATCTTGGAAGACATCTTTTTTCATGACCGTGCTTGGGCGTGAGGAATATCTCAATGAACCAGAAAGAACACGATATTCAGCGCAAACGGCGCATTCTCAGACATGCTGAAGAGACGGGGCACGCTGTTAAGACCTGTAGGTACTTTGGCGTGGCATGAGCTAGCTTCTATCGCTGGAAAGCTTTATATAAACAGAAAGGCGAGGCAGGCCTGATCAATAAAAAGCTGTCAATGGCGGAGACAAATTGTGCCAGAAAGCGGCGCAAAAGTGTACCGGTCCTGTTAGGCTTCTTCATAGTCAAGTTGAACTTGTGAAACCTGACAAAAATTGACGGAGCCCCCTGCGTTTTGTCGAGGCTGTCTACATTTTGGGTCTCGCCGAGAGGGAGAATCTCAAAGAAGTTTTCATTAAATACTTGAAAATGCAGCGTTTTTATGGTATTTTAGGCGTTAGAAAAAGGTGAACAGGGAGATGCCGTCCATTGAATTCAATCGAGCTTCAGCGCGACAAAGCCCGCGGTGCACTACTTGGCTTAGCAGTTGGGGATGCGCTGGGCACCACGTTGGAATTCAAGTCAAAAGACAGCTACGAACCTCTGATTGATATGGTGGGAGGTGGGCCGTTTGGTTTGGCTGCGGGAGAATGGACTGACGACACATCCATGGCACTGGCTTTGGCGGATTAGCTACTATCTTTGGAGAACACTACGATCGCATTGTTGGATGGCATCTCGATCACCTCGCGGCGACTTAGTCCAGAGGCTATACCGATGCGTTCGAGATCAGCAATATCGCGAACACCCCAAGATGAGTTGCGTGCTTTTAGAGACGCATCGAAATCGGCGTTCGAGAGAGCGTTGTGTAAGCCGTCGCGCATGAATGGGCCGTAGAGAACTAGAATCCCACCGTCACTTAGCAAACGGCCAGCGCCTGCAAACAATCCTAAACTTGCCGCCCATGGCGCGATATGAACCATATTGATCGACACGATGGCATCAATGGGCGCGTTTTCCTCGACGCCCCATAATGTTGAGCACACATTGATGTCCAGCGGCGCGAGCACATTTTTCAACCCGATGAATTTGATCCAGCTGGCGGTGCTAGCACGGGAGTCATAATCCGTATCGCTCGGCTGCCAAATAACGTTGGGCATCGCTTCCGCAAAACACACTGCATGCTCGCCAGTCCCGCAGCCAATCTCCAGCACCACGCCAGTTGTCGGAAGAATACATTTCATGACTTCAAGAATCGGTGCCGAATTTTGAGCGGCAGAGGGAGAGAACATGCGATGGTCGGCACTCAGGCCGCGCTGTTCATGCGCAACTGGCGAAAGATTATCACTCTCCTCAGGCATTTGTATAACATCCTTGAGACAATGTTACTCGTTATAGCTGAAAATGATGGCGCTGTATCAGTATCAGTGGGTTTTTTGATTTTCAAAAAAAGGTGTCAATGGCGGAGACAAATTGTGCCATCATCGCGGCTGGCCACCAGCAAAAAAGCCATCAAGCAAACCCGCAGCCAAAATATCCAAGGAGATCAATCAATCGATATCAAGCACGACGAAAAGCCCGGGCTATAAACCACGTTCCGTTGCGCTCCACGTGGCTCATAGCGTTCAACCCTAAACCCTAAACCAAGCAAACCGAACCAAGGGCATCACCGCCCTTTTTAATCAACCAGACTGGTACACTTTTACACTGCCACCTGGCACATTTTGTCTCCGCCATTGACACATCATAGTTTCGCCTCACTTAGGCGGTTACCAGTGTTCTGTCAGTTTGGACCTGATAAGATTCGATCATGAACACAACCGGTGGAGAAATTTGCATGTCGGAAAAAATTACAGGATTGCTGCGTTTTGCCCTGCGGAGCCGCGTAATTGTTGTCGCATCTGCTTTGACCATTGGTCTCGCAGCCGTAGGCGCTGCGGTCGCCGGAAATGGCAATGGCGGCGGCAATGGGAATGATGGCGGCAGTTCACACGCCAATTCTGCTTCCACCACCCACGGCAATGCTGGCGGCGGGGGAGGGTCCAGTTTTGGCAAACAGACCAGCCTACTTGGCGCTTTGAACGCAGCCCATGCTTCGAACCAAGCCTTTGCCCACGCTTCAGCCAATTCGCGGGTCGGCAAGATCAGGGCTTATTATCTTGCCAATAAGGACTACGCGGCTTTGAAAATTTTGGCTAATGCCACCGATGCGGTTGCTCTAAAGTCGGTGTTTGATGCCTTTGGGTCAGCGGTAACAACGGCCTACACAAATTTACTGGCAGATCCAACTAATACAATCAAGCAAACAGCATATGCTGATGCATTGGCAGCGACAGCGACTGCCACTACCCCGGCTCTGACTGATGCGCAAGTGACGCTTGCCTATAACAACTGGCAAGCGGCAGTCACCGCCGACAACGCCGCTGCGACGGCTTACACCACGATGACGAATGACTTGGCGCTGGCCGCGAACAAGACACCGGTTGATGCAGCGACAAAAGTCGCTCTTGATAATTTGCTGGCAGGCAAAACAATCTACTGATGCTGCTGCTTTGAATTTGTCTGGCCCTTCTCACCGAAAGGAGGGAAGGGTTTTTCATCTCAGACTGGCCCAAAATGCTTTGCCCCCGCCCAACCGCCTGGACCCGACCCTTTCCAACAAGTAACCATATGATTTTTACATTCTGCGGGATGTTGGCAAAGCTGGACGAAGCAAAACCACTACCCATTACCCGAATGCGCAATTATTTGCGTTTCTTTGTTTCGAGTTCGACGACGACCGTCCCCGAAACTGGGTCCGTAGCACCGAGTCCGCCACCGAGGTCTTCGAGCGTGTGGCGGAAACTGTCCAATATGCCAATCATCTTTGGCCGCGCAGCTGCAAGTGAAGCCATGTCATCCCACTTCGCAATGATGCAGTAGCTGCGCTCGCCGGTGTTGATTACGGCAGCCTCCCGCATTCCTTCAATCGGTGGCGCATTCTTGTGCGCGTCGATAAATTTCTGTTCTTGTCCTGGCTTTACTTTGAAACGAACAACGTTGAAAGCTGTCATGAAGTTCTCCTATCGTAGGTGCTTCTATTTGATTTATCCGTGTTACGAACCTCGCTCTGACGAACTCATGCGATTCAATAACCCTCGTACACCGCACTCGGCGCTCAATTTGGCAACGGGTAATGCAGTTGCTGATTTCGGGAGCCTGGTTTCGACGGCATGTCTCTTTTTCTAGTTGTAGAATATTGTCAGCTGTCCCAGGCCTGCACGATTGTCTGATTGACAATGCCTTTTGGGCCAATTTTGGCAGTCGTCGAAGCCACGACATGGGTCCCGTCAGGATACTGGCAACCCTCGATAAAGGCCAAATGCTTGCCATCGATAAATCCGAAGTCAATCGTATGCTTCATGTCGCGTCCATAAACATCGTCAAGAAACTCTCCAATTTCCTTGGCACCTTTGATTGTTCGTGGCCTGCTGGGCGGATTCTCGGTGTCAATGATGGTCAACACTGCATCTGTAGCGTATAGGGCCTTCAGGCTTTTGGCATCTCGGGTTTCAACAGCTTTCCGGATGCTGGCTATGGTGGGTGTTTTCTGACTCATGGTTACTTCCCTTTGATCAAATAATGAAATTGATTGAAGCAAAGAACGAAGGCAGGGAGCAGCAGGACTATGGACGTCAAGGCGACAACAATTGGGTACAGGCAATAATTATCGGAATAGCTGACACAGCATAGTCAATTCCAATCTGGGTTATCTGTCAAGAGGAAAGCGTCTTTGCGAATATGCCCAAGGATCGTCTAGTTTCCGTATTGGATATTGCCCGTGATGGGATGAGTGCCGTCAGACGTGAAAGTCAATGCTGGTTTGGCCATACGATCAGCATAGATCACCGAGCCGTTCTTGCGGGCGGCGCTGACAGTGCCCTTCACAGCACCCTCAACGGCTCCATGGATTACAATAACAAGGGGTGAATCAGCGGTCTTGGCAGTTGCTGAAGATTTGATGATGAAATTGATAATAACGCTGTAGCTGCCCTTGGGCATAACGCCGAATGAAAAGTCCCCCTTGTCATCCGTTACAGTTCTGGCGGCGGGCGACCCTCCTGGATTTTTACCTAGCTTTATATCAACACCCTTGAGCGGCGCACCAGCCCAGACCGGAGTTGCCAACGCGGCGACCAATGCTTCCTTTGTGTTTGAAGTCCAGTTGTTTCTGAATTCAAAGATTTATTGAAGTCGATCCATTACACTGGTGGATTTTAGGGCTAGGTTAATCTGTGTAAAAAATGCAATAGTTGCCTGAAAAAATTGGGATGGGGCAGCTTGAGCACTGGATTAACCAGCTATCATGCGAAATACTTTGCATATAACCAGAAGAAGTAGGCTCTCCCGAGGGCAGCCGATCTGCTATCTATGCCTTGTTTGTCGTTTTAGTGGATTTGAATCTGCATCATATAGAATCTGCGATGTTTGCACCGCAGTCTTCCGAGCAGGTTGTGAAAGACATCACACGGGCGACACGGAAACAGTATTCAGCTGAATAAAAAATTAGGATTGTCCTGGACGGATCGAGAGTTAATTGAGGGTCCCACTTCGGTGCTTATTCAAATTTTTAGCTTTTCTTGCAAGGAACTGCGCATGATTAAACCACGCGTGACAGCGAAATTTACCAAATCGCGAAAGGGCATGCGCAGTCCTGAATCAAAAGTAAGATTTGACCTTGCACCAATTCCACCAGAAGCCGCACCTTATCAGAGTTTTACAAACGCGTAAGCTAGTGCCTTTGCTGGTAGAACTGCGCCCTCGCGCGGATATTGTGTCGCGCGTTGCTCTAAAAATTCGCTTATGCATGTTAGAATTTCCAATGCCTGTTCTGGCCCAAATTCAAGAACAAGAATCTGACCCTGATCTGAGCGACACTTTACCGCCAGCCGGTCATTTTTCTGGGGAGCATGAGCAATGACTCTTTCAATGCTTAAAAATGCTTCTTCATCGTCTTTCATGACTTACCCTTCTTTAAATGTGTTATTTTTTAGCGAGGCGGCGTGATGATTGGGCATGTTTCACACTGGAACGCCAGTGGCACCATAGACGGGGCCATCGGTAACAAACTCCGCGCTGCTGTTGCTCATCTCTTCAATAATGATCTTGGCACTGGCCCCGTTTATGAATTTCAGATCGTTGGTCGCTCCGAGATAATGCATCCCTTCGGCAATTGTGTCGAAAGTGATTATCCCGCGACCTACCTTAAAACTTTCGACTTCGGAAACAGTGAGGCTGGCCACGACTGAGCATGACCGACCAGAAATCCCGGTGAGTGTTGCAGAACCTATTTTTACAAGAAGGACGCTCATTCTCGATATTGACCTTTCTCAAAAACCTGCACTGCTAGCAGCGCTTGCACAATTGACTGCGAAAGAGGGTTGGAGACTTGCATTCAATGTCATTGACCGAGCTTCTGGTGAAAATTTCATAGTGCGGCTTGAGGCTCGATCATGATGGATATTTCTCATTGCGCATCCATTCTTCAGTATACGGATGATTTCAATATAAACGAATTATCAAAGTTAGATTTTAATCTTGATTTTAAAGCTTACCACTAACCTCATTCTGGCGACAGATAAATATGGACTTCTTGCTGTCGGAGATGTCATGTTAATGAGCGGAGAGTTTTGGTAAGTTGATGGTGTTAGCCCTTTTGGATTACTGCCGATCATGAAGCCAGTTTCGTTTGCACGCCACCGGTTCCC
>JANYLQ010000011.1 GCA_025363755.1 Hyphomicrobiales bacterium | reverse complement strand
GAGGATATTACACTTGACATACCTAGCCCAGTTATGTAGTATACGGGCATAGGAGATTATCATGGCTAATTCGGTTCTTAACGCCCCACACTTTCAAAACGAGCAAGCTGCTTTTGCTTACGTTGAGGCAAAAATTTGGCCACATGGGCCGACTTGTCCACATTGCGGCAATTTTGACGTGAAGCGTATTGGCAAGCTCAACGGCAAAACCACCCGTATTGGCCTCCATAAGTGCTATGAGTGCAAAAAACCATTTACCGTACGCCAAGGAACCATTTTTGAATCTTCGCACTTGCCACTTAACCTTTGGCTTCAAGTCATTCACCTGATGTGCGCATCCAAGAAGGGTATCAGCACCAATCAAATTCAGCGGATGCTGTCTTGCAGCATGAAAACCGCTTGGTTTCTTAGCCACCGCATTCGTGCCGCTATGGCACCAAGCAGCCTCACTCCCATGGGTGGTGCTGGCAAGTTCGTGGAAGCCGACGAAACCTTTTTAGGTCGTCTGGAAGGCAACCCTAAGGGCCTTAAAGGCAATGGCACCATGAATACTGTTTTGACCTTGGTTGAACGCGGCGGTAATGCCCGCAGCTTTCATGTGGCAGGTCATAGTCGCCATGACGTTGAAGGCATCCTGCTATCTAACGTAAATAAAGAAACCGCTCTTATGACTGACGAAGCTAACCATTATACCGCCGTAGGCAAAAACTTTGCGTCACACGATACCGTTAATCATAAGAAACAGGAATATGTCCGTGGCTATATCACCACCAACACTGTGGAAGGTTTTTATTCAATTTTCAAACGCGGCATGAAGGGCATTTATCAACATTGCAAAGAACGCCATTTGCATCGCTATCTGGCTGAGTTTGATTTCCGTTATTCAAACCGCATGGCCCTCGGTGTGGATGATACCTCACGCGCCGAACTTGCCCTTGGGGGTGCTAAGGGCAAGCGGTTAACTTATCAAACAACTGCTGGACGATAGGCCTATCGATAGGTCAAATAGGAAAAAATCAAGAAATGGAAAACAAAAATGACTATGAAACCCTTTCCCTAGATCAAGATGATGGCGGATACGTACTGACTAGAGATGCAGGGCCAGCAGGAAAAACAAACATCAAGCTTTCTGAGGCTAACGTGGTTTTTCTAGGTCGATTAGCTCCCACTGTTGCGCGTCGCATTGTTGCGTCCAAGTCGTTAGCAGGCGGGGATGTCGGAGCAGTTGTGGGGGCACCAATGAAGAATATTTCGATAAACACTGATCTTCATGGGGAATTAGTGCTTCTCCGGATTCGTGACAATTTTGACGCTGAATTTGATTTTTCAGTTTCTCCAGAATATGCAAAAACTTTCGGGGAAACTTTGATAAAGTGGGCAGATAAAGCGATCTCCACGCCAAAACAGACCAAACAGTGACGGGATTATTTTTCATGAAAGAACCTCACAAACCAAAACTAACCGATGAAGAACGCCACAAGCGTTTTATAGAAACGGCTAAGAAAGTTGGCTCGTCCGAAAAGTCAGATGATTTCGACTCTGCCTTTAAGAAAATTGTGTCTGATACAAAGCATCCAGCGGGCTAAACCCAATCCACAGACTCTAACGTTCCGCCGTAAGGACTGATCGTTACCGTCATGATTAGTCTGACGCGGTTCATTTCTGCGTCCGACTCATCTTTTGGTAGATCAAGCAAAATGTCAGTTTCAATCGCCGTGTGAGTTATCAGATTGTCCTCTTCTAAGAGGATAAGAAATGGTTTTTCATTTTCGCTTGGCAGCGGAATATCTTTCATTTCGGCTGGACTTGAAGGCATCCGCAACGAGTCATAAAGCGTCTTCATACGATTATCTAAATCACCGCCCCGAATAAGACCGCCTGGCATCTGGCGTCTTAGGAAGAGGGTTTCGATATGACAGATAACGGGGGTGCCCTTCTTCAATACAGGGACATAGTTATAGCCCCAGCCTGCATATTCCTTTGCAGTACGATCTATATAGTTTTCGCCATCGGCGTTCAGTCTGTTCTTCGCCCTTAACATTGGGTGCGTTGCCCACAAGTGCTGCAATTGCGGGTGAAACCACTTCCGTAAGGCGTGTTTTTGTTTTCGCCGCCTATCTTCTCTTAGATCGGTCGGCCTATCATCGTCTTGCGTTGAAACTAGTTCGCCTTCGTAGGTCAATCTAAAGCGCATAAGAGGTTCCCGCTCGTCAGGTTCATTGAACGAATCCCAATATAATATCATTCGATTGGGCTTATTCATTCATGTGACCTTAAATTAGGTATGTCAAGTGTAATATCCTC
>JANYLQ010000019.1 GCA_025363755.1 Hyphomicrobiales bacterium | reverse complement strand
CACCAGAATGGCGGAAATTTGCGTATCGGCTGGCAGTTCAATAATCTTGCCGTCTTCAGCCGTAATTTGGAGCTTCACGGCAGCCGCATCGAATGTTTCAACTTTTTCGACTGCAAAACCACCAACTGCCGCTGGCGCTTGCGGGGCAGCTGCTGTGGGCGTTTCGGTGGCTGCGACCATGATTGGCTCATGTTCGCTGGTATCAGGTTGGCGGGTATCATGGGGCTCGGAATGAAAGGCTGTTTCAAATGTGGCGGCGTCGCTGCGGTCAACCATGGCAATTCTCCAAACCAAAAAACTGAACTAAAAAATAAAGGATTCGTTAAAGTTAGATACTGCCACAAACAAAAACAGGAGACGAGCATCGAGACGAGCTAATTGCAGGGCAATTGCCAAAACCAATATAATATATTATAGCTATCTGCGATTGTTTCTCTATAAAAAGCCAAATCTTACCAATTTGAATCAATTGTGCATCTTGTAGCTATAACTATATATAGGGTAAAATGACACTCCAAAACCACGAAGGCCGAAGTCTTGTCGAGGCAAACACCACCAAATTGCGCGTGTTGCAACGCAATGGCATCAAAATGGCGATCATGCTTGAGCGGATATTTTGGTCGCAACTTGACGATATTGCCAAAATCCAAGGCACCAGCACCACCAAGCTGGTTTTTAGAATTTTAAGCGACTACCCCACGACCCGCAACCGTACAGGTTTGTTGCGTTGCTATTGCCTGGAGCAGGCTCGTATGAAGGCAAGCCTGATCCGCCTGCAAGCTGAATCATTTGATATGTTGGGTGTGATCGCCGCCTGCCCGACCCCAGTTGCCGTCATCACCGCTCAGCGGAAAATCGCCGCGTTTAATCCCTCATTTTCAAAACTGATCGCGGCTATCCGCGGTGACCATAACAGTCAAGGTACAGCTATCCAATTTTCCTTCAGTGAAGCCGTGCCGAAAATTCAGGCTGCACTTTTGGCTGAGCCACACAGGATTGTAGCCTATCAGATCGGCGTTCAAATTGGCGAGGGGCAAGCACATTTCTTTGTTTGCCGGTTTGCGTTGGCCGACCGCAGCAAGGCCGAGCAATCGCTGATCCTGCTGTTTTTCGAAAATGAGCGCAAAGTACTCGGTAATGCTGGTTGATCGGCGAATAAATTAGTTGCCGGCGACAACGGCAGCCTGTTTACGAATAGCCTCCATCACCTGATCTTTGGGGCCATCAGCAGCAATTTTGCCGTTAACCAGAACAATCAACCGATCAACTAAATCAAGCATCGAATAACGATGCGTAGAGACGATCACAGTCTGATCTTTTCGCAGCGAGCGTCTCAATTGTTCAATCAAAAGTTTTTCACTTGCCAAATCCATGGCACTGGACGGCTCGTCCAAAAATATCACCTGCGGATCGGCAATCAATAATCGCGCAAGTGCCACCGATTGCCGCTGACCTCCAGAAAGAGCTTGCCCACGTTCTCCCACGGGCATGTCAAAGCCTTGCGGATGCCGACGCACAAAATCATCGACCCCGGCCAAGCGGCAGGCCGAAATAAGTTTTTCGTCGGACGCACGAGGGTTCGCCATGATAATATTTGATCGCAATGATCCATGGAACAAATCTGACTCTTGGCCCAGTAAACCAACAACGCGGCGGATCTCGTGGGGATGATATTGGCGCATATCAATGCCATTGATTAAAACGGCCCCTTGTTGAGGCTCATACAGACGCGTGATCAATCGTCCTAGAGTGGTTTTGCCCGATCCAATTTTGCCAATCACTCCAACTTTTTCACCCGGCTTCACAATCATATTAAGACCATTGATGGCAGGCGTGGAAGTACCTGGGTAACTGAAAACGGCATTTTGAAATTGAATTGTACTGTTGGTGATCGGTTCGGAAATAAACCTCTTTCCCACAGGGCGCTCGCGCGGCATCAACATGATTTTGTTTAATGCCTTGAGAGAAACCATTGATTGTTGTGAACGCGCCAAAACCATTGCGAAAGAACCAAGGGGAGCAACAGCCCTGCCCGCCAACATCACGCAAGCAATGATCGCACCAGTGGAAATGGAACCAGAATTGAAAAGATAGGCCCCGACCAAGATGATCCCAACTGTCACCAGCTGCTGGATGAGAGATGAAAGATTGGCAAGTGAGGCATTGAGGCTGCGGACGCGTTCGACCGTGTGAGCCGTCATCCCCACGAGACCTTCCCATATGCCCTGCAAATGTCCTTCGGCACGAATAGTCTTCACAGTTTCAAGTGAGGCAATCGTTTCTACCAATAGAGAATGGCGTTGAGCGGTTTCTGCTGAATTTTTTTCGGCCGCCTTGCGCAACGGATATTGAAACATAAGTCCTAAGACAAACAAAATGACCGCAGCCACTGCGGGTACTGCCACCATCCATCCCCCAATGGCGTAGATGACGAAAAGAAAGACACCAAAAAACACCATATCTGTCAGTGTTGAAATAGTGGTTGAAGTGAAGAACTCACGGACCGATTCAAACTCTTTTAGGTGGCTGGCAAAACTTCCCGTGGTTGCGGGTTTTCCGATCATCTCAATTGCCAGAACCTGCTCGTAAATGCGACTGGCGAGCAAGACATCGGCGCGGTGGCCTGCCGAATCGATCAGCCAACTGCGAAGCATTTTCAAAACAACATCAAAAACCAACGCTGCGGCCATGCCAACCGCTAAAACCCATAATGTGGGTAATGCTTTATTGGGAAGAACACGATCGTAAACGTTCATCGTGAAAAGGGGGGAAGCCAAGGCAATGAGATTTATAAAGATCGCCGACAAAACGACAATCCAATAGGTCGGCCAGAGTTTTCGTACGGCAGACCAGAACCAGTGACCACCAGTTCGTGTTACTGTTTCCGTCTCAGCAAAATCTTTGGCTGAATTTCGTCTGGCATAAATGCAAACACCTGAATAATCTTTGGCAAGATCCGCCGTGGAAATAACATGATCAGTTTTGGTCAGCGTATCTTTGATACGGCAAGTCTTACCTTTCTTTTCCAGCAGAATGCACGCATCGCCATCGCCCATAAACAGAATGGCAGGTAAATAGATTTGAGAAATACGAGGAAGTTTTCGTTTTAAAATGATTGCGCCATAGTCGGCACGTTCCAATACGCGCAACATTAATGCTGGATTTAGCTTGCCCTTTTCAAGCGGCAGGCCTGCAAGGAGAGCCGACATGGCAACTGGTCGATCAGTTTGAGAAATAAATTGGGATAGGCATTGCGCCAAAGGATCATCTTCGGCAATGGATCCAGAAAGCTCTAATTTAACAGATTGAGGTTCTGGCACTAAAAGTGCCGCCGCACCATTTTTCGCAATATCTACTGCCTTCAGAACCTCAGACATTCGAACTTTTGTCCCATCGCCCAACCTGCACCAGCATTTTAATCAAGTGCAGAAATCAATTCATTCGATAAACGAACGTCAGGTCTCGATCAACCCTTGGGAGGCGTCGGTTGTTCGCGGGTAAAAGCTGATGGTTCGGGTGTCGCTGGAACATCATAATCTCGACGAGCGTACGGTTTCACTTCAGCTGTTGGAGCAATACCAAGTGACTTCAACAAATCGCCTGTCGAGGCCATCAAGCGGTAATCAGAGAACTTCACCGCCGAGTCCGAAGTTGCAATCGCGACCTGGACAGCAAAACGATTATTCTGCGTATCAAGCAAATCTAACAAAGAACGTTCGCCGATTTTAAACTGTTGCAAATAAGTTCCACGCACTTGGTTAATGGCAGCAAGGTCGCGCAAAAGCTCACGCAGCCGCAAAGATTGTTGGATGCGACGATCCCAAGACTGCCTTACGCCTTCATCTACATCACGAGAAATTTTATGCAACGCTTGATAGGCCTCGTCAACGTGGCGGATCTGTTCTTGCTTATTAGCTTTGTCAATGCCGCCATTATAGAGGTTCCAACGCATAACAAGATTGCCCTGAAGGTCGGTCGTTGTACCGCTCAGCCCATTCGTGTCCTGAGCTGCATAAGCTTTGCCCTGAAGGCTTAAATTTGGCGAAAACTTTGATTCAGCAGCGCGGACGGCAGCGCTTGCTGCATCAATATCGGCCTGTGCAAATTTAATCGAAGGATGATGAGAATGCGCTCTTTCCAGTGCCGCAGATATGGACGTCGGCAGCTTGCCCTTAACATTCAGGTTCCCACTAAGCTTGCCAGCAGACTGTCCGACCAGCTTAATGAACGTCGCTTCTGAAACTTTAAAATCTTCTTGAGCTTCAATCAATCTAGCTTTAGCCGCGTATACGCGTTCCTGAGCTTGTTGACGATCTGCAATACCAAGCGCTCCGCCACCCGCAGCCTTTGAAATTTCACCCAAAATTTTCTGATGATAGCCAATGTTTTCTTTGGCCAAAGCCATGACGCGGCTGGCCCGCTGCATTTCCAAATATTCGTGGATAACGGAAAGAGCAATGAATTCGGAACGTTCGAACACACGGAACGATGCACTGTCAACACGTGATGCTTGGCGGTCAATCTCAGACTGTATGCCATTCCCATCATAAAGTGTCTGATTGACGGTGAGGCTCACTTCACGGCGCAGAAACAGTGTGTCAGCAGTTCCGGCAGCTCTTGAAGAAGAATTATTGGCAAGCTCGCCACCGATATCGCCCTCCAAATCTACCTTAGGACGCTTTAAGCCGTTGCCCTGCTCAAGCTCAAACTGAACACCTTCACGATTGGCTATGGCCTGGCCAATTTCTGGGTTGGAGTGCACAGCAATTTCGACGGCTTCAGATAGCGTCATCGCGCTGCTTGAAATTGGCAGCATTGCCAACGAACACAAAGCCGTTGCAGCAAACAAAGACCTCAAAAAAAACTTATTCATAACAATGCCGCCTTCTGTTTGTCGAAATTCCCAGCCACTACCGAGCCAATCCCAATTAATATGCTTTACGCATTAAACAAAGTTAACTAAATTTCAATTGTTTTATATCTCAGCTTGGCGCGGAATGCAACAAGCTACCGAGAATCGAAGCCAATTGTGCAGCTCTCAATTCTTCAATCAAGGATAGAGTTTTAACTGGGCAGTTTTTGTGAGTTTTCGACCTAAGAATTTTTGGGATAACTTCTCAAAATCAGCTCTAAAACAAAGAAATACGAACCATAATCGATAAAATCTCTAATGGCACAAATATCAAATTCAAAAATAATGGAAATTGGTAACTGCAATTATTGAGAATTATGGAACAACTTATACGTGAAATAATTTAATATTTTTCATATAAATCTTGATTTACTTTGGCCTTCGCGCTGCTTATCAAATATTAATTTGGTTAACAGAATCAAGCTGGGCAATTATCATCAGGTCGAGAGTGGCGCGGACTCATTGTGATGTGTTGCCCTCGGCATGAAATCACGACGGCACCATTGCTGGCACAGATTTTGGCAATCGTAATTTGTTTGGAGGCCGTCACGATCGACAACTGATCGGTGGAAATGCCAACATCTTGAAGCATCGTCCGGGCAACGCTCAAGCATTCGTCAGAGTTTCCTGCAACAGAAAAGGATTTGAAGTTTCCAATACTCAATTGGCCGTTCACAACGTTTTTCACTAAAATCGGTGAGACCAGTTGACCATTCGGCTGGTTGGCCACCCCGACGTCTGAGCCTAGGTCATTACCGTCAATCGCTGTATCAATATTGTTAGCCGGTGTTTCTGGGCCGTTTACAATTTCACCCTCTTTACCATCCGTTAAATGATAGGCGGCTTCATCGGTAACGTGATCAGATTTATCCTCACTGATGACCGGAATTCCCTGTGCGACAGTTGAACGCGAGATAGGAACGCGTGTGATATTTAGGCTGCCTTTGGATTGAGGGTCGTAGGGTGAATCAAGGCTAACCAAATCAGTATTTGCTTTGTTGGGTGCAACTGCGACTGAAGTCGCTGCTTCCCACAGCTTCGGCCGAAACAAATCCATGTAGTGAGACGTCAAGCTATTATTGGCAGCAACAGCAAGAACAATAGCAAAAACTAGATTTGAAAAACCGATCCAAAATGCAGTCCAACCAAAAGCGTTGAACCGTGACCGTGGCAATCCATTATTCCGGGCTGCTTTTTTCCAAATCAAAGCGCCGCCCGTTTTATGCTCTTTTGACTCTCACCGAGCAACGCGATGTTGTTGTTGATATACGGGTTGTTCGGATCAAGTTCATAGGCTTTCATTAGGAAAACGCGCGCGCTCTTATAATCACCGCGCAACATTTTTGAATAGCCAGCATTATTGAGAATGGTGGCATTGGTTGAAGCCAACTGCAAGACCTTTGAATATGCAGTGTCAGCAAGATCAAAGCGTCGTAATTGATCATAAGTGGCGGCCAAACCCAACCAAGCTTCAGGATCATTTGGAGCGAGGTCGACTGCTTTGCGATAGCTGGCCTCAGCATTGCCATAATCAGCATTTTTGAAACTAACTTTGGCATTGCGAAGATAATTGTCGGATGGATAAAAAGCAGGGTCCTCTAGCGTTGTGCCAGACCCCTGCAAAAGCCGATTTTCAGTAGAAGATTGGCATGCCGCCAACAGGAGTAGGAGGCACGGCAATGAAAATGCGTTTCTGAGAAAGACCATTCCTTTAGATTTCATTTTCACGAGTATGCCTCATATTTTTAGAGCCTGATAAACTTTGATAGCCACCGGCATCAGCGTGATACCAAGAATGACGGGGAAAATAAACAGCGCAAGTGGAAGCACTAGTTTTACTGGCAGAGCGTTGGCTTTTTCTTCGGCGCGTGTAAGACGCTTTGCACGCATATCATCGGCGTATACGCGAAGAGATTGAACAAGGCTGGTGCCGAGTTCTTCAGACTGTTGGATCAGAGTAGTAAATGACCTTGCTTCATCAATTCCCAGCCTCCATCCAAGGTTTCCAAGCGCTTCACGCGTGGAGCGACCGGCCCGCAATTCGAGCGACATAAAGCCAATATTGCGCGATAGTGACGGATAGCTCCGCGCTAAGTCTCGCCCAACTCTTTCCATTGCCGAATCGATGCCAATGCCGGCCTCGAC
>JANYLQ010000058.1 GCA_025363755.1 Hyphomicrobiales bacterium | reverse complement strand
GCCAAAGTTCAAAAAAACCGCTGAACTGTGAATAAGCACCGAAGTTTGACCCCGCAATAATTTTAGTTAATGGCATGAATTTATTGGAGAACCAGTTGTTTCGACAGGGTCATGACCGGCGCCGATAGAGACCGCACTTAGATCATCACTTCCTATTTGAAACCAGACGTTTATGAGAAAGCTGACGGAGGGTCCTAATTCGGTGTTTATTCACAATGGTCCTTAAAATTTACGTTCACTTGTGCAAAAAGACTTTTGCAACGAAGTCGGCCATGTGCTGAACAATCGTGCCGTCACAAAATTATCTGTGAATTGCAACTGCCCGTGCTGGAAAACCTGAGCCACCTTTGGCTTTGGGCCAACTCACCATGATCAATGCGCCTGCTTCGGGAACTTGATCAAGATTGGCCATGACTTCAATCTGCCAACGATCTAGCGAGAGCACGTAATGTTCGAGGCTGTAATCCCCTGCGGACGTCGCAATGCCAGGATCGGTGTCAATTTGCTCGTGGCCCACTGCTGTTATGTCGCGCTTTTCAAAAAGTTCTGTCAGAACAGGCTTGGTCCAGCCGGGGCAGTGAGACACATTGTCGTTACCCCGATTGTAGAAGCGCGTATCATCCGGCCAGCGCTTTGACCAATCCGTGCGCAAGGCCACGAATGATTTTTCGGGGATGCGTCCATTGCGCTTTTCCCAGGCCGTAACGTCGTCAAGTGTTGGCGTAGCATCAGCATCGGCTGCAACCCGCGCACTGATATCAAGGACCACAAGAGGCAAAAGCATTTGCTCAACTGGAATTTGGTCAAGTGTTCGACCACCTTTGATGAAATGCACGGGCGGATCGACATGGGTTCCCCACTGTCCGACGAAACCATAATGGTGGACTTGGAATCCGTCGCCCTTGTCAAAATCGAAAAACAACTTCCGCTCTTCATCCGGAAAGGATGGAAAATGCGGTTGACCGGGATGGAACGGGTGTGTGAGGTCTGTGTAAATCGCGCCAGCAAGGCTGGCGCGATAGGTTTGCCAAAGTGAAGTGTCAGCCACGATATTATGGTTCCGGTATAAAGGTTGGTGCTGATTCACTGGCCAGCATCAGCTTACCATCTTTAACGCCAATGACCGACACCGATTTATCCGGAACAGCAATGCCCGGACGGTAAGTAATTGTACCAGTCACTCCGTCAAAACCGGAAGTCGCTGCAATGGCATCACGGATCTTCGCTGAATCGACAGCACCTGCGCGTTTGATTGCATCAGCCATCAGTTTGACAGCGTCATAGCCAAGGGCCGCAAATGCATTTTCTGGATCCACCTTGTTGGCGGCTTTATATGCTGTCATGAATGCCTGCACCTTTGGTGTTGCACCTTCACCAATGTAGGAATGCGTGGTGAAGTAGGTATTTTCAGCAGCCTTGCCACCCACTTGCAGAAGCAGCGGCGAGTCATAGCCATCACCGCCCACAACAGGCACATTGATACCAGCTTGACGAAGCTGTTTCAGGATGAGGGTTACTTCATCAACCAGAGATGCGGCATAAATAAATCCTGGGGCTTCTGGCAAAGCCTTGATCTTGGCAATTTGCGCTGTGAAAGTTTTATCACCCGTCTTGTAGCTATCTTTACCCAAGAGCTTGCCGCCGCCGTGCTCATAGGTTTTTACAAAATAGTCAGACAGCAATGTTGTGTATTCAGTACCAATGTCAGTGAGCAAATAGCCAGTCTTGGCATTTAATTTGTTGAGCGCAAACTCAGCACCAACTGCCGCTTGTACATTATCTCCAAAGCAAGCCAGGAAGACTTCATCGCCAAGTTGACTTGGCAATTTTGGTGATGTCGCGCCGGGCGTGATCAACGGAATTTTTGCTTTCTGAATTTGCGGGCCTAGCGCCAGAACTGAGTCTGAATCAGAATAGGCAACCATGCCGACAACCTTGTCACTATCGATGAGCTGGCTACCAACTGTTGAAATAACTGTGGCATCACTCTTGGTATCATATACTACAAGTTCAATCGGTCGCCCCAGCACACCACCCGCGGCGTTGATTTCAGCCGCAGCTAATTTGCCACCATTCAACATAGGGGCATCGAGCGAGGCTGCATTGCCCGTCAAATTGGCCGGAAACCCAATCTTGATTGGATCAGCAGCATAAGATCTGCCAGTCGTTCCAACCATCAATGCCGCAGAAAGCCCCAATCCGAGGGCGGTGCGTCGTGTTACATTCGTCATTTTACTTCTCCTTGTTTAAATTGAATCTTTGCCGAACTATTCAAGAATCCGAGTGAAAGCTCTCGTTCCCCCATGATCCCCTTTGGCCGGAAGATCATGATTAAGATAAATATGAAGCCCAGAACGATCTGGCTGGCACCATAGAGCGCTGGAATGGTGACGTCCCCGATTGTGAATCCGCGTTCTACAGAGCGCAAAAGTTCAGACAGGATGGACACGGAGATGACACCAATAATTGCGCCTGACAGCGATCCCATGCCGCCCAATACTAGCATCGCAATGAGATTCATTGTCATCGCAAAATAGAATGTGACGGGTGAGAATGAACCAAGATAATGCGCATAGAGCGAGCCACCAACACCGGCAAAGAAGGCCCCAATTGCAAACGCCAAAAGACGCGTTTTCAAAACATCAATGCCCACTGCGCTTGCCGCAATCGTATCATCGCGTACAGCCTTCATCCGCCGCCCGAAGGGTGAGTATACCAAGCGCCATAGCACTAATAAAGTGACCGCCAGCCAACCGAATACCCATGGCAATGAAGTATCCAGTGGCACGCCTGTGAATGTACGGGCACCGCGCGTAAAATCACTGGCATTGATCAACACAACATTGACGATGATGAGAAAGCCCATGGTGGCAACCGAAACAAAATATCCCGACAAACGCATGAGCGGGTATCCCACAATGACGGCCAGCAGGGTCATAAGTACGCCAGCCACCAAAGTTGCTGGTAGGAACGGTAAGCTGAACCAATTCAAAAACGCGGGCAAGTGAGGCAAAAGCGAATGTTTCTGCTCGACAGTCAAGGTAAGAATGCCGGAGAGATAGGCTCCTGCCCCAATGAAGCCAACATGGCCGAGTGAAAACACGCCGGTGAAGCCGTTGCTCAAAGACAACGACAATACGAATATGGAATTGAGGGCAATCAACAAAATGATCCGCACCATGTAATCACTCACAACATATGGCGCACCAAAAGCAATGGCCGCCATAAGCACCAGCGCAAGAGCTAGTGTGACAGCGCGCGCCATCATAGTTTGATTTCCCGATTGGGCTTTAATATGCCGCCCGGCCTGAACAACAGAAATGCAATAAGAAGTGAAAACACGATGGCATCCCGATAAGGCGTTATGGCATCAGGCAGAAATGCAACGATGAAGATTTCAAGTGCGCCCAACACAAATCCACCGAGAAGTGCGCCAGCAATAGAACCAAACCCACCGATGATGGCCGCAACAAATGCTTTCAGCAGCGGCGTAAAGCCCATCTGGGGCTGAATCACCCCGGCTTGTGCGGCCCACAAAATTCCGGCCAATCCGGCAAAGCCTGAGGCAACAATAAATGCCACGACGATCAACCGATTAACATCAAGGCCAACAAGTTGTGCCGCCGACATATCTTCTGATGCCGCACGCATGCCAAGGCCCAGTGTCGTCTTGGTGATGAACCAGCCAAGCCCGATCAATGACGCAAATGTAAGCGCCAAGGTGAGGAGATTGATGTTAGTAAAGGTGATTGCGCCACCCATGAATTGCCAGGATTCGTTGAGTGCATCTGGCAACGGAAAATTTCGGGGTGAAGATGAAAAGACAAGAATGCCGAAGTTTTCAAGAATGTAAGTCACGGCGAGACTCGTCAAAAGTCGCGTGACATCAGGCGCATTTCGGACAGGCCTATAGGCGATGCGTTCAATGAGAAGTCCAGCAAGTGCCGCGCCAAGGATGCCGCAGAAAAGCGCTGGAATGAAAGGCATGCCAACTCCAATCAGCAGCACTGTTGTAAAGGCACCCACCATCATCACATCGCCATGGGCAAAGTTTGTGAGTTTTAGAACACCAAAGACAATCGACAGTCCAACTGCCACCAGCGCATAGAGGCTGCCGAGGCTAACCGCATTGATCATTTGTTGAAGGATATATACCAAATCGCTCATTGTGCCGCTCCCAGATAGGCTTGCGCCACTCGGTCATCTGATAACAGTTCGGCTGAGCTTCCATGCAACGCAATAGAACCGGTTCGCAGCACGTAAGCGCGATCTGCCAACTTCAATGCAAGCTTCATGTTCTGTTCAACCAATAGCATGGTCATACCTTGTCGTTTCAATTCCGCAAGCGCTTCGAAGATATGTTTGACCAGCAAGGGGGCCACCCCCAATGACGGCTCGTCCAAGAGTAACAGTTTTGGTGCAGCCATTAGAGCCCGCGCCAAGGCCAGTTGCTGTTGCTCGCCACCCGATAAAGTCCCTGCCAATTGAGGGCGGCGCTCACGCAGAATTGGAAACAGCGAAAACATGCGTTCAGTATCAGCAGCAATTCCGTCCGTATCACTGCGCGAGCAAGAGCCGAGCCGGAGATTTTCTGCAACCGTCAGCCCCCCAAACAGGCGGCGACCTTCGGGACTATGGGCAATGCCGAGACGTACGATTTTCGTTGATGGGAAGGTGGTAATAGATTGGCCTGCAAAGAAAATATTTCCAGCACTGGGGCGCGACAGGCCGGAGATGGTTCGCAGCGTCGTGCTTTTTCCGGCACCATTGGCCCCTAAGAGCGCGACAACTTCGCCTTGGTTGACGTGCAATGAAATGCCCTTCAATGCGCGCACGGCCCCAAATCTCACTTGGAGTCCTTGAAGTTTAAACATCGCTGAATGGCTGTCATTCATATCCAAGATAAGCCTCTCGAACGCGAGGATGGCGGCGTACCTCTTCGGGCGTGCCAACGCAGATAACCTCACCTGCAGCTAAAACCTGTATGCGTTCACAGACTGTCATGATGAGATCCATGTCGTGCTCCACCACCACCACTGTGATGCCAAACTTATCACGAATCGATCTGATGAGAGAAACCAACTCATGGGTCTCGTGGGAATCCAGCCCGGCCGCGGGTTCATCTAACAGCAGCAGTTTTGGTTCTGTGGCCAAGGCGCGGGCAATTTCCAAACGGCGCTGGTCACCATAAGGCAAATCGGCGGCCAATCGATCAGCCTGTGCAGTGAGCCCCATGAACTCAAGCAGCCTATTGCCAATATCTTGTGCTTCCTTGAGGCGCGAATAATAACGGCTACCGCGCAAAATAGCATTCAGCGGTGCTATGGGATGACGCAATTGTGCTGCAACCAGGACATTTTCTGAAACTGACAATGATGAAAACAACCGCGAGCCTTGAAAGGTTCTTGCAATCCCAAGCTCTACAATGCGCGAGTTGGCAAGGCCTGCGATGGATTGACCATCGAAACTGATTTGGCCAGAATTCGGTTTGGAAAAACCGGTTATCAAGTTGAAGAATGTGCTTTTGCCCGAACCATTTGGTCCGATGACACCCAGAATTTCATGCTCGCGCAGAGTGATGGTGTGATCACGCAGCGCAACTAGTCCGCGAAAGACCTTCGTCAGACCAGAGGTTTCCAACAAAATTCTGTCGGTATCAGCGTTATGATGCTGCTGCAAAAACTACCGTCCCCTGAAGCTTAATGCGTTTTCATCCATTGCTTCGCATCAACTCTTGAATGAGTATCGCTGTCTCTGTTTGGCGGCAATGGCCTTTGAATACTGAAAGTGCATTTTTGTGTCGTGCCTCGGTATCTGTTGTGCAATTGTCAATTGAGCAAATCATGCGCAACCAGCGCCATCGTCTACGCTATGATCAATAATTTGATCGGTCAAGAAGCCGATTGCGATATCTCTGAAACGTTATGCTTACGCCAGTACACTGGTTATTTTTTGGGCACCAACTCCAAAAGTTACGCTAAAATGTGAAAACTGGAAATAGAATATCATTCAATTTCACGGTATTAATGTTGGCATCGCCCTTGCAGACCGAAAATTGAGTTTGTACCTAGGGTTCCGATGCGTGTTCACGTGTGCTGGTCCGAGAGCTTCCACCAGTCGGGAGACATTCGATCGGACACACGGCGGGACAAAATCCCGGGAGGCCTCGCAAACCAAAAGTTTGGTAGAGCAATGTTGTTGCTCTGCTTTTCTATTCATATAATGATAAGAAAATGCAGGGCTGTTGATTACCACTGCACGTTGTTTGCTTGCCACGTGACAATGGAGAAACTTTAAAAAGGCCCTACAATTAGAGATATTCCGAGAGCGGTCTTGATCGGCTTCGATCGCTTGCAATGAAGAAGCCTTAAAAATCAGGTGACCCCAAACTGCGAAATGCGCAAAAAAAGTGCCAGGTCATCCCCAATTTATGTGATGTGCGGCGGCCAACGATTCTCCTATAATTTGGTGGTTTCATAATGTGGCAAGTATTCCGATTCATGTCATTAACCTGCCCGAGGAGGAGTTGATGTATAAAGATACGGGTGTTGGCAAGATTGATGCCCATGGAGAGTTCGTTCATGCTGGAGTGCTTACGGCCCTGCTCTAGAATTTTGATTTTGATGATTTCGCAGACCACAAATTCCGCCCACTAAAGGAAAAACACAAAAACTTTCTCAAGGAACAAGTCTTGCCTCTTTTGAGTGGCAAAAAGGCAAACATCTGGATGCAGGGGTCTGCGAGCAGGATAGGGACGGACTCCTGGAATACGACCCCTTCCCAAGTTCGGGTTGGCAGCGTCCTACAATTTTTGGCGGATAATGGTGCCACACTTGAGCAAATTCAGAGCAATGCAATTGGCGAGCAAGATGCAAAACTACAGGCACCAGATGACGAGCGTGACCGCAGTGTTTTTCTTTGGGTGTACCCCAGATTCAAATTTGACACTCGCCCTGTTTTCACGAGTAGGTTTCTGCTACTGTTGTAGTCGGCATCTTTGAGGAAATACCAAACCATGTGTTCTGCCTGTGGATATCCGGAGGCCCCCGGTCATTGGACCGAGGCTGGTGCTGCCAATATGGCTGAGCGTTTGCGTTCGCGATTTCGTCGCGCGGATATTTTAGAACGTGTGCTCAAACCTTACGGCCTGAATGTGCATGATGGCGGGTTGGTGCCGGGTATCCAAATCTCCAATCAGTTCGGCAATCAAACCATCGTGCGCGATCTTGCCGAAGTCTGGGCCTTGGCCGAACAGTGGACGGGTTCACCAGTTGATCCGCTTGATCCCAGATTTACAACATCCACCGAGAAGGACTCTTAAACTTGTCAGAAGGCCGCATGCGCATGACGGTGCTGGGTGGTTTTCTGGGTTCTGGAAAAACCACTTGGCTGCGCCATCAATTGCACGAAGGCGTTTTCAAAGGGGCCTTTGTGATTGTAAATGAAGCAGCTGAAACACCGGTGGATGATGCTTTGCTGCAAGGCTCATCGAACCTTGCAGTTCTCGCAGGTGGCTGCGCTTGTTGTGTGGGCAAAGCTGATCTCATCGCACTGTTGCGCAAAATTTGTGATGAGCGAAGCTCGCAAACGGAAGACAGGCTCGAGCGCATCGTTTTGGAAACCAGCGGCTTGGCTGACCCCGGCCCGATTGTCGAAGCGATCCGCACTGATCCCATTCTTGTGCATCACATCATCGTCAGTGAAACTTTGGTGATGGTGGATGCGTTGCATGCGCTTATCCAATTGCGCAGCGAGCCTTTGGGGCGAAAGCAAATTGAGATTGCCGATTGCATGATGGTATCTAAAATCGATGAGGCCAATCCAGATGATCTTGCGCGCTTGCTGGCAACGTTACATGTGATCAATCCGGGCGCACAAATCTTTGGCACCGTGAAAGGTACGGAAGTTCCCTTGCCAGATTTTGATCAGTCTGAGCCTGAACATCTGGCTGAAGTTTTGAATGAAAAAGCATTGTCGCCGATTTTCCCCTCCAAACTGGCTCTTGATGAAACAGTCGATTGGACCAGCTTCAGCGTTTGGCTTTCAGCTTTGCTCCACGCCCGAGGCAATGACATCATGCGCGTGAAGGGCGTGGTGCGCACACCCGCAGGACGGCTGTTGGTGCAAACAGTGCGGAAAATCGCGCAATCACCTGAAATTCTACCAGAGCAAGAGAGCAGGGAAGACAACACAATTGTGGTGATTGGCCGTGGCTATCGTGAGGAAGATTTGGCGCGGTCGCTCAAATATTTTGCAGGCGCAAGCTGAGGCTGTTCTCCACAGCAAAGAAGTTTATGCGCCCAATGAAAATCCAGCTACTTGCCGTTCAACGGATTCTCACCCATAAATATCCGCTGTGAGAAGTTTGGGGTTATTCCGATGACGATGATCAATTGCGATATGGGCGAGGGCTTTGGCCTTTATAAGATCGGCGATGATGCTGGCATCATGCCACTTATCGATATCGCCAATGTCGCCTGCGGTTTTCATGCGTCAGATTTTAACCACATGAGGGCCACGGTGAAATTGGCCAAGCTGCATGGCGTGAAGGTGGGCGCACACCCTTCGCTACCAGACTTGCAAGGTTTCGGCCGGCGCGAAATGAAAATCAGCCGCGAGGAAATCACCAACTGCCTGATCTATCAAATCGGCGCGCTCAAAGGATTTCTGGAAGCTGAAGGCATGCAGCTGAACCACATCAAGCCGCATGGCTCGCTTTATGGCATGGCGGCGCGGATGGATGATATTGCCAACGGTGTGTGCGACGCCGCTGATGTTTTTAAAGTGCCGCTACTGGGCATGATCAACACGCTGCATGATAAAGTCTATCCCGCACGCGGCCATAAATTCATCGCCGAGTTTTATACTGATCTCGAATACAACGACGATGGTGGCTTGATCATCACGCGCGAGCATGATGCCAAAGATCCAGTCCGCGCCGCAGCTCGCTCTGTTCGCGCAATTAAAGAGGGCAAAGTGGAAAGTGTTGGCGGCAAAGATGTTGCTGTTCGCGCTGACACGATCTGCATCCATTCCGACACACCCAATGCAGTTGCCATTGTTAAAGCAGTCCGCGAAGCTGTTCAACCCTATCTCGACGCTGCCTAGAATTTACGAGGAACAAAAATGGCTAAACACATTCTTTCACCCTTACCCGGAACTTTCTACCGAAAGCCCGCACCCGACAAACCGAACTTCAAAAATGAAGGCGACTTGATTGCCATTGGGGATGTGATTGGAATTATCGAGGTGATGAAGTCATTCAACGAAGTGAAGACCGATCAAGCAGGCAAGATCGCAAAATTCTTGACTGATAATGAAGAGCCCGTAATGGCTGGCCAACCATTGCTCGAACTTTCATAACGCTATGCCAATCCGCAAACTCCTGATTGCCAATCGTGGCGAAATTGCTGTACGCATCATCCGCGCCGCCAAAGAGCTTGGGGTTAAAACTGTGCAAGTCCACAGCTTGGCTGATCAAGAATCGCTAGCAGTGAAAATGGCCGATGAGGCCGTGAACATCGGCCCTCCCCATGCGGCGAAATCTTATTTGAACATCGAAGCCATTTTGAACGCGGCGAAATCCACTGGCGCTGATGCTATTCATCCGGGCTACGGCTTTCTAGCGGAGAATGCGAACTTTGCGGATGCAGTGGTGGCAGCTGGCCTGATCTTCGTTGGTCCCAATGGCCATGCCATTCGCACCATGGGCGATAAAGTGGCCGCACGTGTGGCCGCTGAAAAAGCTGGTGTTCCGGTTGTACCAGGCTCAGGCGGACGCATTGATGACCAAGTTGAAGCGCGCATGATTGCCGGGCGCATTGGTTTTCCGGTGATGATCAAAGCTGCCGCAGGTGGGGGCGGACGCGGCATTCGCATTGCAGCTAGCATGGAAGAATTTGAACGCTTGGTGCCGCAAGCCAGTGCCGAAGCTCAAGCGGCATTCGGTGATGGCGGGTTATACATCGAGCGCGTGATCAACAATGCCCGCCATATTGAAGTGCAGGTTTTGGGTGACGGCAAACACGCGGTGCATTGCTTTGAACGAGAATGTTCATTGCAACGCCGCCGCCAGAAAGTGTGGGAAGAAGCGCCTTCACCTGTTCTGCCGGACGATATTCGTGCCAAACTTTGTGCTTCAGCTGTGGCACTCACCGAAGCAGTGAATTATTCTGGTGCTGGCACGATTGAATATCTTTATGATGATACTTCTAAAGAATTCTACTTCATCGAAATGAACACGCGTATTCAAGTTGAACACCCCGTTACTGAAATGATCACCGGAATTGATTTGGTGCGCGAGATGATCCGCATCGCGGGTGGCGAGCCGCTGCGCTTCAAACAAAGCGACATCAAGAAATCAGGCCATGCCATTGAAGTGCGCATTAATGCAGAAGACCCGGCGAAAGATTTCATGCCGGGGCCCGGTACGATTTCGAACTTGCGGATTCCGGGCGGGATGGGCACGCGCTTTGATACGTTGCTTTATGATGGTTATCAGGTTCCGCCATTTTATGATTCACTTTTGGGAAAACTCATCGTGTGGGATGAAACACGTGAGCAGGCGATCAACCGTTTGCAACGTGCGCTCAGTGAACTCAACGTGGGCGGATTAAAAACGACAAAGACTTTGCATCAAGTGCTGGCGACAGACTCTGATGTGCGCAAAGCGAATTTCCACACGCGCTGGCTGGAAGGCTGGCTTGAAGCGAATGCAATAAGATTGAAGGAGGTGGATGCAACATGAAAATCCGTTATTCTTATGGTGGCGATGAACATATCTTTGTCGAATGCGATGAAGAAATGTCACTCGATGCTTTTTTCAAAAGTCTTTCCATCACCACGGCGGTGAAAAAGGCCAAGATTAAAGGTGTCACCGAAATTTGTCCGGCCAATGCTTCATTCCAGATCAAGTTTAATCCTGATGTGATCAAACCTAGTGATCTGATGAAGGAACTGAAGGCGATTGAGAAATCGGCAGGCAAGAGCAAATCAAAACTCAAAACCCGCATCATCGAAATTCCAGTTTTGTATAATGATCCCTGGACCAATGAGACCTTGACGAAGTTCCGGGATCGCCATCAAGACCCAACCTCCACCGATGTGGAATATACTGCGCGCATCAACAACCTTGATGGTCTGGATGGATTTATCAAGGCCCATTCGGGTGCACCATGGTTTGTCTCGATGGTGGGCTTTGTAGCAGGCCTGCCGTTCCTTTATCAGATGGTTGAGCGCCAGCGCCAGATTCAATCGCCAAAATATTTGCGGCCCAGAACCGATACGCCGAAACTCACCGTGGGCCATGGCGGTTGCTTTGGTTGCATCTATTCGGTGCGGGGTGCGGGTGGTTATCAGATGTTCGGTATCACACCAATGCCGATTTATGATCCCAATCAGAAAATCAAATATCTCAAAGATTTTATGTGCCTGTTTAGGCCTGGCGATATTGTGAAGTGGAAACCCATTGATCGGGTTGAATATGATGCGACGGTGATAGCCGTTGAGAAAGGCAAATTCAGCCCTCGCATGAAGGATGTGACCTTCTCGCTTGAAGACTTCAAAAAAGATATGGATGGTTATAACGCAAAACTGATGGGGGCGCTCAATGGCCGTTAAAGTTTTAAAGCCCGGGCTTTCAACCACGGTGCAGGATTTGGGCAGGCCTGGATATTATCACATTGGTATTCCAATTTCCGGCGCTATGGACCGTTTCGCATTGCGATGCGCCAATATGTTGGTGGGCAATAAGGAAGGCCTTGCGGTTCTCGAAGCCGTGTTTATGGGGCCGGAACTCAAATTCAGCGACGACGCCACAGTCGCAGTGACCGGTGGCGAGTTGCCGCCGAAAGTGAATGGCGAGTTTCGCGCCACTTGGACCTCGTTCAAAGTGAAGAAGGGCGATGTGCTGTCTTTTGATTTTTTGAAAAAGGGTGCGCGCGCTTACATCGCTATCTCTGGCGGCATTGACGTGCCGGTGGTTTTGGGTTCGCGCTCCACTTACACGCTCGGCGCACTCGGTGGCCATGAGGGCCGCAAGCTGGCGGAAGGTGATACGCTGAAATTTGGCAAGGGCAGGGGTGCTAAAGAAGGCCGAACTATTCCTGAAAAACTCCGTCGTGGGCCGGGATCGCCTGCCGAACTGCGCATGTTACCGGGACTTTATTGGCACCGCATAACAGCAGATGCGGGCAAGCATTTCCTCGAAGATACTTGGAAAGTGGCACCGGAAGCAGACCGAATTGGCTATCGCTTCAAAGGCGGGCGCAAGATTGAGTTTGTCGATCGTGTGCCACCCTTTGGTGCAGGCTCTGATCCATCAAACATCGTCGATGCCTGTTATCCCTATGGCTCGATTCAGATTCCCAGCGGCACTGAACCTATTGTGCTGCACAGGGATGCAGTCTCGGGCGGAGGATACTTCATGGTGGGTGCAGTGATCTCAGCCGATATGGATTTGATTGGCCAATTGCAGCCGCACACGCCAACGCGCTTTATGGCGGTGACCATGGCGCAAGCCCTGAAAGCCCGTAGAGACCGCGCCAAGATTATCGAAAAAATAAGAAATATTATCTAAAAATAGGAAAATTAGCCATAATTCAGCCGTGATTAGGTGTTATATCTTGATCATGAGTGGATGGATTTTACATTTTTGGTTTGGCTTGATGGCGATATTCTTTCGGCGCCAGGCCGAACTGCGCTTTGAAACTACGCGAAAACTGCGCCTGGTCGCCAAAGCCATGGGCGTAAGCGATTTCGGCCAGGCTTTGCTTGTTGGCGCGGTCGGCCAAAGTTTCGCGCGCGGCCGCGAGACGTTGATCGCGCATCCAGCTGCCAAGCGTTTGGTTGGTGTCGCGAAACAGCTGGTGCAAATAGCGCGTAGAAATTCCGCAAGCGCGTGCAATGCTTTCTGGATCCAACTCGGCATCGTACAAATTGCGCCGCACGAAACTTTCAATGCGCGTCAAATGCGCCTCGCGCACGGTGGAGCTTCCGGTGGTCAGCGTGCGCTCATCATTTTTCAGCGCCAGCACCAAAAGATCGATGAGCTGCTTGCCCACGGTTTCGCGCCCCTCGCCAGACATGCCGTCAAAGCGCTGCGGGATCAGATGCAGCATATCGGCAAACAATCCGCCCGCTCCATCAGCGGCGTTGAACTGCATGGAGCAGAAGCGATCAGGCGCACGCAGCCTAAGGCCCAAAGCCTTGGCCTCAACCTTCAACACCCAAAGATCAGCCGCATCATCATGGGAGAATTCATAAGGCTCATGGCTGCGCTCCAAAATAAATCCGCCGGGATGACAGCGCACATCCTTTCCCGATTGCGCAAAAAATATTTCCGACCGCGCCGGAACCGTTACCAGAAAATGCTCCTCGCGCTCGCCGCGAAAATGATGCGCCAGCCGCTTATATTGCAACGCCTCCGAGGTGAGCCGCGACAGCGAAACCCCGCCCAAATCCCAATTCGAAAGCGCGCCCTGAAAACGGGCGGCATCGCGGAATTGCAAATCGAGCGGGAAGTAAGTGGACGCAATCGTCTCATGCCAAAACCCGCTGCGCTCGCGTGGCGCAATGTTGGCGGTGGAGATGGTTTGCGACATGTTCGACACCTGCAGGCCCTCGATTTTGGCAAAGCCTAGGACGAGAATTTTTAGAGTGCAAGCCGTCACGTCATCCGCAGCCGGATCAAAGCCCACCCGCTGATGACGCCAAGCGCCAACCACCAATACCCATTTGAGCACGCAGGCAATAGCGAGGCATCAACGATGCTAGAGCTTTGCCCGGAGGCCATGGACGTTGGAAAGCACAGCGAGGAGAACTGGTATGCTCGCGATTCTGTTAAACCTTCGGCACAGCTGGGCGGAAGGGGGAGGGCTTTGAGTTTGGCGTTGGCGCGGAAGATTTGGGAAGTATTAGGGTTCAAGGAACAGCATGATTGGCGGACGTATGTTTGAGCGGGAAAAGTGCTCTCTTTATTTTTGACTAAGTTTGATAATTTTGAAAACAAAGGGTAACGGCCACATTTCTTGCAAATCTACTATCGAAATGCAAAGTAACTGACTATTTTAAAGGTTTTTGGTTCACCACGATGACTGCTACTGAAACTCGATCAGCCATAGACATTTACAGATTGTGTCTTGCCCAAGCACATGATTTCTTAGAGGCAGCCGAAAAGCTTTCAATTACCGAGAAGTATCCGCATGTTGTTTATCATCTCGGCCTACTTGCGATGGAGGAAATTGGCAAAGGAAGCATGGTATTTTCTAATTCAGTTGCTAACGCAGATAACTCGTGGGTGGAAAAGAGACTTGAAAGTCACACGAGGAAACTGCAGTGGGCGCTGTGGACTCCCATGGGACGAATTGATCCTAAAAACTTTGAAGCAGCCGGAGTGATGGCCAAAAACGCACACGAACTAAGGCTTTCATCGCTCTATGTTGATCCGAATAGCGATTTCACTGATCTGCCACCAAAGGAAATAGTTAGTGCGGAACGGGCAGCCTCGTTACTGAAACTGGCACGATCCCGACTGAAATTGGAGGAGGCACGCGAAGCGCCTGATGAGACACCCGACGAGCTCTTGATATGGTTTCTTGACACTATGGCGAGTGATGGGACTGCTAAGAAATATCTTCTAAGCGAGATGTCAATAGACAAGCATAATGAACTAGGCGACGATGCGCGTGCATCGGTGGCGTGGGCACGCGATGAAATCGAAAAGGCTGAACGGAAAGGTGCAGAAATTCTTCAGGAGGAACTTGCACGAGAGGCCGCTCACGACAGTACTCATAAACCTAGGTGGCGAGCCAAGACCACTATCTACACCCCGTCTCACGCGATCCGAGCAAAAATATTGAGCTTCTGGAACGAAAAGTTGGGAAAGGTGGCTGAACTGGTCTGGACGGGTAAAAAAGATAGCTTTGATCTCCGGATTACTCTTCATGACAACACGAGCATAAAAGCGCTCCACGATAAAGCATCCAACTTAGCAAAACTCTTTGTTGCGTGCCTCAACTTGGGAAGCATCGGTTATTTTTGGTTCCAGCGACCTGGTTATGAACAAAGGCTGTTTAAGTTGATAGAAGACTTTGAACATCCCGATATGTTAGTTGGCTTTGATAGACCTAAATCATTCTGGGGTGATGGACGAGCAGTTGCGCTGACAGAAACAAATGTTACACGTGCCCTCGAGTGCTTTCTAGCATTTGCACCCATGAAATGGGATGTCGTGATGCCAATCTTTCAACCGTATTTGGACGGCCTCGCTCTCCTTGCTAAATCTGACGAGTTTTTTTTCGTTTGACGAAATGGCCCGTGAGTCGTTTCGCACAAGTCTAGGCGGTGCTTTACATCTTTTCGCCGGTTGGGACGGGTCTGAAGAGAAGTTAGCTTCGATTTTTCATGATGCCTTTTCTCCATTTTTGCCAGAGCAAAAGCATCGCGAAGAAATGTTCAGCGTACTAGTTCGACGAGAGGGAGACCCGGAAATTGAAACATGGGAGCGACTGCGTGCAACCAAACACAGCGTTGACCTTTACCTAATGTATATAGCCCGCCAAAAATATCTAGAACTCATCAAAAATAAAAAATGAAATGGAGTTAAGGTGCCAGTGCATTCTATTGTAATTTCGCGTGATGCCCGCTCCGATTCAAACTCACCAGTAAACTCCACTTCCAGCCTCCTCTGCTTCCGCACAAACAGTTTCCACTCAATCTGTCCCTCCACCCGAGCAATCCATCACAGATGACGATGCTCACATTATGCGCTAACACACCACCATCAAAAGGAAGAACCCCATGCCCCAGAACGCCCGCATCACAGTCGCCAAAACCACGCTTGCCATTCCGTCCATTTGTTTTGGCACGACCGCCTTGGGCGATATGCCGGATACCTATGGTTATGGCGTAGATGAAGCCCGCGCGCGGGCTACGCTGAATGCTATTTTTGATAACGAGATTGGGTTTATTGATACATCGCGCAATTATGGGGCGGGGCGCAGCGAGGCACGCATTGGTGCAGCAATCGCTGAGCGCGGCGGGTTGCCGAAGGGGTTCATCATTTCCTCGAAGCTTGACCGCAACATGGAGACTAATCTTTTCGATGGTGACCGGGCCAAGGCCTCGCTGGATGAAAGCTTGAAGGCGCTGGGTGTGGATAGCATTCCGCTGCTGCATCTTCATGATCCGGAATATGCTTCAAGCCTGGGCGATGTGACCAAGAAGGGCGGGGCGCTGGATGTTTTGTTCCGCATGAAGGAGCAGGGGCTTGCCCAAGCCGTTGGTCTTGCGGCGGGGCGCGTTGATGTGATGATGCAGCTTTTGCGCGATTATCCATTTGATGCCATCATCAGCCACAACCGCTTCACGTTGCTCAACCGCAATGGCGCTGAGATGGTTGAATTTGCCAAGGCGCGTGGGATCGCCGTAATCAACGCAGCGCCTTATGCCAGCGGCATTCTGGCCAAGGGGGCCGCCGTGCAACCTTTATTCGCTTATCAGCCTGCTGATGATACGGTTGTCTCGCGCGTCAAGGCGATTGAAGCACTGTGTTCGCAACATGGTGTTCCTGTCGGGGCCGCAGCCTTGCAATTTTCCATGCGCTCACCACTGATTGCATCGACGATCTGCGGCGTCTCAACACCGGACCGCGTGCAGCAGACCATTGATTGGGCGAATTTCACTATCCCCGATGCATTGTGGAAAGATTTGGCCGAATTACCTTTTGATATGGATGATCCTGAAGCAAAGCGGGTCTACAAGCCTAATTGAAGCAGCTGCATCAGAACCCCATGATCGTCGTTGCAACATCGGACGCTTGCTCATGGTATATCTTTGCGCTTTCTGAGCTATCTGGAATGCAACTAAAACTTCAGTGCGCATGCCATGGCACCAATCGCTGATAAAGCATTTTGTATTTTTCAAAACTATTTTTATGGCGGTCGCTTTCGGTTAAGTCCGGTTCAAACACCCTATCCACGGCGACGAAAGTTTTTGCGGCGGCATTTAAAGAGTGAAATATGCCGACGCCTGTGCCCGCCATCAGGGCTGCTCCCAGAACACCCGCATCAAGCATTTTCATGCGCTTGATCGGGCGGCCCAAAACATCAGCGCGAATTTGGCACCAGATGTCAGACGCCGCACCGCCGCCGGAATGGTTGATCTCGCTGGGGCGCAGGCAGGCCGAGATTTCCAAACTGTCCATCACCAGCCGGGCCGAATAGCTCACACCTTCTAGCACCGCACGCGCCACCTCTGCCGGGCCCATGCTTGATGAAAGCCCTGACAATGACGCGCGCGCGTTGATATCCCAGAGCGGCGCACGCTCGCCCTCAAGATGGGGGAGGAATATGGGAAGCGGCTCTGATGTGTCAGCACTGGCTGCCAGTTCCGAAATCTCAGCGGCGCTGCGGCCCAGTAATTTTGCTACCCACTCTAGCGAAGCTCCGCCCGATTGAGTGGGGCCCGCATGCAGCACAATGCCTTCGCATTTTGGAAAAGCGATAACGCCCGGCACTGCTGCTTTGCGCGAGGACACGATGCCGAGGATTTCGCTCGTACCACTGAGATAGAGACCTTGACCTTCTTCGCTGACACCCGCACCCAGCAAGCCCGACCACGCATCCATAGCACCTGTCACCACAGGCACGCCCGCACAAGGCAGACCATTGCGAATATGCCCGACCACTTTTGTAAACGACACTAAAGCAGGCAAGCGTTCGGCTGCACCTTGAACCAGATTGAGCAGGCGCGGCACAAGCTTGAGATTGCTGTCCACAATACCAAAGGCGGTCATCGGATCAGTAACAGCCTCGCCTGTTAGATGCAGAAGGCAATAATCCTTTGGTGCCATCACCCAGCGTGTCTTTTGCCAAACATCTGGAAAGTGCTTAACCACATAGGCCATTCGCGCGAGAATATGGCTGGCATCAATCGGCAGCGGCGCTCCCCACCAAGCTAGTTTTTCTGCTTCCGTGATCTGCGCATCGAGCTGGGCAGCTTCTTCTGCACAACGGCCATCCTGCCAGGTAAATGCGGGCAAAATCGGCTTGCCTTGAGCATCAACAAACACATGGGTGTTCACTTGAGAACAAAGACCAATGGCCTCAACGCGGTCTTCGCCGAATTGGGAAAGCGCTTCGAGAACGGGCTTCAGCCAATCTGATGCATCTTGTTCAACATGGCCGGGGGCAGGCCGCTTGGTGGGATATAGTCTTTTAAATGTTTTCAGCGCCCGGCCTTGATGGTCAAACAAAGCTGCTTTTACAGCGGTGGTTCCGACATCAATTCCAATTAACATTTGCGCGCCTCAAAATTTTGTGCAGTATTATTGTGCCGGAAAAGGCGTGCGAAGCAAAGCGCACAACAGAGAAGGGGATAACATCATGAATTTGGTTCGCAGAAAATTATTAGGCCTCGCAACAGCTTCCGCTTTGGCATTGATGAGCGGCATAGCCGCTGCTGCCGGTGAAAAGATTACCGTGATCACGCCTTACCTTGCCCAACCCGGCACGCAATTTTATGTCGAAGCCTTCCAAGAAAAAGCCAAGGCCAATGGCTGGGATGTCAATGTTGTCGACACCAAAGGCGATGTCGCCGCTGTCATTTCGCGCCTTGAGGATGCCGCCAATCAAAAGCCAGCTGCCATTGTGATCAACGTTGATCCATCGCAAGTAACCGCTGGCCTTGAAGCAGCCAAAACCGCAGGTGTTCCCGTGTTTGGCATGGATGCGGGCGCATCGCCACTGCTTGTGACCAATGTCACCAGCAACGGCTATTCCATGGCCGCCGACACTGCTTCTTATGTTGTCAACCGCATCAACGGCAAAGGCAAAGTGGTCATGTTTATTTTTGAAGCATTTCCGCCGGTGCAACAACGCGGAATTATTGCGGATGCGATTTTCAAGAATTATCCTGACATTAAAGTGCTCGACCGAGTGACACCAGATGTCAAAGATGGCGGCATTGCCGATAGTCGTGCCAAGATGGAAGCCATTCTCGCAGCTAACCCAGATAAGGGCGCAATCTCTGCCGTGTGGGCGGCATGGGACCAGCCTGCGCTGGGCGCACTCCAAGCCATTGAGGCTGCAGGCCGAAGTGGTGAGGGCATCGTGATAACTGGTATTGATGCCAATCCAGAAGCCCGTGCGGCCATTGGCAAAGGCACAAACTTTGAAGCAACGATGGCGCAGAATTTTAGAGGCATTGGCAGTGCCGTAGCTGATGCCGTTAAACGCAAAATGGGCGGTGAAGAGATGAAGCAAGGTGTAATCTATGTTCCAACTCGGTTGATCACAATTGCAAACGCTAGCGAATAAGCCGTTCAAACTCGCGTGCTGAAGTTCATCCAAACCTACGGCACGCTTCTTTGTTTCTTTGGCTTAGTCGCATTCTTTTGGTTCATGTTGCCAGGCACCTTCATGACCGGGCGCAACTTGCTTAATATCTCACAGCAAATGAGTATGCTTGCTGTCACCGCTTTTGCCATGACGGTGGTGATGGCGATGGGTGATTTTGACTTGAGCGTGGGTTCGATGGCAAGCTTGGCTGGCATTGTAGCCGCAGTTATATTCCAGGCCACAGGCTCTGTTCTACTCGGTGTGTCTGCCGCCATATTGGTGGGTATCTTCGGAGGGGCTTTCAACGGGTTTTTGGTCAGTTACGTGGGGATACTCCCTTTCGTGGCAACACTGGGCACTATGACAATCTTTAGCGGCACAGCCTTTTTGGTGAGCGGCGGCAAAACGATTTTTGGCGGCGCAATTCCCACCAGCTTCTCCGCCATTGCCAAGGGCGGTATTCCAATCTGGTCCTCCGGTGATCAAGTTTTAAATCTACCGAACCTCACAATCATCGCAGCGCTGTCATTGTTCGTCACTTGGTTCACGTTGGAAAAACTAGTCTTCGGGCGTCATGTCTATGCCATGGGCGGCAATGCCGAAGCTGCGCGGTTGGCAGGTGTTGATGTGCGCCGAACCCGCCTTGCAGCCTTTTGTATCACAGGCATTGGCGCTGCTATTGCCGGATTAATGTACGCATCTCGTGTGGCTTCGGCCAACCCGACCCAAGGCAGCGGCTTGATGCTTGATGCAATTGCCGCCGTATTTCTTGGCATGACCATCGGACGGCATGGCGAACCCCGTGTGCTTTACACACTGGTGGGTGTTCTGATCATCGGTATATTGAGCAATGGCCTCACGCAGTTGAGTGTTGATAGTTATGTGAGGGATATACTTGTTGGAACCATTATCATTGCTGCCGTTGCGGCAGGAAGTTATGTGAAGTTAAAGCAGAACTAAATGTCTGCTAAGTTACTTTCCAATATCTTTCGCAGCGCGTCGTTTGTGGGCGGCCAAGGCCATCAGTCGCTTGTCGCGCCAGATTTGGCGCTGTTGCAGTTCGCCTGCGGGCAATGATTTGCGCCGCTCTGGTTCGATCGTGTCCATCACAGCACCTGCCCAATCGACACGTCTTTGCATCTGCGGGAAGATGTTTGAATAGATACCTTGGTAACGTTCGCAATAGTCGCGGATGCCGCCTGGCGCATTGAGATCAATCGTCTCAAATGGCCCCATGAAAGACCAGCGCAGTGCCAGCCCTTCGCGCAAGCCGATATCAACATCTTCGACGCTGGCATAGCCATCGGCCACCAAACGGAAGGCTTCTTCGAGCAATGCGCCCTGCAAGCGGTTCATGATGAAACCATCGAGCTCTTTCTTCATCACGATCGGCGCATGGCCTGCTGACTCCATGAACTTACGCGTATGTTCGACGGTTTCTGGCGTTGTCCAAGGGGTAGGTACGACTTCCACTGCCGGAATGAGATAAGGTGGGTTGATCGGATGCACCACAATGCAACGACCGCGACCCTTTAGGCCCTCTGTGAAGTGCGAGGGCAGCAGCGCCGACGTGGAGCTTGCCAACACGGCATCGGGCCGCGCTGCGGCGTCGAGCATTTGAAAAACCCTGATTTTAGTTTCAAGAACTTCAGGCGTGTTCTCCTGCACATGGCTGGCATCAGCCAAAGCTTCTTCCAGTGTCGCAACTGCTGAGATGCGGGCCAGAACAGCTGTCGGTTCTTGCCCATTCAACAAATCATTCTGCGCTAGATCATTGAGCACGCCGGAAACATAGTCGACGGCTTTAATGGCAGCACCATCCGCCTGATCCCACAGGCGAACACTGGCCCCAGCGCGGGCAAAGGAAATGGCCCAGGCGCGGCCAATGAAACCGGTACCCACAATCGCAGTGTTTATCGGTTGCTCAGATCGATTTGACATGATGTGTCCCCAACTCACCGGACAGCTTGAACCACATCGCCATTGATTTGCAAATGAGTTTGGGTTCACCGAGAGACAAATCTGCGTTCACACGCGGCCAAGACGGATTGCACGATTGAAGTCTAGCCTTGCTCAATAAAGTGAGGGAAGATCATGGCTGCCAAGCGCAAATCTAAAGTTGATCCTATTACTCTTTCAGTGATACGGGGCATTCTTGAAACCACGCAGCGCGAGATGACGTTGGCGTTGGAAAAAACCGCGCGCTCATCGGTGTTTAATTTGGCACATGATTATTCAACGGCTCTGTTTAACGCAAAGCCGGAAATGATTCTGCAGGGGCAAGATATTCCAATTCACTTGGGCTCGCTTATGCCCGCAATGAAATCCGTCGCCAAGTTTTTTGTGGGCGATATTCATGATGGCGATTTAATTCTGCATAATGATCCCGCCTTTGGCGGGAGCCACGCAATTGATACCTGCATGTATAAACCAGTGTTTTACAAGGGTGAGTTGGTCTATTGGACAGTGTGCAAAGGCCACTTGACCGACATTGGTGGGCCAGTACCTGCGGGCTATAACCCCGCTGCCAAAGATATTTACGCTGAATGCTTGCGCATTCCGCCCGTAAAAATCTGGGACATGGGCAAGCCGAGAAAAGATGTGCTCAATATGATTTTCACCAACATGCGGGCCAGGCGTGATCAAGAAGGGGATTTCAATGCGCTAATTGGGGCCTGCCAAGTGGGCGAGCGCAATTTGCTGGCGATGCTCGATAAATATGGCAAGCCTGCGGTAGATGCCTGCATCAACGAGCTTTTGGATATGGCCGATCAGCATATGCGCTTGCTGATCGCCTCGGTGCCCGATGGCACCTATTCTGGCACAGCCATTCTGGAAGATGCTGGCCATGGCTTTGGTGATTTTGATATCACCGCCACCGTAACGATCAAAAAAGATACCTGTCACATCGCCATTAAAAGCCCGCCGCAAATTCCTTACTTCATCAATTCCTATGAAGGCAATTCGCATTCTGGGGTTTATCTCGGGCTTATGATGTTTGCGGCTTTGCCTCCGCCTTACAATGAGGGGCTCTATCGCTGCGTGTCGCTGGATTTCGGACCGAAGGGCACGATATGCAATGCGGCTGAACCGGCACCCCACATGAATTGTACCACAACGCCAATGGAAACCCTGACCGATGCCGTGCGTCTGGCCTTCGAAAAAGCCATGCCATCAAAAGTGGCGGCGAGCTGGGGCCATGCGAATGGGCTGAACATTGCAGGCTGGGATACGCGCAGCAATGAAGAGTTTGTCACCATGGTTTTGGCCACCATCATCTCTGGTGGCGGTGCCACACCGCAGCAAGATGGCTGGCATGCGGTGGGGCCGGAATGTTGTTTCGGCGCGCTCACATCCGGCGATGTGGAACTTCTCGAATATTCCTATCCCATCATCATTCACAGATATGGCTTGATGACAGACTCAGGTGGCGCTGGAAAATTCCGCGGTGGTTCGGGAACCGCCTGGGAAGTGGAACCGCTCGACAAAGACATGCTGTGCATTGGCTTCGGCGAAGGCCGCCGTATTCCAGCTATGGGAGCGGCAGGTGCCGTGTCTGCCATGGTTGATGAAAAAGTGGGCCGCGTTGAATTCAAGCGCCACGGTAAAACTGAAGTTGTTCGCACCAATGTGATGGAAAATATTTCCCCCGGTCAAACCATCACCAATAAAAATCCGGGCGGTGGTGGCTATGGCAATCCCTTCGAGCGGCCAATCGAAAAGGTGGTGTGGGATGTGAAGAATGGCTTGGTTTCGCTTGAGGGCGCTCGCCGAGATTATGGCGTGGTGCTGAATGCGGTTTTGCATATTGATGACGCAGCGACCCAACAATTGCGCGCCGGGTTGCCAATATGAAAAGTCAATATCGCCTTGGCATTGATGCTGGCGGCACTTTCACTGATTTTGTAGTTGCTGATCGCAAAAACGGCAAAGTGAAACTGTTCAAGGCGCTGTCTACACCAACTGATCCCACCAAGGCGATTGAGAATGGTTTGAAATTAATCGCCGATGCTTTTGGCGTTGCGGCCTCAGATATTGTTTCAAACTGCGATCTTTGCATCAATGGCACGACGGTGGGCTTGAACGCACTGATCACCCATCGTGGTGGCAAGACCGGGCTGATCTGCACGGCAGGCCATGAGGACTCGATTGAAATCCGCAATGGCCACAAGGAAGATGGCTTCCGCTATGACCCCGAATATCCCGCCGCCACCATGCTGGTGCCGCGCTATTTGCGGCGTGGGGTTCGGGAACGTGTGATTTCTGACGGATCAATCCGCACAGCAATGCATGAGGAAGATGTGCGTGCGGCTTGTGAATTGTTCTTGAAAGAAGGTGTGGAGACGGTTGCCATTTCATTTGTGTGGTCAGTGCTCAACACTGCCCATGAATTGCGCGCTGCTGCCATCGTGCGTGAAATCATGCCGAATGCCATTCTCACAGTGGGCAGTGAACTCTATCCGCAGATCCGCGAATATACCCGCACGTCAACCGCAGTGGTGAATGCCTATCTCGCTCCTGTAATGCGGAAATATGTGGCCGCCGTCGACGCCTATTTCAAATCTCTGGGGGCCAAACAGCCGGTCCGCTATTTCCAATCTAATGGTGGTCTCGCCATTGGCCAAGCGATGACCGACCGCTCGGTCTATGCCATCAATTCTGGCCCCGCCTCAGCGCCGCAAGCGGGGCTTTATGTGTCTGCTCCGTTCAAGAAAAGGAATGTGATCACCGTTGATATGGGTGGCACATCTTTTGACATCACACTCACCAAAGATGGCCAAACCAATCTCAACAAGAACATTGACTTCTTGCGCTATCGCATTGGAGTTCCTATGATTCAGGTCGAAACGCTGGGTGCAGGTGGCGGCTCGATTGGCTGGATTGATGCGCACGGCATATTGCAAGTGGGCCCGCAATCTGCAGGTTCTGAACCTGGCCCCGCCTGCTATGGCCAAGGCGGCACCGAAGCCACCACATCGGATGCAAACTTGGTGTTGGGTTATCTCAATCCTGAAGGATTGCTTGGCGGCAAGCTGCCGCTCGATGTGGCCAAGGCAACGGCTGCGGTGAAAAAAGTGGCGACCAAATTGGGCATGTCTGTGGAGCGTGCCGCTTATGGCATGTTCACGATCGTCAACAACAACATGGTCAATGGCATCAGGCGCGTGTCGGTCGAGCGCGGTTATGACCCACGCGACTTTGTGTTGGTGGGCGCCGGCGGGGCCACCGCCGCACACATCACATCATTGGCGCGCGAGATGGGCATTGAGACGATCATCCTGCCAAAACTTGCGTCGGGCCTTTGTGCCTTTGGTCAAATTATTTCTGACGTGAAATATAATTATATGGCAACTTCGCCAGCGAAACTCGACAACGTGGAATCTTGCAAAAAGCTCAACAGTTTGTTTGCGAAGGTTGAGACGCAAGGCATGAAACATTTGTTGGCCGACGGCTTTGTTAAGAAAGACATCGAGATCAAGCGTAGCATGGAAATGCGCTATGTGGGCCAGGTGCACGAATGCACGGTGGATATTGGCAAATTTGAGATCAACGAAAAATCTATCGGAAAATTACAAACTGCCTTCCACAAACGCCACCAAGAACTTTACACTTATGCCGAACCCCACAATGCTGTGGAGGTTGTCAACATCGAATCCACCATCTATGGCAAAATCGAAAAGCCCAAGCTGCCGAAATACGCCAAGGGCGGTACAGCAGCCAAAGCCCTTAAGGGCTATCGCAAAGCCATCTTCGAAGCCTCGGGCAAAGCCACAAAAACGCCGATCTATGATGGCGAGCGCTTAGGGGCCGGGGCCAAGATCACGGGGCCAGCCATCATTGAGGAAGTTACGACAACTATAGTGATTGAGCCGAAATGGGTGGCCGTGTTGGATGCAACGGGGTCTTATGTGATTACGGGGAAGAGATAACGATGTTGCACAAATCATGCTTGGCAGTTTAGGCTGCGTACATGACTTATGATGATATTCGCGCTTCAGTGCGCAAATTATGTGAAGGCTTCCCCGGTGAATATTGGCGGAAGCTGGATCGGGAGATGGCTTATCCGTCTGAATTCGTCCGTGCACTGACGGAATCTGGGTTTCTAGCGGCTTTGATCCCTGAAGAATATGGCGGTGTTGGTTTGCCGCTTTCGGGGGCTGCGGCGATCCTTGAGGAAATTCAGGCGTCGGGTGGCAATGGCGCAAGCTGCCACGCGCAAATGTATGTGATGGGCACGGTGTTGCGCCATGGCTCTGCGGTGCAGAAGCAGAAATATCTGCCTGGCGTGGCTTGCGGCAAAACGCGGTTGCAGGCTTTTGGCGTGACTGAACCCACCAGCGGCACAGACACAACATCCATCATGACCTTCGCGCGGCGCGAGGGCGATCACTATGTGATCAATGGCCAAAAGGTTTGGACCAGCCGCGCTGAACATTCCGATTTGATGATCCTCTTGGCGCGCACCACGTTGAAAGAAAAGGCCGCCAAGCGCACCGATGGCATGAGCGTGTTCATTGTCGATATGCGCGAGGCGCGTGGCAATGGCCTCACCATCCGCCCCATTCGCACGATGATGAACCATGCGACTACAGAAATATTTTTCGACAATCTCAAAGTGCCTGCGGAAAATTTGATTGGTGAAGAGGGCAAGGGCTTTCGCTATGTGCTGTCGGGCATGAATGCCGAGCGCATTTTGATTGCGGCAGAATGCGTGGGCGATGCGCGCTGGTTTATTGAGAAGGCTTCGACCTATGCCAAATCACGCGAAGTGTTCGGGCGGCCCATTGGTCAGAACCAGGGTGTGCAATTCCCCATCGCCAAGTCTTATGCGAATATGCGCGCTGCCGATTTGATGGTGAAAGAGGCGTTGCGCAAATTTGAAGCGGGCGAAGATTGCGGCGCTGAAGCCAATATGGCCAAGATGTTGGCAGCAGATGCGTCTTTCGAAGCGGCTAATGTGGCCATCCAAACCTATGGTGGTTTTGGCTTTGCTGAGGAATATGACATTGAGCGCAAGTTCCGTGAGACGCGGCTTTATCAAGTGGCACCGATCTCGACAAATCTTATTCTGTCTTATCTCGCTGAGCATGTGCTTGGCTTGCCGCGGTCTTATTGATGTCTCGCCCGCTTAAAGGTTTGTTGGTGGTTTCTTTGGAGCAGGCCGTGGCCGCACCTATGTGCACATTGCGGCTGGCGGACGCGGGTGCGCGTGTCATCAAAATTGAGCGCGAAGAAGGCGAGACGGCGCGGCATTATGATAAAGCTGTGCATGGTATTTCGGCCTATTTTGCCTGGCTCAATCGCGGCAAGGAAAGCTGTGTTCTGGATTTGAAAGCGGTGGATGATCTGGCTTTGGTGCACCGGATGATCGCCAAGGCGGATGTGTTTGTGCAGAATTTCGCACCTGGTGCCACGCAGCGTTTAGGCTTGGGGTCGAAAGATTTGGTGGCGTTGCAACCGCGTCTCATCGCTGTTGATATTGTGGGCTATGGTCAGGATACGGAGTATCTCCACATGCGGGCTTATGACATGTTGGTACAAGCGGAGAGCGGGTTGTGTGCGGTGACGGGCACGCCGGAAGTTCCATCCAAAGTGGGCGTATCTGTTTCTGATATTGCAACTGGCATGAATGCGCAGGCCATGGTGCTCGAAGCTTTAATCGAGCGCGGCGTGACAGACAAAGGCCGGGTGATTGAAGTGGCGATGTTTGATTCCATCGCGGATTGGATGAGCGTGCCAATGTTGCACTTGAAATATGGTGGCCGGACAACCGGACGGCATGGCCTCTCCCATGCTTCGATTTATCCCTATGCACCTTTTGCCTGCAAAGATGGCGATGTAGTGATTTCGATTCAGAACCCCAAAGAGTGGCAACGCTTCTGTGCTGGCGTTCTGGGTGATGCTGCAATCGCCGCGGACGCAAGATTTCATGACAATCCATCGCGTTTAAAAAATCGCGCTGCTTTGGATCAGGTGATCTTGACCGTGTTCCGTAAAATGACCTGCGCTGAAGCGATTGCCAAACTTGAAGCAAACGACATTGCTTGGGCGAAATCTTCGACGGTGGCTAATGCCGTGAATCATCCGGCATTGCGGAATTTTCCGGTAGCTCTGCATGATGGCACATTGATCGATGTGCCCCTGCCAGCTGGGCGCGAGAAGTTTGACGCAGGGCCAGTGCCCGCACTTGGTGAGCAGACGCAAAAGATCAGACAGGAATTTGCGCGATGACTGACAGTTTTGAATCCTGGATTGGTAAGTCGGTGAGTTTTGAAGATGTGGTGACACAGCGCTTGATGGATGAATTCCGCGCAACCTTGGCACCGCATGTTTTCAAGCCACAAAACGCAGCCGAAGCGCCCCCCGGCCTGCATTGGTGCATTGCCTTGCCGATCCACGATATTGCGAGACTTGGCCCCGACGGCGCGGAGGCAAAAGGCACATTTTTGCCGCCCGTGCCGCTGCCGCGCCGCATGTGGGCGGGCGGCAAAATTGAAACATTTTCACCTTTGCGCTTACACCACAAAGTTTCAAGAACGGCAACTATCTCCGAAGTGAAACACCGCACAGGCAAAGCCGGAGTTATGTGTTTTGTGTCGGTCATTCACGAGATCAAAGCCAATGGTACTCTGGCAATCCGCGAACGCCATGATATTTTATTCCGTGAAGCCGCTAGGCAAGCCTTAGCACCAGAAGCTCCTGAAACGCCTTTTGTTGGCGATCTGGAATGGCGCGTGGACGCTTCGCCACAGCTGCTGTTCCGCTTTTCGGCCATCACTTTCAACAGCCATCGCATTCATTATGATTTGCCTTATGCGCAGAACAACGAAGGGTATAAGGGCTTGTTGGTGCACGGTCCCATGCAGGCGGCACTTACACTCAATCAATTGGCAGTGCTGGTCGGGCGTGTACCCAAGAATTTTGACTATCGCTGTGTCTCGCCCCTGATCGCAGGTCAGACGTTTAAAGTGGTAGGCAAAAAACAGGGTATAGCCAAAATCGCCAATGCAGCAGGTGTCATAACGATTGAGGCTGAGGCCCATGAATGATAGCAAAGGCCCATGTCACCGAAAAACATAACGCCTGATCTTGCTTCGCCAGCTATAAAAGGCCGGAGGAAGCTGCGTGTTTTGGGCACGGCCATCACCCTGCTGGATCAGGTGAAGAAAAAGGCCGAGGCTGATCTGGGCTTTGATTTGGAATTCGAAGTTCTGGATTTTCTGACCTGCCAGGGTAAAGCGGCCTTGTCGCCGCAAACATATGATGTCTATGACCAGTGTTTTCACAATCTTGATATTGTGTGGTTTTGGGGTTCACTGCAACCGATAGATACGCAGCGCATCACGCTATGGGACAAGGTAAGCGACCTTACTAAGCGCGGCGGCATCAGCCGCTATGCTTGGCGCGGTCATGGTGATGCGCCAGTGAAAAAACTTTATGTGCAACCGGGCGATTCACTGGGCTCGGAACCGCAACGCCACATCAGCATGTTACCCACTGTCTATAATCTCGACTCTTTTGGCTATGATGCCCGCGTGTTTGGTTATTCGCAACGGCAGTCTGAAAGTTGGGCCTGGCTCTTTGATGAGCGCGCCAAAGGCCGCATTGCGTTGGTGGATGAACCAGCAATTGGGTTGTTTGATGCCGCCTTGGCTGCTGAAGCCGCAGGCGCGCTTTCCTTTGCAGATGTCGGCAACATGACGGTTGCTGAAATTGACGCCCTAATGGCGCTGCTGGAAGACAAGCGTCAGAAGGGCTATTTCCACACCATGTGGAAGTCGGCAGCTGATGCTGGTCAATTGGTACGCGACCACCGCATTGATGTGCAAAGCATGTGGTCGCCAGCTTATGGCGATCTTGGCGGCGAGACCCCACACTTCATTGAAGCCGTTCCGATGGAAGGCTATCGCGCTTGGCATGGCGGCATGAGCCTGCGTCATGGTTTGAGCGGCGACACGCTCGACATGGCCTATGAATATATGAACTGGTGGCTCACAGGTTGGTCTGGCGCTGTGATGGCGCGGCAAGGCTATTACATGTCTGTGATTGATCCTGTGCACGCGCATCTTAACGACGATGAGTGGGCTTATTGGTACAATGGTGAAGAAGCGCAATCTGATCTCTTGGGACCGGCAGGACAAACAGTTGTGAAATTGGGTGCACGCCGATCTGGCGGGGCTTATCTTGAGCGCACAAACCGCATCGCTGTTTGGAACACAGTTATGGATGAGCATAATTATGCGGCACGCGCTTGGGGGCGCTTTGTGGAGCGCGTGAGGGGTGTAGCGCCATGATATCCCAGCCCGGCGAAAAGCCATCCACGCAAAAGCGCTATGAGTTGATCAGCCGTGTGCTGCGCAACAATATTCATTCTGGTCGACTCCCCGAAGGTTTTGTGTTGTTGGAGGGGCCAATTGCGGAGTTGATGCAATCGAGCCGGGCGCCGGTGCAAATGGCGCTGAAAATGTTGGAAGAAGAAAAGTTAATCCAACGGTTTGATGGCCGTGGTTTTATGGTCGGGCAGGGCACCGCTTTAACCAGTCCAAGACGCCTCGACATTCGTTCACTTGATTTGCATGTCCCTGATGAAATCGATGAAGCCCTGCAAAGCCGTAGCATGTGGGAGCAAGTCTATGATCAAGTGGAACAGGCTGTAGCCTCTAGTCTGATTTTTGGAGAGTTTCGTATCATTGAAACTGAGCTTAGCGCACATTTGGGCGTAAGCCGCACCGTCGTACGCGACGTTCTAAGTCGATTGAACGAGCGCGGCCTCATTCGCAAAAATCAGAGTTCACATTGGATCGCAGGTCCTCTGACAGCCCAATCTGTACGTGAGCGTTTTGCGATTAGAAGCATACTTGAACCAGCTGCACTCAAGCTGGCGGCCCCTGCGATTGACTATGCCGCAGTGGAACGACTCAGTCGCTTAGCAAGCGAGGGAACAAGTGAATTTAGCGAGACCGAAGATTTCGAACAGGCCTTGATGGACACCTGCATTGCCAAAGTTCCCAATGCCGAAATGATTGCGGTAATTCGCAATATCCAATTGCCGCTTTTGGCGGCCAACCGCGCTCTGACCAAATTAGGCCTGCCGCGCGACCGTTTTGCCGCGGATGAATATCGTTCACTTTTCCGACTGATCGAGCGGCGCTTGATTGATCCCGCCGCTGATTATCTCGAGAACCATTTGAAAGTAATGGCACAAAAATCTTTGGCGCGATTGAAAATCGTGGCCGTTATCAGCGAGTCGCGGTTGACAGTTCCGTACCTCACCAAGATCAAATAAAAATGCATCATGAATACTTTAGGCATTTTAATTATGCGATTAATGCACTATTTTTGCGATCTCTGCACTAAAATATAGCAATAAAATTTACCTTGCATACATTAGTCATTTTTGCTTAGCTTCTTTACAAGTTTTTGTGCGCTCAACGCCATGAGTACAACAAAAATGAGGCCTAGTGTCGAAGCAGGAGGTAAGCCGTTCTAAAGGGTGAAAACACCCAAGTGCGGTTTGGAAGATGACAGCAGAAGCTCACATTTTTCGTCTTGATGCTGTGTCCAAGCGCTACGGTGTGACCGTGGCTTTGGACAATATAAATCTGTCTGTCGAACGCAATGAATATGTCTCACTGTTAGGCCCCAGCGGCTCTGGGAAGACTGTTTTGCTGCGCACCATCGCCGGTTTTGAAACGCCTGATGAGGGCCGCATTGAAATCAATGGTCGCGATGTTTCTTCCTTGCCTGCGCACGAACGCGGCATTGGATTTGTGTTCCAGAATTTTGCGCTCTTCCCGCATCTGTCGGTGGCTGACAATATTGGCTTTGGCTTAGCCAACCGGAATGATCCATTGCCGCATGACGAGATTGTAGATCGCGTCAGTGACATCATCAAGCTGGTAGGTCTTGAAGGTTTGGGTGCGCGTGGCGTTGGCCAGATTTCGGGTGGGCAAAAGCAACGCGTGGCACTTGCCCGCACTTTAGTGACTGAACCTAAATTGATTTTGCTTGATGAGCCGCTCGGGGCCTTAGATGCAAACTTGCGCGGTCGCATGCGCAATGAGTTGCGCGCCATTCGTGAGCGACTGGGTGTCACGTTCCTTCATGTAACAGGCAGCGAAACTGAAGCGCTCGCTATGGGTGACCGGGTGATCGTTCTCGACCGCGGGCACATCGCACAGTTTGATCATCCTGACCATGTTTACAGCAAACCGGCCACACCAAACGTCGCGAAGTTTTTAAACCGCTATAATATGTTTGATGGCAGCATTTCTGGCTCTGCGTTCAAGTCTGAATATGGCGATTTGGCTTTTATCCAAAAAACCAAATCTGATCATCCTGCCTATGCCGTGCGCTATGACCGCGTTGCTGTTGATTCGGACGGAAGCGCTGGCAAGGGGCCAAGCCTGCCCGCAAATTTCATAGCCAGCGAATATCTCGGCTCATCAATCATGTATTTCTTCGAAGCGATAGGAGGCAAGGTAATTGAAGTTGAACATCACCTGTCGCACGGCGCTCCAAAAACTTTTGAACCGAAAAAATCTTATCGTCTGCGGTGGAAACCCGAAGATGCAATTGTGTTTGGTTAGAGGGCATCATGGCAGTTCCAGCAAAAACATCCTCAACAACAGCTTGGTGGCTCATCGCCCCGGGTGTGATTTGGATGACGCTGTTTCTGGTTATACCCATTTTGATGATCGTTTATGTTTCATTCTGGACACAGACCACATTCAAAATTGAATCGACTTTGACATTGGCGAGTTGGCAGCAATTTTTTGCATCCGACACATATATCACTTCCTTGTTCACGACTGTGCGCATCTGGTTGATTGTCTTGATTGCGACTTTGGTGATTGGCTATCCGACCGCGCTCTATGTGGGCTTGTTCGTGAAAAACAAAACCCTGTCCACCATCTTGTTGGTGATTTGCGTTATCCCCTTTTGGACATCCTTCCTGATCCGCGTGTTGGCATGGCGACCCATGTTGGGCAAAGAAGGTGCCATCAACATTATTCTACAGAAATTCGGAATTATTTCGGCACCGATCGAAGCCTTGCTGTTCACTGAACTCTCGGTGATTATTGGTATGACGCAAATTTATTGCGTGTTCATGGTGGGGCCGATTGCGTTTATGCTGGGCCGCATTGATCCCAATATCATTGAAGCTTCGCGCGATTTGGGTGCAGGCTTCTGGCGCATTTTCCGTAAGATCATTTTTCCACTCAGCCTGCCAGGCGTGGTTGTTGGCGCGATATTTGTCTCGGTTATGGTGCTTGGAGAATTTGCGACAGCCTCCGCCTTATCGGGCCGCAAGGTGAATTTGCTTGGAAACATTATTGTGACTCAAGTGGGATCATTGAAATGGGCACTGGCTTCAGTCGTCGGCGTGATCCTCACCATCGTCATGGGGATTGTAGTTGCCTTATTCTTGCGCATCGTTGATTTGCGACGGGAACTCTGAAGATGGAGTCCCGTGTTCTCAAACCCATTCTCGCTGTCTATGTGGCTTTGTTTATTCTGTTCCTCTACGGTCCATTTTTCATTTTAACGATCTTGTCCTTCCAGCAGGGCCCTGAAGGTGGTCCGCAATTTCCGATCATTGAATGGTCGACCTACTGGTATCGCCATATCTTTGGTTTGACCGAAGCTTCGCGTGTTGCACCGCTACCCGTTGGACAGGCAATGACACGTTCGCTGATCCTCGCATTTATGACGATGGTTACATCAACTGTCCTTGGCGTGATGTCGGCTCAAGCGTTTCGCAAAAAGTTCAAAGGATCTGACATTGTATTTTACCTTATTGTGCTGGGCATGATTACGCCGGGATTGTTGACCGGCCTCGGCGTAGCGCTGGTTTCGAAAAATATCTTCAACGTGGATCGCCATTGGTGGAGCACAGCCTTTGTCAGTCATGTGGTCTACACGTTCCCATTCGCCTTTCTGGTGATGCTGGCCATTCTCAATCGGTTCGATGCTTCGGTCGAAGAAGCCTCGTGGTCGCTTGGCGTTTCACCGATGCGCACGTTTCGTAAAGTCACGTTTCCTTTGATTTTCCCGGGCGTTCTGTCGTCAATGCTCTTTGCGTTCACACTCTCTTACGACGAGTTCTCACGGACCTTGCTTTCATCCAATGAACAAACATTGCCTTTGGCAATATACGGCACATTCGCTGTTGAAATTCACCCCAATATTTTCGCCTTTGGTGTTCTTACCACACTGTTCTCCTTCTCGCTTCTTGCTGTTTATGCAATTTTGATGGGGCTCTCCGTGCGCCGCGCCAAGAAAATTGCCATTCAGGAGGAGATTGGATGAACACTGCAATCGTCACCGGAGCAGGTTCAGGAATCGGCCGTGCTATTGCGCATCGCTTGTCGCGAGATGGCTATAGCGTATTGGTCAATGATTTCAGATTGGAAGCTGCAGAACAAGTTGCCAAGGAGATCGGTGGCAAAGTCAAAGCCACTGGTGGCGACGTTTCAGAAGAAAAAGATGTGTCAGTCATTGTCGCAACTTGTAAAGCGGAATTTGGTGATTGCACACATTTGGTGAACAATGCGGGTCATGTGCATCAATCCAAATTTGTAGATTTAGAGCCTGGTGATTTTGACCGCATGATTGCAGTGCATTTACGCGGCACCTATTTGATGATGCGAGCAGTCTTAGAGCCTATGTTAAAAGCTGGCAAAGGCTCAATCGTAAATATCGCTTCGCAGCTTGGCCAAATTGGTGGTGTAGAGCTTGTTCATTATGCTGCAGCCAAGTCTGGTATTATTGGAATGACGAAATCCTTGGCACGTGAAGTGAGTGCTCAAGGTGTACGCGTCAATGCAGTGGCCCCGGGCCCAATAAACACCCCACTGGTGATGGGGCTTTCAGACTCTTGGCGCAAAACTAAAGCGGCCGAATTACCCTTGGGCCGCTTCGGAGAGCCTGAGGAAGTTGCCGCCGCTGTTGCGTTTCTGCTGTCTGATCAAGCTTCCCTCTTTGTTGGCCAAACGATAGGCCCCAATTCAGGAGATGTGATGTTATGAGCCCAACAGTGCTAATTACGGGTGCAGGCATAGGTATTGGTCGTGCCGCTGCTCATGCATTTGGCAAAGCAGGCTATCATGTCATCGTTACTGATGTGCTTGAAAAGGCGGGTCTTTCTGTCGCTGCCGAAATCGGAAAACAAGCTGAGTTTCATAAGCTTGATGTGCGCTCCACTGAAAACGTCAATGCGGTAATTGCAGCGGTTGAGAAAAAACATGGTGCACTCGATTGTATCGTGGCCAATGCGGGCATCGCTCACAAAGTGCCCTTGGCGCAAATGACCGATGAAAAATGGGATCATACTTTAGACATCGATCTCAAGGGTATCTTTCGTATTGTGCGCGCCGCCGCACCCGCAATGAAGGCCGCAAAAAAAGGCTCAATAGTCGCTGTCTCGTCCATCATGGGTGTTGCTTATGGCTGGGACGAGCATGTGCATTATTCCGCTGCTAAATCCGGCGTTGTGGGATTGGTGCGTGGGCTTGCCGTGGAACTCGCGCGTGATGGCATTCGGGTGAATGGCATAGCACCGGGCTATATCCGCACAGCACAACTTTTATCAAAAGAACATTCCGTGGGACCGGATGCCGACAAGTGCGGCGCTTACATTCCCATGGGAAGAATTGGAGAACCGGAAGAAATTGCCGCCGTTATCCAGTTCCTGGCTTCCAACGCCGCTCGCTATATGACGGGGCAAGTGGTGGTGGTGGATGGTGGCTTGCTTGTTGGGCGTTACTGACGCCGCACAAGCAAGAGGGAGAAGAATTATTAACGTAGGAAGGAAAGTAACATGAGCATAGATAGTATTAGAAATTACCATCTGAACCGCCGCAAATTCCTTGCGAGCGCTGCTGGTGGTGCTGCATTGTCAGTGGGTGTGCCTTGGGGTTCACAACAGGCATTTGCAGCAGGACTTGCCGATCAAGAACTGCGCACTGTGGGCCTTTCAGTGACAGTACAAGAACGCATTCTGAATGACTTCAAAGCAAAGTCCGGTGTGAAGGCAGTATCAGGCAAAGCCGATATTTTCCCGAACACACAGACAGAACTTCTCGCTGGCACATCAGCCTATGATGTGTGGGAAACGATCGGTGAACGTTTGCCTGCCGTGACAACAACCAACAAGATCACCCCCATTGCCACTTCAGCTTTGAAGAACTGGGGCAATATCCGCGACACCTTCACCAAGGGTTCTGACAAATGGGACAAGAAGTCTCAAATCGTAGGACAGATTTGGAAAGATGAAGCACAGACTGAATTATGGATGGTTCCAACTGTCTACAACTACGACTCCATTGGCTATCGTCCTGATCTCGTGTCAGCCGAAGAAGCTTCAACCTGGACTGCCATTTTCGATAAGAAGTTTAAGGGCAAGACTGGTCTGAACGTCGACCCACTGATTGCTTTCGGTGAAGCCGTTTTGGCCATGAATGCCCTTGGGCTTTTGAAAGTACCAAATCCAGGCAATCCCGACAAAGCATCGATTGATGAAGCAGCCAAGTTCCTGATTGCCAAGAAAAAGGAAGGTCAGTTCCGCGCCTTGTGGGGCGATTTCGGCGAATTGGTGAACTTGCTCGCCTCAGGTGAAATGATCATCGCCGATGCTTGGCAGCCCGCTGTTATGGCTGTTAAGGCCCAAGGCAAGGCCTGCACATATGCAGTGGCCAAAGAAGGCTATCGCGCTTGGTCAATCGGCAACTCGGCTATCACCGGCACGCCAAACATGGAAGCAGTTGTGGCCTACACCGATTATTGGCTCTCTGGCCCTCCAGCAATTGCAGTGTCAGAGCAGGGCTACTACTCGCCAACAACCAATATCCAAAGTGCGATGGACAAAGACAAGTATGCCTTCTGGTATGAAGGCAAGCCTTGGGTTGGCAAAGAAGATCGCGGCATTAAGGAAGGTGACCTGCGCGACGGCGGCTCGCTCGATACACGTGCCAAGAACGTGGCCTACTGGCATCAGTGGCCAGATGAGTATGATCACCTCATTTCCAAATGGGATGAATTCTTGTCTGCGTAATCTTCAGAAACACTGGCCGGAGTATTCGCTCCGGTCAGCCTTTCCTCTATAATGGAATTTCCAACGTCGTGGCCTTCGATCTTCAACTCTCAAATGTCGGCAAAGTGTTTGATAACGGCACAGCGGCCGTAATTGACTTTAATCTCGATGTGAATAAGGGCGAGTTCATCGCTTTTCTTGGACCATCAGGCTGCGGCAAAACCACGACATTGCGGATGATTGCCGGTTTTGAAGACATATCGTCTGGTGATATTTCCATTCGTGGCAGACGCATAAACGATCTTTTGCCTGAACAACGCCCCACATCGATGATCTTTCAGAACTATGCGCTTTTTCCACATATGACAGTGCGCGACAACATCGGCTTTGGTCTTGATGTGAAAGGCATGGCACCTGCTGAGCGTGACGCGAAAGTCAGCCGCATGTTAGAGACATTGGGCCTCACCGACATAGCAAGCCAGCGTCCTGATCGCCTTTCAGGTGGACAACGTCAGCGCATCGCCTTGGCGCGCTCGCTGGTAGTTGAGCCTGACATTCTTTTGCTGGATGAACCATTGGGTGCACTTGATGCCAATTTACGCAAGAGCATCCAAAACGAACTCAAACTCTTGCAGCGGTCTCTGGGCATCACATTCGTGTTCGTTACCCATGCGCAATCCGAAGCTTTGGCCTTGTCTGATCGTATTGTGGTGATGAACCAAGGCCGCATCGAACAAATTAGTGCGCCCTATGAACTCTATACAAGACCCAAAAGTCTATTCGTTGCTCAGTTTATCGGCCGCAATACCTTGATCCCCGGAACAGTGCGCCTATCTGATGGTAAAAATGTGACCATGGATACGCCTTATGGCGCTTTGATGGGTACGGCACAAGCAGGTGTAGCTGTAAAGCAAAAAGCCCATTTGATCTTGCCTGCTGAATCAATTGATCTTTTGCCAGCCAAAACCTCCAAGGTCGAAATTACCAAGACATATGGAACATGCAGCATCCCCGTTAAGGTTGGCCGCATCCAAAAAATCGGCCACATTGTACAAATGGACGTGGACTTGGGTGAGGGCCGCAGCATTGGCCTTGAAGGCCATGCCGATAAATATGGCGGCAGATTTGCTACAGGCGATGAGGCCTTCATCGCTTGGAAAAAAGACGGTGCAACGGTGATTGTGGAATAGGGTGATGGACACTGTTGTTCAACTTTCAAAGAAACTTCGCGGCGGCAAGATTGACGCGGTTGAACTTAATGAAGAAGTATTAGCCAATATCGCAAGCTGCGATGATCAAGCCATATTCATTGATCTGTTTGCGGATCGTGCGGGCAATGAAGCTAAAGCATCAAGGCGCAGATTGAAGGCAGGAAAGCCACTCAGCCTGTTGGACGGCGTTCCTATCGGCTGGAAAGATTTGTTCGACATCGAGGGTCGCGTCACGACGGCTGCTTCTGTAGTTTTGAAATCGAATCCACCTGCTGCGAAAGATGCAAAGCTTGTTGCTGCAGGCAAGGCAGCTGGCATGATTTCGATCGGCACATTGAATATGACCGAGTTTGCCTATTCTGGCATCGGCCTCAATCCGCATTATGGAACACCGCGCAATCCAAATGATTTGAAAGCCCATCGTTCTCCTGGCGGGTCATCATCCGCTTCTGGCGTTGTGGTGGCCAAAGGACTCTTGCCCGTGGCCATTGGCACAGACACTGGCGGTTCTATCCGCATTCCTGCATCTTTCAATGGTGTGGTCGGATACAAAAGCTCAACAGGTCACTATGCCATGGATGGTGTTTTCCCGTTGTCGCGCACGCTCGACACGTTGGGGCCGTTAGCTCAGACGGTGGAGGATTGCGTTTTGGTCGATGCAGTTTTACGCGGTCAGGCCAAACCGAAAATCAAGGCCATATCACCAAAGGGTCAAACATTTTTAGTTCCCGTTAATGTCATGTTTGAAGGAATTGAACTGGCGGTGGCGGCGAATTTCGAGGCGGCACTCAAACGCATTTCAAAAGCCGGTGGAAAAATCATCCACAAAAAGTTTCCGATGTTTGAGTCCATTCTTGATCTCATTAAAACAAGAGGTCATGTTTTGGGTGCCGAAGCTTTGCATCTGCACTATGCATGTGTGAATGGGCCTGAGGCTGCACAAATGGATCAGCGTGTGGTTCAACGGATTAAGCTCGCTGAGCAAATGACGGCAGTCGATTTGGTCGAAGTGTTATTGCGACGAAAAGAATTGATTGCGCAATGTAACGCGCTCGTTGGCGATGCAATCGTGGTGTGTCCGACCACACCCCACGTGGCGATGCCAATCGCTCCACTGGAGCAAGACATCGAAGAATTTTTCCGCGTGAATGCTAAGACTTTGCGAAACACAATGCTTGGAAATTTCTTAGATTGGTGTGGTCTTGCCATTCCGAGCGGCTCAGATCGCGACGGCATGCCTACCGGATTTTTACTTTCCGCCCAACATGGACGCGACGTCGCTGTCTTGGGCAGCGGTCTTGCGCTCGAACAGCTGATTAGGGGATGAATATGGACGTTCACAAAACACTTTTTTCGCCAGTTAAAATTGGCAAACATACGATAAAGAACCGCATCGCCATGGCACCGTTGACACGCCAGATGGCTGAAGCCGATGGCTCGCCAACGGATGAAATGGCCGCCTATTATGCCAGACGCGCGCGAGGGGGCTTTGGCATGATCATCACTGAAGGCACCTACGAAGAAGATAAATTGGGCTGCAAAGCCTATCTCTCACAGCCCGGCATAGCCAATAAGAAACATGTGAAAGGTTGGACAAAAACCACCAAGGCCGTTCATGAACATGGAGCCACCGCGATCATGCAACTGATGCATGGTGGCCGCGTGTCAGATCCGCGTGTTCTTGGCGGAAAAGCACCGGTGAGTGCTTCGGCCACACAGAGTGGTGGATGGACACTTTACACGGATTCAGATTACGAACGGCAAATCCGCAATGTTAAAAACAAGATGTGGCCGAAAGTAACATTCAATAAAGCGCGCGAATTGACCGTTAAGGAATTGGAGAAAGTCGCCCAAGGTTTTGCTGATGGAGCCGCGCGCGCAGTTGATGCAGGCTTTGATGGCGTAGAAATTCACGGTGCCAATGGCTATTTGCTCTGGCAGTTTATCACACCAAAAATTAATCAGCGCACAGATGAATTTGGCGGTTCACCTGAAAACAATGTGCGCTTTGGGCGTATGGTGTGCGAAAAAGTGCGCAAGGCCATTGGCAAAGAAAAACTCATCACATTGCGTTTGTCGCAAGATGGTGTGGATGATTTTGTAGGCGCTTGGCCGGGCGGCGTTGAATATGCGCGCGCCATTGGCAACGCTTTACGCGGCGCTGAGATCGACGCGTTGCATTGGTCGAGCTTCGGCTGGCGCGATAATCGCGATTCCAATTCTAAAACGCCAATGCCAAACGTGCTGAAAGAAGCGTCTGGTTTACCTGTGATCACCAACGGCGGTATCGCTGATGGGCCAGAAGCTGAGTCTTGTTTGACCTCTGGCGGCGGCGACATGGTGGCCATTGGCCGCCAAAGTTTCACGCACCCAGACTGGCCTTACATTGTTCGATCAGGTGTTGATTACAACTGGCTGCCATTCGATAGGAAATATGTGGTTCGCCCATCACTTGATTACGGCATTGCCTATCCCCTCGGTCTCGAAGATCCAAAATGGTCCACCAAATTTAAATAATGGAGAAAGAAAATGGCTAAGAAGAAAATAATTTGTGCTTTTGGTACAGACGTTGACTCGGTTGCAGGTTGGATCGGTTCTTATGGTGGTGGAGACTCGCCTTCTGATATTCAGCGTGGTGTGTTTGCCAGCGAAGTCGGCAATATTCGCCTGCTGAATTTGTTCAAGAAATATAAACTGAAGACGACATTTTTTATTCCAGGCCATTCAATTGAGTCTTTTCCCGATCAAGTGAAGCGCATTGCCGCTGAGGGCCATGAAATTGGTGCCCATGGCTATCTCCATGAAAATCCAATAGCTATGACACCGACACAAGAAGAAGAAGTTTTGGCGCATTGCGTTGATTTGATTGAACGAGTCTCTGGCCAGAAGCCACGAGGTTATGTGGCACCTTGGTGGGAAATGTCGAATTCCACCGCAGCACTGCTGTTGAAATATGGCTTCAAATATGACCACAGCCAAGGCTATCGCGATTTCCAACCTTTCTATGCCAAGGTCGGGGACAGCTGGAATTTGATCGACTATTCCAAGACCGCCAAGGAATGGATGAGACCGATGATCCATGGCAAAGAAATCGATCTCGTTGAAGTCGGTGCCAACTGGTACGTGGATGATCTGCCGCCAATGATGTTTATGAAGAAGGCGCCAAACAGCCACGGCTTCGTCAATCCGCGTGATATTGAAGAAATGTGGCGCGACCAGTTCGATTGGGTTTATGATAATATGGACTATGCCGTGTTCGCTTTCACCATTCATCCTGATGTCAGTGGCAGACCGCAGGTGTTATTGATGCTGGAACGACTGATCAATTATATAAACAAGAAGGAAGGCACCGAATGGATGACCTTCGAAGAAATCGCTGTTGATTTTCGCAAGCGCTATCCATTTGCCGAAGGCAAGCGGCCGGAAGTCGTTTGATTGCTGTGAATTGATTGGGCGGTCTACTTTATTGTGGGTCGCCCCTGCTATTTTCTCAATTCAGCACGGCGCTTTTCGGTGGCTCCCAGATCAAGCCCCCAATTATAGCCATCATCAGTGGCTTTAAGCACTACACCATAAACATCGTGTGCATGTGCAACGTCGATAAAATCATCAAGTACATCATCAATTACTTTTTCAGGGTCGCGATCAAGCGGATCACCATAGCCGCCGCCAGATGGCGAAACATAGGAAACCACATCACCGACTTCCACGCGCAGGCCCGAAAACTTTGCATAGTTCTGTGTAACATCGCCGGGCTTGGCACTGTTATAAGTTTCAAGGCGGCCAACAGCCCCAGCAGTGCCGCCAAATATGCCCCAAGGTGCATCTTTGTGGCGGTCTGATTCATGGGTTACAAATCCTGGTGTTAAAAAGCGCTGTGATTTCACAACTCCTTGGCCACCTCGGAATTTCCCCGCACCGGGAAAAACATCAGAACGACATTCATAACGATCGCAAATCAGAGGAATATGCATGCCCAAATCTTCAAGCGGATTGTTTCGTGTGTTGCGCATCAGCTCTTCGATTGTGTCAGGGCCATCAGACATGGGCCTGCCACCCATGGCTGCCTCATTCACCTCGAGGAACACCCAATAATCGCCTGATGGCCGCACACCAGAATAGGCGGCGAAAGAAAGAGTTGCTGCATTTCCGGCGGTGCATTTATCGGGCAACACAGGAGCTAAAGCTTTGATGATCAAATCCACCACGCGTTGAATTTGGCAGAACCGCGCTTCGGCGGCGACGGGTGGAATGGGGTTGAAGATTGACCCTTTGGGTGCGGTCACTTTGACAGGACGGAAAGACCCTTCATTCTGTGGAATATATTCACTGTGGGTATAGGTGTCGAGCAACAGCGAACGGAAGGCAAAATAGCATGCAACTTTCGTTGAACCTTCAAACGGCACATTAAAAGCAGTGGGCACTTGCGGCGATGAACCCGTGAGATCAACCTCAACACCATCGCCGCGCACCCGCACCGTGACTTTTACGGGCAGGGTTTTATTGCGGTTGCGCCCATCATCATCGAGGAAGCCTTCAGCGACATAATCGCCATCTGGGATCTTGTCGATCTCTCGGCGCAACATGGATTCGGTATAATCCATCAGCTGCACGGTGGCTTGCATCACAGTGTCTTTGCCATAGGTGGTGAGCAGTTCTTGGAACTTCTTCACGCCCAGTTCTGCCGAAGCAATTTGCGCTTCAAGATCACCCATCACCAAGCTGGGCACGCGCGTGTTGTTGCGGATGTAGTTCCAAACACTTTCATTGCGTTTTCCTTGATCATAAAGTTTGAGCGCATTCATCAACATGCCTTCTGCAAACACATCTGGAACATCTATGATAAGGCCAGGTGTAGCGGCCCCAATATCCACGTGATGGGCGGTGTTGGCGGAGAACCCAACCAACTCACCCTTGAAGAAAATGGGAATGACGACAGCAATGTCAGGGGAGTGGCTGGCACCGAAATAAGGGTGATTGTGTAATATGCAATCACCCGGTTTCCAATCTTTCAATTTAATCGTGTGCTCAATGCCACGTAGATAGCCGGGCAGTGAACCAATATGCATCGGCGTTGAATCAGATTCACAGAGCGTGTTGTAATTCACATCAAACAGACCAGCACCCAAATCCTGGCTCTCGCGGATAATAGATGAGTAAGACATGCGGTAAAGCACATTGCCCATTTGCTCGGCGATGGCGTGCAGCGCACCACCAATCACCTGCAGAGAAATGGGGTCAATCTTTTTTGTTTTGCGCGAAGTTTTCTTTGCTGTTTTTGCCATGATCATCTCCCTCACTTGCCGCGGCTCAAATGAATGTCGCCATGGCCCAGAACTGTGGCTCTATATTTCGGCGGCACCAAGGTGGTAGAATTGTGCTGCACGATGAGGGCAGGGCCAGTAATTTTGTCACCTGCTAGCAGTTTGGATCGATCATAACGAGGCGTCTTCACCGATTTACCATCATCAAACACGGTCTCGCGCACATAGAGCTTGGCAGAGGCCGGATTATTACGATTGCCCTTTTTTAGGTTCGGTAATTTCAATGTGTCAACCTTTGCACTGCCTACAACACGCAAGGTGATGATTTCAACAGATTGATCGTCAAAGGCATGGCCATAGACTTGTTTATGCGTTGCATAAAAACTTTTGACCACAGCGCCTATATTCTTTTTGGATAGCGCTTCCTTCGGCATTGTCGCACGAAGCTCAAAGCCTTGGCCCACATAGCGGCATTCAGCGATGGCCGTGAATGCCTGTTTGGATACAGCAATGCAATCCGCGGTAAGCTGGGAGCTGGCAAGTTTTTTGAGGTCACTCAAAATCTTGTTGGCTTCGACGAAATCCTTGTCGCTAGCTTGATCGGCCACGATCAAAACCGAACGCGTGAATTCATACTGAAGCTCGGTGAGAAGCAGGCCCATGGCCGCTGTAATGCCGGGATGAAGTGGAGCAATCACATCCTTGGCGTGAATCATTTCAGCCAAAGCTGTCGCGTGAAGTGGGCCCGCACCACCAAATCCCATCAATGTGAAGTTGCGCGGGTCGATGCCCTTGGCCACCGAATTGCCATTGATCGCCAGCGCCATATTGTTGTTGACGACTTTCAAAATACCAAGGGCCGCATCTTTCACCGATAGGCCCAATTTCTTGGCAATATGCTGATCCACGGCTTTGTGCGCAAGGCCTAGATCAATCTTCAAGTCACCGCCTAGAAAATGTTCAGGGTCAAGTCGACCAAGCACAACTTGCGCATCTGTGACGGCAGGTTCCGTTCCGCCCTTGCCATAGCAAGCGGGGCCAGGTTCAGCGCCTGCCGAACGCGGGCCAACGCGGAACGCACCACCTGGATCAAGATAAGCAATTGACCCGCCACCAGCACCAATGGCATCGATATCAATCATCGGCACCAAAACGGGCAGGGAGGCCACTTCGGTATCGCGCGGATTTTTAATCCGTAATTCGCCATTTTGAATAACAGAAATATCTGCTGATGTGCCGCCAATATCGATGGTGATCACATTCTTAGTTTTGCAGGCAGCCCCAGTCCAGCGCCCACCGATCACACCTCCGGCAGGACCAGACAGTAGGAGCCCCACAGGCCGCACGGACGAATTTTCAATGGTTGAAATGCCACCATTGGATTGCATGATACGTACCGCAGCATTGACACCATTTTCCTGCAGCCGGTCTTTCAAGCGGCGCAGATAAAGCGAAGTACGCGGCCCGATATAGGCATTCATCGCCGCTGTCGAGAAGCGCTCATATTCACGAATGACGTTCACCACTTCAGAAGAGCAAGATACGAAAGCATCGGGCATTATCTCTTGCACAATGGCTTTGGCTTTTTGCTCATGTGCATCATTCAGGAATGAGAAGAGAAAGCAGACAATCACGGAGTTGAGGCCGCGCTTCTTGAACAACATTGCAGCTTCACGCACCTGTTGCTCATTCAACGGTGTTTCGACCTCGCCTGTAGGCGGCATCAGGCGCTCATCCACTACAATTCGGTTGCGCCTTTTGACCAAGGGTTTGGATTGCCACGGCACATCATATTGCAATGAAAAATTGTGCGGGCGTTTATGTCGGGCCATATGGAGGATGTCGCGGAAACCACGCGTGGTGATCATGCCCACCTCCGCACCTTTGCGTTCGATCACCATATTGGTGGCGACAGTGGTGCCATGGAACACCATATCAACAGTGCTAGGTGCAACCCCCGCCATTTTACAGATATCGACGATGCCTTTCACAACTCCAACAGATTGGTCCGTCGGGGTTGATGAAACTTTGTGCACGAATATAGATTGCTGCCCCCTTTTGTAGGCCTTTTCCAGTACGATGTCAGTGAATGTACCACCAACGTCAACGCCAACTCGGATCATCAAGGCCTCCATAAGTCTAGTGCATTAATAACACTTCATACGTTGATATCGTTGGAGTCAAGATAGGCAAGAACATTTTTTAGAGTTTCAACGTCACCAAACTTTGCATCAATATCAAACAGGTTCCATTCAACGGCTCCAGCAACGCGGTCGCCAATCCCTTCCTTTACCGCGATGGGCCTAAATCCATCGGCAATGGCGTCTTCAATCGAGTTCCGGACGCAGGCTGCAGCTGTCACGCCAGTGACAATGACTGAGTCAACGCCCATCGTTTTCAACATGCCGGAAAGATAAGTGCCGTGAAACGCGCTGGCCCGCTTTTTGACGATCACGTGTTCACCTTTTTGTGGCGCGATACGGCTGTCTATGGCCGCAGCTTCTGATCCCACACTTAGCACTTCCACTGGGATTTTATGGTGCCAAAGTCCCATGTCGCCGGGAACATTGCGATCGGTCACATCATAAGCGGTTGTGGTGTAAACCACTGGCAGGCCACGTCGGCGGAAAGCCTTTAGGAGTTGCTGATTGGTATCAATAATCTCGTCCATGTTATCGCACGTAAAAGCATTTCCAGGCCGTGTCCACGCATTTGCAAGGTCAATAATGAGCAGGGCTGGTTTTTTCCCGTAGCCGATGCGGCGCTGAAATCCCCGCGTCTTATAGAAATCGGCATTAGCTTTAAAAACGACTTCGAGCGCTTTCTTGACTTCATCACTGGTTTGCATCGCACTTCCTCCTTGGTTAGCTGGCCGACAGTATGGCGGGACCAAAAATGAAAATGAAATGCTTTGTTTTTATCAATTGATAGTATTATAGTATCAATCTAAATGACTGATATTCGTCAACTCAAAGCTTTTATTGCCGTGGCAGAGGAGCTTAACTTCCATAGGGCGGCTGAGCGTTTGGCGACAGTGCAGCCGGCGTTGAGCAGACTCATTCAAAACCTAGAATTAGACATGCAGGTTCAACTTTTGTGGAGAACTACACGTCATGTAGAATTGACTGAAGCCGGAAAAACCTTGTTACGAGAAGCCCGCATGTTGCTTCAAAACTTGGAACAAGCTGTGAAGGTTACGCAGCAATCGGCAAATGGCACAGCAGGAAATTTGATATTGGGATATATGGATTTTGCCATTCATACGGTATTACCAGACATGTTGGCGGCACTTTCCAAACACAAATCTGATATCGGCGTTTCACTCACCTACATGTCAACAATGCAGCAGCGCATGGCTCTTATTGAGGGCAACATTGATCTTGGCATTATGATTGGCCAGATGAACAGCCCGCATGTGGAAACACGTATTCTGGTTGAAGAGCCAATTTATGCAGTGTTGCCGACTGCGCATCGTTTAGCCAATAAACGCAAATTGGCGATTTCTGACGTGCTGACAGAAAGAGTGCTTTTGGGCAATGAATTGGACTGGTCGGCATTTCGCCAAATCATTTTCGATCTCTACGCAACTGGTGGTGCTGTGCCTCAAATCATCTATGAGGCGTCTAGTGCGGCGGCTTTGATGGGATTGGTTGCAAAGGAACTTGGCATATCGTTTTACGCAGGCTTGCCACGCGTTTATGACGGCAACGGACTGGTGTTTCGGCGTCTATCGGTACCACGAAAAGTGCCGATTGTTTTGGCGTGGCGCAAGGGCGAAAAGCAGACTTTAGTGCAGCATGTTTTGAAGTTAATGAACTTAAGTTAGGAAAAGGGCCTGATGAATAACACATTCAAAACTTGCGTTGCCCCGCTCTTTGTTCCAGCCACAAGACTTGACCGTTTTGAAAGGGCTGCAGAATCTGGTGCTGACGCTATAATTATTGACTTTGAGGATGCGGTTGCTGCTGGCGAGAAGGTCGTAGCACGCGATCAACTGACAAAAGCAAGTCTACCTGGAGGCGTAATTCTATTTCGTGTGAATGCTGTGGCAACGCCTTGGTTCAAGGACGATGTTGGTGCTGTTACAAAGCTTGGTCAGCAGGGCGTCCTACTTCCAAAAGTGGAAAGCGTTGATGATGTCAACGCGGTTCGAAATATCAATCCAAATGCTGAAATTTTAGCGATTATCGAAACAGCCAAGGGTTTGGCCAATGCCCGCGCTATTGCGGCAAGTGGCCCATTGCGCCTGGTCTTTGGCTCACTTGATTATTGCGTAGATCTCGGCTGTGCCCATGAGCGTGACGCGTTGCTTGCAGCGCGAAGCGAATTGGTTTTGGCTTCACGTTTGGCAGGAATTGCGCCACCCATTGATGGCGTCACGGCGCAAATTGGAGACGACGCTGTAGTGAAGAACGATGCGGCTTATGCAGCGGCTTTGGGCTTTTCCGGAAAATTGTGCATCCATCTAACTCAAATTGCGTCGGTCAAATTGGCCTTTGCCCCTTCAGCGACGGAAATAACCTGGGCAGAGCGTATCTTGGCTGGGAGCCACGCTGGTGTCGCAGTGGTGGATGGCATGATGGTGGATGCGCCCGTGCGCTTGCGTGCACAAGCGATTTTGGCTCGCGCCGCTAAGATTTGAAGAGATTGAGATCGCGCACTGGTCGATCATTGATAAGATCAGCGATCACGGCAATCAATTGCTCAGCTTTATCTGGCTTCATACCGCCACCAATAAAAAGTTCCAATGCTTTGGCACTCATCTCGTCAGATGTGACCGGATTTTCCGGATCGCCCTTGCAATGCTCGCGCGCTGCTTGAAGCACTTGCTTATCGGAAAGCCGAACTTCGATATCAGTGCCCCACGCCTTTGGATAACGCGCTTCGACATCGGGCGACAAACTCACCGTCACTTTCTGACTTATCTCGGCTATGCGCGCTCGGCTGTTCTCATTGAAACTCGACTGCGTCACGCGACCATCGGCCAACGCTACAGCTACACAATGCTGCAATGAAAACTTGGCGCTATAAGGATCATTGGGGGCGGGGCGATCACAGACATCAAGTGCTGCCTTATAGGTTCGCACCGAGATTTCAGAAATCGAGCGATTGCCAATGTCTTGATGCAAACTGATGGCCGCATCAATCGTAGGGTGCGTATGACGGCAACAGGGCCAAGGCTTGATTGATGTTCGTGTCAATTCCCACGGATCATCAAACGATGCAAGAATTGCGCTTGGGTTTGGGTCAGGGCAGAGGGCCTTGAAAAATCCTTTTTCTCCTTCCAGAATTTTATCTGGCCCTGTGAAACCTTCTTTGGCCAGTAGAGCTGCAAGAACGCCAGACTCCGTTGCGCGGGCCGTGTGTAGATGTTTGCTCATGGCACCAGAGTCCATAAATTCCCAAAGGCCAGAGGACTGCGTGCCAGCATTGCCCAGCGCCCAGACGCATTGGTCTTCTGATAAATCCAATAAAGTTGCAGCCGCCATCGTCGAACCAAATGGCCCGCACGTGCTGGTATTATGCCAAACCTTGTAATGTTCTTTGCCAACTGCGTTCCCCACGCGCGCGCATGCTTCATAGCCATGCAACACAGCGGTCAAAAATGCCCGTCCCCCAAGATCAAGAGAGTCCGCCAAAGTCCAAGCCGCAGGGATGACGACGCAGCCTGGATGTGTGACGGATGTCCGGTGCAGATCATCCATTTCGAGAATGTGAGCGAGGCCACCAAAATAGAATGCTCGTCGCGCAACGTCAGTATTTTGCGGTGGCGCGACCGCGCCCAACGTGCGGGCAGGGGGCGTCCGCAAAGCCCCCAAAGCGCAAGCCACAGTATCGAGCACGAAGAAACTCGCCCACATCAGATCAGCGGCTTCAATCTTTTTGCTCTGAATGCCTATTGTAAGTGATCGGGATAAACTCATAACCTTTGGTAACCTTGGCTCATGTAAAATGTCACGGTCTTTTTTGGAAGGGATGTTTTGTTTCATCTATTATCAATGGTACAGAAATTAAATTCTAGGCTAAACTTGCGGGACCAAGCAAGATCTGCAGGTGAAACCTTTACCTATACTTGATGAGACCAAACTCTTGCCTGAACAACAAGTGATCTATGACAGGCACCAAGCTTCGGGTAAGTGGCACAGTGGTATCGGGAGCTTAGCGGCGAGTGAATGCAGCGCTTGAAGCCCGATGATTTCGGTTCCGACGGGCCAGACGGATATGCGTTAAGGCGGTGGCGAATTTGCGCTGTTGGTGCAGGAAATGTTGAAGCATGATCTGCATGGCCGGCATGTGCTTGTGTTTAAAGGCAAACGCGGAGAGATCAGCCCCAACTATGCAACTGTTATAAGTTGGCTCTGTCCTTTAGTACCTTATCATCCACCCGACCGACCATGATGCTGTATTGCTTGCAAATCATGGCCCAGTAATCTCTGGAACCAGCCTTTCAACAGCGCTTTTTGCAACTGAAGAACTTGAAGAAACTGCAAAGTTGTTTTGCTTTTACGCGGGTCTGAAAAAAGACCGCTTTTGTCGAATCAATTGGACGAACTCACCAAAAAATTTCTGAACCAGATATTATTGGCGATTTTGGATCTTTAACCTAAGAATTCCTTGTAATATTTTGTCAACGGCGGAGACAAATTTTGCCAAGTGACGGGCCAAAACTGCACTAGGGTCTGTGGAGATTCAGGACTCCCAAATCAGTTGAGACGTGATTCAAGCTCCGAAGGAAGTTTGCCATGGATAGACGTGTGCTTACAAATGCCCAATGGGCGATGATGGAACCGTACTGTTTAGGCAAGCCCAGTGATCCAGGGCGGTATTGCAACAACCATCGTCAATTTCTCGAAGCCGTACTTTGGATTGCGCGAACCGGCAGCCCGTGGCGCAATCTTCCAGCGCAATTTGGCAAGTGGAATACCGTGTTCAAACGCTACAGCGATTGGGTCAAAGGTGATGTTTTCCAGCGTATTTTCGAAGCGGTATCTGATGATCCCGATATGGAGTATGCCATGGTTGATGCCACAATCGTCAAGGTTCACCGTGACGGACACGGCGTATCGTTGTGTACTTTTGCCATAACCGTTCTCCTTAATGGCTAATATTTCTCATCAAGGACGCGGAATCAAACCGTGGCAAGTCCAAGGACGAGCAAGCGCGTTCATTGTCCGAATGTAATCGGGATTACGGAGTGCGACATAAACAAATTACACGGGTCAGTTCTTAGTGAAAATTAACAGCCTGAAAAAAATAACAGATAGCTATACATCTAGAAACCTCGCGATATTGCCAGAGTAATTTTGTTCAAATCCGCCGAGCCGGGCGGACGATACTGTTGCTCAACTCGTTTCATAGGCAAATACTTGTATACTGTATGCCCGTGCAACTGCCGCTATGGCAGGCTAATGCAAGATCAATGCTCATTGCAGAATGTGCCTTATTTTTTCTTTAATTCGCTCCACGTTGACACAGTAATACCAAGAGCCACAACCCCTGCTCCAATCCAAACCAAAGGGAGATAGATTTCTCCCATGAACGTTGCACCAATAAACAATCCAACGGCGGCTGCGACATAACCAATTTGGCTGAGGTAAGTCGGGCCGCCGATCTGTTGAAGCCGAAAGAACATCAAAAACATAATTGTTGAAACCACTATCTGCAACACGATGAGTACGCCCAATGAAGCAAGTGGCGCTAAGTCAAACCCCGTAAAAACAAAAATTGTAACTAAGGAGGGCACGGCCGCCAAATTTGTGTATGCTGCCAACACATCGGGCGCGGCACCCTTTGGCCAAGCTAAGGTGCGGTAGACATTGCCGATGCCCAGAAAAATAGGGATAAGTAACGCCACAATGATCCAGAGCGATCCGTTGGTATCTAAATTTTTGTTTCTGCCCACTGTAATTGTCAACGCTCCGATCAACCCTAACATAATTCCAAACATTCCCCAAAAATTTGGCGGACGTACTCGTAGAAAAATTGAAATCAATGCAGTTGCAATTGGTGAAAGAGCAAACATAACCGCCGCCAA
>JANYLQ010000013.1 GCA_025363755.1 Hyphomicrobiales bacterium | reverse complement strand
CACTGTTTTCTTCAGTGTTAATGATCTTCACATTTGACGTTCCGCAAATCAGAACGTCTTCGGCGGCCAACCATAATCTGCTGTCCACTGCATCGCCGGGGTCGACCTGATAAATTTCTCCTGATATCATTTGTAGGATTTCACCGTTTTCCGAGACGTCACTCAAGGTGTCGGAACTACAAGCGGCGTGGGCTATCGAGCCACTCACAAAAGACATAAGAAAAACAAATGCCATCATAGACCACCTTTGTGCCATTTCAAACCCCACTGTTGTTAAATCGACGCCTATCCCCGAGGACACTTTCCATACCAAACCAGTTGGAAATATTATCACAAGTAAGCCTCATCTTCAAACTATGTTTGAGCCTGCTACGTCCCGAAATTGAATTTTGAGCCCACATTGTCGTGCCACCAAAACAAATTTAGGCGACGTCGGATAGCTTTTCGGGTTTTGGTCGACTTGACCGGATTTCATGGAGGCGAAGTCAAAGTTGCGATCTACAGGAAGTTTTTTACGCTGCGCACCTCCGCGCGAAGTCTGAGGTCGAACTCGAGTTATATGCGCAAGACACTAGGCGGCGCTGCGAAAGCTTCGAAGTTGCATTCAAGTACATCTAGGTTAAGACGCCGAGTAGGCCGGAAAACCACAACGAAAGACGAAGCTTCCCATGCGCTTCCCAATCATCAATACTGGGAAGCGCCAAGTGCGAGTGCAGCAACTAACATATTGATTTAATTGGCGCGCCCGAAAGGATTCGAACCTCTGACCCCTAGATTCGTAGTCTAGTGCTCTGATCCAGCTGAGCTACGGGCGCGCATTGTGCGATGCGTCAATTGACGACAGCGGCGCCTGATTAGTATGGCGCGGCGGGGAATGCAAGAGCCGAAGTTTTAGTTCTTTGCAACCTTGGAAAATGGCAAAACCCGTCCCTTTTCGGTATCGACACGGTCTGGGATGCTGATCTCAAAAACTGTGCCTTGCTCATCCGACGATGAAACTGAAATTTTACCACCATGAGCTTCTAAAAGCTCTGCCGAAATGGCCAAGCCCAAGCCAGTTCCACCAGCCCGCGCAGCGGTTTGGAACGCTTCAAACATTTTGTTGCGAACGGCTGGCGGAATGCCGGGCCCCGTATCGGCCACATAAATCAATGCCAAAGCGCCTTCGCGATCACCTGAAATGCGCACCGCGCTATTAGGGCCTTTGCGTGTTTCAATGGCTTGAATGGCGTTGCGCGTGAGATTGGTCAGTATACGGATGAGTTGTTCGCGGTCTGCATCCACATGAAGAGAATGGTGGGCCTCATTAATCAACTGAATATCGTCACCACCCAGAAGCTTGGCCGTATCAAACACCTCTTCGACTGCATCGTGCAGACAAACCCGCTCGCGCCTCGGCGGCAATTCCTGCGCGCGGCCGTAAGTGATCGTTTGATTGAGAAAATTAATGGCGCGGTCAAGTGACGAAATAAGCTTCGGCGCAAAGCGTTGAACAGTGGGGTCTTTGACTTCGCCAAGGCGATCCGAAATCAACTGAGCAGAAGTCAGCATATTACGCAAATCATGGCTCACTTTGCTAACGGCTAAACCAAGCGCGGCCAGATGCCCTTTTTGCTGCAACATGCCTTGCAACTGGCGTTGCATCGATTCCAATTCGCGTTCCGCAATACCAATTTCGTCACTGCGTCTGGTGGGAGCAATCACGCGCTTACGATCTTCCGGCATATCGCCAAATTGCATCATATTAGTCGAAAGCCTCTGCATGGGCTTAACCAGCACGCGGTTAAGTGCGGCAAAAATCAACGCCGCCACTATCAATGAAAGTACAATTGATAAAACAAGAATGCGCAAACCATAGGCTAACATTGCATCTCGCATCGGCCATTCATGCAAAGCAATTTCGATATAGTCGCCAGACATTGCAGGTGGTTTATCAATCACACCGATCAAGCGATCATGAGACAAAAACATAACCGAAAACGCTTCCATCACAGTCGGAAAATAATTGCCTGAGCGTAAATCAAAAGTTTCATCTACCATCGTATCTGTATTATTGCGCAAAACCAATTTGCGTTTGTCACCACGCGAAAGTGAAACAGCTTCCACGCCAGCGCCTTTTAAAATCGTACTGCGCAGGTCATCATCAACAATCTGCCCCGGCGCTGCCTCCGCGGCAAGTGCTGCAATCTCAGCCTGCGCCACATGGGTTTTCAACCATTGAATACGAAAGTTAGCGATCGACGGCAGAAAAATCAAAACTTCACCAAGCATCACAAAGATGATTGTCAGTGCCAGCACCTTGCCTGAAAGCCCGGTCAGCAGGTTAAACCATTTTGATGTCGTTTTTTGATTCATTAAGACTGTCTAACCCAGCAATTTAAGAAAGCCTAGCACACGTCGCAACAAAGGTTTTTGCGCAATGCCCGCATAATTGGTGATAGCGGCGCGTTTGCCGATTTCACTTAGCGTTGGATAGGGCAGAACCACATTAGCGAATGCCGATATTTTCAAGCCTTGGCTCACCGCTAAAACCCAAGGTGCAATCAATTCACCAGCTTGGGACCCAACAATGCTGACCCCGATGATGCGGCTTTTCCTTCCCAGTATAACTTTAATCATCCCCTTGGTCTTACCTTCAGCTTGGGCGCGATCGTTCTCAGAAAAGTTCCAGCGCAAAACTTTTACGTTTTCGCCAAATGTTTTGCGCGCGTCTACCTCGGTCAACCCCACATGAGCCAATTCAGGATCGGTATAGGTCACCCATGGAATAATATCAGTACGGTTTTTAATGGGAAGCTTGAACAGCGCATTGCGAATAATTAAACCCGCATGATAACCAGCTACATGCGTGAACTGCAAACCACCAGCCACATCGCCCGCCGCATAAACATTTTTGTTCGTGGTGCGCAGACCCTGATCAACCGAAACTCCGCGCTTTGTATATTCAATACCAGCGGCCTCCAAATTTAGATTTTCAATATTGGGAACGCGCCCCGCCGCCAGCAAAAGATGCGAGCCCGATAGAACACTGCCATCTTTCAAGACAATATCCACGCCCACTTTTGATTTTTTGATTTCGGCAATCTCCACCTGAGCACGAATATCAATGCCCTCTGCCTTTAATGCAACAAGCACGATCGATGTGAGCTCTGGGTCATCCTTGGCCAAAGGTTGAAACGCTTCAAGAACGGTCACTTCTGAGCCCAGCCGCCTATGGGCCTGCGCCATCTCCATGCCAATCGGCCCGCCGCCAATCACCACCAAATGCTTTGGCAAAACTTTGTTTTTAAAAATTGTTTCGTTGGTAAAATAGGAGACGTCTTTCAATCCCGGGATCGGAGGAATGCCCGCGCGTGAACCCGTAGCAATCACAAATTTGCGCGCCGTATAAGTTTTATTCCCCGCTTCAAGTTCCGCCGCGTTCAAAAACCGGGCGGAAGCGCGAACAACCGTCACACCTAATTTTTCAAATCGCTCTTGGCTATCATGCGGCGCAATCTTATCGATCACGCTTTGCACATAATCCATAACCTTAGTGAAATCGACTTTTGGCTCAACTGCAGCAACGCCGTAGTGAGCCGAACTTCGTTGCGCATGAGCAGCCTTCGAAGCGGCGATCAAAGATTTTGATGGAACACAACCATAGTTCAGGCAATCGCCACCCATCTCACCTTTTTCAAACAATACAACCTTTTCACCAAATTGCGCCGCCGCAGCGGCAACGGACAAACCAGCCGAGCCACCGCCGATCACAGCAATATCAAATTTCATCTAGCGGGTTTCCATTTTTTCAAAGCAACAGGAATGAGTGACACAACACCCAGCATAGCAAGTGCGATCAGCAACTGTGGCGTGATAAGTGAAGACGCTGAAATTTCGAACGGGCAATTGGCCAAGCCGTTGGCTGCAATGCAGGCATCATGCGTCTTGGTTTGTGCCTCAATGATACTGCCTAATCCACGTCCCAACCAGGCAAAGGCATAGCTGCCGGGGATGATGCCAATCAAAGTCGCCAGAGCATAGGTGCGCAAATCAACCCGAACCAATCCAGCCACTGCATTAATGGCAAAGAAGGGGAAAGCCGGCACCAAGCGCAGAAACAATAGATAGCTGAATGCATCATGGGCAAAACCAGCCGACAGTTTTTGAACAAACGGCCCAGCGCGCTCGGCAATTGTGGCACCTAACGATGTTTTCACAATTTGGAAAACTATAATCGCACCAATCGTCGCCGCAAAGATCGTTACAGTTCCACTCAAAGCCCAACCAAAAACAAACCCGCCAGCAATACTTAAAATGCCAGCCCCGGGCAAAGACAGCGCCACTACGCCCACATAAATTGCCATGTAAATAAAAACAGCATATAGCAAATGATTGCGCACGTATGTTTCGAGCGCAGCATGATTTTCCGCAATCGCTGCAAGCGAGAAATACTTTTGCAAACCAAACGCATAGGCAATCGCAATCAAGCCAGCAAGCGCCAAAAGCGGTAGCCAGCGCCGGACGGAAAAGGGGGCGGTTGTCAACGTGGACTTCGTCATCATGATTTTCTAATTGGCTTATATCGCGCCGTCTGAATAGGGGGTCTCACGGCCTCGTGAGAAGGGTTCAATATGCGTGTCAGCGGCGTTATAATGCGAGGCGAAAATGTGAATTATCCAGCCCCGCGTTGACTTTTATGCTCGCTTCGATCATAACCCGCCCAACTTAACCCATAAACCTTGTTTTTGGCCTGTTAGGGCGACTAAAAAATTCGGATTTTTCCGTTATTTTTCAGAAGCTTGCCGAAATCATATAAATTAGACGGAGTTTCAACGTGAAGCGTACTTTCCAACCATCTAACCTTGTTCGCGCGCGTCGTCACGGCTTCCGCTCACGCATGGAAACTGTAGGCGGTCGCAACGTTATTCGCCGTCGTCGTGCCAAGGGCCGCAAGCGGCTCTCGGCTTAATCTTAAGTATTTTTCATGCAGCGCTTGAAGCGGAGGCAGGATTTTGTTGCCGCCGCTAAAGGTGTTTATCAGCCCATGCCTGCCTTCGTGGTGCAAGCCGCGGCCCGCAATGATAAAGAGCCAGCCCGTATTGGCTTTACCTGCACCAAAAAATTGGGCAATGCCGTCACACGAAATCGCATTAAGCGGCGTTTGCGCGAAGCAGTCCGCCTCAGCCTGCCAAATGTGGTGAAGCCCGGTTTTGACTATGTGGTCATAGGACGCGCACCAGCCGAAAATCGCCCCTTTCAAGTTTTACAATCAGACCTTATCTCAGCAGCAGCAAGGCTCCACGCCAAAGCTGCAAGCCTACCAGAAGCGAGACCAGAATGAACCAGCCGCCAAATAAAGTTGATCCCAAAAATATGATCCTCGCGGTCGTATTGTCGATGTTGATCGTATTTGGTTGGCAATATTATTATGTGGCTCCCCAAGCCAAGAAAGCTCAAGAGCAGGCTGAGGTCGTAAAGACTCAAGCTGCCACCCCGCCACCGGGCACAGTTGCGGCCGCTACCACAAAACCAGTGGCTGAAGTTTTGGCCGCGTCTTCACGCGTAAAAATTCAAACAGATCAGTTTTCAGGTTCGATTAATCTCACAGGCGCACAGCTTGATGATTTGAAGCTCGAAAAATACCGTGAACAATATGACCCCAAAAGTCCGGCTGTCACGCTACTCTCACCATCAGGAACCACCAATGCTTATTTTGTGGAGCAAGGCCTAACGGCACTTCCCGGCTCTACCGCTAAACTACCCGATTCAAAAACCGTGTGGACTGCACCTGCTGGTGCGGTGCTGACGCTTGATAAGCCGCTCACCCTCTCATGGGACAATGGCGCAGGCTTGAAATTCGAACGCACCATTTCAATCAGCGATGATTATCTCTTCACGATCAAGCAAACCATTAACAACACTACATCCGCGCCCGTCCAGTTTTTCCCGTATGCGCGCGTACAGCGCCAAGATACGCCAGTTATCGCTGGTTACTGGGTGTTCTTCGAGGGCATGTTGGGAGTTCACAATGGTGGCATGAATGAAAATAAATATGCCGCTCTAAAAGATGCAAAGATCAAAGATCCGAATGCTGAACCTGTATCCGTAAACAACGTTACGGGCGGCTGGTCAGGTTTCACCGATAAATATTGGGCCACAATGTTGGTGCCCGATAAGCAAACCAAGGTTGATAACAAATATTCTTATGTCGGAAATGCAGCACGCGATGCCTACCAAGTTGAATACGCCACATCGTCGCCAATCACTGTAGCTCCCGGTGCAACCGCATCCTATGAAGACCATGTCTTTGCGGGCGCAAAGATTGTGCAAACGATCAACGCAATCAATGCAAAATATGGTTTTGATAAATTCGATCTGATGATCGATTGGGGCTGGTTCCAACCCATCACCAAAGGCATGTTCTATCTGCTGTCTTGGGTGCACGGCATCGTCGGCAACTTCGGCATCGCCATTTTGCTTGTAACAGTTTTGGTGAAAGCCGCCGTGTTCCCACTCGCTAACAAATCATACGCCTCGATGAGCCGCATGAAAAAGCTGAAGCCTGAAATGGATAAGATCAAAGCGGAATTCCCCGATGATCGCACCAAAGTTCAGCAAGCCACAATGGAGCTCTACAAGCGCGAAAAAGTATCACCTCTTGCAGGTTGCTTGCCGATGTTCGTGCAAATCCCGGTGTTCTTCTCGCTCTACAAAGTGATCCTCACAACCATTGAACTCCGCCACGCGCCGTTCTTTGGCTGGGTACAGGATTTGTCAGCGCCAGATCCAACATCATTGTTTAATTTGTTCGGCCTAGTGCCTTGGTCACCGCCTCATGCCTTGATGATCGGTGTTTGGCCGCTCCTCATGGGCGTTACAATGTGGCTGCAAATGCGTTTGAACCCAACACCTGATGATCCAATTCAAGCCAGTATGTTTAATTGGATGCCTGTCATGTTCACCTTCATGCTCGGCACATTCCCCGTGGGGCTCGTGATCTATTGGGCATGGAGCAACACGCTCACAGTGCTTCAGCAAAGCTACATCATGAAAAAGAATGGCGCAGAAGTGAATCTGTTTGGTAACATTTTCAACTCCATCCCCTTCCTCAAGAAAAAGCCGACTTCAACTTGAGCTCAACCTTTAGCGACGAACAACTTCTGGCGGGCAGGCAACTGCTCAACGGCTCAGCAACGTTTCGCTTAGGTGTCGCCAAGCTTGAACAATTGCCACCGCTCAGAGGCATTGAAATCGCTGTTGCTGGCCGCTCCAACGTTGGCAAGTCCACACTTATCAACGCCGTAACAGGCGTGAACGGCCTGGCCCGCGCTTCAAACACGCCTGGCCGCACCCGCGAACTTAACTTCTTCGAGGTTGGCCAAAACGTTACCCTCGTAGATATGCCAGGCTATGGCTATGCCAAGGCGTCGAAAAAAGATGTGAAAAAATGGCAATCGGTTTTGCGCGGCTATCTGCGCGGACGCGTGGGCCTAACCCGCGCCTTTGTGCTCATCGACGCGCGCCACGGCATCATGACGCCTGACATTGAAATGTTTGAAATGTTGGATGATGCGGCTGTGGCCTACCAAATCGTCATTACCAAATCTGACAAAATTAAGCCCTCCGAACTCGAAAGCCTGCATACTGAAACGCTGGCTTTGATTAAAAAACGCGCCGCCGCCTATCCCACAATTCACATAACATCTGCTGAAAAGGCATTTGGTATCGACGAGTTAAGGGCCGAAATTGCAGGCCTCGCCAAGGGGTAGAGCACATTCTTGTCAATCAGGTGGAACTACCTGATTGACAAGAATGTGCGTTACTCACCCTTGGAAACTTCAAGATTTCCCCTATAAGGCGACGAGTCAAACTAGGGTTGAATCGTAATGACCATGACAGACATTTCCGATACTGCGCGCATCCTCTCCGAAGCGCTGCCTTTTCTGCAGCGTTATGACGACCAAGTTATAGTGGTCAAATTTGGCGGCCATGCCATGGTTGATCCTAAGCTCGCCCATCAATTTGCGCGTGATATGGTAATGCTGAAAGTCTGCGGCCTCAATCCAGTCGTCGTTCATGGTGGTGGCCCGCAGATTAATCGCATGCTGGATAAGCTCGCAGTGAAAGCCGAATTTCGCGATGGCTTGCGCGTGACCGATAACGACACAATGGAAGTGGTGGAGATGGTGCTGTCTGGCTCAATCAATAAATCCATCGTTGCATCCATCCAGCAAGCAGGCGGTCGCGCCGTTGGCATTTCTGGCAAAGACGGCAGCCTGCTCATTGCTGAGCGCTACACAAAAAAGAAGACTGACCCGGTTACCGGAGAAGTCACCACAATTGATTTTGGCCAAGTGGGCGAACCCGCGCGTGTCAATGTCGAAATTCTACACACCATTATGAAGAGTGATGCCATTCCGGTGATTGCCCCCATTGGCGTGGGTTGGGATGGCGATACTTACAACGTGAACGCTGATACCGCCGCAGGTGCCATTGCAGTGGCCCTCAATGCCAAGCGCTTGCTGATGCTTACCGATGTGGCAGGCGTTCTCGATAAAAATAAAAATCTCATCAGCGAATTGAAACTCGCCGAAGTCCAAGGCCTGATCGATGATGGCACCATCACCGCTGGCATGATCCCCAAAATTGAAAGTGCGGCATCTGTGGTTGAAAGTGGCGTTGAAGGTGTGATTATTTTGGATGGCCGCGTACCGCATTCCGTGTTGTTGGAATTGCTCACCCCGCATGGTGTGGGCACACGCGTCTCGCGGGATGGCGTATGAAAAGCTTTGACCATATCAACACATGGGTGTTTGATTTAGACAACACGCTTTACCCGGCCTCGTGCAAATTATTTGACCAGATGCATGTGCGCATGTCCGACTTCATCAAAGAACGTCTGAAAGTGGATCAAGCTGAAGCCTTGCGCCTACGCCGCGAATATTATTTAAAACACGGAACCACATTGCGCGGCCTGATGCTTGAACATGATATGGAACCGACCGACTTTCTCGACTATGTTCATGATATTGATTACACAGCCGTGGCCAATGATACGACATTACAAAAAGCATTAGCAAAACTTCCCGGTCGTAAATTGGTTTTCACCAACGGTACCACAGGCCATGCAGGCCGCGTGATGAAGCGACTTGGCGTTGAAGATCAATTCGAAGCCGTATTCGATATCGTCGACTCCGATTACATTCCAAAACCATCCCGTGGCCCTTACGATAAATTCGCAGGCCTGCATTCCGTTGAGGGCTCGCGCACTGCTTTTTTTGAAGATATGCCAGAGAACTTGCAAGCCCCCCACGCTATGGGCATGACCACCGTTCTGATCACGTCTGAAGTTCGTCATACTGATCAGAGTGATGTCGCAAATCGCTTGGATCACATCCACCATTCAACCCATAATCTGCCGCAGTTTTTAAGCGGCATCGTCAATAAACTACACGGAGCAAAACAATGAAGAATGCACAAGCCATCATCGACGATGCATGGGAAAACCGCGATAAAGTGAACCTGAAAACCAAAGGCAACATCCGTAAAGCCGTTGAGTTTGCGCTGGATCAACTCGATGCCGGAAAGCTGCGCGTGGCTTCAAAAGAAACTGGAAAATGGGTCACCCATCAATGGCTTAAGAAAGCTGTGCTGTTATCCTTCCGTCTGAACGATATGGAACTCGTCAAAGGCGGCCCCGGCGCTTCAAAGTGGTGGGATAAAGTGCCATCTAAATTTGAGGGCTGGACAGCCAAAGATTTCAAGGCAGGCGGCTTCCGCGCCGTGCCAAATTGCGTGGTCCGCAAATCAGCATACATCGCGCCCGGCGCAATCCTAATGCCATCATTCGTGAACCTCGGCGCATATGTGGATATGGGCACCATGGTCGACACATGGGTCACCGTGGGTTCTTGCGCCCAGATCGGTAAGAACGTGCATCTCTCAGGCGGCGTTGGCATTGGCGGTGTGTTGGAACCGATGCAAGCTGGCCCCACCATCATTGAAGATAATTGCTTTATCGGTGCGCGTTCAGAAGTGGTGGAAGGTGTGATCGTTGGCGAAGGTTCGGTCATCGCAATGGGCGTGTTCATCAGTGCATCCACCAAAGTTATCAACCGCATGACAGGCGAAATCCACACGGGTTACGTGCCACCCTATTCCGTCGTCGTCTCCGGCAACCTCCCCGGCAAACCCATGCCTGGGCAGAACTGGGGCCCATCAACCTATTGCGCCGTAATTGTGAAGACTGTGGATGCGCAGACAAGGAGCAAGACGGCGATTAATGAGCTGCTTCGGGATTAAACCCCTTCCTGATTCGTCTGTTTTCAGTGATAATCTTTCCGTGGGGCATTTCTCTAGGAGGGAACTATGGACTGGAAGAATCTCTATTTAAGTTTTGAAGGCCGTATTAATCGCCAACCATTCTGGTTGGGTCTATTAGCTATGGTTGTGGTAGTCTGGATTCTTGAATTTATCCTATTCTCGATGTTCGGCGGCAGCGCGATGATGACTATTGATGCCAATAATCCGGACGCCGCGGCTGCCGCGATGACTGCGATGAGTGGCATGATCGTGCCGCTTTCAATTTTGACATTGGTATTTTTGTGGCCAAGCTTGGCGATCTATACCAAGCGTTGGCATGACCGTGACAAGTCAGGTTGGTGGAGCCTTATAATGTTTGTGCCGATCATTGGTGGATTATGGTTCCTCATTGAATGTGGCTTCCTGCGTGGCACTGATGGGCCAAATCGTTTTGGTGACGATCCGCTGGGATGAGTAGAATAATCAAAAGAACGTCATTCCTGCCTTCGCGGGAGTGACGTTCTAGTATAATGTGACACCATGAAAAACACGCCTTCTGACCCAATCGAAATCCTGCAAGACCTCATCCGCTGTGCATCTGTCACACCGTTGGATGAGGGCGCATTGGGTGTTATGGAAACATTGCTCACCAAATCAGGCTTCACCTGCCACCGCCTTGTGTTCAAACAAGAAGGCACACCCGATATCGACAACCTCTTCGCCCGCATCGGCAGCACCGCCCCACATCTCTGTTTTGCAGGCCACACAGATGTTGTGCCCGTCGGTGACGCAAATGACTGGAAGCAGCCTCCCTTTGCAGCCGAAATCCGCGATGGCCAAATCTATGGGCGCGGTGCCACAGATATGAAAGGCTCCGTCGCCGCCTTTGCCGCCGCGGCTATGGATTATGTGAAAGAGCAGGGCACAGATAAAGGCAGCATCTCATTCCTGATTACTGGTGATGAAGAGGGCCCCGCCATTAATGGCACTGTGAAAGTTCTCGAATGGATGAAAAAATTTGGCCACCTGCCAGATCATTGTTTGGTGGGCGAACCGAGCTGTGTCGACCAACTGGGCGATACGATTAAAATTGGCCGTCGCGGATCGCTGAGCTTCACCGTCACCGTTGAAGGCAAGCAAGGCCACGTAGCCTACCCCAACAAAACCGATAATCCGGTGCATAAACTGGCACGCTTTGTTGACCGCATTTCGTCTACTAAAATCGACGATGGTAACGCCCATTTTGGCCCATCAACTCTAGGTGTGACAACTTTCGATGTCGGCAACCCAGCTACCAATGTTGTGCCCGCCCGTGCCACTGCTAAATTCAATATCCGCTTTTCCACCGAACATACCTACGCATCACTGCGCGAGTGGGTGGACAGGTATATCGCATATGTGAAAAATGAGATGGGCGGCAACTGGATCACCTCTTCAAGCGAAGGCGCTGAAGCCTTCATCACCGAACCCGGAGCATTTGTTGGACTCGTTCAAGATGCCATCGAACAAGAAACGGGCATCTTGCCAAAACTCTCAACCACCGGCGGCACATCCGACGCACGCTTCATCAAAGACTATTGCCCCGTCTTGGAATTCGGCCCCACCAATGCCACCATTCATCAAGTGGATGAGCGCATCAGTGTTGATGAATTAAAGGCAACAACGCGGATTTATAAACGCATTATTGAAAGCTACTTCAATACCTAACGGCCACGAGATACAACCCGCTTGGCGGAGCTACAGGCCCGCAGGCAGCGCGGTTTTTTGCTTCGAGAGCGCGCTTCACTTCAACGGGCTTCCACTTGCCTTCACCAACCAAGCGGAGTGACCCCGCCATGGACCTCACTTGATGATGTAAAAACGAACGCGCCTCGGCCACAATCTCAATCTCATCGCCATAACGTGACACATCAAGACGTTCCAAGGTTTTAATGGGGGAATTGGCTTGGCATTCAGCGGCGCGGAATGTTGTAAAATCATGCGTACCAACTAAATATTGCGCAGCCTCATGCATGGCTTCATGATTCAGCTTAGTGGGAATGTGCCACACTTTATTTTTATCAATCGCAGGCGGCGCACGGCGATTTAAAATTCGAAACAAATAATCGCGTCCCGTCGCTGAAAACCGCGCATGAAATTCTATTGTCACTTCTTCAGCAGCCACCACGGAAACCAAATGCGGCCGCACATTGCCATTGATTGCATTGATCAGCTCGAACGTGTTCCAATTGCGCGGCAAATCCACATGCGCTACTTGAGCCAGCGCATGTACGCCCGTATCAGTGCGGCCCGCACATTGGATGTTGAAATACGAACCATGCAGCTTGATGATGGCTGCTTCCAAAACACCCTGCACGGTGTGGCCATGATCCTGATATTGCCATCCCAGAAAGCCAGTGCCGTCATATTCGATTGTGAGGCGGTAACGCGGCATCAGGTAAGCCTCATACCCTTGGGCAATGAAAATCCACGCAAGAACGTGGCAGCATCCATAACACCCTTACCTTCACGTTGAAGAGAAGTGAATCGCAATGCACTTGATCCACATGCTACAGTCAATTCATCATCCAGCATTTCTCCAACACTGCCACTTTGCTCAACAATCCGGCATTGCAAGATTTTTACGCGCGCACCATTGGCCATGCACCAGGCACCCGGAAACGGCGAAAGTCCGTGAATATGGTTGCGCACCTCCAAAGCCGATTGTGAAAAATCAACATGCGCCTCGGCCTTCTCAATCTTCTTCGCATAAGTCACACCCTCAGCAGATTGATTTATTCCGTGTACTGATGGATTTTGCAAAACCTCAACAATCAGCTGCGAGCCCAAAACCGCCAACTCATCATGTAAAGACGAAGCCGTTGTCTCCGGCCCAATCGGCATACGCCCTACCTTCAACAGCGGCCCCGTATCGAGCCCTGCTTCCATGCGCATAATGGTCACACCCGTCTCAGCATCCCCCGCCATTATCGCGCGTTGAATAGGTGCCGCCCCCCGCCAGCGCGGCAGCAAAGAAGCATGCACATTAAAACATCCATATTTAGGCGCGTCTAAAACCGCTTGCGGCAAAAGCAAACCATAAGCCACAACCACAGCGGCATCGGCCTTCAAATCTGCAAAGCGTTGTTGCTCTCCAGCTGACTTCAAGGAAATTGGCGTGCGCACTTCAATTCCTTGAGATTCGGCAAAAGCATGAACCGGAGTGGGCCTAAGCTGCAATCCCCTCCCACTTGCCCGTGGTGGCTGCGCATAAACGCAAGCTATCTCATGCCCCGAATTGATCAGCGCACTCAACGTCGAAACTGCAAAATCTGGCGTGCCCATGAATATCAGGCGCACTCTAGAGTTTCCCCAGCTTATCAGCCTTTTGGAACTTCTTGATCACCCTTGCCTTTTTCAACCGCGAAATGTGATCAATAAACAGCACACCATTCAAATGATCAATTTCATGCTGCAACACTGTTGCGGTTAATCCCGCCGCATGCAGCTCCGTTGCCTCGCCATGCCGATCAAGAAAGCGCAATTTTATTTCCTTAGGACGATCCACCATTTCATAAAAATCGGGGATTGAAAGGCAACCCTCTTCATAATCGCTGATTTCATCAGAAGTCCAAATAATCTCAGGATTTGCTACAAATAGCGGCTTCCTCGCCTCGCCGTCCTTGGCCAGATCAACAACCAACATACGTTGCGCCACACCAATCTGAATTGCCGCAAGGCCGATGCCCGGCGCGTCATACATGGTTTCCAACATATCATCGAAAATCGCCCGCGCATGTTCGTCCACAGATTTCAGCGGCTTTGAAACAGCGCGCAGAATCTTCTCGTCAGGTAGAGTAATGATGGGTCGAACGGTCATGGAACCGTCAAATAGGATAGGCGAGGTTTATCGTCAATGATTTCAGCGCACTTGCCATTTTAGCCAAAAACCACCATATAGCCCGTCGAGAGGTTGGCAGCGGACGTTTCGCTCGCCAACTGGGTCAGGACCGGAAGGTAGCAGCCCTAACGAGATCGTTATGGGTTGCTCGTCCAGCCTCTCACCTCTAATCTCCCTCAGGTAAAATGGCAGACTCAAATACGCCTAAGAACGCTGCGGGTTACCGCGTTCTCGCAAGGAAATATCGCCCAAAGAACTTTTCTGACCTCATCGGTCAGGAAGCCCTCGTGCGCACCCTCACAAACGCTTTCACCACGGGCCGCATTGCCCAAGGCTATATGCTCACAGGCGTGCGCGGCATCGGCAAAACCACCACGGCGCGTTTGATCGCCCGTGCCCTGAATTATCCAAACGGTCCCACCATGGATATGCCGGAAATGACCGCAGGCTGCGAAACCATTTTGGAATCGCGCCATATCGATGTGATCGAGATGGACGCCGCGTCTAATACCGGCGTCGACAACATGCGCGAAATTATCGACAGCGTGCGTTATGCGCCCGTGCAAGCCAAATATAAAGTTTATATCATCGACGAAGTGCACATGCTTTCCAAGAGCGCCTTCAATGCGCTCCTAAAAACTTTGGAAGAGCCACCGCCGCATGTGAAGTTCATTTTCGCCACAACTGAAATTCGCAAAGTTCCGGTCACTATTCTTTCGCGCTGCCAACGCTTCGATTTGAAGCGATTGGATGCGGCCTTGCTGATGCAGCATTACGGCAGGATCGCCAAGCTTGAAAACGTCGAAGCGGAAGACGAAGCGTTGCGCATGATCGCCCGTGCCGCCGAAGGCTCAGTACGAGATGGTTTGTCACTGCTTGATCAGGCGATTGCTTATGGCGATGGCCATGTGAAATCAGCTGACGTGATGACCATGCTAGGCCTCATTGATCGTGGCCAAGTGATTGGCTTGTTTGATGCCGTGATGGCGGGTGATGCGCCCCGCATGTTGGCAGATGTTGCAAGGCAATATGAAGCTGGTGGCGACCCTGAAACCATCCTCACAGATATGGCCGATTTCGTGCATTGGGTCACAAGGCTGAAACTGGTGCCCGATTCAGCAATGATGGATCAATCACGCACCGAAGAAGAAAAGACGCGTGGCGCTGATTTCGCCAAGCGTCTCGGCATGGCGCATCTCACCCGCGCGTGGCAAATGTTGCTGAAAGGGATCAGCGAAACAGCTCTATCCAATCAGCCTTTGCAAGCTGCTGAAATGGTGTTGATCCGCTTGGCCCATGCCGCCGATTTTCCGTCCGGTGAAGACCTTGCCAAACTGGCGCAAGATGTAAAACCTCAAGCCCCGCGTTTATCCCCACAAGTACAACTTGTTGCTCCGCCTGATCGGGGAATCTATCCACTGCCAGAGCGTAGCATCCTTGCGGTGGCACCAGCACAAATTCCTCCGTCTACGGACCAACCCAATATACCCCGCGCATTCAGAAACTTTAGTGACATCATTGCGCTGGCCACTGAACGCCGCGACATCAAATTAAAAACCGATCTCGAAACTTACATCCGCCCAATCGCGGTCAGCGAAGGTAAAGTTGAAATTTCGTTAGTTGAAGGTGCCAATCCCGCCATCGCTAATGAACTCTCGCGCAAGCTTGAGGCTTGGACAAATAGGCGCTGGATGGTGATGGTGGCAAAATCCGGTGGAGCAGAACCGGCCGCACAAATCCGCAAAGACGCCAAAGAATCCGCCTTCCGCTCAGCCCGCGAACATCCCGACGTGCAGGCGATTTTAAAAAAATTCCCCGGTGCGGAAATTTTGAACGTGCGTGATCTCGAAGCGCCAAAAGCAATGGAAGAACCCGATGAAGAATCTCGCTGACATTATGAAACAAGCAGGCCAAATGCAGGCCCGCATGGCTGACATGCAAGCCCGCTTAGAAGCCACGATAATTGAAGGTCAATCCGGCGGCGGCATGGTAAAGGTGAAAATGACCGGAAAGTCAGTTGTGACAGGCCTCGATATTGATCCGTCATTGCTTAAAGCCGACGAAAAAGAAATCCTCGAAGACTTGATTATTGCCGCCTTGGCTGATGCTAAGAATAAGGCCGAGAACATCATGGCTGCCGAAATGAAAACCGTCACAGGCGGAATGCCTTTGCCACCAGGCTTCAGCCTTTAGCAAATGAAGCGCCAAGCCGGCCCCGAAATTGAGCGCTTGATCCAGCTTCTGGCTAAACTGCCGGGGCTAGGGCCCCGTTCGGCTCGGCGTGCCGTGCTGCATCTCGTAAAAAATCGCGAAAAGCTTCTGGGGCCTTTAGCTTCGGCCCTAGAAGATGCGCATCTCAAAGTTAAAACTTGTTCCGATTGCGGCAATGTCGACACACTTGATCCTTGCACCATCTGTTCCGATTTGAGACGCGACCGCAGCATCGTTTGTGTTGTCGAAGAAGTAGGCGATCTTTGGGCGCTGGAACGGGCAGCGGCATGGACAGGTCTTTACCATGTTCTAGGCGGCACGCTCTCCGCCTTGGGTGGTGTGCGCCCCGAAGACCTCGACATTGGCAAGCTCGTCGAACGTGCATCGCACGGTGAAGTCAAAGAAGTCGTACTGGCTACAAATGCTACTGTCGAGGGCCAAACAACGGCGCATTACATCACCGAACGCTTGAAGAACTTAGGCGTTTCCACATCGCGCCTTGCGCACGGCGTGCCGGTTGGTGGAGAATTAGACTATCTCGACGAAGGCACCTTAACCCAAGCTATTCGCGCCCGTCGCCCATTTTAACACAGCTGGTTAACACTTCTTAAACCTTGTCTAGATCGCATTTGAATGAAGTTCGATTGTGGATCGCTGCTTGCTCCTTCTCCTTCAACTGATCGGCCTTCGTGCCAGATTGAGACAGGAGAATATGATGAGCGCCACAAAAAAGATTTCCAGTGTTTGGAAGCGTTTTGCAAAAGCAAACCGCGGTTCGACCGGAGTGATCTTCGCAGTCTCTTTAGTTCCAATCCTGTTGGCAGCTGGCGCCGCAATCGATTTTTCAAACTTCTATGCAAAGCGAAATCATGTTCAAGCCGCACTTGATGCAGGCAGCATGGCAGGCGCAACAGCAGCCGGCAAAACCGATTCCGAACGCGTAAAAATTGCCAACGATACCTTCAAAGCCAACATGTCTGCTACCGACCTTGCGAACCCAAACATAAAAGTGAAGTTCACCCCAAACGCCAAAACCATTGTCGGTTCAGCAACGACTGAAATCCCGACATCTTTCATGAGTTTGGCGGGAATGAACACGCTCGACATCAGCACGAATTCTGAAGTCAGCATTCCGACCGACAAAAATGCCGAAATTGCTTTTGTGTTGGATTACTCAGGTTCAATGAATGAAGTCGCTGGTGCCCAAGTGAAATATGTGGCGATGCGCGATGCTGTGACAAAGCTTGTCAACGATCTCACAGCCGCTAATCCTACCAAATTAAAGTTCGGCCTTGTTCCATTTTCAGATCAAGTTCTGACCGATATTCCGAAGTCCTATGTTTATGGTCAAACGGGTGCAGGCAATTGGACAGGTTGCACCTTGGACAATCCATCGCCTTATAATCTCACCGACTCACCTCCCACGGGCGGCAACGCATCAAAATGGAATCAACCAACGCCTGGCTGGTTGTGGACATCAGGTTGCGGCGGCTACTCTACTCGCAAGCTAAAGGTTCGCCCACTCAGCAATGACTTTACTGGTTTGAAAACCCAAATCTCCGCAATGACACCTTATGCCAACACCCACATAGCACTTGGCGTGCAGTTCGGATTTCAAATGCTTTCGCCAAATGGCATTTATAGCTCAAGCAGTTCGATTGCTAGCTACGCTGACACCAACACAATTAAGTATCTGGTTTTATTGACGGACGGCACGCAGACTGAAGCAGCCTTCGGTCCGGGCGGCACACGCGATGTAACCAACGGGGAAAAAAACTTAGTAACGCTCTGCGAAAATGCCAAGTCAGCTGGAATCCAAATCCTCACCATGGCCGTTGGCGTGGACGATGTTGCCACCAGCGCACGCCTGCAAAACTGTGCGTCTGATCCAACCCAAAATTTCTTCGTCATCAATACATCTGATGACATGGCCCAAGCCTTCGCAACAATCACCGGTCAGATTGCCCAACAGGCCTATTTGAGCAAGTAACGACCACTAGAGTTCTAAGCTGACACGACCTATATGAGGGGCATGGCTGAAAATCCGTCGCCCCCATTTTTTGTCTCAACGTATTCCAAGTTGCCGGAAAGCCTTTTTCGTGTCGCAGAGCCAAAGCCTGTATCTGCCCCCAAAGCTGTTCTGTTGAACGATGCGTTAGCTGCCACGATTGGTATTTCATCCGCGTGGCTGCATTCGATTGAGGCGCTCCATGCGCTTGCTGGTCAACAATCTCTACCCGAAATCCCACGCATCGCCATGGCCTACGCGGGTCATCAATTTGGTAATTTTGTGCCGAGTCTGGGTGATGGCCGCGCTGTGTTGCTGGGCGAGGTCAGTGGTTATGATCTGCATTTGAAAGGCTCAGGCCGAACAGCTTTTTCACGCGGTGGCGATGGCCGATCGACATTAAGTGCCATGCTGCGTGAGTATATTGTCAGCGAAGCTATGGCAGCACTGGGCGTTCCTACAACGCGCTCACTCGCCGTCATCGAAACAGGCGAAGAAATCCCACGCGAAAAGCTCGAGCGCGGCGCAGTCTTAACCCGCGTTGCCAAAAGCCATGTGCGCGTTGGTACATTCCAATACCTCGCAGCACGCGGTGAAGAGGCCGCGATGCAAGCACTCGTTGATTATGAGTCAGCACGAAATTTTCCCGGCGCACCACAAGGCCCAGAACGTTTCATATGGTTCCTCCGCCAAGTCATTAGCCGCCAGGCCACTCTGATTGCCAAGTGGATGTGCCTAGGTTTCATCCATGGCGTAATGAACACTGACAATATGCAAGTTGCTGGCGAAACCATCGATTACGGCCCCTGCGCCTTCATGGATGCCTTCGATCCGCAAAAGACTTTCAGTTCAATCGATCACACTGGTCGCTATGCCTGGGATAAACAGCCAGTCATCGCTCTGTGGAATCTCACGCGTTTGGCCGAAGCCTTGCTGCCGCTCTTTGCTTCCGAAACTGATTCAGCCATCATTCTAGCAGAAGCCGAACTCAAAAACTTCATGCCACAGTTTGAATCCGCATTTGAAAAAGGTATGGCGGCTAAACTTGGGCTCGCCGAAGTTAAAGAAGGTGATGCCGATTTCATTGCGCTGACTTTGCAGAATATGGCCAATGCAAAAGCCGACTTCACAGTGTTTTTCTCAACCCTCACAGAGGCCGTTGAACTTGAAAGTGAAACAAAAATTTTGCAGTTCTTCAATAATCCCAACAACGCAAAACAGTGGATTGAAAGTTGGCGTAACCGCTTAGACAACTCAAGTCTGAATCTCATGAAAAACGCGAATCCTAGCTTCATCCCACGCAATCACCGGGTGGAAGAGGCTCTGGCAGCTGCAAATATAGACAATCCAAAACCATTGCACCGATTATTGAAAGTTCTCAGCAAACCTTTCGAAAAACATGAAGGTGACGAAGAACTCGCCTTGCCGCCAAGGCCTGATGAAGAAGTGTTTCAAACTTTTTGTGGCACTTAACCAGAAGCCAAGCGCTTTTCTACAACAGCAGTTTCAATCGCCACAGGCTCTGCCACATCCATACTTTCAATTTTCATGGCGCGTTTAGTAATCCGGTCGGTTGAAATACCAAGTTTATCAAGATCAGTATTGGCCAATTCAAAGTGCCGCTTTAAATCACCCACACGGTCCTTCATCCGCGTTACATCTTCCAAAAGTTTCACAACTTCGCCCTGAATAACATGGGCCTGTTCGCGCATAGCAGCATCCTTCACAATGGCCTGCATGGTTTGCACCAGCAGCATCAACACATTTGGCGAGGCCAAAATAATCCGCATCCTGTGCATCTTTTGCACCACATCTTCAAATTTTTCATTGAGCTCGGCATAGATTGATTCAGATGGCACAAACATAATCGCTGTCTCATGCGTCTCACCATGCACCAAATATTTTTCAGCAATATCTTTGGCGTGCTTCATCACATCAGACTTTAAACGCGTTTCAGCAGCTTTGCGCGAAATTTCATCAGCGGCTTCACGCATCGCATTATAAGACTCCAGCGGAAACTTGGAATCGATCACCAGCTTCAGCCGTGAATCTGGCAGACTGATCAAACAATCTGGCCTCGTGCCATTTGAAAGTGTCGCCTGAAAGGCATAGGCCTTGGCATGCAAACCATCAGTGATAATCGCTTCCATCCGCCCTTGACCAAAGGCTCCGCGCGTTTGTTTGTTTGAAAGAATATCTTTGAGACTCATCATTTCGCCAGATAGTGCAACCATATTGCTCTGTGCTGCATCAATTACCGCCAAGCGTTCATGTAACTGACTGAGAGATTGTGCCGTGCGTTGAGTTTGCTCGTTGAGCCCATAACCCACGCGCTGGCTCACTTGGTCAAGCCGCTCATCCAAAGTGCGTTGCAAATTCATTTGTTGGCCTTGGGCTTGTGCGGAAAAATTCTGCAGCACACCAGAAAGCTCAGCCAATCTGTATTCCATTTCACTGGCCCGGAGCTGCGCCGCCTTGCGGCCTGATTGGGCGCGCCACGCCAAGATGACTGCAACCAAGAGCAGAAAAAGGCCGCTAACAGCAACAGCAATGATGAATGCAAACAGTCCGACGGGATGTTGGCCTATATAAAAAAGTGTGGGTTCAAAGCTCATAGAACAAATCATAAACCGATTCGTGCGCGGTGGGTGCCAAAAATGGCGAGGCCCACCCAAATACTCACTTGGGCGGGCCTCAGACCCGTGAACAACTCGGGACGGCGACAGGAGCTGCACGGATCATCTCGCTTTCTGCGAGGGAATGGAAAGGAGAAAAGTGTTAAAAGCCCAGTTTAAAGCCCGCTCACCTGCCTGATCCCCCGCAGGATCTGAGTGTGAAACTGAAGCTGAATCGCGGCGCTAGCACAGCGCCATCAAGGCTGTGGCTGGGCCATTTTGTGGCAAATTTGTGAACTACAAACGCTTAAGTGAGGTTATCGGTTTATCTGAATCAGCAATGCGCGTGGCTGCTAATTTCAATGGCTCGATCACGGTCTGCATATGGAAACCATTTGAATGAATCAAATTTGATTCGTCATACATGATGCCAACATGGCCTTCCCAGAAGACCAAATCACCACGCTTCAAACCATCAAGATCGTTAATTTGCAATGCCGTGCCCAATTCTTTTTCCTGCATATCCGCATCACGCGGACATGAAATGCCACAGGCATGAAGAGCAGTTTGCACTAAGCCAGAACAATCAAGCCCACTTTGCGTCTTGCCACCCCAGAGGTAAGTGACATTCAAAAACTTTTCAGCAATTGCAACATAATCAGACTGTGCAAAATCAGCGCTCATATGTTTTGTAAAAACAAATCCACCCGTCGCCAGTTCTGAATAGTGCCCTTGCTCGCCAATCACAGCCAGCTTTGCATTCATTGGAATGAAAATTGCAGGCTGCGTTTTCAAATCAGGTTTTGGATAAATAAGTGTGGAGGCAACATTCACACGGTGAGTTGTTGGATGAATTGTTGTGCTTAAACTTTCAGAACGCACATATCCCACATATTGGTCATGGTCGAGCTGCACCCAAGCCCAACCATTCGTATCTTCAAACACCAAAGCCGTCTCACCCATCAGAGCTTGCGTGAGTTGCATAGCATCGGTTTGTGGTGCGCGGTGAACCGGCGTGCAAGGGGCCACAAACTGCATAGCTGTTCCGGATACGAATCGACGAGCTTCCACTTGGCCTTCGAGCCGCGCATCCGCCAAATCAGGCCGATAAACATGAAGCCGCTTATCCATCATTCAAAGCCTTTCCGATGTCGCCGAAACCAGATCGGCCAAACGCTCCAGATACAACGAACCACCCACCGTGCGCTGGATCAGAACATTGCGCTTGTCTTCTTCGTCGCGCCGCCGTGACACCAATCCCAATTTGCCCATTGCATCCAATGCCCGTGTTATAACTGGTTTTGATACATGCAATTTCGTAGCTAACCCACGCACAGTATGTGGCGGTGGTTCTAAATAAATCGAGAGCAAAATCGTCATCTGCCGCACCGATAAATCAGGCTCGTCATCCTTGATCTGTGTCAGCCCCACATCATGCCAAAGATGCAAAGCCTGCGCGGTTGAAAGCGGGTAGGGCATAGAAGCCTCTTACAAACGTTTCGGAACCGTTCCATTCTTGCGCAAGGCACACCGGAACGCAAGTTAATTCCTGTTACGGTGGTAGGTCAGTTTGTTTCCCGTTCTGCTCAAAAGTGGAAGATACAAGAAATGCAACCCATGTCTGAGTTTGACCCAAGGCAGACAAAGCTGAAGAAAGATGAACCGAACTTCAAGTTGGTCTTTTACAACGAAATTCACCTGAAAGGTGGCTGTAAGGTTGCTGTGGTTTGGTGCTTAAGAAGCGTCAGCCACTGTTGAGATTGACGCAAATGGAAGAATAACATGAAACTCAGATCAATTTTGCTTGCTGGCGCAGCATTGGCTGCAACACACTTTTCTTCGGTGTTTATAGCTCCTGTCCCGTTTCTGTTGTCAGCGAAAGAATCGATTGGATCTATGCAAGTTCCATCACTCGCGTAGACTATGCAAATATGTCCTCTCCTAAGTTGAACGCTGAATTTGTCGGCAAGCGTTATTACTTCCCAAACGGGCCACTATAGGAAGCGCTAGGACGATTTACGCCGACCCAGTATTCGGTCCAACCAGACCATGACGAAACCCGCAACCAGAAATGCAACTGCCAGAAGTAAGATATTGATTGTGGCCTTCAGCCAGCCAATCTGTGCAACGTCGATAAATGGATAGGCATATTTCCCATCAACTGCACCACGAGCCACAGCGTAAACACCATAGGCGAGAGGGTAAATTACCCAAATCAGTGGATCGCTGTTTCGTAGCGTGCCCTTGGGAGCGAAGGCCAGCCAGAACAAAAGTACCAACACAGGATCTACATAGTGCAGGATAAAATTGGCCAGTTCCGCTCCACCGCTCAATTCAAGCAGACCACGCAAAAACAGAACATAGATGAGACCGACGAATACCATCGACATTGTTAGGCCACCTAGCAATGTTGGGGAGCCAAATACAGGTTTACCCAAAGCAATGCCCGTCAAAGCTACAGCCGCCAGTAGATTGGTCGTGATCGTGAAGTACCGGAGAAGCACCCAAATGGTTTCGGTGACCGACCCATTTTGCGCAATCACGGCGCTAAACTGTACAGCCAACCCCACCCAGACTATCAGCGCTATTATGACTGCTACGGAGCGCGTGCCGCCCGATTCAAAGCCCATCTCCTTCCTCCTTTAAGCTGTTCACCCTAACATAATCGAGAAAAGCGAAAAGTCGAAATTTCAGACTGACCCACCACCAAGCAACAGTCTGAATTGACCAATGCTGGCTTCCATCCTAACGTCAACATGATTGTCAGGAGTAGGCCATGGACGAAGCTCAATACGGCACTAATGATAAGCGCGGCAATTGGGCGCCAAACAATCCAATCAGCTATGGACCGGCCCTTGCATGGCCGCCTCAGCCAAAGGTATTTCTCAAATGGCTATTCGGTTTTCCTGGCTATTTCCTACCTTGGAATGTGTTTTATGCGATTTTGGCTTTGCTGATCTGGTTCTACCTCACGCCATCGCTGGAGAACTTTAAAGGTTTTTCGCTCTATTGGTCAGGCGTGGTGTTGTTGCGTAATATTATGCTGGCCGTATGCGTCTATGGCGCTTGGCACATGTGGCTCTATGTCTGGCGCAAACAGGGCACTGCATTCAAATACAACAAGCAATGGCCAAAAGACAAAGTCGAGGGTTTCCTGTTTGGCCACCAGACCTATGACAACATGTTCTACACACTTGTGAGCGGCGTGCCAATCTGGACAGCCTATGAGCTGCTCCTGCTCTGGGCTTATGCAAATGGTATCGCGCCGATGATTGGTTTTGCAGCGCATCCGATTGGCTTTGTCGCCTTGTTCTTTCTTGTGCCCTTCATTCACGAAGTGGGCTTCTATTTTGCCCATCGTCTTTTGCACTATTCAATTCTGTATGAAGTGGCGCACAAGCTTCACCATCGCAATGTCAGCCCGGGCCCTTGGTCTGGGCTGTCGATGCACCCAATAGAGCATATAATCTATTTCTCCACGATCCTTCTGTTCTTCACCATTCCATCGCACCCCATACACATGATCAATCTGGCATCTCGGCTGGGAGTGGCACCGGCGCAAGGCCATACAGGTTTTGACAGGCTGGCAATGGGCGATGACGCGACCATGGACGTGTCCTATACGCACATTATCTACACCACAAATATTTCGAAGTGAATTATTCTGACGGCATGGTGCCACTCGATAAATGGTTTGGCTCCTTCCACGATGGAACGCCGCAAGCACACGAAGCGATGAAGGCGCGTCGAATGTGGCGTAGTTCCTAATATGTGGGATGTTGTCTGTTTCGGTGAATTGTTTATCGATCTCGTGCCACACACCAAGGTGGATGGTCAGTGGCAATACGTCCCAAGCCCAGGCGGAGCACCCGGAAATGTGGCGGCTGGCCTTGCCAAGCTCGGAAACAACGCTCTCATGGTCAGCCGGGTTGGTGATGATGCCTTTGGCAGATTACTGATCGAAGCTCTGCGTGGATTTGGCGTTGACGTGTCAGGTATTGTTCAGTCTCCTACAGAGAAAGCGGGGCTTTCTGTTGTCACATTGGACGAAAAAGGCGATCGCTCCTTTATGTTCTATCGCGATCAACCCGCCGACCTGAATATCAGACTTGAAGACATAAAAGCCAACTGGCTGGCGCAGACAAGAGTCTTGCATCTGGGAGTTTTGCCATTGTCTGCCCCCACATCCGCTGCCGCTCAACGCAAGACAATGGGTTTGGCAGAAACCCACGGCAAGCTGATTTCTTGCGATGTCAATTTCAGACCGACTCTGTGGAACGATTCAGCTGACATGCTGAAGGCTGGGCGGGAGATGATCGAACATTCAGCCATCGTCAAAACGAGCCTAGAGGAGCTGCTAGCCTTGGGTGACATTGATGATATGGATGCGGCTGTGAAGGCGCTTTGGCATGAAAACCTGCAATTCTTCTCAGTCACGCGAGGCGCCGAAGGTGCAATACTCTACACAAGAGCCGGAAAGTTCGAATGTAAGGGTTTCAAGGTTGACGCTATTGATACTACGGGTGCAGGTGACGCTTATGCGGCGTCTATATTGTCTGGCGTTCTTCACGGCATTGAGCCGGCGCAAATGGTGCAAGTGGCT
>JANYLQ010000009.1 GCA_025363755.1 Hyphomicrobiales bacterium | reverse complement strand
CCGGCGCGCAAAAAACTTCGCCATGTTGAACGTCGATTGACATGCACAACCTATTTGCTGGCTTTCGATTGGATGGCACATTTTTTTCAACATGCAATCTGGCAAGTGTAGCGACAATCAAACCCATCTCTTTGCGTTTTGCTTTTGCAGCGTCTGTTTCGGCGTCATCTTGTGTCATTCGCAGGACAGCCGCGCCAATTTCTTCAACACTCTTCCTCTGTCCTAGGACAAAAAGATCAGCGCGAACCGAAATTTCCACTCCTGACAAAATTAGTTTAGGTTGTTTAGCTGGAGCATTTTGGAACTCATAGGACTTCAATTGATTAGCCATAGACTGAACAGAATGAAGCACTTCGATGGACTTTTCCGCATCGTCTCGCAACAACGGACCAAGAGATGTATCGTCCTTTCTTTGAATAAAGAAGTCCTCTGCATCAATTAAGGGATTCACATTTCGCGCCAAGTCTGATAAATAAGAGCAAATTGCTGGTCGCACATCTTTGTATCGGATCATTGGCATTGGCTTGGGGTGCTTCGATCTTTTAATGATCGAAATCTTCATGGTGTCGGATGAAACCATATATAAAGCTAAATCATTTACAGAAATGCGTGGCGATGCTTTAGGAGTGGTGGCCATGGAACAAATCCTTGCTAGTGCGAATCTCGACAACGGGAAAAGTATTCACGTTGCGGCCCTTGCCCGTCAAACGATTATTGATGCGGGCGCACAACATTTAGGTTTTCAAGGCTATTTTTTGTTTGAATGCACTCATAACGATATTGCAAACGGCATAACTGTTTTGGGAAAAGCAGCCTCAATTGACGCCGCTATGCGTATTGTTGACCTTTGGCAAGGTCGTTAGGCCAGCCGCCACTTAGTTCCAATGCTCTTGCCAATCTTCACCACAGAGCCGCGTCGCACCAAATAGGCCAAATTTGATCTCACGGTTGCCCTTAACACGGCATCGCTGGCTTTACCTTGTCCAATAGCAGAGGTTACAGCCTCCACCACTTGCGTCGTTTCCAGCGGCGTTCCCTCTGCCCGCCGTAACGCGTCTACAATTAAGCGGCCAAGCGCACCCATTTTAAACAGCTTGGAACGGCGGTTAGGCTTGATGGCTTTAATGCTTCCAACTTTATATGACGGGTCGAACAAAGTAATCGTCGCGTCAAGGCTGGCAAGTTCGTGCTTGTGTTTGATAATCTGCTTTTTAAGCAAAATAACGCGGCCCGCAATTCTCGCTCGCTTATCTCTCAGTGCTGGAATGGCATAGGTGTTCATGCCTGTTGATTTAGTGAATGAAGCCTTGAATTACTTGTGGCACTTGCGCCATAATACCGGAATGCCCTACGCTTTGTCTATGGGGTGACCATGATCAATTTTCTGATGCAGATGTAGGACGAAAGACAGCATCGGCGGTCAAGCGCGGAACGTTTGTGGAGCTGCCAGATTGCGGGCATTTTCCAACATTGGAATATCCAAAAGAAACGGCGGATGTTATTTCAAGCTGGTTGTCGATCTCAAATCTTATCTAAGCGACATCACATATTCTGCAATCGCAGCAATATCTGCTTCAGGTAATCTGGCAATGTTCTTGCGCACTTCGCCCATGCCGCCGGACGACATTTTATCGTAGCCCAGTTCTTCGCCGTTTTGGAAAGCAAGAACCAAATCTTTCGGATCTTTATAGCGGCCTCGGCCAACAAGATCGCGCAGGGATGGCACTTTGCCTTTGCCGTCCGGGTGAGGGCCGCCTTGGAACATTTTTGAAGTATCACTCGTCATGAATATGGTGCGCGGTGTGTGGCACTCACTGCAATGACCGGGGCCGCCGACGAAATAGGCGCCGCGGTTCCAACTGGCTGATTGTTTTGCATCAGCGATAAACTTGGCATCATCAAGCCCAATCCACTGCCAAAGGCCCAGCCCGCGCCGGATGATGGGCAAGGCGATTACTTCATGCGGCTTGGTGGCGTTTTTGACGGGCGGCAACCCATCCAGATAGGCCTTGATGTCGAGAACATCTTCAACATTCATATGCGCATAAGATGTGTAAGGAAATGCCGGAATCAAATGTGCGCCGTCGGGGTGCACACCTTTTTGCATAGCGTTTACAAAATCAACATTGCTCCATTTGCCCAATCCGGTTTCGGGATCAGGCGTCAAATTCGGTGGATATAAAACGCCGATGGGCGTGGTGAATGGCTTACCACCCGCAGGCACAGCGGCATCCGCTTCTGAAGCATGGCATGAAATGCAGCCGCCGATATTATAAAGCAGTTTGCCATTTTCGAGATTGGCTGTGTGCGCCGGAATATCGGCAGCACTAAAAGGATGCGGCGCTGAGGCCACCCAAAAAACCAAGAGCCCTGACACTGCAAGCAGCGCCAAGGCCCCTAAATTACGTTTACTGAAAATCTTTAATGTCACTTACGGCGCAGGGGCGCGGAATTTTTCGTGGCAGCCACCGCAGGCTGCGCCAAGCGCTGGGAACTTGGCTTTGAACCCTGCTTCATCCGTGGTCGCGGCCAATTCTGTGAAGGCTTTATAATATGTGCCACCAGCTGCTTCAAATCCTTTTGGGTCGCTCCAAATTGCGGGAAGAGCACGGGTCTTCAGTGTTTTGCTGGTCATTGAATCAGCCGGCCAAAATTCGGCCCATTTGGCACAGGCGGCACCGTCAGCATCCAACACAGCTTTAATCGCAGCGGCATCATAGGGCTTTTCGCCCTTGATCATTGGCACCATTGTGCCCATGGCTTTGCCACTGGCTTTCATGCAAGTTTGACGCGCCGTAATGGCTTCATCACCTGCAAGTGCTGCGTAAGCTACACCAGCACCCAGCGCCAAAACTACTGCACCCGCCATAAAACCCGTTGAAATCTTTGAAATCATAGATTTACTCCTCCATTTTGCGCTTTGGGCGTATTGCCACCAATGTCGTTACAGTTTGAGATTATCTTTTATTCCAAATCTGTCACGCGGTTTTTCACAAACTTTTGTTAACCATAAACCATGGCATTTTTGTAACGCGCAAATTCGCCACATGAATGCCGAATGAACACCCAATTCCAAGTTCATTCAGGAGGCGCGCTTTAGGGTGTTCTTAAGTTCAACGCTTTACAATGATCATAAATCAGGGATTAGAATTATGGAAAAAACCGAACAAGTTGCTGCACAGAAGCGCCCACAACGCATCAGCCCAGAATTAGCTGAAGTTTTAAAGATGCTGAGTGCCTTGGAAAGCCGCGACGTTACAGCGCCAGCACCAAAGGTCGCTTAATTCCACTTTTGAGATTTTGAAGAAGCCAAGCTTAGTTGGCTTTTTCCCAGGCTGAGATTTCTGCCAACATCAATGCCAAAACCTTCACATCATGCGCGTCACGCATATTTTGAGCCAAGTTCGAAACGCGGTTTGCGCCAAAATTCAATGCCAAACCTTTTAATGCGTGAGCACAATGGTTGATCAGTTCAGAATCAGCCGCTTCAAAGCCCGCTGCCATCGTTAAAGTCAGCTGACGCATTTCCTCTGCAGCGGTTGCCGCCAATCTTTTCCAGGAACCAACAGAAAGCGCGCCGCGAAGTGCAGTGGCTACGTCATCATGTTGCTTTTGCGAAGCTTTGATTTCTGGCGCGTTCAGTTTTTGGCCAAGCGCTTTTGCCATTGCAGCCATCAGCTCGTTGCTGTTTGCAGGCTTTGACACCGAACTATCAAAGGCATCACGCCACTTTGTATGTTCGGTTGAATCAGCGAGGAAGGCGGACAGAGCCAAAATCGGTGTGGTGCTGCAATGTGCGAGGTCTGCGCGGATCGAGCGGGCGGCCGTTACCCCGTCCATAATCGGCATTTCAATGTCGAGCAAGATCACGTCATAATTGTCATGACGTGCGCATTCCAAAGCGCGCTCACCATCTTCAACGGCGTCAACTTCAAATCCCATGCGCTTCAACATGGCTGTGGTTATGATGCGTGAAGTTGTTTGGTCTTCAGCATAAAGCACACGCCTCGGGCTTCCGTCAGCCCGGCGAAATGTTTGTGACTTCATATTTGCCTTGTGAGCGACCATAAACGCAACGAACCCTAACTTGTTAAGGTCACAGTAGCGGGGCAATCCTTGCGTTAAGTTTTAAGATTTTATGAAATCTATTCCATGCTTAATGATGGGTGAATAATCACTTGGTCCCGAACATCCGGTCACCCGCATCGCCAAGGCCAGGCACGATATAGCCGTGGTCATTGAGATGAGAATCAAGTGCTGCCGTGTAAAACGGCACATCAGGGTGTTCGGCGTGGAAATGCATGACACCTTCGGGGGCCGCCAATAAAGTGACGAGTCTGATTTCTCTGGCACCTTTTTCCTTGAGGCGTTTGACGGCTGCTGAAACTGAATTACCGGTGGCTAACATCGGATCAACCACAATAGTGCGGCGTTCAGAAATGTCCTCGGGCACTTTCATGTAATATTCCACGGGCTGCAAGGTTTTGGGGTCGCGGTACAACCCTATGTGACCAACACGTGCTGAGGGAATCAAATCCAACATGCCTTCGAGCAGACCATTGCCCGCGCGCAGCACAGATACAATGACGAGTTTTTTGCCTTTGATGATCGGTGCATCCATTGGGGCAACAGGTGTTTCGATGCGTTGCGTGGTCATTGGCAAATCGCGAGAGACTTCATAAGCCATCAACAAAGAGATTTCGCGCAAGAGTTGACGGAACACAGCGGTGGGGGTGTTTTTGTCGCGCATCAAAGTGAGTTTGTGCTGCACCAGTGGGTGGTCGATGATGATGAAGTTTGGGGGCGCTACATAATTGAATTTTTTTGACATGGATAATCTCCGAATAGTTATTCATTCCGCCATATGCGCGCTCTACACAAGACTTAAGCGGAAAGCTGTCCACACTTTCAAATAGGCCTTGAAGTTGCTGCCGCGCTGCACTAGATACAGTAACAGATATTGTTACATTAGGTTTCGCCATGACAAAACAAAATTTTATTATCCCAAAGGGCACGCATATTGGCCATGTGCATTTAAAGGTCGCTGATCTCAAGCGGGCGCTTGATTTTTATTGTGGTGTTTTGGGGTTTGAGCTTCAGCAAATGTATGGCGATCAAGCGGCGTTTATATCGGCTGGCGGTTATCATCACCATATTGGCCTCAACACATGGGAAAGCAAAGGTGGCAGCCCGCCTGCACCTGGCACCACTGGGCTTTATCACACAGCGATTTTATATCCGACGCGGGTTGACCTCGCCAATGCGTTTAAGCGCGTTTTGCAAAGCGGTCGTGAGTTGGACGGCGCTGCCGATCATGGCGTTTCCGACGCGCTTTATCTCCGTGACCCCGATGAAAATGGCGTGGAACTTTATTGGGACCGCGCGGAAAAAGATTGGCCGCGTGAACCAGATGGCAAACTGAAAATGATGAATGCGCGTATTGATCTCAAAGCCTTATTAGAAACTGCAACCATATAGGAAAAACAAATGACTAAAGTTCTCGTTCTCTATTATTCCGCTTGGGGCCACATGGAAGCAATGGCCTATGCTGCTGCTGAAGGTGCCAAAGAAGCCGGTGCCACCGTGCATGTAAAGCGCGTGCCTGAATTGGTGCCAGCCGAAACCGCAAAAGCCATGCATTATAAAATGGACCAAAAGGCAGAAATTGCCACGGTTGATGAACTGCCGAACTATGATGCGATCATTTTTGCAACTGGCACTCGCTACGGTATGATGACGGCCCAAATGAAGAACTTCATCGATCAAACGGGTGGTCTCTGGGCCAAGGGCGCGTTGGTCGGCAAAGTGGGGTCAGCCATGACATCATCGGCTACTCAACATGGTGGACAGGAAGCCACGATCCTATCGTTCCATACTGTATTGTTGCATCACGGCATGGTTCTTGTTGGATTGCCTTATGCATATGCTGGACAAATGGGGCACGATGAAATTCGCGGCGGTTCACCTTATGGCGCATCGATGACCACAGGCGGTGATGGCTCGCGTCAACCTTCGAAGCAAGACCTTGAAGCGGCACATTATCAAGGCAAACATGTTGCGGGAATTGCTGCGAAGCTGGCTGCGAAGTAACTAACTTAACGACTGCAAAACCTTTGGAAGGGCCTTGGCCAGTTGGTCGAGGTCCTTTTTGTTTCCGCACGATACGCGAATGCAGCGGTTGAGCGGGGCTATGCCCGGCATGCGGATGAAAATGCCATGGGCGAGTAGCCCGTCCACAATGGCGCGTGCGTAAGTTCCGTCACGCCCGCAATCGATAGTTACAAAGTTGGTGGCTGACGGTATGGGTTTTAAATCATTGGCTTTGGCAATTTCGTTAATAAATCTTTTTGATAGCAATACTTGGTTTTGGACTATGGCCAAATATTTTTGATCTTTAATCGCAGCAATAGCACCTGCTTGGGCCATGCGCGAAATGCCGAAATGGTTTCTAATCTTATCAAAGGCGGAAACAATTTCGGCCTGGCCGATGCAATAGCCCACCCGAACGCCAGCCATGCCATAAGCTTTTGAGAATGTGCGGAAGCGTAAAAGATTTTTGGTGTTCACGTCAATGGCTGGTGCAGTGCCCGCTGGTGCAAAATCAATATAGGCTTCATCGAGCAGCATCATGCAACCTTCAGGCAGATGATCGATCATATGTTTGATTTCGCGCGCGGGCCAATGCGTGCCCATCGGGTTATCTGGATTGGCGATGTAAAGAAGCTTAGCTTTCTCAGCGGCCGCAAGCTTTATGAGCGCCACCGGATGCTCGTGATCGTCGACATAAGGCGTGGTCAATAGCTTGCAACCTGATGCCGCCACATGAAAATTGAAAGTGGGATATGCACCCTGTGATGTGGCCACAACATCACCAGCATCAATAAACAAACGCACGACCAAACCGAGAAGCCCGTCAATACCTTCACCACAAGCGATGTTTTCCGGCGACACACCGTGATGCGCAGCAATGGCCGCTTTCAAATCATGATGTTCCGGATCGCCATAAGCCCAGCTCTCAATTGCAGCAGCCTGCATGGCTTTGATCACTTTGGGCGAGGGGCCGAACACACTTTCATTCGCACCAATGCGGGCTTTGATTTTGTGTCCGGTGCGGCGAGTTAGCGCTTCGGGGCCAACGAAGGGTGTGGTGGAGGGGAGGCTTTCGATGATCGGTGTAAATTTAGCCATTAGCGTTTTTCGACATTGGTTTTGCGAAGGCGGGTCTCACGCAGCAATCCGGCATCGTCGACAATCGGGTAACCAGCCGAAACGATATGCGAATTTATGCGGTGCAGATCTCTGATCATATCAATAAACAGCGCACTGCGGCGCAGGGCCTCTTTTTTGTTACCTGCACCTTTACGAAAATGCGCGTCAATCACCCGCTGTTCCAAACTGCGGAAGTGATCTTTTTGCTCGATGAGTTTTTTGGCACCTTCAACATCGCGCGATGTCAGGACCGCTGCGGCGGTTTTTATGTTGTTGGTGATCATGATGCAGAGGCTGTCGAGTGATTTTTGTTCGTCTGCTGTAAAGTGCAAACCTTCCTGAATTTTAGCACCTATGCGATTAACCAGATTGAGCTGGATCACATCACCTGCATGTTCAAGATTGCTGACATAGAGCGTGGTTTCCAATGCCCTCCGGCTTTCTTCTTTTGAAAGCGGGGCCATTTGCGCGAGATCAGCCAAATAGGTCTGCACTGCGGATTGAAACAAGTTCAACCTCACATCAAGATCATGAATGGCTTTCAAGGTTTCCTTACTGCCAACCGCAATGGCTTGCAGTGCTGTTGCAAACATCTGGTCAAGAATTTCGGTCATGCGCGCGGTTTCAAGCGTGGCATTGGCCAAAGCAACAGGCGGAGAAGAAAGCGATATTGGGTCTAAATATCGAGGTAAGGCAAGGCTGTCTTTTGCGTCGGTGTCTGGCAGCATCCACGTGACGAGTATCTCGATAAGTTTGGTTAAGGGAAGAAACAACAGTCCTGTTGCTAGATTAAACCCGAGATGAAAACTTAATGCGCGGTTCAACTCAGTAAAAGGCAGTGTGTTGATAAGCGCGCTGATTGGGCCAGCAAAGCCAAGAGCTGCTATACTCAGCACTCCACGGCAAAGCAAATTGGCAATTGGAATACGCCGCGCGCCAACAGGCAACCCCAGTGCCCCAATAGCAGCTGGCAGCCCGCCGCCGAGATTGATGCCGAGGAGAAAATAGATCGCACCTTCGGCATTCATGCTGCCATTGGCCAGAAGCGAACCGATTAGAAGAATAGCTGCCAATGTGGAATGGAACATCCAGGCCAGCAATGCGCCAACAATAAAACCAAGCACGGGCTCGCGGCCCAATGCTGAAAGCACATCATGAAACAGCGATGCCGTGCTGAGAGGTTGGCTGGCGGCAGATATTAAATGCAACGATAGAAATACCAGACCAAGCCCGACCAGAATGCGTCCTAAATTGTGCGGCTTGGTCTCAGCAGACCAACTGAACACCAGAAACCCGATGGCCAGAAGGATGGGCGAGGTCCAAAGCGCCTGAGACATGCCCGAAGCAAAAATGGTCGTGACAATAGCGGAGCCCGTATCGGCACCCAACAATACGGCAAGCCCCAAGGCCACCGGCAACGCGCCTGATGCTGCAATGTTGCTGACGATGAGACTTGTGGCCGTTCCACTTCCGAGAATTGTGGTAGCTGCGGCACCCGCAGCAAAACCGGTTAGGCGCGAGCGCAAGCGGTGCTCAACAAAAAATCTGAGGCGTTCGCCCCAGGCGCGCAATATGCCGGTTCGGACCATGCGCACGCCCCATAACAGAAGCGCCACGCCGCCCAATAAGTTCACGATGACTGCTGTTCCGGGGTTCATCTTGTGTGTTGTAACAGGGCCTTCGTGAGATGACCAGAAGGGCACTAAAAAGTTTTGAGGTGCGCCCCTCAACAGCCTTGTATGCTTATAAAATCCGCGCTAATCGCTTTGCGAAGAAATTCCAAACCCTCTTTAGGAGATTCCATGGCCCGCATTACCCTTCGCCAATTGCTCGATCACGCTGCTGAATATGACTATGGCGTGCCGGCATTCAATATCAATAACATGGAACAAGCGCTGGCCATTATGTCTGCCGCCGCGTCAACCGATGCGCCTGTGATCCTGCAGGCGTCGCGCGGGGCGCGCTCTTATGCCAATGATATTATGTTGCGACACATGATGGATGCCATCACCGAAATTTATCCAAGCATTCCCGTCTGCGTGCATTTGGATCACGGCAATGAGCCAGGCACATGCATGACCGCAATTCAAAACGGCTTTACATCAGTGATGATGGATGGCTCCTTGATGTTGGACGGCAAGACACCTGCCGATTGGGCTTATAACGTCGGTGTGACCAAGACTGTTACTGACATGGCACATTTGGGCGGCATTTCAGTTGAAGGTGAGCTTGGCGTTTTGGGCTCGCTCGAAACCGGCATGGGCGACAAGGAAGATGGCCACGGCGCTGAAGGCGTTCTCAGCCATGACCAACTTCTCACCAACCCTGATGAAGCTGTAAAGTTTGTAAAAGAAACCAATGTGGATGCTTTGGCCATCGCCATGGGCACATCACACGGTGCGTATAAATTCAGCCGCAAGCCAGATGGCGCGGTGCTGGCCATGAATGTGATTGAAGAGATTCACAAGAAACTGCCAAACACCCATTTGGTTATGCATGGCTCATCTTCAGTGCCTGAAGATTTGCAGGAGATGATCAACAAGTTCGGCGGCAAGATGAAGCCAACGTGGGGCGTGCCTGTGTCCGAAATTCAACGCGGCATCAAGCACGGTGTGCGTAAAATCAACATCGACACGGATAACCGCATGGCTATGTCTGGTGCTGTGCGTAAGGTGCTGTTTGAAGACCCATCAGAATTTGATCCGCGCAAATATTTGAAGCCCGCGATGGAAGCGATGACTAAACTTTGCGCGCAACGCTTTGCGGAATTCAACACAGCGGGGCAGGCGAGCAAGATTAAGAAAGTGCTGTCAGTCGCCGAAATGGCCAAGCGCTATAAGGACGGAAGTTTGAACCAGAAGTTTGCTTGAGGGTTTGGGCTTTATAATGAATTGAAAGAGGCTCTCTGATGAGAGCCTTTTTTGTTTGTTCTGACGGCGTTTTGACCTCCTCAAATTCTTATGTTAAAAACTATTAATGGGGGAAATTCCACCAAATATGACACTAATTGCTGCGCTTTTCGCAGCACTCATTGCCATATTGCTTGCACTGAGGGCGATCGAAAGACAACGACCTCACCCGTTTTGGAAAAAGCGAAAATACTTCTTCTCGCAGGCCGCCTATCAGCGCGGCGGTAGTAATTTAAGAGTGGTTCAGAATTCTCCAAAAACCCCCGATATTCAACAAGTTTTGACCGCCACCTTTCAAAAAAAGCGATTGATGAACGGTGAGGAATACGGACTATTCAAACAATTAGAACGATTGGTAAACCGCAACACGGAGGGGCTACGCTTGTTCACGCAAGTCTCTCTTGGTGAAATACTACAATCGAATGATCGTGATGCGTTTTTTTCTATCAACAGCAAACGATGCGATTTCTTGATCATCGATAAGTTTGGAGATGCACTTGTGGTAATTGAGTATCATGGCAGCGGCCATTTCCAAGGTGACTCATCGAATAGAGATGAAATAAAACGCCTAGCGCTAAAGAAAGCTTCTATACCTACAGTTGAGGTTATCTTGGGCTACAAATGGATCGATGTCGAAAGTGAACTCAAAAAAGAACTTGGTGAAGTTTTTTCGCCAATTTAGAGTTTTGACGGGATCACGATTGGAGTGATTACGAGCCAACCACGCCGTGATTTTCAAATCCATCGCGCTCATAACATTCAGTATGGTTGCAAATTCAGGGTTGCCTCCGTCGCCTAGGTTTTTGGGCTCGTCGAGTTTTCTGGTAGTGCGCAACCAGTATTGGAGCTATTTCAAAGCAAGAGAAAGCACCCGAAGTTCAAATTGAGCCAGTGGCATTACCCATGAACTCAGCATTCTGTTCACGCTGCATTGATCAGGTCTTCGTATTCTTTGATCTGTCGAGGCTTGCGTTGATTCAAATCTCCCTTCAAACTCTGAACAATGAGAACGCAAACACCATCAGCCGAAACTGAGGTTATTATCGTTGGGGCAGGTACTGCTGGGCTTTATGCGGCTTATCGTTTGTTGCAAGCCAATATTCCTTGCAAAGTTTTGGAAGCTGACGATCATGCTGGTGGGCGGATCAAATCTCGGAAAGAAAAAAATTCGC
>JANYLQ010000001.1 GCA_025363755.1 Hyphomicrobiales bacterium | reverse complement strand
TTTAGGTCCCGATTAACCAAGCATTGGAAGCAAATTTTATTAATTTGCATTGTTTTCACTGGAGCCGTTCTCTCAATGCAATTGGGTTATGGCGCAACCAGCGTCACGAAAGCAGGCTTTTTAGTTAATGCCAACGTTGCCATGATACCAATCACGGCTTGGCTTATTGCAAAAGAACGTCCTAATGCTTTTGTTATCCCATCGGCCTTGTTAACTTGCGCCGGCATTTGGCTCTTGCAGGATGCACGGTTTGACACATTCAATGAGGGCGACTTGCTTTGCTTTATTGCGGCCATATTTTTTGCTATCTGGACTCCTTTAGTCGGTCGATTTGTACAGATGCATGGCCAACCAGGATTTCTGACGCTGTGTCAGTTTATAGTTTGTGGAACTGCCTGCCTCGCCTTTGCTTTCAGCTTTGAAACTATAACGTTACCCGCCCTGTGGCTGACGCTACCTCACCTTATCCTTTTGGGGATCATAAGCAAAGGAGCCTCCTATCTCCTTATGGCGGTTGCGCAGCAACATGCTAGTTCAAGTCTTGTAACTATTATTGTAAGCAGCGAAGCCGTGTTTGGCGCCATGTTTGCCAACTTATTATTATTCGAAACCATGACAAATACCGCAATACAGGGAGCCATATTAGTTTTCTTAGCCACCATAGTGATTCAGTATCCTGAGTTAAAATTTGGCAGGCGATTGCGTCGTTCTAAGCGTCGTCAATCTCTTCAAAAAGAGCTTGTGGCAATTTTGCCTCCGTCCTCTAACATAATCAACATAGCGGTCATGAGTAGCAAATTAGCTGTTCAGGGGAGCGAAGGTCATCGACCATTACATGCGACTGAAAATTTTGGGGAGGGTCGCAAGCTGACGGATATAAAAACGGTTCGGACGGTTGAAACCTCTACAACAAAGCTAGATACCTGATTGGCTTAGTTGCACTATAGACACTTAAAACTCTCAAGCTTAAAAATTTGTTTCATTTTTATGGGATCCAGCGTCGAAAGAATAGACACTCTATCCCTTGCAAGTTCAAGCACGAAATCTAAATCAACTTCACCTCTATGTTGCGATTGTTGATTTAATATCGCTTACAACTGTAAGATCGGTTGCTGAAGAATTTCTCTTTCGCGGATTTCTTCTTTCTGCTCTTGCGATATCAAGGTTGAGTTTCTGGCCTTCAGCAATGTTTAGTATAATCGCGTGGGCGCTATTACACTTTCATCAACCGTGGTATGCACTCGTATCAACAATTATCTTTGGCTTGATGGGAAGCTTCGCAATTTGGCGAACTGAGAGCCTGTGGACTTGCATAATGACTCATTGCTTTTACTATGTTTATCCAGCCCTCTTTCAACTGGCATCGTCTATGGTGGTATTTTATTTAAAAAGCACTTGAGAGTCTTCACCAAGTGCTGCGCATGGTCTTTTAGCCGAACTTGAAATTGGGACAGATCAGCCTGATCATCTTTGCGCTATTTCTTTTTAATACCCAAAAGAATGGTATTGAATGCGCTGAGGGCCTCCTGCTCCTTCTGAATAATCTCTGCCCTGCGTAAAGTGCTCGTGAACTGAACTACGCCCACCGGACGCCTCCGCAATGATTTGTCAGCCTGCTGTTCCACGCTGGCAAAGAAACCGTTGAAATCAAGATAGAGCCGTTCAATAGTTGTGGGCAGACGCAGGGATGCAATCTGCACAAAGGGAGGTTGTAAAACAATAAGACGCAAGTGAATTAAGGCAGTTGTGTTCTTACTATGTTCTCACAGTGTGTAAAGAGTCAGCCAGCTTATTTGTTCAGACGGTGAAATTTTTTTGTCCGGCCAAGAAAGCGAGCGTACATCACCTCGCACTGTATAGTTGCCAGCCCAAATAAAGTGGCATGTGGAAATTAGAAATCATGTGAGCTTGAATTTACAGTCAATGTTTTAAATGTTGGTACGAGCATGTGATGCGCAATCCAACAAATTGGCCGACAAGTTGCCCCGCCGGCCAGACATGCAGGGGATCAGGGAAATCCCGTACTTGTCCATTATTCTCTCTATATGGAAAATGGTTAAAAATCAAATGGCTTGGATAGCTGACGTTGAAATTTGGTAAAGTAACGTCCAGCCAGAGGCGATATATATAGCATTATAGACATAGATGTGCGCAAGGCTGATCTCGCAACATGGCGTATACCTCTAAAGCCCAAAGGTGTTTCCATTGTGGTGCGAGAACATGTGGCCATCATAGGTCTCAATTCCGAACTGTACAGCGGCTATTCCCTCTGTGCTGGGCTTGCCTCAAGTGCAGATGAAGCAGGGGTTGTCTCATGGGCGATCCGCCGAACTACGGGTCATCGTTCAGACCAGATGCTCAATCGCTCCATTCGTCCTGGTGATCTATTACAGCATAATGCAGCGGGTGCTATTCTATGAATGACTAACCTATGACTTGATCCGTCGCTTTGGAGCGGGTGGGATAGACTTTGCCCGCACGATCTTTGTTCCTGATCGTGTCATGCCAGCGCGCGGTACGAACGCGCAAGCAGGAACCAGTGTTGCGAAAAACAAGCATCGCAGGAACCCTAATGGAACCCCGCTGCAAATTCTGCAAACCCTCAATTTAGCTAAGTAATTGAAATGATTGGCGCGCCCGAAAGGATTTGAACCTCTGACCCCTAGATTCGTAGACACTTTGCCCCTTTAAAATGAGGCAAGGAGCGTTTCGGTCGCCCAAAGAAAACTGCAAATCCGCACAGAATTTGCGCACCACTGCAAGGTGAGCGCCGTGCACCAATCAACGAACCTGCCCCTTTTTGATTTATAGCAATTTGAGCGGCAAGGCTAATGTAGCATTGTTAACGTAAGATACGATGCAATTTCTGGCGCTACACTTTGAAGCAATGCGGGGCGCAATGAGCGTGCTTCCCGATGCCACCAGTTCTCTCTGCAGCGGTAAATTTACCTAACAGGCACCCAGACACGGATCGACGGGCAATGGAGCGCAAATAGCCTGAGTTGGTTGCTATCTGGTTGCTAGCAAGAAATTTCAAAACCAACTATCTTAGCTAAGTCTTTGAAAAGATTGGTGGAGACAAGCGGGATCGAACCGCTGACCTCTTGCATGCCATGCAAGCGCTCTCCCAGCTGAGCTATGCCCCCGTTTAATCAGGTAATGGGGTTTGGGCAAATGAACGCCCAAACGCGATTGGTGATCTAGTAGGCCGTAGCGCCGGACGCAAGAACTTTATTGTTCTTCGTCTTCTTCCTTGCCGCCGCCTTCGACGAGATCAGACATATTGCCTTCGTCTTCTTCTTCAACGAGGAATGTATCATCTTCATCGTCATTGGTGGTTTCTGCGGCGTCTTCGCCCAGATCCACATCCTCAATGCCTGCGGTTTCGTCATCAGCTTTTTCTTCAGCTGCGGCTTCATCCAAGCTGATCAATTCGACTTCACCAGTATCGGCGTCATCTGCCTCTTCACGGGGCTTCGGCTGGGCTTGCGGCACCATGCCTGGGAATTCGGCTTTTGATGGCAAAATTGACATCGCCATAAAACTGGTTGCGCAAGATGGGCAAACAATCGGGGATTTCAACAAATCATAAAAACGGGTTGCACAATTAGGGCAGGTCCGCTTGGTTCCAAGCTCAGCTTTAACCACTGCATATTCCTTCATAAATAAGGTTGATTGAGCGGGCTTCTGCCACGGGTGGGCGCGAATGTCAAAACTTTGATTGAGGGAGGGTGACAGGGCTTTTGAAGCCGTGTATTCGGTCGGGTCATGACCCATTCAGCTTTAAAGCCCACACCCCTTATTTCCCGCAAATCTGGCCCACTCAAAGGCCGCATTAAAGTGCCCGGAGATAAATCCATGTCGCACCGCGCACTGATGTTTGGGGCAGTGGCTATTGGACAAACGCGCATTACTGGACTGCTGGAAGCTGAGGATGTGGTCAACAGTGCCAAGGCCATGGCCGCTTTGGGCGCAAAAACTGAAAAACTGCCTGATGGCACGTGGTTAGTGGATGGCGTGGGCGTGGGTGGCCTCAAATCACCCATCGGTGATTTGGATTTTGGAAACTCGGGCACAGGTGTCAGGCTGGCCATGGGTTTGATGGCCTCGACAGATTTGACGGCGCGTTGCATTGGTGATGCTTCATTGTCCAAGCGGCCAATGGGGCGGGTCACAAGACCGCTGGCGGCGTTTGGCACAAAGTTTGAAACAGCTGAAGGTGACCGCCTTCCTTTAAAACTGCATGGCGCGGCCAATGCCAAACCTATCACTTACACTTTGCCTGTTGCTTCAGCCCAAGTGAAATCGGCTGTATTGCTGGCGGGTCTTAATACCAAAGGTGTTACGACTGTTATTGAACCCATCGCCACGCGCGATCACACGGAACGGATGCTCACATCTTTTGGTGCCAAAATAAGCATAATGATGAAAGATGGTGCGAGACATATATCCATTGAAGGCCAACATGAACTCACAGCGCAGGATTTAGATATTCCGGGTGATCCTTCATCTGCCGCTTTTCCAATGGTGGCAGCACTGATCACCGAAGGTTCAGATATCGTTATTGAAAACATCATGCTCAATCCGACGCGGACGGGACTAATCGAAACACTCATCGAAATGCACGGCGATATTACCATTGAGAATCGCCGCGTTGCGGGCGGCGAGGAAGTGGGTGATTTGCACGTTAAATATTCGCGCCTCAAGGGGGTTCGGGTGCCGCCAGAGCGCGCGCCTTCGATGATTGATGAATATCCCATTCTTTCGGTTGCGGCTTCTTTTGCAGAAGGCACAACGCGCATGGAAGGTTTGGAAGAACTGCGTGTTAAAGAAAGCGACCGCCTGAATACTGTGGAAGCGGGCCTTCAAGCTAACGGCGTGGCCACGGCTTCGGGCCATGATTGGCTTGAGGTTCATGGTGGCGGCGCACCCGGCGGGGGCAAAGTGACCACCCATATGGATCACCGCATTGCGATGAGCTTTCTGGTCATGGGCCTTGCTTCTCGCATTCATACGAAAATTGATGATAGCGCTTTTATTGCCACCAGCTTTCCGGGCTTTACCGAATTGCTGAACGGCATGGGTGCTCGGATTTCGCCCGCCTAATGATTATCGCCGTCGATGGGCCATCAGCTGCGGGTAAGGGCACGCTGGCACGTGGTCTGGCCCTGCATTTGGGTTATCATTTTTTAGATACGGGTGCACTCTACAGGATGGTGGGGTTGCAGATGCTCCGTACACAGACGGATTTTACAGATGTAGCGAAGGCTACCGCGTTTGCGCGTGATTTGAATGTTGACGATTTCGAGGATCACGAGTTGCGCAGCGAAGTGGTGGGCTCTGCCGCTTCTAAAGTTGCCGTCATTCCCGAAGTGCGATCTGCACTTTTAAAATTTCAACGCGATTTTGCTAAGCGTTTGCCTGGCGCGGTTTTGGATGGCCGCGACATTGGCACAGTGATTTGCCCTAGTGCCGATGTTAAGTTTTATATTACGGCATCGGTTGAAGCGCGGGTTTTACGGCGGTTCAAAGAATTGCAAGGTTTGGGCATTGCAAACTCGTTGCAAGACGTCACTGCCGACATCAAAGCCCGCGACGACCGAGACGCTTCCCGCTCAACCGCGCCGACACTGGCCGCGGCGGATGCCATTGTGGTGGACACGTCTCATTTGGGGGTGGAGGAGGCGTTGGAGCTGGCTTTGGGGGCCATCAAGGCCAAATTTGCTATTTAGTCTTACAGTAGGTGTTTAAAGCAAGTTTGGGGGCCATAGGACGCGATTCTTGCGTTGGGAGCTACGGGGGTAGCGGGAAAGTTTGATTTTGCTGTACGGGGCTGGCAGGGGGCTTAGGATTGATTTCTATTTTAGGTTTTAATTGATTTTTTTGGGTTATGCTTCATAATTGAAAAATTCCTTCGCTTTTCATTCTTTAAAAAGGCGAATCGGAGGGTTAAATATCAATAAATTCAATTATTTATTATAATTCTTTCATATAAAGATTCGTTTATGCGAGTTTTCCACAAGATTTATCTTTTAATTTCAGCGGCTTAATTAATGTGTAAGCGGCAAACTTGACTCAATCCCTTAATTGGTTGTCCAAGAGTGATCGATATTAGAATCGGAAAGGCCGTCAAACTCGCGGTTTAACGGCCTTCATCTGACTTCTATTCCTGCACTCAACGTATGCTGAACGCAGGATTTGGACACAGACATAGGAGAGATGCACTACAATCCTGGACCAAAGTCAAGTTCGGCATCATTAAACTTGAAAGGTCAAAAAGTTGGCTAACCGTACTCATCCGTCTTATTGGTTGTATAAAGATAACCAAAATCTTTGGCGTTGGAGTTACGACGCTTCGAACGGAAGAACTATTTCCGTAAGCAGTGAAAGTTACCACAATCGCTCAGACTGTGAACGTAGCATCGAGATCATGAAGTCTTCCTCCAGTAGCCCAATCTGGTATCCTTCTAACCTTGAAAATGCCGCTTAACGAAATCGCCCGCCAAGGAAACTTGGCGGGCAGTTCGAAAATAGTTCACGTCACATAGAAAGGACCTGCCGTATTAACCCCAAAAATCGATCCCGTTGCTCGCTTTGTCTGCGCGGTGCCATGGCTGGCGGAATTTTACCGTGTCGCTATGTAGGAGTGATTTTAAATCGGCGATTTTGGAAGCTGGCGCGAGGTTATTGATTTCGCCGAAAAGGACGGCGGGGCTGTCGCGTGTGGCAGGCTCCCCCTCCGCCCTTCGGGTGTCGCTAGCGCTCCGCCCGCCAGCAAGCTGGGCGGAGGGCGAATGAATAGAAATCTGAGCTAAACTATAGATCGCGCTCCTCCCAACTTGTTGGGGGAGCTGTCCGAAGGACTGAGGGGCCAGTCTTAAGGCTGGAATGAGAGCCTTGCTCCCCGCACCCATCTACGCTATGAACCGCCCATCTTGAGGTCTAGAGCTTGCTCTTGGATATCACTGGGGTGGGGAAACCTGCTCTGAATTGTTTTAAGCGTTTGTTTGCTTTGCGATGCCTCTGAGCTGTGAACTGATGTTTAGAATGCCCTTAACCGCTGCTTTTGCAGACCGCATATTTGAGCCTTGGCAATAAATTTGCCCGCCTTATGCAGAAGGAAATACCCCATATGGCAAAATCTGCCGTTTCGATGCAACCCACTCTTGAAGATTTTGAATCACTGTTGGCCGAGAGCTATCTCGACCGTCCCGTCAATGAAAACACCGTTGTTAAAGGCAAGGTGTTGGCGATTGAAAATGATTTTGTGATCATTGACGTTGGCCTGAAGACTGAAGGCAAAGTTCCGCTGAAGGAATTTGCCATGCCAGGCAAAGAAAACGAAGTTAAAGTTGGCAGCACCGTTGATGTCTATCTCGAGCGCATTGAAAACGCTTTAGGTGAAGCTGTATTATCCCGCGATAAAGCCAAGCGCGAAGAAGCTTGGACACGCCTTGAAGAAATGACCACCAAGGCTGAGCGCGTTGATGGCGTTATCTTCGGCCGCGTTAAAGGCGGCTTTACGGTTGATCTGGGCGGCGCTGTTGCGTTCCTTCCCGGTTCGCAAGTTGACGTGCGCCCGATCCGCGATGTTGGACCCCTCATGCATGTGTCGCAACCTTTCGTGATTTTGAAGATGGACCGCCGCCGTGGCAACATCGTTGTATCACGCCGTGCTGTGATGGAAGAAACCCGTGCCGAGCAACGCTCGGAACTGGTGGGCAACCTTGCTGAAAACCAAGTGGTTGATGGTGTGGTTAAGAATATCACTGATTACGGCGCATTCGTTGATCTGGGCGGCATTGACGGCCTCTTGCACGTCACTGACATTGCATGGAAGCGCGTGAACCATCCATCAGATGTGCTCACGGTTGGTCAGACTGTTAAGGTTCAAATCATCCGCATTAATCCTGAAACACAACGCATTTCACTTGGCATGAAGCAATTGGATAAGGATCCATGGGAAATCGTGGCTGAGAAATTTGCTGTTGGCAGCAAAGTTAAAGGCAAGGTGACGAACATCACGGATTACGGCGCATTTGTTGAACTGGAAGACGGCATTGAAGGCCTCGTTCACGTTTCAGAAATGAGCTGGACCAAGAAGAACGTTCACCCCGGCAAGATCCTTTCCACTTCGGAAATGGTTGAAGTGCAAGTTCTGGAAATCGATAGTTCGAAGCGCCGCATTTCACTTGGGCTGAAGCAAGTTCAAAACAACCCATGGGAAACTTTCGCTTCGAAATATCCTAAGGGCACAGTGCTTGAAGGCGAAGTGAAGAACATGACTGAATTTGGTTTGTTCGTTGGCCTCGATGGCGATGTGGACGGAATGGTTCACTTGTCTGATCTTGATTGGAAGCGTCCTGGCGAAGAAGCCATCAAGGATTACAAAAAGGGCGATATGGTGAAAGCCGTTGTTCTTGATGTTGACCAAGAAAAAGAACGCATCTCGCTTGGTATAAAGCAATTGACCGAAGGTTCTGCTGGCGCATCGTCTGCACCTTCCAAATCTGCTGGTGGTGGCGCTTCGGCTCCAGCAACCGGTGGTGCACCGCGCAAGGGATCGAAAGTGACGTGCGAAGTGTTGAAGATCGAAGATGGCGGCATTGAAGTGCGCATCTCGGGCACAGACATCACCGCCTATGCCAAGCGTGCTGATCTGGCCCGCGACCGCGACGGCCAACGCCCTGATCGTTTTGCCGTTGGCGAAAAGTTCGACGCATTGATCACCGCTATGGATGCAAAAGCCCGCAAGGTGAATGTGTCTATCAAAGCTCTGGAAATGGCTGATGAACGCGAAGCCGTGGCCCAATATGGCTCATCGGATTCAGGCGCAAGCCTAGGTGACATTTTGCAAGCTGCTTTGAAGAAGAAAGAAGCTGAGTAAGATTTTAGCGATTTAGATGAAGGCCGATGCAGGAAACTGCGTCGGCCTTTTTTATTAAAAGGATAATTATGCGCGCATCCACACGAAAAAAAGCAATCGAAGTCTGCAATGCTAAAGTAGCCGCGAAGGGCGACAATGTCGGTTTGTCATTCTATGCGTTTTTTGCAAACAAGAATAATGATCCTGAAACACTTATGGAAGCAGCTGAATGGTGGATCAAAACTGAGAGACTTGACCATTTTGAGAAGGCCCTGAAAATTAAGGATATGATTGAGAAGATGGAATAGTTTAACCAATAAATTGCGTATGATCTATTTGGAAGCTTGACATTGCACGCCCTGATTATCCGGCTTATAAGATGTTTCACTGATTTCAATTCGGACACAAAAATCATGATCAAGTCTGAGCTCGTTCAAAAAATTGCTGATAAAAATCCCCATCTCTATCACCGCGATGTGGAGCGGATTGTGAATAAGATTTTTGATGAAGTGATCGAATCGATGAAAGGTGGCTCGCGCGTTGAGCTGCGCGGCTTTGGGGCATTCTCGGTGAAAGAGCGCGATGGCAGGCAGGGGCGCAACCCGCGGACAGGCGAGAGCGTTGAAGTGACGCCTAAGCGTGTGCCATTTTTCAAAACGGGCAAAGAATTGCGCGCCCGGCTGAATGGCTTAACTGCCAAAGAAAAGGCCTAATTTTTGCGCCGCATTCTGCGTTGGATTGTCTGGCTGCCTGTCGCAATCATCGTGATTTCATTTGCGGTTGCCAACAGGCAATGGACTAGGCTATCGCTTGATCCATTTTCATCCACCTCGCCCTTTTTGACCGTTGAGATGCCCCTTTGGCTACTGTTTATTTTTGGTGTGTTTATTGGGTTAATTGTGGGTTGGGCGATGTGTTGGTTTGCGCAAGGCAGGCACCGCAAATTAGCCCGCGAACGGGCGCGGGATATTGTACGGCTGCAAAGCGAACTGGAAACGGCGAAAGACCCTGTCGCGGTTTCGGCTTCCACTGAGCTTTCACCCTTCATCGGCATTGGGCCATGAAGTTTATTTCAGCTGACGAGATTCCGCGGCTGGTTTCTTACAAGGATATTGTTGAAGCTTTGCGCGAGGGGTTTCGGGCAAACATTGAAACACCAGTGCGGCACCATCATGAAACGGGGCCTGCCACGACATTGCTTTTGATGCCAGCTTGGGGGGCTGAGTTTACGGGTCTTAAGACCGTGACAGTCAAGACAGACAATGCCGCTTTGGGTGTTCCCACTGTTCAGGCGTCTTATATGTTGATCGACAATAAGACTGGAACACCTGTGTGCATGATGGATGGCACAGAGTTGACCAGACGGCGCACTGCCTGTGCCTCGGCTTTGGCTTCGGACTACTTATCGCGGAAAGATTCTTCGACGTTGTTGATTGTGGGGGCTGGTGCGCTGGCTCTGCATTTTGCACGTGCCCATGCGGCTGTGCGGCCCATTAAAACTGTTTTGATTTACAATCGCACTTTGGCGAAGGCGCAAGAAGTTGCGGCTCAGTTAAGCAAAGAAGGGTTTGCTGCTGAGGCGGTTTCAGATTTGCAAAATGCCATGGGTCGAGCCGATATTATTTCTGGGATCACCAGTTCCAACGCGGCCATTGTCAAAGGCGTTTGGTTAAAGCCCGGAACCCATGTGGATTTGGCGGGGGCGTTTAAACCTACCATGCGCGAGGTGGATGGCGATACGGTGGCTGCTGCACGGGTTTATGTGGATACACGCGAGGGGGCTTTGGCTGAGGCTGGGGATTTGATCCAAGCACGCGATGAAGGTCGGTTTGATTTCAAGAATGTGCAAGGCGATTTGTTTGAACTTTGCCGGGAACGAGTGCATGGCCGGAAAACTGAGGCTGAGATTACTTTGTTTAAATCCTGCGGCACGGCTTTAGAAGATTTGGCAGCGGCGACATTGGTGCATTTGCGCAGTTGAAGTTTTCGCGCTAGTTCATTTTGATGACCATCAGAAATCCAATTTGCGTGGCTTTGGACACGCCTGAACTCTCCCGAGCGCTTGAACTCGCAAAGCTTCTGCATGGCCATGTGGGTATGCTGAAAATTGGCATGGAGTTTTTTTATACTCATGGCGCTAAGGGTTATGAGGCATTAGGGGCGGTGGGCATTCCGATTTTTCTGGATATGAAGCTGCATGATATCCCCAACACCGTGGCGCAAGGCTTACGTTCACTTTTGAATTTAGCACCAACTCCCGCCATCACTAATGTACACGCCACGGGTGGTCTTGATATGATGAAGGCCGCGCGGGATGCCGTTAGGCCTCAGACCAAGTTAATTGCGGTGACGATTTTGACATCTCTGTCGAACGAGGATTTGTGGGCAGCTGGCTTTGCATCTAACAAGAAGACGGATGAGCAGGCTTTGCGTCTGGCTGAGTTGAGCTATCAAGCGGGTTTGGATGGTGTTGTGTGTAGTCCACTGGATTTACAAAATATTCGCACCAAATTGCCGCGGAAGTTTTTAACTGTGGTGCCAGGCATCAGACTTGCCGATACTTCGACCCATGATCAAAAGCGAGTAGCGACGCCGAAATCGGCTATGGATGCTGGTGCGGATGTTTTAGTGATTGGGCGAGCGATTACGGGGGCTGCTAATCCTGCTCTTGCTGCGCAGACCATTTTAGAAAGCTTAAGCTAATGGCCCGTGTTAAGATCTGCGGGTTATCTGAACCCATCACCATGAAGGCTGCACTTGATGCTGGCGCTGATATGGTGGGTTTGGTGTTTTTTTCTAAATCCCCCCGCAATGTGAATGTTGAACAGGCAGCAGCTTTAGCAAAAATGGCTAAGGGTAAGGCTGCTGTGGTGGCTTTGGTTGTTGATGCCGATGATAAATTGCTCGAACTGATTACCAAACGTGTACGGCCCGATTATTTTCAAGCGCATGGCAACGAAACGCCGAACCGTGTTTTGGAAATTGGCAAGCTGACGGGCGTAAAGGTGATCAAAGCCATAGCGGTTCGAGAGGCATCCGATGTTGCAAAGGCTGAGAGCTATCATGGCCAAGCTGATCTCATTCTATTTGATGCCAAAGCACCAGATACTTTGAAAGATGCTTTGCCCGGTGGAAATGGTATTTCGTTTGATTGGGCGCTTTTGAATAATATCAAAGGCCAGTTCATGCTGTCTGGCGGTCTTTCGCCTGAAAATGTCGCGGTTGCCATCGTCATCACAGGTGCGCCGATTGTAGATGTGTCATCGGGCGTTGAAACTGCACCCGGTATTAAGGATGCCACCCTCATCCGGAAATTCATTGAGCAGGCCAAGCGCAACAGCTAGAACAAGTTTAGTTTTTAAGGATCGATCATGACGGCAATTCCCAATTCCTATCGTACAGGCCCTGATGAGAAAGGCCTGTTTGGCATTTATGGTGGACGCTTTGTGGCCGAAACCTTAATGCCGCTGATTTTACAATTGGAGCAGTCCTATAAGAACGCGAAAGCCGATCCATCATTCCAAGCGGAGCTTGATGACTTCCTGGAGCACTATGTGGGCCGCCCATCACCGCTTTATTTTGCCGAGCGCCTGACCGAGCATTTGGGTGGCGCTAAAATTTATATGAAGCGTGATGAGCTCAATCACACAGGCGCTCATAAGATCAATAATGTGATGGGCCAAATTTTGCTGGCGCGGCGCATGGGTAAGAAGCGCATTATAGCAGAAACTGGTGCAGGCCAGCACGGCGTGGCCACGGCTACAGCGTGCGCCCGCTTTGGATTAGAATGCATCATTTATATGGGTGAAGTTGATATCGCGCGCCAGGCGCCAAATGTGTTCCGCATGAAATTGCTGGGGGCCACTGTGGTTCCGGCCAAATCAGGTTCGCGCACATTGAAAGATGCTTTGAATGAAGCGCTGCGTGATTGGGTAGCCAATGTGGAAGACACATTTTATTGCATCGGCACTGTAGCTGGCCCACATCCTTATCCTGAAATGGTGCGCGATTTCCAGTCGGTGATTGGCAAAGAAACCAAAGTGCAGATGATGAAGCGTGAGGGTCGTTTGCCGGATTCTCTGATTGCCGCAATTGGTGGCGGGTCAAATGCGATGGGTTTGTTCCATCCATTTCTTGATGATGCTTCGGTTGAGATTATCGGCGTTGAAGCAGCGGGACATGGCTTGAAGAAAAAGCATGCCGCATCAATCACGGGCGGCAAGCCCGGCATCTTGCACGGCAACCGCACTTATTTGTTGATGGATGATGATGGGCAAATCACCGAGGGTCACTCAATTTCGGCAGGCCTAGATTATCCGGGCATTGGACCTGAGCATGCGTGGCTTCATGATATGAAGCGCGTGCAATATGTTTCGGCAACCGACAAGGAAGCTTTAGAGGCGTTTCAACTCTGCTGCAAATTGGAAGGCATTATTCCGGCGCTAGAGCCGTCACATGCGCTGGCGCATGTGATGAAGATTGCACCTAAATTGCCGAAAGAACATTTGATGGTGATGAATATGTGTGGGCGTGGCGACAAAGATATTTTCACTGTCGCTGATATTTTGGGAGTGAAGCTGTGAGTACCCGTATTGACCGCCGCTTTGTTGTGTTAAAAGAAGAGCGCCGTGCGGCACTTGTTACATTCGTGTCTGCGGGTGATCCTGATTATGATACATCGCTCAAGATCATTCAGGGCTTGCCTAAGGCAGGCTCCGATATGATTGAGATGGGCATGCCGTTTACAGATCCAATGGCTGATGGACCTGCCATTCAAGCAGGTGGGCTTCGGGCGCTTGCTGGTGGTCAGACGATGAAGAAGACACTGAAGTTGCTCAAAGCGTTTCGCGCAGACGATGATGTTACGCCAGTTGTGTTGATGGGTTACTACAATCCGATTTATGTTTATGGCGTTGAGAAGTTTTTGGTCGATGCCAAAAAAGCCGGGGCTGATGGTTTGATTATTGTTGATCTGCCGCCTGAGGAAGATGATGAGCTTTGCATTCCGGCAATGAAAGCGGGTTTGAATTTTATTCGACTTGCCACGCCGACGACTGATGATGCGCGAGCGCCTAAGGTTTTTAAGAATACGTCTGGCTTTGTTTACTACGTTTCGGTTCTGGGAATTACCGGCACAAAAGCGCCTGATTTAAAGAGTGTGAAGCAGAATGTGAACCGCTTGCGCAAACATACTTCGCTTCCCATCTGTGTCGGGTTCGGCGTTAAGACTGCTGAGCAGGCGCGAGTGATTGCCAAAGACGCTGATGGCGTTGTGGTGGGCTCGGCATTGGTGAGCGCAGTGGAGAAAAGTTTGAACAAACAAGGCAAGGCCACGGCCAAAACACCTAAAGCTGTTCATGATATGGTGCGCGAGATTGCGAAGGGTGTGAGAGCTTAAGATGAATTGGATCAAGAATTTCGTTCGACCGCGCATTCGCAGCTTGCTTGGCACGGCTAAGCGTGATGTGCCCGAGAATATGTGGATTAAAGATCCTGATTCAGGGGAGATGGTTTTCTACAAGGATTTGGAAGCCAATCAGTTTGTGTTTCCGGGTTCTAACCATCATCACCGTATGCCAGCGGCTTTGCGTTTAACCACGATGTTTGATGGCGGCGAATTTGAAAAGATTTCAGGGCCAGCAGTTGCTGTTGATCCGCTGAAGTTCAAAGATGAAAAGCGTTATGCTGATCGGTTGAAGGATGCGAAATCTAAAACTGGAGTGGATGATTCCATTCAGGCGGGCTACGGCCAAGTCAATGAGCAGGCCATGGTGGTGGCGGTGCAAGACATGGGCTTCATCGGCGGTTCTCTCGGCATGGCTGCGGGTGATGCGATTATTGCGGCTATGCGTATGGCGGTTTCCAAGGCATGCCCGTTTGTGATTTTTGTGGCTTCCGGCGGCGCGCGTATGCAGGAGGGGATTTTGTCTTTGATGCAATTGCCGCGCACGACGATTGCTGTGCAGCAATTGCGCGAGGCGGGTCTTCCTTACATTGTTGTTTTGACCAATCCAACAACGGGCGGTGTAACGGCCTCCTACGCGATGCTAGGCGATGTGCATTTGGCTGAACCTCAGGCGACCATTGGGTTTGCCGGGCAGCGTGTGATTGAGCAGACCATTCGTGAAAAATTGCCAGAAGGTTTTCAGAAGTCTGAATATTTGCGCGAGCATGGCATGGTCGATTCAGTTGTGCATCGCCATGAAATGAAGAGCACAGTCAGCCGTATTGCGCGGATGTTGATGAAAGCACCAGCACGTGAGATTTCGGCTGGTGCTTTGGTTGCTGTTAACGCTTAAATTATGGCGCGCAGCGATGCCATATTGATGCGGCTTTTAGAGCTGCACCCAAAAATTATTGACCTGTCGCTTGACCGCATGTGGCGCATCCTCGAGCGCTTGGATAATCCGCAAAAAAAATTGCCGCCTGTCATTCATATTGCAGGAACAAATGGCAAGGGATCAACTCTGGCTATTACACGCGCGATTATGGAAGCAGCTGGGTTGAAGGTGCATTGTTATACTTCGCCGCATCTAGTTAAATTCCACGAGCGCATTCGAGTTGCCGGTGAATTGATTTCTGAAAATGATTTATCAGCGCTGCTTGAAGAATGCGAAGTGGCAAATGGCTCTGAACAAATTACATTTTTTGAAATCACAACGGCGGCAGCATTTTTGGCGTTCAGTCGTACCTCTGCTGACTATCTTATTTTAGAAGTGGGCCTTGGTGGAAGGCTTGATGCGACCAACGTAATTGATCATCCCGCAGTGAGTGTGATCACATCTATCGGCTTAGATCACCAACAGTATCTGGGCGATACCATTGGGGAGATTAGCCGCGAGAAGGCCGGCATTTTAAAGCGTGGTGTGATTGGTATTGTGGGTGCACAGTCTGTTGAGGTACGCGATGAGATTGAGCGCGTTGCAATTAAGGTGGGTGCGCCATTAAAAATCGCCAATCAAGATTGGCAAAATTACACCCAGCATGGTCGGATGGTTTTTCAAGACGAAGATGGGTTGTTGGATTTGCCGACGCCAGCGCTTCAAGGACCGCACCAAATTGACAATGCAGGCAATGCCATTGCAGCTGTTCGCGCTTTAAAAGATCAGCGTATCAGTGATGCGGCAATTGAGGCGGGATTACTAAATGTGACTTGGCCAGCGCGGATGCAGCGGCTGACCAACGGGCACCTGAATGAGTTTTTGCCGATTGATGCAGAGCTTTGGTTGGATGGTGGGCATAATGGGCCCGCTGGTGTCGTATTGGCGAAGACACTCAAAGACTTGAATGCGAGGCATCCCAAACCCCTCATTATGATTTGGGGCATGTTGAACACCAAACATCCAGGTGACTTTATCGCTAATTTTAAAGGCATTGCGGAGCGCGTGATTACGATTGCTATTCCCGGTGAGATCAACACAATTGCGGCTGAAGACTTGGCTTTGATTGCCAAGCAAAATGAAGTTGCGCCTTCTGCTGCGCCATCGCTTGAAAAAGCATTGGAGCAGGCTGCTGTTTTGCACCCCGCTCCAAGAATTGTCATTTGTGGTTCACTTTATCTGGCTGGCCATGTTTTGGCGATGCAGAGTGGTGAAACCATGTCGGCCCTGAGTGGGGCCGCAAAACGTTAGATTGAGCTTTCGATCCAGCTTTGCAACTGGGTCTTTGGCAAGGCGCCAACTTTCGTGGCTGCAAGTTTGCCGTCCTTGAAAACCATCAATGTTGGGATACCGCGTACGCCAAATTTAGAAGGGGTGCCGGGGTTTTCATCGATGTTGATTTTTACGATTTTGGCCTTCGGGCCTAGTTCTTTGGCGATTTCTTCCAAAGATGGGCCGATCATCTTGCAAGGGCCACACCATTCTGCCCAGAAATCCACAACCACAGGGGTGGATGAATTGAGTACATCAGCTTCAAAGCTGGCATCGGTGACTTTGTGAGTGGACATGCAATTTCTCCAAATCGATTATTGTGTAACAGAGGTAGTGACGATCCTGCCCAAGGTCAAGACGTCTGCGCCATACCAACGTTCAAAACTTGTTGACTTGCTTGTGCCATCAAGTCCGCAGAAATCCATTCCAGTTTAGTGGTCTGCGTCCAAAACAATGCTGCTTTGACCTTATGTTTCGGATAGATGTTTGAAAGCATACCCGCATAAGTTGCCAGCTGAATGATGTAAGGGTGATCAACCGCGAGATATTCGGGTACAAAACGATCCGACTTATAGTCCAGTAACAAAACCTCGTCTGAGTTTACAACCAGCCGATCGACCCGACCGATAATGGGTTCACCACTTTCAAGCATACCAGAAATTTCAACCTCCGACTCGCTATGAGGCACAAAGAAGGGCGACAGAGCGGGGGAGGTGATAATGTTCAAAAGTGCGAGAGCCGTCTGCTCATCTAAGCCCAATTGTTTTGCCTGAAACTTGGCAACCGTTTCTTGGCCTTCGCGTGGCATATTGGCTAGGTTCTGGAGCAAAGTGTGAATTGCCGTTCCGCGTTTAAATTCAGCTTGCTTTGAGATTGACTGGCTGATTTCGGACTGGGATTTTAAGCTCGTTGCGGCTCTGGCTTTAAGTAATTTTTCTGCCGGTGCAGACGTCAACGCCCAAGACGGTATTTGTGTACTTTCTTTAGCATGTCCTATTCCTGTACCCGCATCTCCGATGTCTTCATTCGAACGCGAAGTGACGCCTAGAATGGGTCCAACAATTGCGTACCAGCAATCGTTTGGAATATCCTTGCGCTTACCCTTTGCGCCACAAATATAAAGCTCTTCGCGCGCTCTGGTCATTGCAACATAAAGAAGACGTCTACGCTCTGCCGCTATTCTATTTTCAGAGCCATCAATCCATTCTTGCAGATTTGGCGAAGTTGAAAGACCGCTCACGTTGAGCAATGGCAAAGCTGTTCCAATATTACCGTCGGGTATCAAAGTTATACGGTTTGCATCACGCCCCTTTGGCACTGAAGCTGCATCGGCAAGAAATACTATATTTGCTTCCAAACCTTTTGCCCCGTGTACTGTCATCAGACGCACCTCGCCAGATGTTGTTTCAAGTTCGCGTTTTATTTCCGTTTCACCTTCATTAAACCAATGCAAAAAGCCAGTCAGCGAGCGGCCATGCTGCAACTCATAGCTGCGCGCCTGATCAAGAAAAGCATCAGTGGCATCGCTTGCTTCGGGACCCAATCTTTCCAACATTGCCTTGCGATAGTTGCTCAATATATACGAGAAGAAATCATAAGAACTGGCGTTCTCCGAATGATCTATGAGATCCATGAGCCATGTTGAATTCAAAGTGTTTTGACTTTGCACTCTGTCCCATAGCGACTGTGCTACTCGGTTGTATGCCAGATCAAATAGCTCTGCTTCATTCAGCGGGTTTGGAACAAAGGGGCTTTTGAGCAAACATGCCAATGCGTAATCATCAATCGGGAGAAGTACCCATTGCGCGATTGCTAACAAATCTTGAACCGCGATACTTTCGTGCAATTTGAGGCGGTCGGCGCCGGCCACAGGGACGCCAATTTTCCGCAACTCTGCAATTAACATTGAAAACAAAGAGCTGCGCGATTGAAGCAAGATCATAATATCTCCTGCTACAATCGCTCGGTCGAGTGAAACTAGTTTTCGCCTTCCGATCCATGACTTTATTGTCCGGGCAATTTGCATGGCCAATTGGCGTTTGGGTGATTGAGCGGGCTCTCGATCAATGGGGGCTAACCAATGATCACGCTCCTCTTCCACATCATTTGGCAGCACCAAAGGCCAAACTTCAACCCGACCGATTGCGCTCTTTCGGTTGGTCGTGTGGTCTTGTTCCGATGCATCTTCGGGTGCAAAACCTAACCTTGCAGGATCGCTTGCTGGGAATACCTTGTTCACAGCGTCCAGAATTTCTTGAGTGCTACGATAGGAAATATTAAGTTCAATTTCAGCCGAAGGCTTAGACATTCGTTTGATCAAAGATAAAAAGTGTGTTCGGGCTGCGGCAAATGTGACCGCATCAGCACCCTGAAAACTGTAAATTGATTGCTTGCGATCACCGACCACAAAAATGGTGCGCTCGGTCGACTTCGGCTGTCCAGACCCCGCGAAGAACTCATCAGCCAAAGCTTGGATAATCTGCCATTGCGCAGGGCTGGTGTCTTGGGCCTCATCTAGCAATATATGATTCAAACCCGAATCGAGCTTATAAAGAACCCATTGCGTGGCGCGCGCATCCCGCAAGAGCAGACTGGCGCGCTTGATTAGATCATCAAAATCATAGCTGCCGAGTTGTCTCTTTTTCGCTTCAACGCATGCATGAATTGCCTTGCTGAGTGTAAAAATAGCAGTCGTGAATTCTATCCGCTTTAAAATATCCTGTTGATGGAAGAGTGCTCCCAATCTCAGCTGTTCATTGACGATAAATTGTTCGGTTCCTGGGTGATTATCCGCTGTGTCTTTTGCAATGAGTTTTCCTCGCGACTTTAAGTCTTTATCTTTGGTAAAAAAGAGCTTTTTAAGAAGTCCAATGCGCCCATCATCACCTAACAACTGCTTCATCATCATCGACGCATCGTGGCCTCGATATGATTTGTATTTTCCAATAATTTGAGAATGCAATCGATAGGCTTCTTCATCTATTGCATTTAACTTAAAGATAATTGACCGCTGCGTTTCGTCCAGTCCAAGTCCGGTCGCATTTTTCAAAAGCAATGAAAAGCTTTCAGCATCTAAGTCAGATTCGAGAAAACTTCTGAGATTATTTGTCGAGCTCAGAAAGTTTTGAACCAAACTGCTAAACGTTTCGCTATTGCAATTTTCTACAACTTGCGAGAATGCAGTTGCTAGATTCTGATCGATTGCGGTTTGACGCAAGATTTCTTCTTTTGCTTCATCACGCAAATAACGCGCCTGCCTTTCATCCAGCACACGAAACCCGGGCGCTAATCCTGCTTCAACCGGAAACAGCTGCAACAATCTTTCGCAATAGGCATGAATAGTCTGTATTTTTAGTCCGCCCGGCGTTTCTAAAACCATCGTAAAAAGCTGGCGCGCTTTGATCAGATGTTCTGATTGTGGATCACTAATGCCAATATTCGAAAGCTCGATCTTCAACAATTCATCGTCGAAGGCAGTCCATGTGCTCAATCGATCATTGAGACGCGTTGCCATTTCCGTGGCGGCGGCCTTTGTAAATGTTATACACAAAATAGACGCCGGTTCGGCACCGTCAAGCAATAGCCGGATTACACGCTCGACCAATACGTGAGTTTTACCAGAGCCAGCATTGGCCGTAACCCAAACTGATCTCTTGGGGTCTGCTGCATTCGTTTGTTGGCGCGTCGGGGTGAAGGGCTTTTTCAATCACCTCCTCCATTGAGCATCCATTCACGGAAACGAGATAGATGATCGTAATCCAACTCATTGTCTTCTCGCAAAACTGCAACGCGTGGCAGATAGGTTTGGTTTTCATTTTGATAGTTTGACAGAAGTTTCTTCAACCCCGTTAATTGACGTTCTGCCAATTCGTCTATTGTTGATCCATCTGTGGGCTTAATTGAAAAAATTTTAACGGGTGCAGACCCGCCACCAATTTTTATATAATAGAGGTAATCCGTTTTCGAACCTTTTAGGCCTTGAAATTCCCCGTGCTTCAGAATTGCCGCTTCCAATGTTAACTGTGGGCTAAGCCCGACTGTGACTTGTTGTGAGGTTGGGGGTGTGCCTGTTTTGTAGTCAATCACGCGTGCATTTCCGTGATTGAGAATATCGATGCGGTCTGCACGACCAAAAAGTATGTGAACTATTCCATTGATTTTAAATTCATAACTGCCAGTAATCTCAGGATGAATCTGGGCCAAGTCTTTCCTGAAGTCAGCCTCCTCTTCAACCAAGAATTTGGACATTCTTTCGAAACATGGCCACCAAAAATTCGCTATTTCTGAGTCATTTAAGAAGGGTGCGAAGGCGCTCCTGCCCGCCAGAATTAAGTTTTCAAAACTGTTCACCAAAGTAGATCTAGAAATAAGTTCGTTCCATTCATTAATCGCCGCGTGAAAAAGCAAGCCACGTAATGCCGGGTCCGGTCTTCGCGCAATTGGGGAAAGCGGATCAAGTTTAAGAATTCTTCTCGCGTAAACGGAATAAGGATCGCGGATTAATTTTTCGACCTCTGTAATGCTGATTCGAACAGGCCTCGCTGTTACAGGAGGTAAAGGTTTCGGTTTGCTGATTGGGGAGAGTGTTTTTGGTTCATCAATCGCTTTGGCTAAAGAAACCCATTTATTGGTTTTGGTAATATCTCTTTCAATTCCGGCAGCCTTCAGCACCGTCATCAACCGGAGAATCCAACGAGATGGGACAAGTGGAGAATCATCAACGCGCTTTGACCAAGTTAAATAAACTTTATCGTAACCCAGACCTTGCGCAAAATCGTGCGCAGCCACACCAATTTCACGCTCTGGCTGTTGCAAACCTAATACATCGCGCATTGGACGGTTGAGCCATGTTCCGGAGTCTGGCTGGGCAGGCCATTTGGTCTCGTTCAAACCGCCCATAATCAAAACATCAGCGGGTATCATCCGCGCTTCAAGCAATCCGTAAATTGCAAGTCGTGGATGGGACCCACGCGTTTCTTTGAAGGTTTCGCTTTTAAAGGCATTCAGTAAAAGCATAGCTGCTGTCAGAAGATCACATGGTGGCAAACGATGTGCATCTAACCTGACGGTATTGATAGCAGAATCAAATTGTATGTTTTCTGGGGCTTCCGGATTATATTGTGGTGCAAGCGATCCAATACAACTCAGAAGGATGTCGACCTGCTCTTGAAAGGGTGAAATCGATCTAGTTGAAACTGGTTTCATGCATTCTATAATTCTGATCAGCAATTGCTGCATCCCATACCAATCTTGTTCGGTTAGTTTGGCGACCAGTGGCGATACGTGATCTGAATTTACGAAAGCAAGTCTTGCAGTTTCAAACGCTCGTTCAAGATTTTCAAGGCCTTTACCGACACCATAGTTTCTCAAAATCGCGACTTCAAAATGACGAAAGACTTTGAGCATTTCATCGCGGAGTAATCCAAAGTCACATGCCGTATGATTAATCAGACTGATTAAGCTTGGCGGTGAAAAATCTTCTGAAATCGTTTCAATAATTTGGTACAAAAGTGAAGCGAGACCAAAATCTGTTAGTGGTTCACCAGCTGAGTCTTCAATCGTAATTTTCCAACGCAATAATTCGGTTTTTACTCTGAGCGCCAAATCACGGTCTGGCGTAACCAAAGCTCCAGTTTGTCCAGTAGTTTCGAGTACATTTCTGAGAATCAAAGCTATCGACCTAGCCTCAATATGGCGGTCAGGCGTTTCGATGAAATGAAGGTTCTCCATAGAAGATATAATTTTATTTTTTTTGACAGAGAGTGCTTCTCGCCATAAATGTGCAGTTTGCGTGGGCCGCATTAGCTCTGAAGAAAGAAGGCTTCGGTCTTCGTTGCCTGCGCTCATTTCAGCAACGTCACCGCGATTGACCTGTAGTTCCGCAAGAAGCTTCTGGAGAGCGTGTTGTGGGTGGTCTGGCTTTAAAGACGACCAAGTTGGCTCGTCCATATATTGGTCTAACCCTGGCAAGATAACAGCACTTTGCGGACGATAGGCTATAGCTTTCAATAGCGCTCTTGTTGCCGGAATTGTGCCGGTTGAACCAGCTGCGATGATTGGGTCTTGAGCAACATCAAGTTCGATGCGCTGCGCTTCCAAACGAATCAACCGATTGCGCCTTTCTGACGGGCCTAGAAGATTTTCATCTATCAAGATTTTGGGTAATGCAGTTTTTATGAGTTCCAAAAGACTTAGAATTGCATTTCGGTGTTCAGAGAGATCTGATTCGTAAACCTCTGAGAGATTTTTCAAGGTCATTTCTTCAGTTTCAAATTGTTGGACAAGTTTGAGTAAACTGTTCGCCAAAGAAATACTTTGGGCAGGCGAGTTGGCAATTTCATTTGCTAAAGCAATTAAAGGATTTTCTTCACTCCAGCGTCGCAGCAGTGAAAACAGGGCAAAGAATTGTCCAGACTTGGACATGGCCTTGGGGAGTGCTGTTTCGAATTCAGCCTCAGCTAATTGATCTTCTTCTAAATCACCAATTGGTCTAATGCGCGGGAGGCGAATAGCCTTTTTTCCCGATTGCTTGAGAAGTATGAGTCCGAGTTGACGTGCCGCGCGCCTGGTGGGCAGGAGAATCGTCCATCGTGAAAGTGCTGGCCTAACTTCGGTCGGTTCGAGAGGAAAACCTTCTAAAACATTTCTCGCAATTACGTCTAGAAAGTTACCTCCGGGCGCGATATTATAGACACGCGGAAGCATCGTCGGCATTGTCAAACCTGCTTCAACTTTAATTCTGCTTTGGAAATCGCATCAGGAGTTCCAACATGGAACCAATGCCCATGATGCGCAATACCAAAAAGGCGGCCCTGCTTTATTGCCTCGTCCCACAGAACATTCATTGAAAACTTTCCAATGGGCGCATTTTTAAACAGACGTGGATGGACGAGATAAGCGCCAATATAGGCCAACGCATTTTGGCGCTGACGTTTCAATTTGCCACCTGCTTCGATCAAAAAATCGCCCTCGCCATCATATCCAGTTGTTTGAGATGGATCGCATAGCAGAAGAAGGCAATCCATTTTCTCATCATCCCAAGTGGAGCGCAATCTATTCAGAGCGGGATCGCCCACATCAGACCAAAAACAATCGCTGTTGAGAACAAAGAAAACATCATCGCCAAGCAAGGGCAAAGCATTGGCAATTCCTCCCCCTGTATCAAGGATGACGTTTGACTCATTTGAAATCTTGGTTTCAGGATCCGAGAATGTATTGCACCACTCAATAACCTGTTGCGGCAAATAATGAACGTTGACGACTGCTTTCTTCACCTTGGCTTCACGCAACTTATCAAAACCATAACCGATGATTGGTTTACCCGCTACTTTGATTAAGGGCTTTGGCGTGTGGTCAGAAAGGGGTCGCATGCGTGTGCCAAGGCCTGCGGCCAAGACCATTGCTATTTCGCCAATTCTACTCATTGCCTCACCCCTAAGGCTTCAGGAAGGTGATTCAGATACCATTGTTTTAGTTCTGCGAGTGCAGGATGTTCAAGATTGTCAGCCAAATAGCGCGATACACGCGGCATATGTTTAAGATAGGCTGGCTTACCATCCCGCTTGTTCAGCCTAGCAAAAATGCCCAGAATTTTTGTGGCGCGTTGAGCGCCTAATATAGCGTAGGCGGTTCTGAATTTCGTTTCAGAAAAATCATCTTTGTTTGCGATTGCCAGGGTGCCAGTGGTAAAATTGGGATTTGCCTTACGCAAAGCAATATAGTGTTCAAAAGTTTGCTGTGCGAGTTTCTCAGGTATGTCAACGCGCGCGTCTTGGATCATTGAAACAAGATCATAGGCAGCATGGCCCATGACTGCATCTTGCGTATCTATTAAACCTACACGTAAAATCCCTTTACGATCTGGAATCCACAAAAGGTTGGGGGAGTGAAAATCACGCATCACGATTTGAGGCGACTTTTGTTTGGCCAGAGGAAGAAGTTTTTTCCACACCATATCAAACGATGAAACAACTTCATCAGGTGGCTCAGTATTATTTATATAAGGCCAGAACCATTTGGGCAGAAGTTCAGTTTCAATCAGCAGTGCTTCTTCGTCATATGGTGGAATTGTATATGAACCCCACAATAAAAAGTTCATTTTGTCGGTCTGCGCACGTTGACCGAGATCTGCCAGAAGTTCCGCTGCTGTGAGCATGGGTTCGGTCATGTCTTCGCCTGCCAGCAACATTTTTCCAAATACCCGATTTCCCAAATCTTCAATGATGGCGAGGCCATTGGCATAGTCAAAGGCCGATGTTTTCGGCGTGCTATAGCCTCCCAAAACATCCAGAAAACCATTCACGCAAATGACTGATTTGATATTTTCTGCCAGATGCGCAATTTGGCTATAGGGTCGGCCGTTCTTGACAGGAGGTCCATCGGGTCGTTGCGGCATATCCATGAGCAAAACCTGTTTGCCATCCTTAAGCAGCTTCTCATAGCGCCTTGAGGATGCGTCACCTTCAAAAAATACGCGCTCGGCATTTCCATAATTATGTAAATTCAGAAATGATTTAATTATTTCATTGCGGTCAAGCGCCCCAATCCACGAGCCTTCAGCTTTCATCTTAATTTCGCGTACTTCACCGCTGCCAGAAAAATTCAGTATGAGTGTTGAAGTAGCTAACGCTTCGGTCATACGCTCAGGCCATTCTACTAATAAGATATACTGTGTCAGTAGTTCGCCAAGTCCTAGCTCATCTACTTGTTGGGCGGTATTTAAACGATAGAGATCAATGTGAGCAACGGGCACACACGTATTGTCATAGAGTTGTACCAGCGAGAAACTTGGGCTTGGTACATCGAAGGTATCATCTGGTTTGGCCAAAGCCATTATAAAGGCGCGGGCAAAAGTTGATTTTCCGGAACCTAACTCACCCTTCAGCGCTATCACTAAGCCCGGTTTAGACCAGAGGGACAGCATTCGTGCAAACTTTTCTGTTTCGATTTGTGAGCTGCAAACTATAGTTTGCGTAATTGAAATTGTCATGCCGCGAAGTTTCGGTTGCTCAGTGTTGTGCCAGATTTGCGCGGGCCATCGATTGGCAAAGTACATATCACGGTGGTTCCATGTTCCAATTTGGAAACTAACGATACTTTTCCGCCGTGAAGTTCGGTGAAGCTTTTGACCAACGCTAGGCCCAGCCCTGGCCCACGGTGGCTTCCGGCCGAAGGCTTAGCCTGGAATCTGTCGAATACTTTTCTTTGGAGTTCGGGTTCAATACCGCGCCCGTTGTCGGCCACCCAGAGCTGAATATTTTGTGCTTGTTTGCGCGCGCCCATTTGAATGGTGCTGCCAAGTTTTGAAAAGCCTGCCGCGTTTGATAACAGATGAACCAAAACCTGTTCGAGACGCGCTGGATCACCAATCATATTTTTGATGTCATTTGATAATTCAATTTCGACTGTTAACTTTCGTTTTTCCAGTATCGGCGAAAGCCTTTCAGCAGCAGATGTTAGTAGATCACCGATATCAATTTCCGAAAGCTTTAACTCCATCTGCCCTGCGTCAATCGCCGATAGATCGATGATTCCGTCGATAATTGTTTTTAGATCTTCGGATGATTTTCGAATATCTAAAACATATTCACGCTGTTTGGCGGTGAGCGGACCAGCAATCCCATATTCTAATGTTTCGGCGAAACCTACGATGCTTGTGAGTGGTGTACGAACTTCATATGAGACATTTGTTAGAATGCTGTTTTTGAGGCGGTCTGCGGCTTCCAACGCTTCGGCACGATCTCGCAGAGCTTGTTCGGCTTTTACACTATCAGAAATATCGGTGAAAGTTATAAGCGCGTTGCCATCTGGTAATGGAACCGCGCGGTAACGCAAAAATCTGCCGTCTTGGTTCATTCTGCCTTCGTGATGTTTTCGGTTTGCTTCAATTCCGGTGACACCAAACTTAATGTCCTGCCACCCTGCTCTCGCGTCCGAACTTAGACTTGCGAGTTGTGCTATATCTCCAACGTGAGGTTTGTCGGCGAGAAACTGACTATCAAGTGACCAAAACCGCATAAAGGCAGGATTAAATAATTTCAACCTGCCATCAGGCCCGGAGAGGGCAACGGCTTCTGCCAAATTATCAAGTGTCTCACGCTGAACATCAAAAAGTTCATTGTACTTACTTTCAAGTTGATATTCTTTTGTAAGATTTTCATAGAGGTATGTCACACCGCCGAATGGGTGTTGTTCGCAGATGACTCTCAGTGAACGACCGTCGGGCAGATACCAGTAGACTTCTCTGATTTCGAGATTGGTATAAGCGGCGAGTTGTTTTGCGCGCCATTCACGGTAGTTTACTTCTTCAGGTAATTCACGTTTTGCCCGCAAGCGATCCAGAATTTCGCCATCGCTCGGCTCGGTCTGTAGCCATGTCTCATCTAACTGCCATAGCTCTACATAGGCTTGATTGAAAAACCTCAATCTTTGATCGGGACCAAATATTGCGATTGCGGTGTTAAGTTTATCAAGTGTTGAAGCATGCGCGTTGATGTGGCGTTCAAGTTCTTTTTCTATTTGTTCAATAGACGTGACATCAATTGCATAACCGGCCTGACCGACACTCAGTTCTGATTGAAAAATATTATAGGCTTTCAATTTTCCTGATTGAACTGCGTGAGCTCTGCCGACCAATCCCGTGTTTATATCCGCATTCTTACGGTCAATTGCTTCGAGTTTTGCGATCTGAGTTTTTTGCTTTATGACATCATTGCTGTCTGGCGCCTCAGTTGCGCTGACATATGCCTGATTGACCCAACCTAAGATGCCGGATTTATCATTGATCCAAATTGGGAATGGTGCTGCATCGAGTATGGCGCTCAAGCGCTCTACTTGTTTGGCCAATTTATGAGCGTCGTAATCTGTTTCACTTGCAACACGCCGCTCACCGGACAATGGCCTCAAGCGCAGTGTTGCTAGACCAGCTGCGGCACGCCCTGCCGCCTCGAGCAAGTCACCATCGAATGTTTTGATTGCGATATTAAAGCCACCACCCGTTTCCCTTAAATTTTTTACGACATCTTCTAAGATAACGGCAGAATCGTTTTCGAGCCACGCGCGAAATTGCGCAAACTCTTCCAAATTTGTTGGAATACCTTTGAGTTCATGGATACGTCCCGAGATGCGCTCTGGTGATGAATCGCGGCCACGCCACGCCACCAAAATTTGAGGCTCGGAATCAATTGCGGCCTCTGATTCATTAAGCTGGCGTTCCAAATCAACCAGCCTGCGTCTTATCGATTCTTCGCTCTGTCTAAGTTTGCGGTAATGGCGATATATGAAAAAGCCCGACCCTAAAATTGCTAGCCCGGCTAAAGTTCCAAGCAAGCTCGAAACCTCCTGAAAGATTGGATCGGCTTTGGCAGCCCGAATATCCAACGCAACAAAAGCAGACAGAGACGCGGCAAGAAACAACATACGATGTTGCTTTGTGCTTCTTATCTTATCTCGCCCTTGCAATCTGTTTTCTGCCAATCCTGCGGCTTTCACGAATCACGCCCCTGCCCGGCCAAGATATAGACGTAAAAAGCCTGCTTCGGGAATCCGTGTTCTTTCCAAAAGCAGGCTTTCTATTGGAGATCTTTTACCTTTTAATAGCGGTATGTTTCTTTCTTGAACGGACCATTTTGGGTCACGCCGATATAGCTGGCTTGTTCAGGCTTCAGCGTTGTGAGTTTAACACCGAGTTTGCCAAGGTGAAGTCTGGCGACTTTTTCATCCAGATGCTTGGGGAGAACATAAACTTCATTCTGGTATTTACCATTGCCTTTGTTGGTGTAGAGCTCGATCTGCGCCAATGTTTGGTTGGTAAAGGACGCTGACATCACGAAGCTTGGGTGGCCTGTGGCGTTGCCGAGATTTACAAGGCGACCTTCAGATAGAAGGATAATGCGGTTACCTTTCGGGAATTGAATGATGTCAACTTGTGGTTTTACATTCGTCCATTTGAAATTCTTCAGCTGAGCAACTTCAATTTCATTGTCGAAGTGACCGATATTGCAGACAATTGCCATGTCTTTCATGAGGCGCATATCATCAACGGTGATAACGTCTTTATTACCTGTCGCCGTTACATAGATATCGGCAGTTGGCAGTGCATCTTGCAAGGTTTGCACATCATAGCCGTCCATGGCCGCTTGGAGCGCACAGATTGGATCAACTTCAGTGACGATTACTCTGGCACCGGCACCACGAAGGGAATCGGCCGAGCCTTTGCCCACATCACCATATCCACAGACGACGGCAATTTTACCAGCCATCATCACGTCAGTGCCGCGACGGATTGCATCAACTAATGATTCGCGGCAGCCGTATTTATTATCAAATTTGGATTTGGTGACTGAATCGTTCACATTGATTGCTGGGAAGGGCAGCTCACCTTTTTTCTGAATTTCGTAGAGACGGTGAACACCCGTTGTGGTTTCTTCAGTTACACCAATAATTGCGGCGCGTTGTTTTGCAAACCAACCTGGTTGATTCTTGATGCGCTTGGCAATTTCAGCATACAGATACTCTTCTTCTTCGCTGGTTGGTTTTGCAATCAGCGCTGGATTTTTTTCAGCTTTTTCACCGAGCAAAATGTAAAGCGTCGCGTCACCGCCGTCGTCTAGTATCATGTTAGATGGTTGATGATCGGGCCATTCGAATATTTTCGCTGTGTATTCCCAATATTCTTTCAAAGATTCACCTTTGACGGCAAATACTGGAATGCCTGAGGCTGCAATGGCAGCGGCGGCGTGATCTTGTGTTGAGAAAATATTGCAGGAAGCCCAACGGATATCAGCGCCAAGATGTTTCAAAGTTTCGATCAACACTGCCGTCTGGATCGTCATGTGCAAGGAGCCCGAAATTCGCGCACCCTTCAAAGGCTGCGCATTTTCAAACTCTGTACGGGTCGACATCAAGCCCGGCATTTCCATTTCGGCCATATCAAGCTCTTTGCGACCCCAATCGGCGAGTTTGATATCTTTTACGATGTAGTCTGAGAATGCAGCCATAGTAGTCTCCTGATAATTTAAATATCCTTTGGATGGCTGCCGATAGCATGAAAGAATTTGGGCTGCAAGAACCATATAAAGATATCTTTATATACTTAATTAGGCTTTGATTTTATGAGTTTCAGGATTTCGCGGATCAAGCTTGGCTCAATTTTACCTATGGTTTTTGCAAGTTGATTGGCTAATTCAGTTGCTTCGGGTTCGAGACCAGACGTGTCTATGGTAATTCGCGGATGCGAAACGCGGGAAAGACGTATCAACTCTTCAGCTTCGTCCCAAATGATGTTCAGGTATGAAATAATCGCTTGGACCAGATGCCAAGATGGCCGCCCACGTTTGCCGTGCTCTAAAGCAGAAAGGTAAGCACTTGAAACATTTATGGCTTTGGCCATTTCAGCCAAAGTCAGGTTGCGTAACTTGCGCAGCTCCCTCAATTTGGCACCGAACGGTGTCATTCGAACTCGCCAGTTGTCCTGCGGAGCTTGACATAAAATGCACCGCCGCCGCCATGGCGGGGATGCGCTGGTTGAAAGCCAATAATATGTTTGCGGAATTCAACATCGTGAAACCAAATCGGAACTTCACGGCGTAATTTTCCTTCGCGCTCAGGTGTGTGAAAATGGCTATGCCCATGCAAAGTGTGCCTCGCAAAAGGTGATGAGCCTTTTCCTGTTATTACTAGAACTAATCTATTTCCAAACTGACGTTGGCGGGAAATGAAATTTAACAGCGCAAATCTCGCAGTCTCTAAATTCTCGCCGTGAAGATCAATTCTTGATTCCGGTTCCACAGTGCCACGACCCAGGCGCTGTGCAGTGCGGCGATCAAAGCTTGATATGGCAGGCGGGTGAATTGTCGGCATGTTCTTGGGCAAAGCGAAAGTGCTGGGATAAATTTCGACGCGGGAGGCGTGGAGCACTGGCTTCAATACTTCAATCAGCCGCGGTTTTGTTTTCATAGCCTTGCGCCTGCCCAGCGGGCTGACTGCTTTTTTCACCTCATCCCACAAATCGAGATCTGGCACGCCGATGTTTCTGCGAGTCATAATTTTTGCACCAGCTTTTTGGCCAAAGCATTTGGAAGCAGCGCGATTATACGGCCCGGGCTCTTCATGTTTCCTGCGATCAGTGCTGCGTCGTCACCCCAGCCCCAATAAACGTCTCCTCTTACATAACCTCTTATGGCTGTACCGGTATCCTGGGCAATCATTAGGTGGCGGAAGGGCTGTGAGCCTTTTGGAGATTCGGGGGGAGTCATCGTATCGAGCCAGATCGGCGTTCCAAACATCCAGATTGAGCGGTCAACGGCTAAACTTCTACAGGGGGTGAGGTGAACTTGTTGAGCACCCAAAGCACCCAACGCAGCGTGAGGCACTTCAATGTCACGGAAGAAAATAAACGAGTTATTGTTCCACATTAGATCTCTGCCTTCATCAGGGTGCAAAGCCATCCACTCTCTGAGAACTTGCATCGACATGGTTTCAGCCGTTGCAACGCCGCGCTTTAGAAGCACACCACCAATGCCAGTATAGGGATGGCCATTCTTGCCAGCATAGGCCAGTCTGACTATCTGACCATCTTCCAAGAGAACCCGACCTGAGCCCTGGATATGAATAAAAAATGCATCGACCCAGCTTTTGAGCCAAACGATTTCAAGCTCTCGGTCTGCAAGAGCCCCGTGTTCAATTTGTTTACGCGTATAGAAACCTTCGGCATTGCCGTTCTTGATTACACCATAGGCAAGCCCCGTGGTCTTTTGGCTTTCAGCGCCAAGCGCCACAAGTTCAGGTGGTTTGCGATAGATTGGAACTTGATACTCTGCGGTTTGAGTTCGGCTGCCTTCAGCTTCTGGTTCATAATACCCTGTGAACAGGCCCTCGGGACGAATAGTATCCCGAACTTGGCAAGGGGTGAAATGAGTTTCAAAAAATTGGCGTGCATCGGTTGTATCAAAAGCCGTTTCAGAAATCGCAAGCCAATCTTCTAACGTGCCGCCAAACAAAGCTTCACGTTTGAATCCGTGAGCAGTTTCTCGTATTTCATTAAACGATCGTCTGAACGTCGCCAATGCTGCCGCATGATCATCGCTGGCCCATCCTTGGATGTTTAAAAAAGATGTTTGATTTAAAACCATCCTAGAATCGAGATTCATGGGTTCGGCTCAATAGCTGTAGAATCTTGCGTAGCAGCCAAAATCCAATTGGGATCTTTTGAATTGAGATCACGTTCGAATATCCAACATTCTTTTAAGGTGCTGACCGCTTTCTCGTCACCCGAGACAACTTCTTTGTTCTCGTTTAGCGTGGCTGAAATAATTTCGCTTTCAAATTTAATACCGAGAGCCATGGATTTTTTTTCAACTTCGGCAGAATAAAGCTTTGCTGAATTGATGCCGACAAATTTAAATATTTTTGTGTTGCGGGCTGCATTGTCCGAGTCGATTGCCCTTTCAAACGAATCATAAACTGCTTGGCTCAAGAGTGGCTTAAGTGACTTTTTGTCTCCTTTGGAAAACGCCACTAAAATCATTTCGTGAGCTGATTTTGCACCATCGAGAAAATGCCTTAAACTAAATTCAGGCTGCACTTTCCTAAGCGTTTCTAAACCCGAGCTTAATGTACTGCCCGGCTCAGCATATTGTGTCCAATCTTCAGCTATGGTTTTGATCGGTCTATCCTGCTGCGTGTTCAGTTTAGAGTTGGGCGGGATTATTTCAATTTGTTTGCTGGTTCGCTCGAGACCTGTGCGCTGTCCCAAAACTGACTTGAGCCACCACAGGATTGTGATTGCTGCGATCAAGAGAATAAAATTGATAGGATCAAATAGAACTTCCATATTTTTCCATTTTCATAGGTACAACGAAGCGGTGCTTCCTATATAGGGGTTTATTAGTGCCTGCCAATGCCGCTTGAGTGACTCTTGCGGCTTAGCGTGCTTCATGTTAGCCAACTGCCATTGAGGGATCTTCTATAGGAGATCTAAAATCAGAGGCAAAGATGGCAAAAACGCTTAAAACTGCTCCCCGTAAAGCACCGGCAAAGGCTTCAACCAGTAGTAAGGCTGTTCCGGTTCAAAATCAAAAGGCACCGAAAATTGAGCCAAAGGTTTCCACTGCAACGCTCACTGCTCCTGAACCTACACCTGGACAACAACCATCACTGAAAATTCTTGGCCAATATTTGAAGGATTTGAGCTTCGAAAATCCTAATGCGCCCCTCTCGTTGGCGCCGCAACAACAACAGCCCGACATCAATATTTCAGTAAATGTGAATGCACGCAACTTAGGCCCAGCTGATTTCGAAGTTGAGCTTCATCTTGATGCTAAGGCAACAGCTGACGGAAAAGTCATTTTTGCGGCTGATCTGCTTTATGCAGGCATGTTCAGGCTTGAAAATTTTCCAGCTAATTTGTTGCATCCAGCAGTATTAATTGAATGCCCACGCATGCTGTTTCCATTTGCACGGCAAATCTTGGCTGATGCAACCCGCAATGGAGGCTTCCCACCGCTGATGCTTGATCCCATTGACTTCACCGTAATGTATCAAAGACGATTGCAGCAACAACAGGCGACAGCGCAAGCCTAATACGGCTTACTCCAGATTGCTTCTTCACCAAGTTCTGTTAAGATCTGAATGTGAGAGGCAAGCTCTTCTTCGGTAAGTCTAACTAGCAAAGCTTGAGGCCTCATTTTAGTATGACTTGTCTGACTTACCGCTAACTTGGTTTTTGGTTTTGCTTCGGCTTGAAGGGTCATAGCTGTTTGACGGCCACCAATCAGTTCAAGATAAACTTCGGCCAACAGTTCAGCATCCATCAATGCGCCGTGTTTGGTACGTTTAGTATTATCGATTCCGTAGCGTCTGCAGAGCGCATCTAAACTGTTTGGTCCCATGGGGTGTTTGCGACGCGCCAATTGCAGGGTGTCGATCACCCGTTCGCTGCCTATCATCTCAAGGCCTGCGCTTTTAAGTTCGGCGTTTATAAAACCCATATCGAAGCTGGCATTATGGATAATGAGGACAGATTGTTCGATGAAGTCGATAAATTCCCCCGCTTTGGTTTTAAAGGTTGGTTTATCTTTCAGGAAGGCCGAGGAAAGCCCGTGCACGGCTTCAGCTTCACTGGGCATGTCGCGTTCTGGATTTAGATAGAGTTGGAACGTTTTACCAGTAGGCAGGTGATTGAAAAGTTCGACAGCTCCAATTTCAACAAGGCGGTGGCCGTCTTGGGGCGAAAGACCAGTGGTTTCCGTATCGAGGATAATCTCGCGCATTCAAATGAGCTCCACAAAAATGTGTCGTATCTGATTTTCTAAATCGGTGAGGTCGCCATTATTTTTGACAATATACGTGCTGTGTTTTCGCTTTTCTGTTGATGGCATTTGTTTTGCAATAATCAATCTGAATTTTTCGTCGGTCATTCCAGGCCTCAGCATTGCCCTACTCTTTTGAATTTCAGGGAGTGCTTCAATCAAAATTGTTGCATCCATATCCTTATGATGACCTGTTTCAATAAGAAGTGGAGAATCAATAACGGCTATCTGGTGATTTGTGCTTCTCAATGCAAAGAGAAAATCATTTTCGCTTTTGCGCACCAAGGGATGAATTATTAATTCGAGTTGTTTGAAAAGCCCGGGTTGTTTGGTAACGAGTTCATACAGTTTATTGCGAACGACTCTATCACCGTCAATTGCATCGGGGAACAACTCCCTTAGATGTTTTGCACCTAAGCCATTATTATAAATTTCGTGAACAGCTGCATCTGTATCAAAAACTGGAATATTGAGCTGGCGAATTATTTTTGCAGCTTCCGACTTGCCCGCCGCGATGCCGCCGGTGAGACCGATGACTTTCACTTTGATTGTTCCATAGCGATATCATACGCCACGAGATCATAAAGTTGTTGGCTGACTTCTGGCCTCACACCAAACCAATGTTGGAAACCTTCAACCGCCTGATGCAGCAACATGCCAAGTCCTGGAACAACTTTCAGCCCGAGAGATTCGGCCTTTGTGATGAGTTTGGTCTTGAGTGGCACATAGACAATATCGGCGACTAAAGCGTGCTTTGGAAGATTATCGATTTCAATCTCCAACGGAGGTTGACTGATCATACCTTGCGACGTTGAATTGATGAGCATGTCTGAGGTTTTGAGGTGATGGTGAATTTCGTTTGGATGAACTATCTGGATTTTGCTACCAAATGATTGTTGTAGTTCAAGCGCTCGCTCAAGAGTGCGGTTCAGAATCCAGATTGTTTCTGCTTTTTCTTCGAGTAATTTTTGGCAAATTGCTTTTGCTGAGCCGCCTGCGCCTATCATGAAAATCGTTTTGCCCTGTATTTGGTAGTCTGGGTAATATGATAAAATGTTGTTCAGGAAACCCTGACCGTCTGTAGAGGTCCCATGGATTTTATCATCGATTAAAAATATCGTGTTCAACGAACGTGTCTCCCGCACGATTTGGTCATAGATGTCGACCGCGGAGAGGGCTGCTTCCTTATGAGGGATCGTCACGTTGCAGCCTTGATAGCCATTCTGTTTGAGATTTCGAATAAAACCTGGCAAATCGTTTGGTTCAACCGCAACACGTTCGTAGAGACCGTCGATTTGCAGTTGTTTCAGCCAGTAGTTATGAATCAATGGCGACCTTGAATGTTTTATGGGCCAGCCGATGACACAAGCTTTTTTCATGAGGGTAATAAGCCTCTTGTCCGTAGGAATTTCATAAGTGCTGGAAGTGGAAAGCCCAGAATCGTGAAATAATCGCCTTTAATTTCTTCAAACAATTGTATGCCCAAGCCTTCAAGTTTGTAAGCCCCGACCGAACTTAAGATATCATCTCCTGCTCTGTCTAAATAGTTTTTGAGAAATTCATCAGTGAATGATCTCATTGAAAGTTCGGCCTGATCTTGAAATTGCCAGATTACTTCTCCGTTGAGCGCGCAGCTCAGTGCCGAATTAAGTTGGTGTGTCTTGCTTTTTAATTTTTGCAGTTGTTGTTTTGCTACAATTTGGCTTGTGGGTTTGTGGTAGATTACGTTATCGCAGACAAGGGTTTGGTCAGCGCCGATTATAAAGGTCTGAGGATGAAGTACCGAAATGGAAATTGCTTTGGCGTCGGCCAAATGCTGGGCCATTGAAGTTAGGTTTTGATCTTTGAGTTGCGTTTGGAGTTTGGCTTCATTGATAGTAGGAGACATAGCCTCAAATACAACGCCGGCTTTCGTTAAAAGGCTTTTTCGAGTGTGGCTGGTTGAGGCGAGAATGAGCAATGATTTCAACAATTGTTGGGTTTTTAATTTGTTAATCAAATGTTAATAACCTGTATCGTCTTGGGATGAAAGCCGTTTGCGCACGGATGAGTTCGGAGTTTATCCACAATTGGACGAACTAAAGAGGTTATTATTACGATTTGGACTGTGGCACTCTTTTTGATGGTTGTTGATTAAATATATGATTTTATTTTACTAAATTTGTTTGTTTTATTCTTGCTAAGAGTTATTAACATGTTGTTAAGGTTTTATGGTTTCATTTTGTATTGTTACCGTATTCCACGTTCCAACAGAATCCTCAAATTAGAATCCCTCTTTATTGTTATGTAGTAAGCACTGTGAAACCTTTACTCAACGTTCTTTTAAATCAGACTCCGAAACGACGCCCTATTTGGATTATGAGGCAGGCTGGTCGTTATCTTCCCGAGTATAAATTGGTTAGGCAGAAGGCGGGCTCGTTTTTGCAACTTTGCTATAACCCGGAATTGGCTTGTGAAGTGACTTTGCAGCCTTTGCGACGGTTTGATTTGGATGCTGCCATTTTGTTTTCAGATATTTTGGTGGTTCCTCATGCTATGGGTCTTTCTTTAGATTTTAAAGAGGGTGAAGGCCCCGTTCTACAAACTGTTGCTAATTTACCTGACGTTGAACGGCTGGCTTTCCAGGGTTCATTTGAGCAGTTTGATCGCGTTTGGGAAACTGTTGGCTTGGTCCGGTCGGGCTTGGCTCCGCATTTGAGTTTGATTGGATTTTGTGGTGCGCCTTGGACTGTTGCGAGCTATATGATTGAGGGCGGTAGTTCTGATCGAAAGCGGGCGTTGGCAGTTGCCCATGAAAATCCGATTTGGTTTCAAGTTTTGCTTGACCGAGTGGTGCAAGTTTCGATTGTTTATTTGTTGGGTCAGATTAGGGCTGGCGCTGAAGCTTTGCAGATATTTGACAGTTGGGCTGGTGATTTACCTACAGGTTTACTTGACCGTTTGGTATCTTTGCCGATTAAGCAGATTATCGACGGTGTTCGGCAAGCCTATCCCGGTTTTCCGATTATTGTATTTGCGAGAGGTGTAGCGAAAAGCCATGGTTTAATTGCAGAGGCAACGTCTGCGAATGCGGTAGGTGTTGAAGAGGATGTTTCATTGCGTGATGTGTTGGGACAACTGACTGAGAAAGTTGCTGTCCAGGGTAATTTATCCCCGCAGCTTCTTTTGGGCTCTGAAGCATCGCTGCTGGCTGGCGTTAAATCGGTTTTGGATGGCGTTCCCTTGTCTCGTCATATTTTTAATTTAGGCCATGGTATTACCCCGCCAACTGATCCGGTGATGGTTGAAAAACTGGTTGCTGCTGTGCGGCGATATGACGAAGAGTTGGTATGACGGTGCTTTGGCTTAAAGCTCTGCATGTGGTGGCTATGGTCGCCTGGATGGCCGGTTTGTTTTATTTGCCAAGGCTTTTTGTTTATCATACGCGGCAGGAAGTTGGGTCTAGTACAGATATTCTTTTCAAACATATGGAAGAACGCTTGATCAAAGTAATCATGCGGCCGGCCGGAATAGTCACGATTTTAGCGGGTTCGGTTTTGGTTACGATGTCGGGGTTTTCTTGGGGTGATACATGGCTGATTGCAAAATTGGTGGGTGTTGTTGGTATAATTGCTTATCACTTTAGCCTTGAGCGCTATGTGTTGCTTTTTGCCTTGGGCTGGCGCGGCCGGGGCGAGAAGTTTTTCAGAATTTTGAATGAAGTGCCGACTGTCCTCTTGATTTGGATTGTGGTTTGGGTGATCGTTAAGCCCTATTCGTAAATTCACTTTCATCTTGATTTAGTTTCTGCTAAAGAGATTTTTGCAAGCTTGGTTTCGGCCTGGCTCCCGCTCACTTGGTGCGCTTTTGCCCACCTTTTTTCAAAGCTTGGATATATGACTGATCTTGTCGATCTCAAGGAGATTAAGCTCTCCGAACTAAAACGTAAAAATGCTGCTGAACTTTTGAGCCTCGCTGAAGAGCTTGAGGTGGAAACTGCTTCGGCGCTGCGCAAACAAGAGCTTATGTTTGCGATTTTGAAAAATCTTGCCGCTCGGAATGTTGAGATTATCGGTGAGGGTGTCATCGAAGTTTTGCAAGATGGATTTGGTTTTTTGCGTTCGGCAGATGCCAATTATCTAGCTGGACCGAATGATATCTATATTAGCCCAAGCCAAATACGAAAATTTGCTTTGCGCACTGGCGATACCGTCGAGGGTCCTATTCGCGGACCGAAAGATGGTGAGCGCTATTTTGCTCTAGTCAAAGCTAGTACGGTAAATTTTGAAGATCCCGATAAAGCTAAACATAAAATCAATTTCGACAATTTGACGCCGCTTTACCCAGACCAGCGTTTGGAGATGGAAATTAATGATCCGACACGTAAGGATTTCTCGGCACGGGTAATTGATATCGTGGCTCCAATTGGTAAGGGGCAGCGCGGTTTGATCGTGGCGCCGCCACGAACGGGTAAAACTGTTCTCCTGCAGAATATTGCGCATTCGATTACAACCAATCATCCGGAATGCTATTTGATCGTGTTGTTGATCGACGAGCGGCCTGAGGAAGTTACTGATATGCAGCGGTCAGTGAAAGGCGAAGTTATTAGTTCGACTTTCGACGAACCTGCGACGCGTCACGTTCAAGTGGCTGAGATGGTTATTGAGAAGGCCAAGCGTCTGGTTGAGCATGGCCGTGACGTGGTGATCTTGCTTGATTCAATTACACGGTTAGGCCGCGCTTACAACACGGTCGTCCCGTCCTCTGGCAAGGTTTTGACTGGTGGTGTTGATGCCAACGCCTTGCAAAGACCAAAGCGATTTTTTGGTGCTGCTCGAAATATTGAACAGGGTGGTTCACTTACAATTATTGCGACAGCTTTGGTTGATACCGGTAGCCGCATGGATGAGGTTATTTTCGAAGAGTTTAAAGGTACGGGTAACTCCGAAATTATCTTGGACCGAAAGGTTGCTGACAAGCGTGTGTTCCCGTCAATTGATATTCTGCGTTCTGGCACGCGTAAGGAAGAATTGTTGGTAAAGGCTGAGGTTCTAAAGAAGACCTATGTGTTGCGCCGGATTTTAAATCCGATGGGTACTGTTGATTCAATTGAGTTCCTGCTCGATAAATTGCGTCAGACCAAAGGTAACAGTGATTTCTTTGATTCCATGAACGCGTAACACTGTTTTTCTGGGTCGAAATTGGTATCGATTCGAATCCGAAATGAACGACAAAAGAACCATTTATGCGCTATCTTCTGGTCTCGGTAGGGCCGGTATTGCTGTTATCCGTGTTTCGGGTCCGAAAGCATCTGAAACGCTCATACGCTTAGCGGGGGTATTGCCGCTTCCCCGCCGCGCTGTGCTTCGCCGATTGGTTTCATTCATAGACCAAGGCATAATTGATCAGGCATTGGTGTTTTGGTTTCCTGGGCCAGCCACCGCGACGGGTGAAGATGTTGCCGAATTTCATTTGCATGGCAGCCCGGCGGTTGTTTCAAAGGTGTTTTCTGAACTATCCGACATTGATGGTGTCGATCCTGCAGAGGCCGGTGCCTTTACGCGTCGGGCTTTTGATAATGGTGTTCTGGACTTAGTTGAGGTCGAAGGTTTGGCTGATCTGCTTTCAGCCAACACTGAATCGCAACATCGTCTCGCGATGCGGCAATTTTTGGGTGAGGCCAGTTCAGTTTACGAGAAATGGCGCGGGGATTTGATTAATGTGCTTGCTTTAATTGATGCGGCTATTGATTTTGTGGAAGAGCCAGATGTGGTTGCCTCTGCTATCACTCAAATGATACCTGCCGTTCGAAAATTACGTGTAGAACTTGAAGCGGCACTTTTGCAATCCTCACGAGCTAATGCGGTGCGTGACGGTTTGCGGTTGGTGATTGCTGGCCCCCCCAATGTTGGGAAGTCGTCACTGCTTAATTGGTTGGCTCAACGCAATGCGGCGATTGTTTCTGATCAGGCAGGGACGACCCGGGATGTGGTTGAGGCAGTCGTTGAGTTTGAAGGTGTGCGTCTGGTGTTAGCCGATACGGCAGGGCTTCGAATTAACTCAACGGATGAAATTGAGAAGATCGGTATGGCACGCGCTGAAGCCGAAATTCGCGACGCTGACATTTTGCTTTGGCTTACCTCACCTGACGTAAGCAGTGAAGTAGGGCCAGCAAGAGTTCCCGATCTCTTGGTCGTAAACAAGTCAGATCTGATCGATGAAGATTCGATTCTAAACCGAAACGAATCATCCTTGTCTATTTCACTTAAGACCGGGTCTGCACTGGACCTACTTAGCAAAAGACTAACTCACTTGATTTCGGAGCGTTCAGCATTAACTCAAGATGCTGTTGTTGTTCGTGATCGTCATGTTGTAGCTGTTAAAAAAACGATTCGGAAGCTTAACGATGTTCTTGATCATCCGGATCTTCCTGTTGAAGTTCTGGCAGAAGAGCTGCGTGATGCGTGTCGCATTATGAGTTCTATTACAGGGCGCATTGATGTTGAGGATTTGCTTGGTCGCATCTTTTCTGAATTTTGCATTGGTAAATGATGTTTCACGTGAAACTCATTCTTCTTTGACCTTGCTCCGTGAACGGACTAATAGGCACACAGCATTTAGTCCGAGTTTGAAAAATGTATAACGCGTTTGACGTAATCGTAGTTGGTGGAGGTCATGCTGGCTGCGAAGCAGCGGCGGCTTCGGCGCGTGTTGGCGCGCGCACCGTTTTGCTCACACACAAAGCCCATACGATCGGAGAAATGTCTTGCAATCCTGCCATTGGTGGATTGGGCAAGGGACATCTGGTTCGCGAAATTGATGCACTAGACGGCGTAATGGGTAAAGTGGCTGATGCGGCCGGAATTCAGTTTCGGTTGCTTAACAGGTCCAAAGGCCCAGCGGTTCGTGGGCCACGTGCTCAAGCAGACCGAAAACTTTACCGGCAAGCGATGCAAAAAGCGCTAACGGAACAAACTAATCTCGACATCATTGAAGGCGCAGTTTTTGGGCTGATCATCGAGAATGATCATGTGGTGGGTGTTTCGACGGAAGATGGTCGCGAGTTCCGAAGCGGTGCAGTTGTCCTGACCACTGGCACCTTCCTGAACGGTCTCATTCATATTGGCGAGCAGAAAATTCCCGCAGGCCGGGTTGGTGAAGCACCTGCTCGCGGGTTATCCGAACAGATGACAAAAGTGGGATTGGCGCTTGGTCGTTTAAAGACGGGAACGCCTGCGCGCCTCGACGGCAAAACAATCAACTGGAAAATACTCGAGGAACAGAAAGGTGACGAACCCCCAGTTCCATTCTCTTTTTTAACTGACAGAATTATAACACCGCAAATTTCCTGTTTTATGACGACCACGACTCAGGCCACCCATCAGATCATCGCTGACAATATTTCACGGTCGCCACTTTATTCGGGACAGATCACCGGAACTGGCCCTCGTTATTGCCCTTCAATTGAAGACAAGATTTACCGCTTTAAGGAAAAACAAGCGCACCAAGTGTTCCTTGAGCCTGAGGGACTAGATGACGATACGGTTTATCCAAATGGGATTTCGACGTCCCTGCCGGAAGATGTGCAGGCTAACTTTATTCACTCAATGCCGGGCCTTGAACATGTACGTATTATAAGGCCTGGTTATGCCATCGAGTATGACTATGTCGATCCACGTGAGTTGAAACATACTCTGGAGATTAAGAAGCTGCCTGGGCTTTATCTGGCTGGTCAAATCAATGGCACCACAGGTTATGAGGAAGCTGCAGCCCAAGGATTGATTGCGGGCCTCAATGCGGCTCGCGCGGTTGGCGGGCAGACACCGGCTGTATTTGGGCGTGCCGATGGCTATCTGGGTGTGATGGTGGATGATCTGGTGATGAAAGGTGTTTCAGAGCCCTATAGAATGTTTACGTCGCGGGCCGAATACCGCCTGACTCTTCGCGCCGATAATGCTGATCAAAGGCTCACTCAGCGTGGCGTTGAATTAGGGTTGGTTGGCACGACGCGTCAAAATGCCTATTTCACAAAACTGAGAGCATTAGACGAGGCGCGGGCATTGTCGAAAACGCTAAGTCTCACATCATCCGCGGCTGCGAAGCTTGGGTTGCGGGTTAATCAGGATGGGAAGACCCGGACAGCGATTGATTTTATTTCGATGCCCGATGTGGGAGTGGAAGCAGTAGAGCGCATTTGGCCAGAGTTTGCAGCTTTGCCGCATTTTGCCAAAGAGGCTCTGGAGGCTGATGCGCTTTATTCAGGGTATATGGATCGTCAGAACAGCGAGATCGAAAACTTACGCCGTGAGGAAGAGTACCGAATTCCTCCCGATTTGGATTATTCTGCCCTACCCAGTCTCTCAATGGAACTACGCCAAAAGTTGGCCCGCATAAGGCCAGAAACATTGGGTCAGGCCGAGCGTATCGATGGTATGACCCCAGCGGGTCTTGCTTGCTTGTTAGGCCATATCAAGCGGCCCAAGTCACGCAACGCTGCCTGAAATGACAACACCTAGTTTTGCTGAGGTTGAAAAATTTGGTGTTTCACGTGAATCAGTGGAGCGTCTGATCATTCTTGAGAAGTTGCTTCTTACTTGGCAGGCCCATATCAATCTGATCTCACCTGCGACCATTCCGGATTTATGGAACAGACATATCGTCGATAGTTTGCAAATCTTGCCTTTGATACCAAAAAACACAAAAGCTATAGCCGATCTTGGCTCTGGCGGTGGCTTTCCCGGATTAGTCTTGGCGGCCACGCAAGATGCTGAAGTTCATTTCTATGAGTCGAACACAAAAAAAACGGCGTTCCTTCAGGAAGCCTTAAGGCATATGAAAATCAAAGGGAGCGTACATCGGCAAAGACTGGAACCCAAGCAGGCGCCGCCTGAAATGCCGAACGTGCAACTTGTTACGGCGCGCGCCTTCGCACCTCTACCTTTACTGCTTAGCCTTGCTGAGCCCTTTATGCGCGACGGAGCAAAAGCACTTTTCCACAAGGGTCAAGAATACCAGAATGAACTCAACGAAGCTGCTAAATCATGGAATATAGCGTATAATACGCATCCAAGTGTAACCGATTCGCACTCTGTTATTCTGGAGATCAAGGAGATCGCCCATGTTTAGCACCGAAGCCAAAACACCTCGTATTCTCGCTGTTGCCAACCAAAAAGGCGGCGTGGGGAAAACCACGACTGCAATCAATCTGGGAACGGCACTTGCTGCAGTTGGCGAATCTGTATTGGTCATTGACCTTGACCCACAGGGTAATGCCAGTACGGGGCTTGGAATAGCCAGACGGCAAAACCAGAAATCATCCTACCATGTGTTGATTGGCGAAGCGCAGCTTGATCATGTGATCATCGAATCGGCCATACCAAGGCTTCATTGCGTCCCTGCAACAATTGATTTGTTGGGTGCTGAAATTGAACTTTCTGATCTTGATCGCAAGACACACCGTCTTGCAGATGCAATTGGGCGGATGCGGCAACTCGCTCACCGGAACTATACTTACATTCTGATTGACTGCCCGCCATCATTGAACCTCTTGACTATCAACTCGTTGACAGCCGCGGATGCTATTCTCGTTCCTTTGCAATGTGAGTTCTTTGCGCTGGAAGGCTTGAGCCAACTTCTCAAAACAGTGGAACGGGTTCGTACCACTCTCAATCCTCGCCTGATCATCCAGGGTGTAGTGCTCACCATGTTTGATAAGCGCAATAGTCTTTCTGACCAAGTTGCTGCTGACGTGCGCGAGGTTCTTGGGGACAAAGTCTACCAAACGGTCATTCCGCGCAATGTTCGTATTTCAGAAGCGCCATCTTATGGTAAGCCAGTTCTACTTTATGATCATACCTGCGTAGGGTCTCAGGCCTACATTAAGCTTGCGTCGGAAGTGATTAAAAGAGAACGAGAATTACGTGCGGCATAATCGATTCGGTACAGAAACAATCTGAGCCAAGGACAAATACAGGATAATAATCATGACTCAGGTTCAAAAACGTAGACTTGGACGCGGCCTTGCTGCTTTGATCGGTGACGACACATCCGAAGAGGCAATTGTGCAAGATGCACGCAGCTTGCGGCATGTGCCCGTTGAGCTGCTTCATCCTAACCCCAATAACCCTCGCAAGCATTTCGCTGAAGAAGATTTGGAAAGTCTGGCTAAATCTCTGAAGGATAAGGGGTTGCTCCAGCCGCTTGTTGTGCGTCCGCGTGCCGATGGGTCTTTTGAAATTGTTGCAGGTGAGCGCCGTTGGCGCGCCAGTCAAAGGGCAGGAATTCATGAGTTGCCAGTTCTCATTCGTGAACTGGATGACCGCGAAACACTTGAAATCGCACTCATCGAAAACATTCAGCGTAGTGACCTCAATGCCTTAGAGGAGGCGCGGGCTTATCGTCAGCTGATGGATCAATATAATTACACACAGCAACAACTTGCAGACTCAATCGGCAAGAGCCGCAGTCATATTGCTAACACGATGCGGTTGCTGAGTTTGCCTGAAGCGATTCAACAGCAAATTGAAAATGGAAAGTTAACTGCTGGTCATGCGCGATCACTCGTTGCCACTGAATATCCTACCGAAATGGCCGATCAAATTATAAAACTTGGTCTGACTGTGCGTGAAGCAGAAGAACTCGCGCGAAAAAATTCAGTAGCGCCAGAGATCAAGTCTTACGCTTCAGAAAAAGATGCTGATACGCGTGCGCTTGAAAAAACGTTAACAGAAGTGCTTGGTCTCAGCACCTCAATTAAGCACAGGGGCGCTGGCGGAGGATCGGTGTTGATCAGTTACAAATCACTCGATCAGCTTGATGATGTGATCCGTAAACTAACTGCGAAAGTCGGTTGATTTAGAACGTGCAAGCCGCGCCAATGACAGAAGGGCACGGCTGGTTATTGCATCGCCAAGATCCGCATTTTTTCGCATTTGAAATGTTGCCGCTGCCAAAGACTGTTGCATTGACATGAGTTCCCCCCCTTCAAACTTACGAAGTTGTGAAACGACAGCTGATTGTCTTTTAAAGAAAATTGGGGGCCGGGCGCCACGAACAGCTGCGTCGACGTTAGCGCCTCCGTCCATGATGCTGCGTAATTCTTGAAGCCTTACCAAATGCGAAATGGCAGAACTCAGGATCATCCGTTGCCCACCCGTGTCGCCATCCAAATTCCCGAGCATCCGGTCAACAGATTCAAGATCACCGATCAACATTGAATCGATCAAGCTATCGGAGTTTGACGATGCCGTGTCACCGCAGACGGCCAATACATCAGCGCTGGTAATCATCTTTTGACCCAAACAATAGAGTGTAAGCTTTTCGCATTCTTGGGTCACCACACTGCGATCAGTTCCTACAATTTCCAAGAACAATTCCTCTGCCCCACCGTCCCATTTCAAGCCCGCCCTTGAAATCAGAGTTTCGAGACGAGTGCGAACTGCCTCGATTCCCTCTTCATATAACGCCAGCGCTCCAAACTTCGGGGCTTCCTCGCACGCCGTTCTCAGTTTTGAAGTTTTGGACAAAGTGTCAGAACTGAGAAAAACAAAATTTGCAGACTGAGTCGATGTTATAATGTCAATTAGTATCTTTAAATTCGCATCGCCAACGTCGTCAATCCAAAGAACTCTCCGGTCGCCCAGCAGTGACAATGAATAAAACTCGTCATGGATACGTCCAGCGCCTTCTTTGAGAATACTTGCGTCATAACGCTCTGCCTCACCACCAGCGCCAACTATTGCTCTCACGACGTGACGTCCAAAACTGGCTACAGCGGCGCTATCAGAACCGTGAATAAGTACGCCGTTCATCGACCCAACTTGGCGTTTTAGAAATTGTTCAAAGCCATCTTCGCGGAGGACGGTCAATTGAGAAACTCAAGCGGGGTGATCAGCAAAATAGGCTGCGACGCGTTGGCGCAAATCTTGTCCAACCTCTTGTGACGCACGTTCCATGGCACTGTTCGCAGCCTGCAAATCAGCTACAGGTTGGCGAACCGTGTCAAAAGATACGTTCGAAAAACTGTCACCAGAACTTGCAACTGCTCCAGAAGAAATGTTCACCAATTCATAATGCACCGTAAGATTAAACCGCTTGCGATGGAGATTAGATGCCGACAATGTTGAAACATCAATGGTCTTTTCGGTCACGACCATTTTCAGAGCAAACTTAACTGGAGCGGAGCCCATGCTGCCCAGTAATTCATTGCGTACCAATTGAGCACTTCTGGTATGTTGTTCAGGAACCGAAACAGCAGCCAGAGATGATGTTACGCCCTCGCCACTTGGGCCCTTACCATAGAGTGGGCGATAAGATGCGCAGCCTGTCATGAACAACAAACAAAAACATGTGACTATATTTATAAAAATCCGCAATCAGCCCTCGCACACGATATTTACAATTCGGTCAGGAACAACAATAATCTTCTTTACAGACTTACCATCGAGTTGGCGCATAATGGTGTCCAACGCCAATGCCGCTACTTCAACTGCACCACGATCTAAACCTTTAGCCACTGTCATTTCATCTCTGCGCTTACCGTTAATCTGAACGGCAATGGTTACTTCGTCAACAGCCACTAATCCTGCCTCTACCTTGGGCCAATTGCCATCCACCACTGCTGATTTGTGACCGAGCAGTTTCCAGCACTCTTCAGCTAAATGTGGCATCATTGGAGCCATCAATAAGACGAGGAATGACCCAGCTTCGCGCAAAGCTCCGTCTAAAGCATCAGACTTGTTTGCTGACTGCAAAGATTGACTAATCGCGTTGGCCAATTCATAAATCCGCGCAATGGCGCGATTAAATCGTAGGTTGTTCAAATCATCGGTGACAGTGGCCACCGTTCTGTGGGAAATTCGGCGCAATGCCAAACCCTGCTCGTTCATAGAAACTGACTGTGACGGTGTTGCCGCGATATCATTTACGAGACGCCAAATCTTTTGCGTAAATCGCCATGAACCTTCAGCACCAGCCTCGGTCCACTGAATGTCGCGTTCGGGAGGAGTATCGGACAACATGAACCAACGCGCAGTATCAGCTCCATAAGAAGCAATGATCGTATCAGGATCAACTACATTCTTTTTGGACTTTGACATTTTCTCAACACCGCCCAATTCTAGCGGCTCACCCGAGCTTCCGTGAACCCAAGCTCCGTCCTTAGTTACAGCGTCAGAAGGTAAGACCCATTCACCGGACTTGGTTCTAAACGTTTCATGAATGACCATGCCTTGTGTAAACAGACTTTCGAACGGTTCTTTTATTTGCAAATGACCTGTCTTCACCATGGCTCTTGCGTAGAAGCGAGAATAAAGCAGATGTAAAATAGCATGCTCGACACCGCCAATATATTGATCAACGGGCAGCCAATATTTCGAAGCATCCTGATCTACGGGGATTGATGCATGGGATGAAGCAAAGCGTGCGTAATACCAAGATGAATCTATGAATGTGTCAAACGTATCGGTTTCCCGCTCCGCAGGTTCATTACACTTGGGGCAATTGACATGTTTCCAGGTTGGATGATGCAATAGTGGATTACCAGGCTTATCAAATGTCACATCTTCCGGAAGCTCGACTGGCAATTGAGATTTAGGCACAGGGACAATGCCGCAATCCTTGCAATGAACAACCGGAATGGGGCAGCCCCAATAGCGTTGACGAGAAACACCCCAATCACGAAGACGGAAATTTACCCGCACTTCGCCGCGGCCAGAGTCTTTCATGCGTTTGGCAACTTCTGCTTTGGCCTGCTCGACGTTCATGCCGTCTAAGAATTGTGAGTTCACCAACACACATTCATCGCCGTCTTTGTCAAGGTAAGGCGCATCACCTAATGGCGGCGATATTATCCCGCGCGGAGCTACAACTGGCAAAATCGGCAAATTATACTTCGTCGCAAAATCCCAGTCGCGCTGATCATGGGCGGGGCAACCGAAAATCGCGCCCTCACCATAACCCATCAAAACAAAGTTTGCTGCGTAGATTGGGAGCTTCACATTCGGATCAAACGGATGGCGCGCGAAAACACCCAAAGCACAACCACGCTTTTCAGCGCGTTCAATATTCTCTTCGCTGGTTCCTAGTGCAGCCACTTCTTTGCGGAAGGTCGCCACATCTTCATTCGATTCTGCAATTTCTTTAGCCAGTGGATGATCCGCAGAAACAGCGCAGAAGCTTGCCCCAAAAATCGTATCGTGACGTGTTGTGTAAACGGTCAATCCTTGGTCCCGTTTTTTTCCTGCCGCATCTTCCAAGTCAAATGTGAAGCGCAAGCCTTCTGAGCGGCCGATCCAATTTTTTTGCATTAAGCGCACTTTTTCTGGCCATTTATCGAGGCCGTCCAATGCGCTTAAAAGTTCATCTGCATAAGCTGTAATTTTCAGGAACCACTGAGCCAGCTCTCGTTTTTCAACGACAGCACCCGAGCGCCAGCCCTTACCGTCAATCACCTGCTCATTGGCCAAAACAGTTTGATCAACTGGATCCCAATTCACCAATGAAACACGCCGCTCAACCAAATTTGCGTCCATGAAATCGATGAACATTGCTTGCTCGTGGCGATAATAGGATGGGTCACACGTTGCAAATTCACGCGACCAATCGATGGCCAAACCCATTGATTTAAGTTGCTTGCGCATGGCCGCGATATTTTCATACGTCCAAGATTTTGGATGTACGCCACGTTCGATAGCCGCATTTTCTGCTGGCATGCCGAAAGCATCCCAGCCCATAGGGTGCAGAACATTGTAACCACAAGCCCGCCGAAAGCGCGCAATCACATCCCCCATTGTGTAATTGCGCACATGCCCCATGTGAATACGACCCGACGGATAAGGGAACATCTCAAGCACATAATATTTCGGACGCGAAACATCCTCCTTAGCTTCAAAGGACTTACTTTCCGTCCAAAATTTTTGCCATTTGGGTTCAACTTCCCGGTGGTTATAACGCTCAGCGGCCACGCCAAATTCCTTCTAAATCAAAATCAATTGCATCCACGTACCAGTCCTTGAAAAGTGCTGCAAGCGTGGTCATAAGGACGGATCAAATGACCCAATCACAAAATCAACTGGCTTTGGTTAAAGAGCGTATCGCAAAAGCGGCGATCAAGGCTGAGCGCGTGCCGTCTGAGGTGACACTAATTGCTGTCAGCAAGACCTTTGATGCAGAAGATATTATTCCAATCTTGGAGAGTGGCCACCGGGTTTTTGGGGAAAACCGCGTGCAAGAGGCTCAGAAAAAATGGCCAGAATTACGCCTGAAATATCCGGGCATTGAACTTCATCTGATTGGTCCGCTCCAGAGCAACAAAGTATCTGAGGCCGTTCAATTGTTCGACGTTATTCAAACTGTTGATCGGCCCAAACTTGTTTTGGCACTTTCCAAAGAAATCCAAAAACAGTCAGTCGACACTAAATTGCTGGTGCAGGTAAATACGGGGCGTGAAGCTCAAAAAGCTGGTGTCCTTCCCGAAGAGTTGGAGCAATTCATGAATCTGTGCCGTGGACAGTTTGCCTTTCATATTCAGGGACTAATGTGCATTCCGCCCGTTGAAGATGATCCAAGATTACATTTTAAAACGCTCAAAGGTATGGCTCAGACCTACCAACTTCCCGTCCTGTCTATGGGTATGAGTGGTGATTTTGAGGCCGCTATTGAAGAAGGCGCTACTTGCGTGCGGGTTGGATCAGCGATTTTCGGAACCAGGCCGAAGGCTGTTACGAGTTAGGCCAGATTGAGAGACGAGTATCCTTGGTGCAGCGCGCAAGCACCATGCGCAAATGTTTTTTCGAGAGAGCGATGCAGCCTTCCGTGCCTTTCGTTCCATTTGTAACGTGCAAGAAAATTGCACTACCAAAACCTCTAATGCGAGGGCGCTGATTGTGGCTGGTTGAAATCACGAGATCGTAAGCGTCATCACTCCGCCAAAGTGCTTCATGACTTGCGCTAAATGGTAATGGTACGAGGCGATTATAGGCAAAATGGCTTGGAGCGTCGCACCAACCGTCTGTTTTTGAAAGAGAACGTGATTTCAGCCTTGTTTTTGGTCGCACCATCTTGTCTGAACGGTAATAAAGCTGTTCCAGTCTAAATACACCCACGGGACTGGCCCCATCGCCTTCGCGTTTGCGGAAGCGCCGCCCCGTATTCCCTAATCGGCATGGAAACCTCGTGGCCCCTAGTGTTAAGATGCCCCGACTTGAACACGCGTTAATCGCGCGAATGTGAAGATGTGTTATGATTTTGCTCACGGTGAGTTGTGTTGTCCGCCTGACCTGCTTCGGGCATTGAGCATAACATGAATTTCACTCCGATTTGAAACTGCGAGATTAGAAAAATGTCTACAACCAAGAAGATCCTAATTGTTGATGATGATGATACGCTGCGTGAGACGCTGAAAGAACAGTTCAGCCTGCATGACGAATTCGTGGTGACGGATTCGGCAACAGCGACGGCTGGTGTTAAATCTCTCAAAGCTGATCATGCGGATATCGTCATTCTTGACGTCAATCTGCCTGATATGGATGGACGTGAAGCCTGTAAAATTATGCGTCGTAATGGCTTTAAAGGGCCAATCGTGATGCTTACTGCGCAAGGTTCGGACTCTGATACAATTTTGGGCCTCGATTCCGGGGCCAATGATTACGTGACCAAGCCTTTCCGATTTGCCGTTCTCTTGGCCCGCATAAGGTCGCACTTGCGCCAGCATGAGCATAGCGAGGACGCGGTTTTCCAAATCGGACCTTATGTCTTTAAACCTGCCAGCAAAGTTCTAATTCGTGATGATAACAAAAAAATCAGGCTGACCGAAAAAGAAACTTCAATCATTAAGTTCCTTTATCGCTCGGGCGAACAAAGCATGAGCCGCGAAACATTGCTCCAAGATGTCTGGGGCTATAATGCTGGTGTTTCGACCCATACCCTTGAAACGCATATTTATCGCCTTAGGCAGAAGATTGAGCGCGACCCTGCTCATGCAGAGATTCTGGTGACAGAAGGTGGCGGCTATAAGCTCGTCCCTTGATTTAAACCACCAATCGCAGTCAAAGAGAGTGTTGATTCGCTAAAGGGGCAAAATCGGGCATGAGTGTTCGGGCAGATGCTGAAACATTGCGCCAAATCCCAATTTTTAGGGAATGCGAATCTGTGCCTTTGCAGATCATGGCCTTTGCGGCCGACCGCCAGGAATTCTCAATCGGTGAAGAGATACTTACTGAAGATAAAAAGGTGCGTGCAGCATTTTTTGTATTAAACGGAAGTGTTGATTTGCGGAGATCTGGCCAGAGCATCGGTCGTGCTGAGCCCGGATCGCTGCTTGGTGAAGTTGCTATGATTGGCGGTAATCCCAGCACGCTCACAGCTAAGGCTCTCGACATTGTATCAACCGCTCGTATCAGCCATGAATTGTTCTTACGCGTAGCCAAAGAATATCCAGAGTTTGGCCGTGTTGTGCTGCATAATCTATCTGAGAAACTTGTGAACTCAGTGCGCGAGTATGAATCTGTGCGGGTGTTGCTAACTAAAGCCCGAAAATTTTCCGATCTTTAAATTATATTGAAATCGAATTTTGCCACGACAGGCACATGGTCGGAAGGCTGTGGCCAATTGCGCACGTGGCGCAGCACTTCAATACTGGTGCAGCGATCCGAAATGTCTTTAGTGGCCCAAATATGGTCCAATCTGCGTCCACGGTCGGACGATTCCCAATCCTTGGCGCGGTAGCTCCACCAAGTGTAGAGTTTTTTGGCAGCAGGAATATGATTGCGCATGACGTCCTGCCAGTCTCCGGCCTTTTGGATGCGGCCAAAGCCTTCAACTTCAATCGGCGTATGGCTTACAACTTTTAAAAGCTCACGGTGCGACCATACGTCGTTCTCGAGCGGTGCAATGTTCAAATCGCCGACGGCAATTGCACCATAACCTTTCGGCATTGCATCAGCTTTTGACCACTCTTCCATCTCATCAATAAAGGCAATCTTATGTGCAAACTTTTCGTTGATTTCGGGATCAGGCTCGTCTCCGCCGGCAGGTACGTATAAATTATGCAACAGAAATGGCTTTTCGCCTTCAAAGCGTACGCTGACGTGGCGGCTGTCGCCCTTATTACAAAAATCGCGCGAGTGTTGAGTGTTAAAGGGGATACGCGAAACAATCGCAACACCGTGATAGCCCTTCTGACCAAACTCAGCGATATGGGTATAGCCCAAATCACTCAGAGGACCTGATGGAAATTGGCCTTGGGGACATTTGGTTTCCTGCAAGCACAAGACATCCGGCTTTGCCTCAGACAAAAGGCGTTGTACCAAGCCAATGCGAAGGCGAACCGAGTTTATATTCCAAGTTGCAATTGAAAAGCTCATGCCAAACAAATGGCATGAGCTTCAAACAGGAGCAAGGATAGAATTTAAAAAACTAAAGCTTAATTCTGCTTCCCCTCAGGACGGTCAATTTTTCCGATGAAGAGTTTGGGATCAAACCTCCCGCCAGTTTCAATGTTAGCAAGCTGCACTGTAGTACGACGATCCTTACCATCGACAATAATCCACTGTTGCAGCTGGTTACGTTGTTCGTCGAACACTAAAACGATATAACCACCCAACGAGCTCTTGCGATCAGCCAAAGATATGCTGGTAATACCGTCTTTGCTTTCAAAGCCAATCACATCAGTTTCAGCTGCCAGATCAACCTGCGGCGAAACGACCAAGCGCAATGGAGTAGCCGATAGAGGGAACTGATCACCCTTTTCTTTGACGCGGTTCTTGATCGTCAACCACTTACCATCTGAGACAATCAGCATCGGATTTGGTGGTGCATATTCGAACCGTAGTTTACCGGGCTTGCTAATTAATAGAGTGCCTTGGGCCGTTTGGCCTTTAGAGCTTATCTGAGTAAAATCGCTCTTCAAGCTCTGGTAGCTATTCATGAAAGCGTTGATTTTTTGCAGTGAGCGCTTTTGGTCAGCGCTTAAACTGACGCTTGGGTATTTTTGAGCCGCCATCAAAATCGGTGACGACACCATCAAACCAATCATTACGAGAGCGGAACTTAGAAGTTTAAAAAATTTGGTCATCATCAACTTTCGAATCTCTTGAACCTTACGCCATTGCTATAGTTCATGTACCACTAGCCCCACAAGCGGGCCGTTTTACGGCGAGAATTGGTCTAAACCCGTGCGCTGTCTCCTGGAACTAGAATTTCACGTTTACCAGTCGCATTTGCGGCTGAAATAAGGCCCTCTTTTTCCATGCGTTCAATCAGGCTAGCGGCCTTGTTGTAGCCAACTTGCAAACGACGCTGGACGTAGCTGGTCGAAACCTTTTTGTCGCGTAGAACCACGGCAACAGCTTGGTCGTACAGCTCATCTCCCGAACTGCCGATAGCACCAGCCATGCCACTGCCCTCACCGCTCATCTCGTCTTCGTCGACTTCTTCGGTTACAGCTTCAACATATTCAGGTTGACCTTGCGCCTTCAGGTGATTGACGATCTCCTCGACTTCACTGTCAGTCACAAATGGCGCGTGGAGACGTGAAATACGCCCGCCGCCTGCCATATAAAGCATATCGCCTTGGCCTAAGAGTTGTTCAGCACCCTGCTCACCCAAAATTGTCCGGCTGTCGATTTTTGAAGTCACTTGGAATGAAATGCGGGTTGGGAAGTTTGCCTTAATTGTGCCTGTGATTACGTCAACCGATGGTCGTTGAGTGGCCATGACGACGTGAATGCCGGCCGCACGCGCCATTTGCGCCAAGCGTTGAACCGCACCTTCAATGTCTTTGCCTGCAACCATCATCAAGTCGGCCATTTCGTCGATGATCACCACGATGTATGGCATGGGTTGCAGATCCAAATCTTCTTGTTCGAAGATTGGCTTACCCGTGTCTGGCTCAAAGCCGGTTTGTACAGTGCGCGAAAGTTTCTCACCCTTGGCAATCATCTGGGTAATTTTGGTGTTGTAACCATCGACGTTACGAACACCTGTCTTTGACATTTTTTTATAGCGATCTTCCATTTCACGAACCGCCCATTTCAAAGCGACAACAGCTTTGCGAGGATCGGTAACAACTGGAGCCAAGAGATGTGGGATTCCTTCGTAAACTGAAAGCTCGAGCATCTTGGGGTCGATCATAATGAGTTTACATTTGTCCGGCGGCAGGCGGTAGAGAAGCGAGAGGATCATTGTGTTAATACCCACTGACTTGCCCGAGCCCGTCGTACCTGCAATCAGCAAATGCGGCATTCGTGCGAGATCAGCGAAAATCGGTTCGCCGCCGATATTTTTACCCAATGCCAAAGCAAGCGTTGTATTGTTGTTTATGAAGCTTTCTGTTTGCATCAACTCGCGCAAATAAACTGTTTCGCGTTTTGGGTTAGGCAATTCGATACCAATGGCATTGCGGCCAGCCACGACGGCGACACGTGCCGAAATAGCGCTCATTGACCTTGCAATATCATCTGCCAAACTGATCACGCGCGAAGATTTGATGCCTGGTGCTGGTTCTAGTTCATAAAGTGTTACGACAGGGCCGGGGCGTACATTGATGATTTGACCACGCACACCAAAGTCTTCCAATACGCCTTCAAGTCGCCTAGCGTTTTCGGCCAGAAACTCTGGGGCAAATTCGGGCTGGCGCCCTGCTTTCTTTGGTTCGCTCAGAAGTGTAAGTGGAGGCAATTCAAAATGATTGGCAGCTGCCTTCGTTTTTGATTTTAGAATTAGTTTTGTTGCTAACTTTTTCGATGCAGCTGGCACTTCTTCAAATTCATCTTCATCAATCAATTCCAATGCGTCGTCGAAGTTCTCATCGGGGTCTCCGATTAATTCTTCATCAGAGTGACCACTGACCAAAGATGGTTCAATTCTGCCAAGCTTTGCTTTTGGTGATTTCTTGAGGCTAAGTGGTGCAAACCGACTGAGCACATCCTCAGAGTTCGACGATTGTTGTGCAGACCTTGCTGACCTAACTTTGGGCTTGGGGCGAGATGCTGTAATTGCGGTCCAAATATTCGATAGCGTCTGCGCCCATGATGTGCGCATTTGCAACTCTGTCCTCAAAACGCGCGTTGGTTTTTTAGCACGAGGTGTGGGCAACAGCGTTGGAATACTGGCCAACTCCAAAGCCTGCATTGATGTCCAAACAAAAGCGGCAAAGGCTAAAATAGCGACGAGGGATTTGGCAACAAAACCTTTTATGCCAATAGCCAAGATTGAAAAAAATAGACCTGAAAGAACATCTCCTAAATTCCCACCCATACCGCTAGCCAAATGCCAGAAATTTGGAGCCGGAAAACATGCCAATAAACATCCAAATGAAATAGTGGCACCAATCCAACTCAAACCAGAGCGACGGAAATCACTAGGCATCTGGTGGTCAAAAAGTCCCATTACCCATTTCAGCGGAATGAACAGAAGTGGCAAGGTGGCCAGCCCCAAATACTGGATCAACTGATCGGCAATGATTGCCCCAGGTGCGCCGAGCCAATTTGTAGGCTGGCTGCCTGTGGCATGATTGAAAGAAGGATCAGCAATAGACCAACTCGCTAAAGAAGCACCGATAGACACAATAATTAAAAAACAGATGATGCCTGTAAGTTCAAAGCCGCGCCGAATGAGAAACAGTTTCAATCTCGCCGGGATAGTATTTTCGTCCGTTTCGATTGATTGATTAAGAGCCATGCCCATTCTCCACACGCTGACAGACCCCGTTTTGTGCGGGGTCTAATAAAAGGTTAATGTTAGTGTGAAGGGATAGGGTTAAGGCACCGTAAATTTACGACTTTACGCAAATAAAAAGCGCTCCCGAATTGATCGGAAGCGCTTGGTTCGTTCAGAGACTTGCTTGCTTATGAATAAGCGCGTTCGCCGTGGCTTGAAATATCCAAACCTTCACGTTCAGATTGCTCATCAACACGTAAGCCCACTGTGTATTTGCAAATCAAACATGCGATAAAGCTGACAACACCCGAGAGTATTATCGCTGTAAAAATATCGTAGATTTGCGCCGTCATCTGAGCTGAGAACACGTATTCAGCAACAGTCGATGATGTATCAACGGCCAGATAGTTTGTCACACCAGAACCACCAAGGGCAGGGTTTACAAAGATACCTGTCATCAACGCGCCCAAGATGCCGCCAATGCCATGTACACCGAACACATCGAGTGCATCGTCATAACCAAGCTTCGCTTTAAGCCAGATTACAGCAAGCAGACAGATAACACCCGCTGCCGCGCCGATTACGATTGCACCCATTGGGCCAACCCAACCGCAAGCTGGGGTAATTGCCACAAGACCGGCAACGATACCCGAAGCCGCACCCAGCAAACTGGCATGACCACGCACCATCCACTCTACAGCAACCCAAGCTAGAGCTGCAGCAGATGCACCCAAGATCGAGTTTAGAAGAGCCAAAGCTGTCAGACCATTGGCTTCAAGGTTTGAGCCTGCGTTAAAGCCGAACCAGCCAAACATCAGCAAACCAGTGCCCAGAAGCGTTACTGTCAAGTTATGCGGAGCCATAGGTTCTTTGTTTAAACCAACGCGCTTACCCAACATCAATGCACAAACAAGTCCGGCAACACCGGCATTGATATGCACAACTGAACCACCAGCAAAGTCGATAGCACCTTTGTTGAACAACCAGCCATTGGCGGCGTTCACTGCGTCATTGTAAGCTGAAAGAACGCCCGCTTTGTCGGCATCGGTCGTTGCGGCGGCCAATTTGGCCAAGAAATCTGCAGCCGCTGAATCACCAACACTGGCTTTGACCATATCGATGTTTGCAGCACTCAAAGTGTAAGCATCTGGGCCAGCCCACCACCAAACCATATGGGCCATTGGGAGATATGAGAAGCAAAACCAAATTGTCAAAAACAACAACACAGCCGAAAATTTCATACGCTCAGCAAAAGCACCGACGATCAAGGCCGGGGTAATGGCTGCGAATGTCAGCTGGAAAATGACATAAACATATTCTGGAATGTAGGTTTCCTTCGAAAAGGTTGCCGCCATGCTATTTGTGGTGATGCCAAACAGGCCCCACTTCGACAAACCGCCAATGAAACCGGCAGTCGCACCACTACCATTTGTGAATGCAAGGGAATAACCGAACAACACCCACAGGACCGCGATTAAACTGAAGCAGATAGTTACTTGCATTAGTACAGACAGCACGTTTTTCGAACGCACCAAGCCGCCGTAAAACAGCGCTAAGCCTGGTACCGTCATTAACACGACCAAGGCGGTTGCAGTCAACATCCAAGCCGTATCACCTTTATTCACACTTGCCGCCGCTAGGGCTTGTGTTGCGGGCAGAAGAGCCGCAAGCCCTAAGCCGGTTCCCAGCGCCATCAGGCTTTTGGGCAGTTTTGCCATTATCATTTTATTTTTCCTTTCCGAAATTCTTAAAAAAATCAAAGCGCTGCTGCGCCGGTTTCACCGGTGCGCACGCGGGTTGCTGACTCGAGTGGGAGTACAAAAATTTTACCATCACCGATTTGGCCAGTTTTGGCTGCGGTCTGAATCGCCTCGACAACTTTGGCTGCGAGACTTTGTTCAACGGCAACTTCGATGCGGAGCTTCGGTACAAAGCTCACAGCGTATTCAGCACCCCGGTAAAACTCCGTATGGCCGCGCTGGCGACCATGACCTTTTACCTCAGTAACTGTAATCCCCTGAACGCCAATTGCGCCCAAAGCCTCCCTCACCTCTTCAAGCTTGAAGGGTTTTATGACAGCAATAATGTATTTCATCGGCAAGCCTTTCTCTTGTTCAGCTTTGTGCATAACAAGTTGCGTGCCAGATTCAAAAATTATGGTAACTGTATGAAATATTTTAATTATTTAAAATCAGAGGAATCTTCGATGACGATCGCATGATTAATAATTATGCAATTTTTAAAATTTGCACAATATTTAATCACGCGATTTTCCTTCGCTTTTCAACTTGGTTTCGTAAGCTTGCCAGATCGCTTTTTCACCCATGCCAAGTTTGGCTAGGTAATTCCACGTATAGAGTCCGGTCGAATGAGTGTCGCTGAAAATCAAGCGGACCGCATAGGATCCGATAGGTTCAGCTTTTGAAATGGTCACGCGCCGTTTTCCGAACACTAATTGTTCTTGCCCTGGTCCATGGCCCTTGACTTCAGCACTTGGGCTTTCAACCCGCAATAGTTCAGCGCTCAACGTGTAAGAGGTGCCATCATCAAAAGAGACGAACAATTTTGCACCACTATCCTGAACCCGAAGTTCAGTCGGCCAAACATCACTCACGATTGATCTCGCGGGCTTCTCCAGCGAGCATGATGGGAATCCCGTCGCGGATAGGGTAGGCCAGCCCGGCTGCACGTGAAATTAATTCAGCACTACCCGCGTCATACTCTAGGCGCGTTTTGGTAACCGGGCATACCAGTAATTCGAGTAGTTTCGGATCAACTTTGCGGGGTTCCATCATTGCATCCTGCGGCTGGGGCCTGATGAAGATTTGGCGAGTGCTAATTCAGTAAGTGCAACTAAAACATCAGCGCGGGATTTCAAGTCGGGTGCTTCGAGAAGAGCTTGCTTATCGCGCGCAGGGTATGGCGCAAGCAGGGAAAGCGTATTTACCAGAACTTCAGTCGAAACCGCTTCAACCTCGTTCCAATCCGCACTCATATCATTGGCTTCAAGATATTGTCTGAATGCCTTGATCAACTGATCGCGGTTCACGCTGCGAGCGCCCGTCTCGCTCACAAAATCAACAGCAAAAGGCCGATAATCAACATTGGCCTGGCGATAAGGCGCTGATGTTTCGACTTCTTGCATAATGGCAAAACGACAAATCCCGGTTATCGTCACAAAAAGCCTGCCATCATCGGTTTCAGAGTAGGACGTAATCCGACCCGCACAACCGACAGATTCCAGTTGAGGCTTGGCATCATCAGAACTGTCTTGTGGTTGAATAATACCGATGACCCGATCCCCTTTCATGGCCTCTTCGATCATGAGCAAATAGCGCGGCTCAAAAATATTCAAGGGCAAATCGGTTCGCGGCAGTAAAAGTGCGCCTGCAAGTGGAAACAGCGGGATGGTTTTGGGGAGGTCAGTTGGTTCTCTATAACGTGACGAAATCGACATTTTTAATCCTCATGAGAACAATACGGATGAAAGCTTGCGGCGGCCCGTCAATGTTGCTTCGTCCTTTGGCCCCCAGGCCTCAAAGAATGAAACCAGTTGTCTGCGTGCTGCATCATCATTCCAGCTGCGATCTTTGCGGATCACATAAATCAGCTGGTCGATGGCTTCAATACGTTGGTTTGAGCCATTGAGGATGACTGCATATTCAATACGGGCCGCAAAATCATCTGGGGTTTTTGCAATAACCGCTTCAAGGCGGCTGAGCTCGGACGTATCAACAGGATTCAAGGCCAGATCTAATGCGGCTTTGGCACTAATTATGTTGGCGTCTTGCATTTTATCCACCGGAACGGTGGCCAAGGTTTGTGCGGCCAATTCAAGCAAACCCAGTTCAATTTCGGCGCGGGCTTTCAAAGCATAGGCTTCTGCCTGTGTTGCCTCGACCTCAATAATCTGGTTTGCCATTTCGATAACGGCCTCAAATTCTCTTTTCTCGAAAGACTCACGCGCCATGTTCAGCGCTGCTTCAATCTGTTCAGCCCTGCCGCCCATCTTGCTCAGTTTGGAAATGAACTGTTTGACCTGTGATTCAGGAAGAGCGCCCATGAAACCATCCACAGGTCTGCCATCAACAAAGGCGAATACAGCGGGGATTGATTGAACGCGCATTTGGCTGGCCACTTCCGGGCTCTTGTCGATATCAACTTTCACAAGTTTGATTTTGCCTTTGCCTTCACGTGTTAGCTTTTCAAGAATGGGCCCAAGGGTTTTACAGGGGCCGCACCATGGGGCCCAGAAATCAACCAGCACGGGCACAGATCTTGAAGTTTCGACAACATCCACCATAAAATTCTTGGTGTCACTGTCCTTGATCAAATTCGCATCGGTGCTGGCTGCGGCATCAAGAATCATTTCGTTCATATTCGAAATCCTATCATTCATTCCAATTAGATGGGAATTGTGAATCTTTAGCGCAAGTTTTAGCTCACCGCCACAATGCGCGGGCTATGGCCGCAGGCACTGATGAAGGTTAAAAGGTCAGAGGCAGTGATTGATGTTGTGGCATCGTTTTTCAGGGGGTGAAAGTTCAATTGGTCTAACTTAATCATGGCTTCATCGAGAATGACGTTCACCCGGTTGGTTTTGTCATTGATCAAGCTGAACGGCGTGACGGAGCCTGGCTCAATGCCTAGTACTTCCATCAATAATTCCGGCTTGCCAAATGATAGACGCCTTGATCCTATTTTAGCAGGTGCTGCTTTCAAATCGATTACCGCATCTTCCAGTGCTACAATCAACCATAAAACGCCTTTTTCGTCCTTGCAAAATAGGTTTTTGCAATGGCCGCCTGGCACATCCTCATGAACCTTTTTGGCCTGCTCCACGGTGAAAACGGGTTCGTGGTCAAATGTTCTGGTCTTGATGCCAAGCCTATCAAGCAAAGCAAAAAGTTCTGTGCGGCTGGCTGGCATGAATGGTCTTTACCTTGGTCTGATTGGATTTAAACGATGCTATTGCATTTGCTGCTCAGTTAGGCAATAACGCGCTCGTTGAAGCGCTAAACCAAGTTTCAACCGCTCAAGCGGGCGTAGCTCAGGGGTAGAGCACGACCTTGCCAAGGTCGGGGTCGAGGGTTCGAATCCCTTCGCCCGCTCCAGTTTAGTAAGTGTGATTGAGGACTTACAAAACTTTAAAATTACAATCTGCTGTTTAGTTTAGTTGCGGTGACCAGATGGTGACCATGTAATGACGATAAAGTCTGTTTCCATTTTCAAGTTAGCATAAAAATGGGAATAAGAGGTTTTTGATAAACGGATTGGCTTTTCAATATTTCGAACCAAATCGCAGCAGGGGTGGCAATAAATTTTAATCCCGCCGTCAATAAGAACGCGAATGCCTGTGGATCAGTTCCAAAATAATTCTGCATCCGATTAAAATTTAAGCGACAGCCTCTTAGCTCGCACATTGCACCCAGCATGTATTGAGCTTGTAATTTGGAGGAATGATTTAAACATAATCAGGTTCCGCTAGGGGATCGGCTTGTTCAGGCCATCGGGAAGTCTTAACTCACCCTAATGGCGGAAGTGACGAACACCAGTAAACACCATGGCAATGCCCGCAGCGTCTGCGGCCTTGATGACTTCATCATCGCGCATCGCACCGCCCGGTTGGATGATCGCCGTGGCACCAGCTTCAGCTGCTGCCTCTATGCCATCAGCAAATGGAAAAAAGGCGTCTGAGGCCAACACGGCACCCTTGACGAACGGTGTCTTCAAGCCCAGTGCGGTTGCCGCATCAAGGCTCTTTCTGACGGCAATCCGCGTTGAATCAATCCGCGACATTTGCCCCGCACCAATGCCCACTGTAGTTTCGTTTTGCGCAAATACAATGGCGTTGGACTTCACGTGCTTTGCCACTTTGAAAGCAAAGCATAAGTCCAACATTTCCTGTGGGCTGGGTTGGCGCTTGCTCACCACTTTCAATTCCATATCCGAAATGCTGTCTGAGCTTTGCACCAGCAATCCACCCGAAATGGATTTTACTACAGTTGCTGCGGCACTTTGTTTGGTCAAATCTGGAAGCAATAGCAGCCGCAAATTCTTCTTTGCAGATAGAATGTGGCGCGCGTCGTCATCTGCACCGGGTGCAATAATAACCTCAGTAAAGAGTTTGGAAATTTCTTCTGCCGTCCTGCCATCAAGATCTCGGTTGAAAGCCAAAATGCCGCCAAACGCGCTGGTGGAATCACATGCCAATGCTTTGAGATAAGCTTCAACCGAAGTCGCTCCCAAAGCAACGCCACATGGGTTGGCGTGTTTGACAATCACACATGCCGCTTGCTCAGGTTTGTCAAATTCGCGGATCATTTCGAGGGCTGCATCAGCATCATTGATGTTGTTATATGAAAGCTCTTTGCCTTGAAGTTGCTCGGCATCAACAATTCCAGTGCGACCATCATTGGTTTTGTAAACGGCAGCATATTGGTGTGGATTTTCGCCGTAACGCAGCGTCTGGTGGAGCTTGCCACCAAGCGTGAAATAGTCTGGCGTCGTCTCACCCAATTGTTTGTTGAACCAACTAGCTATCGCGCTGTCATAAGCAGCCGTTCTAGCAAAAGCCTTTGCTGCAAGTTTCTTCCGCGTGCTGAGCAAAGTTGCAGCGCCATTTTTTTCAAGCTCTGAAACAATCAATGAATAGTCAGAAGGATCAACCACCACCGTCACATCGTCATGGTTTTTTGCCGCAGCGCGAATCATCGCTGGGCCACCCACATCAATATTTTCGATGGCATCATCCCACTTTGCACCCTTGGCAATGGTTGCCTCAAAAGGATAAAGGTTCACCACCAGCAAATCTATATTTTCAATTCCATTTTTTGATTTGGCGCTCTGATGTTCAGCATTGGTGCGAATATTCAAAAGTCCACCATGAATTTTTGGGTGCAGCGTTTTTACTCGGCCATCCATTATTTCTGGAAATCCCGTTACCTCTGAAACATCTTTTACGGTCAGCCCAGACGCTCGCAACGCCGAAGCCGTTCCGCCAGTTGAAAGGAGTTCAATACCAAGCTCCGCAAGGGACTTTGCAAAAGGCAATAATCCGGTTTTATCGGAAACAGACAGCAGTGCGCGTTTGATAGTTTTTTCAGTCATAACGATGCCATAGCCTAAGGCACCCGCCGTTTAAACCCGTTTGTTTAGATCAACAACCCCGTCTCAAATTCTGGCTTTTTGCGCGGACCCTTAACGGCCTTCGCCTGTTTTTTGAGTGACCAGTTAATCTTGCCTCCCAGCTTATTTCCATCGCACAGGATAAGAATTTCATAGTGCCCATTTGATTGGCGAATATGCACAGTTCCGCCGCGTTGCTTCAGGTGCCACACCGATTGATCGGGCAGAACAAACATGACTGCTTGACCCTCCATCAGAGATGACAGTCGAATGCCAAGTGCAACTTGGATCAAAATCTCACCTACGACGTTTATGCCAAATTCGTCTTCAATGCGAAGGTCAAGACCATCAGCAGACAGGAAGCAGGTTCGTTTTTGATTAGCATTTTGCATCATCAACACCGTGCCCTGAGTCGCAGTCTGCATAATGGCAGGACTCGTGTGTCCGTTTTCTAAGCTTTGCGTTTGCACGAGTTTCTGTTTGCCGTCGGAGAAATCAAGACCAAGTTTTGTTGAAGTGTCGGCAATCAGTGTTGCCTTTTCGTGATCAATGCGGGCAAAGCTCGATTGAGGCGCTAAATTGAGTTTTGGAATTTTAATTTGCCAAACATCAAATAATCGCTGCAGCCGTTTGGCATCATAATTCTCTGTTATTAGACCAGTCAGCTTGCCATCAGCACATTGTAATAAGTGAAGCATCGCCAAACCATTTTCCAATGCGCGTGAGAGAAAGGGGGGCATGATTGGTGTTTTGGTCAGTTGCAAGGGAATGACCCGTTCCAGAAAAATAATCAGGTTTTGAGCGCTACGAGATGCATGGCCGCCATCTGCCAAAATGACTCGGTCTAGATTGCGTTCAATCAGTTCATAGGCCAATTCGCGCAAATGCCCGAGACCTTGAAATCCATTCAAGCAGTAGAGCAACGCAATGGCTTTGTTTAGACTTTGTCCTGAATGCCCCGCACTCAACTTCAATAAAATTTTCAATTCATGTGCGACAATCTCAAAGTACAAGGCTTGATCAGAAGCCTCACAACGCCGCGCAATCATCTGGCCGTCTGTTGCAAGTGAAATCAAAATTCTTGTTTGTGCCGCAATGTCGGTCGCAGCGTGCTTTGAGTGGCTCCAGTAATGAAGCAGTCGCATGGCATACTGGTCATGCAGGTTGCGATTGCTCGCGTTGCAATGGGTGAGCCAGTCCAAGCCTGCCATGGCGCTGCGCCATTCTGGCTTAGCATGGCTTTGCGCAAAGACATCACTTGGCGATGCAACAATGATCTGGCCGGCAAAGGCAAAGCGTCCAGCATACATTTCAGATGCTTGTTCTGCATTACCCACAGTAAGTGGCGTGACTATTTGACCAAAACCGCTCGGACCACAGTGGCGTTTACGCAAACCCGGGCGCAGGCTGGTTGGCAGTTTTGCAAACCATGCGAGCTTGTCTTTGGCCGCGCCTATGGGCACTGTAGTAGGAACAGACATGCGTCGACATTTGCCTTGCTAATTGAGCTTCGGAAGTGGGAAAGTTGAAGTCTGGCCAAGCTATGGTTAATGAAGTGCTAATTTTTGAGGGTGCCATGACAATTTCAAATCAGGTGGGAAAAACCTTGCTTTCTGATGCCGCAAAACGTGCGCTGGCCGAAGCTGAAGCACGCCGCATTGCTGCCACGGCTCAAAATCTGCCACCCGAGACTGGTGGCCCCAAAGGGCCGGAACCAACCCGTTTTGGCGATTGGGAAAAAAAAGGAATCGCCTCAGATTTCTGAAATGAAGCGTTTGCGCGAAATTTCTGATCTCGAAAAATCTGTGATCGAGCTGTGTCGCCTTGAACCTCGGTTTCAAACCGTCATTGACCAACATGGCTTGCCGTCGCTTCGCACCAGCCCGCAAGGCCTTGAAGGTTTGTTGATGATCGTGACCGAGCAGTTTTTGTCTCTTCAAGCTGCCGCAGCCATTTGGGCCAGGGTGCGCAAAGGTGTTGAACCCTTTGATGCCGAAACGATTTTGAACTTATCTGCGGAAGAGTTGCTGAGCTTGGGGCTTTCGCGCGCTAAAGCTAAAACTTTCCAAGAAATAGCGCGGCGGTTTTTGAATGGAGAGTTGGATTTCAAAGCGCTTGAAAAATACGATGAACAAAATGTTGCAAAGCAGCTCTGTGCGTTGCCAGGTGTGGGGCCATGGACGGCAGATATTTATCTGCTTTCCGTCATGGGCGCCTCAGATGCTTGGCCTGCGGGTGATCTGGCGTTGCGCATTGCCGTGCAAGATTTTTTAAAATTGAATGATCGCCCCGAAATCAAAGATATGCCACGCTACGCCGAAGCTTGGCGGCCACACAGGGCGGTGGCGGCAAGACTATTATGGAGCCATTATAGGGGCCTTAAAGGCCTAAAACAGGCGTGACAACTGCCCCCTTCACAGAACTGATATAGTCCTTATAGTACAAAGCACTGATTGGTTTGAAAGAGGATTCCCTTGTATCAAGCGCCCATCGCGCCAGAGGCTTGCCCGGCTTTAGTACTCAATGCTGATTATCGGCCTTTGAGTTACTATCCCTTATCTTTGTGGTCTTGGCAGGATGCGATCAAAGCTGTGTTTTTAGACCGCGTGAATATCGTATCTGAATATGACCGGGTTGTGCATAGCTCGTCCGCGGAATTCAAACTCCCCAGCGTCATCGCGCTGAAAAATTATGTGCAGCCTTCGCGCACGCCAGCTTTCACACGGTTTAATGTTTTCCTGCGCGATAAATTCATGTGCCAGTATTGCGATTCGCCCGATGATCTGACCTTCGATCATGTGATCCCGCGTTCGCGCGGTGGCCAGACCACGTGGGATAATGTGGTTGCTGCTTGTTCGCCCTGCAATTTGACCAAGGGCGGCGATCTTCCGAAAAAAGCTGGCATGTTTCCACGCCAATGGCCTGTCGTCCCCACCGTCAACCAATTGCACAGCAATGGGCGGTTATTTCCGCCTAATTATTTGCACGAAAGTTGGATGGATTATCTTTATTGGGATGCTGAGCTGGATCCTTGAACCTTGCTAAATGCTAAGATTACAAGGGCTGCAGAAATGATGGCGTTATAACCTGCCAATGAAAGTCCTAAAATCCGGATCGCGGCTTGATCACACATCACAGCCTTCTTGGTCAGATCAGGAAGACCACCTGCAAAATTGCCCGTGCATTCAGTAGGCCCAGCCCAGAACTTCCATTCCACGCCTGAATGGTAAATACCGAAAATACAGCTGGCGAGCATGATGAGTGCTAATACAACCATGCCATTTTTTTGAAGAGGTGAACTCTGCCCATAAAGCAAAACCATCAGCAAACTGATCGGGATCGCAAGATAATAAGCCAGACGTTGCTTCAAACAAAGTTCGCATGGCGGATAGCCTGCATATTCAAAAATCCAAGCGCCAATTATTGTTGCCAACGTCACTGCAAAAATAATTTGAAAGGCTTGCTTTTGAGAAATTGCGCTTAACATGTCAGTGCTCCGTGTCCGCCCAGATACTTCACGCCCAAATAAAGCGCAATTATGATTGCTGCCGCACCACCGGCTATAAGTCCCAAGCGCGTTTCAATAAAATGCTTGATCGCTTCGCCATAAGTGCGCAGCGCCCAAGCGAGTGCAAAAAACCGCGCACCGCGCGCAATAATGCAAGAGAGCAGAAAAAATACAAAACTAATTTGCATCGCACCAGCCAAGATCGTCACAATTTTAATTGGAGGCAAATGAGCGAGGCCAGACGTGGTCAATAAAACCAAAAGCGTTTGTTCTGAAGCGCAAGATTTGAAATGTTCAAATTCGGTCAATGCACCATAGAAATTCAACACAGGTTTAGCAAACGCCTCATAAGCAAAATAACCTAGAAAATAACCGGCAATGCCACCCAGCACAGAAAAAATCGTGGCCACTACTGCATAACGATACGCTTTCTTAGGTTGCGCCAATGCCATCGGTAAAAATAAAATATCAGCGGGCACTAAAAACACCGAGCTTTCAACAAAGGCAATCACCGCCAACCACGTTTCAGCACTTTTGCGCGAAGCTAATCCAAGCGTCCAATCATAAAGTTTTTTCAACACGTCAAAATCAGTCCAAATCAGGCTTGTTGCGGCGCAGAACTTTGGTTTGCCCGCGTTTGACTTTAGATTCAATGCGTTTGAGCGTTGAAGAATAGCTGGGTTTGGTTTTGTGACGCGTCTTGGGCCGCACCAATGATTTCTGCAACATCGCGACCAATTTGTCTTGCGCCGCTGCGCGGTTGCGGTCTTGCGACCGAAACTCTTGGGACTGTATCACCAAAATATTGTCTTGGGTCAGAAGCCGCCCGGCCAAAACCGCCAGCCGCGCTAAAGCATCCTCTGGCAAACCAGCGACCGAAACATCATAACGCAGCTCAACTGCAGTCGAGACTTTGTTAACGTTCTGCCCGCCAGGCCCCGAAGCCCGCATAAAGCTTTCCTTGATGTCGCGCTCGTCAATATAAAAAGAATCGGTAATCCGGATCATTTTCACTTTAAAGCGCCTTGGGGTTGACGGCGCAAGCCTTCCCCGTTTAGAGAGAGCCGCATCAAACCTGTTTTATTACAAGTTTGGCCCTTGTGGTGGAATGGTAGACGCGGCGGACTCAAAATCCGCTTCCGAGAGGAGTGGGGGTTCAAGTCCCTCCAAGGGCACCAATTCTTAAATTATGGTCGTAAAGTGGCATTAATCTGCGGCGCATTCGCTGTTGATTGCTTAAGGCGTTTGGATTAGTCCAATAGGCACGTTTTGGCTTGGAGTGTGGTTCGTTTGAGTTTGATGTGGCGAATGATTTTTGTTTTCGTGTTTGGCATTTTTGCCATCGCTTCCGCATGGGCTGAAGACAAAACTGTCAGCAACACCGGCCCTTCGCTTTTGTTTGATGCTTTTACGGGCGAGGTGATCAGTCAAGAGCGCGCTGGTGAACCGTGGTATCCAGCGTCGCTTACCAAATTGATGACAGGCTATGTGGTATTCCGCAAAATTCGTTCGGGCGTTTTAAGGCTCGACCAAAAAATTCCAATTTCGGCACTGGCTCATGCTCAACCCGCCAGCCACACTGGCCTGCCCACTGGCACGATGGTGACGGTTGATTTTGCTTTGCAAGCGATGCTGGTTTATTCCGCAAATGACATGGCCTATGTGCTGGCTGAGGGAACCAGCGGCACGGTTAAGAACTTTGCTAAAGAGATGAATGATGTCGCTAGGGATATGGGTTTATCAGCCACTCATTTTGAAAACCCGAACGGTCTTTTTGATCCCCGCCAAATCACTAGCGCGCGTGACATTGGCATCATCGCTGCTTTGATCATCAATCAATTCCCTGAGCATTCTCATTATTTTGCTCAGGAAGCTGTCGTGGTCGGCAAGCGCCGTCTGCCCAATCACAACAGTCTCATCCGTCTCATGCCCGAAGCCGTTGGCATGAAGACAGGCTTTGTCTGTAACTCCGGTTACAATCTTGTTGGCTCTGCCATTAAGGGTGGTCGTCAATTGATCTCAGTGGTTCTGGGCGCGCGCAATGGCGGCCAACGCGCCCAGCTTTCGCAATTTCTGCTGCAGTCTGGTTTCGAGCGCCCAACTGACCCACAGCACCCCAAGGTCGCCGAAATTGTCGATCAGATTTATGGTGCCATTGTGCCCGCAGATATGACCAAAGCCGTTTGCAAGACAAAGGCTCCAGTCACACCGACAAACGCACATAACATGTCTGGTTGGGCGGTTTCATTCGGCATTTATCCTGATGCAATCAAAGCCGATATGGCGCTGCGTGGTCGCTTGATCAGCCCTGCTGGCATTGAAGCCGGTGGCACAGGCGGTGTGATCAAGATGCCAAACAAAGCGGGCTATATGGCAATGTTGTGGAATCTCGAAATGGCCAACAGCCTTTCGCTCTGCAATCAATATAAACAAGATGGCGCGCCCTGTGATGTGATGCCAGAAACCATGATCCAACAAATGGCCGCAGCATCGCCGCCCGACCCAAATGATAATCAGCCTGTCACAGACGAAGGTTCTGATGATGATAACTTAGGTTTCCGGTCCCCTCCGAAAAACTTAAAACCCAAAAAGCCTTAAATGTTAGGCGCCTTTGCCTTACCTCGGAATGGCGGTGGCGCGTTGGTTCTTGCCGCACTTGTGCTAGCGGGTTTTGCTGAGAGTAAGAAAGTTATTTTATGATTGATCGCACGCCAATACCTACCGCTATTTTGACTGGATTTTTAGGTGCGGGCAAAACATCGCTGCTCAACACATTGCTCAAAGACCCAATGATGGTGAATGCCTGCGTCATCATCAATGAGTTTGGCGAGATTGGCATTGATCATCTGCTCGTTGAAAAATCCGATGACAATATTATTGAGTTGGCCTCGGGCTGTCTCTGCTGCACCATTCGTGGTGATCTGATTGATACAATCGGCAACCTGCTGGCTAAGCGGGATACCGGCGAGATAAAAGCCTTTGACCGCATTCTAATCGAAACTACTGGCCTTGCCGATCCAGCCCCAGTGCTCCATGCACTGATGCGTGATGATCTGTTGCTCCAACGCTTACGCCTTGAGGGTGTGATTACAGTGGTTGACGGTGTCAACGGTTGGGCCACGCTCGATGCCCATCCCGAAGCTGTCAAACAAGTAGCAGTCGCTGACCGGATTGTGCTTACTAAATTGGATTTGCTCAACGGCTTAGAAGGCGAAGAGAAAATGTTCGCCATCATTGGTCGTCTGCGTAAATTAAATCCAAGCGCTCGCCTGCTCACCACGCACCGTGGCGAAGCCAATGCGGAACGTCTCTTCACCATGGGCCTCTATGATCCCAAAACCAAAACGTCCAATGTTCAAGCCTGGCTCAATGATGAAGCGGTGCAGCGCGCCGAGCATCACCACCATCACGATAAATCTCGCCATGACACACATATTCGCTCCTTTGCTTTCAAAGAATCTCGCGCCATTTCTCCGCAAGGCCTGGAGCTGTTTTTAGAACTGCTCAGCTCTTATCACGGTGCCAATCTCCTGCGCATGAAGGGCCTCATTAAAACTTCCGATGATCCGACGCGCCCCTTGGCCGTACACGGCGTGCAGCATGTGTTTCATCCCCCTGTCCGGATACCTGCATGGCCGGATGGCGTGGAAGAAACCCGGTTGGTGTTTATCGTGAAGGATATTGAAAAGGCCGAAATCGAAGGACTGTTCAAAGCTTTCACTGATCAAATCACCGGCGGTGCTGATGCGTTCACGGATAAAACATTGTCATTAAACAGGTGATAAAGAATGAAGATCAAAGCTTACGGACTGAAGAAGTGTTCAACCTGCCAGAAAGCCTTAGAATTTCTCGCAGAGAAAAAAGTCGGCGTAGAATTTTCTGATTACTCAGTTGAAAAACCCACCAAAGAACAAGTCGCCCGTTGGTCTAAGTCCGTCGGCGGTTGGGAGAAAATGATCAACCGCGCAGGCTATACATGGCGTGGATTGCCAGCTTCAGAAACCGAAGGCCTAACAGAAGCCAAAGCCGTCAAACTCGCCATGGAACACACCTCCCTCATCCGCCGCCCTTTGATTGAATACGAAGACGGCAGTGTGACCGTTGGGTTTACGACGAAGGTGAAAGAGTTGTTTTGAGACTTCACTGACCAAATACCACCATATGTGCCGTCACCCCGGCGAAGGCTGGGGCTGGGCTAACAACGAGCTGCAATCCAAAAAAGCCCCGTCCCTGCCTTCGGCGGGATGAAGGGCCAGCCAAAGCGTCTTGATCCTAATTAAGCGACCCCCAACGTCGTCTTCGTGCACCTTGCAAGACTTGTTGGAAGTTCAGGCCCAATTGTGGGGTATGACGAGATATAGCCCATTCACCGTACGGTGTCAAGCTTTATTCCTGTTTAGATAAAAATAATTCTATCCTCTAACCAAAGGCCTGGTCATACAGGTTGGCCCGCCTTCGCCTTTTCGGCAAATATCCATGCCTTGAATCACATCTACCCGGACGCCGGCTGCTTTCATGCGCGCCTCAGTAATAGGGTTGCCTGCCACCATCATTGCGTGGCGCGGGCCCATGGCCAGAACATTGCAGCCCATGCTGCCAAACTCAGATTCCGGCACTTCGACAAATTTAATGTCGCGCGATTCCAGAAACTCAATCAAGCGCCCGGCCATCAGCGGCAGATAGACCACGGCCAAATCCTTATCGAGCGGGCTCAAGCAGCTCATCAGATGGAACACATCCGAGCGGCCCTTGTAATGCGGCATGTCAAACCACATCACATCCACATCGGGGCCACAAATGGCCTGCAATTGCCGTACACCCTCAAGATTGGTGCGGTAACCTATCCCTGCCAACAATGTGTGCCGATCAATCCAAACCAGATCGCCGCCCTCGATTTTGCCTTCGCCTGAAATCTCTCCGGCAATCGGAAAACCAAGTTTTTCCAATTGCGCACCATTGATTGCGGCCTCATTGCGCCGCTGTAGTTTGCCCATGCTCGGGCGCACGAGGCCCTTGGGGGTCACGATCAAAGCGTCATGGGTATAAAGGCTATCGAGCGTTAGGCCTTCAGCAGAACCAAGCTCAATCACTTCAGCGCCAGTGCCTTTGAGAATTTTCTCGACGGCCTCAAATTCATGCAAAGCATTTTTGAAATCGGGCCGGGAATGAAAATTCAAATCCTTCCATTCGGCATCAATCTTGGCATCCGACACGAAAGCATCAATGGGTTTGCGCACTGCAACCTTTTTCAATGAACCCCAATTGTTAAAAACGCCGAAATCATAAGTCATTTTCTTTTTATCCTGAATCGCAAAGTCTCGCCCGCTTTGGACTGCTCCAAAAGCCGGTGGCCTTGCTCGTTGCAAAAATGTGGCATGTCGATAGCCGCCATGGGGTCAGTCGCCAGAATGACCAGTTCCGTGCCTGGGGGCAAAGCCAATAACGCCTTCCGCGCCTTCAAAACCGGCAACGGGCAAAGGAGGCCCGATAAATCCAGCACAGTTTCCGGGTGGTCAATATTCATCTGGCTGCTATAGAGTGATTTTTCAATTCGGAAAAGTGCCATGCCTCTGCAAACCAAATTATCATTCACCGGAAAGGTCGAACAGCTTCTGGCGCGTGAGTCCCGCAATGATGGTTTTAATAAACAGCTGCGTCAAAGCCTGTCTCTCAAACTCTCTGGTCCAGAAGGCGATTGCCATACAGGGCTTACACGTTTGTCGGATAGCCGCACGCTGCTCACCTATAAGCGCAATACAGTTATCCGCAATGTGCGCCAGCTCACCATGATCTCGCTTGAGGAGATGGCTGACGTGGCAAAAGCCATGGAGCTGCCTTCAATCAGTGCATCGTGGCTTGGGGCCAATGTGGTAACTGCGGGCATTCCTGATCTCACCTTATTGCCGCCCTCAACACGCTTGCAATTTCCATCGGGTGCTACTGTGGTTGTCGACATGGAAAATGCGCCGTGCCGTCAGGTCAATGATGAAATTTCTAAAACTCATCCAGAGCAAGGCCCGAAGTTTGTGAAGGCTGCAACCCATAAGCGCGGTCTAACAGTTTGGGTTGAATGCGAAGGGGAGATAAAAATAGGTGATGAAATTTTACTCTTCATTCCACCACAACGGATTTATCAATATTCATGAATATCCTCGGCGTTATAATTGCAGGCGGAAAATCCAAACGCATGGGTGTTGAGAAGGCATTCGCAAAGCTTGGCCGCAAGACTTTAATTGTCCATGTGGTCGACCGCTTGATGCCGCAAGTGGAAGATATCGTGATCAATGCCAACGGCGATCCCAAAAGATTTCACTTTTTAGAATTCGATATTATTCCAGATATTGAAACAGAGATTGATACACCGCTGGCCGGTATTCACGCAGCACTCAGTTATGCTGATGAAGAAGGCTACGATGCCGTGGTCACGGTTCCGTCTGACTCGCCATTTCTGCCTCATGATCTCATTCGCAAACTTGCGGGCACCAAACCAGCCTTTGCCAATTCTAAAGGCCAAGATCATTTCATCACAGGCTTTTGGCCTGTGAAACTTTTGGCTAATCTGGAAAAAGAAATGCGCAAATCAAACCGTGTGCAAGATTGGGTTTTTAAAATTGATGCGGCAAAAGTAAATTGGCGCGCCGATGATTATGATCCGTTCATGAACGTCAACACGCCAGCTGATTTGACTGCGGCTTTGAAAATTTTACCCAAGGTTCGCTGAATGCAAAAAGTGATCGGTGTTTGTGGATTTAAGAATTCCGGCAAAACCACGCTGGTTGAAAAATTGGTGCGCCATCTCACTGAGCAAGGTTTTAAAATCTCAACCGTGAAACACGCCCATCACGATTTTGATATTGACCACGAAGGCCGCGATAGCTTCAGACATCGCAAGGCGGGTGCGTCCGAAGTGGCAGTTGTCTCGCAAAACCGTTTTGCCATTATGAACGAGCTGCGAGGGGCAGAACCGCCCTCACTGGATCAGGTATTGGAAAAGTTGTCACCTTGCGATTTGGTGATCGTCGAAGGTTATAAGCGCGATACACATGATAAAATAGAAGTGCGCAACTTGCAGCTCAACCATCCAGACTTGGCTAGCGTTGATCCGACGATAATCGCTATAGCCTCCAATGGCGAAATCTCAAATTCAACTGTTCCCGTGTTTAGCCGTGATGATGTGTCCAATTTGGCAGAATTCATAATTAGGCACACGGGAATGGCGGTGTCGGAAATGACCTGACCCAAGTCGCTGAATTCTCACCTCTGTTGAGTTTTGCTCACTATTGTATATTCAGTTGAAATTCCAAGCCAAAGAGGCGTTCCCATGAAATCCAAAGCTAAAGTCGTTGTCATCGGTGGCGGTGTGGTGGGTGTTTCGACACTTTATCATCTGGCCAAAAAGGGCTGGTCGGACGTGGTTTTGGTTGAGCGCAAAGAACTCACATCAGGTTCCACATGGCATGCCGCCGGACTTTTGCCCCTGTTCAACATGTCCTATTCGGTTGGCCAAATTCATAAATACTCAGTGAAGCTTTACGGTGAGCTTGAAGCCGAGACCGGCCAGAATGTTGGGTTCAAGAAAGTTTCCAATATCCGTCTCGCTCGCACCAAGGATCGCTGGGATGAGTTTATGTATTATGCCGGCATTGCCGAAACCATCGGCATCAAGGTGAATATGCTCACACCTGAACAGCTCAAAGACATTTGGCCCTTATGCAACACTGATGGCATTTTGGGTGCCATCCAACATCCTGATGATGGATACATTCAGCCAGCTGATCTCACGCAAGCCTTCGCCAAAGGTGCGCGCGCTCGCGGCGCTGAGATTTACCGCAACACTTCCGTCACCGCGATTGAGCAGCTGCCATCGGGCGAGTGGTTAGTGAAAACTGATCAAGGCGACATCACCTGTGAACACATTGTTTCATGCTCAGGTAATTTCGCGCGTAAGACCGGAGCGATGGTTGGCCTCGATATTCCGGTCATTCCGGTTGAACATCAATATATCGTTACTGAGCCACATCCCTTGATCAAAGAACGCCAAGCCAAGGGCTTGCCCGAAATGGGCGTTTTGCGCGAGGCAGATTCAAGCTGGTATATGCGCGAAGAAAATGGCGGACTTCTGCTCGGACCATATGAGAAGGGTGCACCCGTTTGTTATGTCGACGGGCCATCAGACCAATCCGAATATGAATTGTTCCAAGAAGATTTAGACCGTTTGGGGCCTTATATCGAAACGGCGATCACGCGTGTTCCGGCCTTTGGCGAAGTGGGCATCAAGAAAGTCTATAATGGTGCGATTGCCTACACTCCAGATGGTTCACCGATCATTGGCCCTGCTTGGGACAAAAAGAACTTCTGGCTCAATGAAGGTCATTCATTTGGTGTGACGGCTGCGGGTGGTGCTGGTTGGCAGTTAGCAGAATGGATTGTGGATGGTGAACCTACCATTGATATGATGGGAGTTGATCCGCGTCGGTTCGGGCCTTACGCGACAAAGGGGTACCTTAAAACCAAAAACGAAGAAGCTTACTCCAACGTCTTTACACCACATTATCCTGAAGAAGAGCGCTCTGCTGTGCGACCTTTAAAGCGGACAGCGATTTACGACCGCATGAAAGATTTGGGAGCCGTGTTCGGCTCTGTTTATGGTTGGGAGCGCCCGGGTTGGTTTGCGCCGAAGGGTTATTCGCTTTCAAAAGAAGAACTGAATTCTGATGATACGTTGACCAATCACAATCACGCGCCCGCAACTGATGATGGCCGCATTGTTGAGAAGTGGTCGTTTCGTCGCTCAAACTCTTTCAAGTTTGTTGGCGAAGAATGTTTGAACGTGATGAACAATGTCGGCATTCAAGACATGTCTGCGTTTGCGAAGATGGAAGTTTCTGGACCTAAGGCCCGCGAATGGCTCGAATCTATTCTCGCTAATAAAATTCCGAAAAAGCAGGGCCGTATTGCGCTATGCCATTTGTTATCACCACGCGGCGGCGTTCGCGCCGAGTTCACGGTTTATGAATGGGCCCCTGGTCGGTTCTATCTTGTTTCGGCTGGTGCTTATGAGCGCCATGATCAAGATTATTTGCGTAAATTAGCACCGACCGATGGTTCGGTGAGACTTAATTCAATCACAGCGCGTTTGGGCGTGATTGTTCTAGCAGGCCCGAAATCACAAAAAGTGTTGGCTAAACTCGCCGATGCAAATTTAAGTAATGAAGCCTTTCCATGGCTTTCAGGTAAAGAAATTGCCGTCGGCACCGCCACAGCGCATGTCTTGCGCGTAAACTTTGTGGGCGAACTTGGGTATGAGTTCCATGTTCCAGTTGAACAACAGGTTGCGCTGTTTGATCAGTTGATGGAAGCAGGTAAAGAATTTGGTATCAAGCCTTATGGCATCAAAGCGATGTCATCGCTTTCTATCGAAAAATCATATCGTTTGATTCCGCGCGAACTCTCGATCGAATATTCCGCCTATGAGTCCGGGCTTGATCGTTTCGTACACCCCAGCAAAGGCCCTTTCATTGGCCGAGATGCTTTGGTGGCGGGTAAAGAAAAAGGGCTCAACTGGAATTTTGTGACCATGGAAGTTCATGGCGTCACAAATGCTGATTCCGATGCGCGCGGTTCTGAGCCGATCTATTCAAACGGCAAACTCATCGGCCGCGCCACCAATGGCGGTTTTGGCTGGCGTTGCAATAAATCGTTGGCACTTGCAATGGTGAAACCTGAATTTGCAGCTGTTGGTACAGAGCTCGAAATCAAAATTTTAGGCAAGATTTTCAAAACCACTATCGTCATCGAAAGCCCGTTTGATCCTGATAATGCAAGATTGCGAAATTAATTTGTTCAAAATCTATTTAAGGTTGAAGATAAGGCGTAACTCGCCTTGCAGGAAAATTTGCTTTAGCTAGAGTCATTGCGATTCGGAGCGATTATGACGACAGGCAGACAAGGTTTTGGGGTTGGCGTTTTATATGTGCTGATCGCCAATTTCGGTTGGAGCTTGTCTGGTCTGTTTGTGCGCTTGATGCCCGGGCTTTCCGGCTGGCAGATTAATTGCTGGCGTGGCTTTTGGATGGCCGTAGCGCTGCTCTGCTATTCGGTATTGCGGTATGGGCCTGAGACCGGAAAGATTTTTGGCAGTATCCCGGGATGGGCGATGTTCTGGTCGGCTTTGTGTTTTGCTGCTGGAACGACATTTTATGTGACCTCACTCACTCTCGTGCCCACCGCGACTGTTTCTGTTATTGGAGCTACTTCACCACTTTTTGCCGGGCTTCTCTCGAAGGCGATTACCGGCGAAAAACCAAACTTGTTTGCTTGGCTAGCGGCGATTATTGCCATTGCTGGAACGCTGGTGATTGGTTGGAATGGTTTTCAATCTGGCCATCTGGGAGGCTTGGCACTTTGTTTTGGTGTGCCCTTTACATTCGCAGCGCAAACTTTATTGCTTCGGCGTTACCGCGACTATGACATGATGCCGGCCATTTGCGTTGGTGGGGTGTTATCGTTTTTGGTAGCGGGGTTCGTCAGCCATTGGCAGGGGGGAACAGCAAGTGCTTTTACAATCGACTTTAGATCATTCGGCTTATTGATGCTTATGGGGCCTATCCAGTTGGCAATTCCTTTGGTGTTTTATGGTCTCGGAGCAAAAACTGTCCAGGGTGTAACGCTGGCGCTACTCGCAATGATGGATGCAATCATAAATCCATTTTGGTCTTGGCTTTTTGTTGGGGAGGTGCCTGATCGTTCGTCCGTTGTTGGTGGCGCCATAATTTTGGTTGCTGTTCTTCTCAGTGTTGGCGGCCAAACATGGCTGAATGGTCGCGAGACGAGACTTGAATAAGGCCCAAGCGACACTCATCGGCTTTGCCGCTGTCATCATGTGGGGCTTTTTGGCGTATTTATCAAAGAGTGCCGAAGCCATTCCACCTCTGCAATTGAATGCCATGAGTTTTTTTATTGGAGGCCTCGTAGGTGTGGCCAGTTGGCCATTTCGTCCGCGTACTTACTTGGTTTTATTTGGTCAAAAATGGCAGGTGTGGGCGCTCAATGTGGGGGCACTGTTTGGCTGCCATCTTCTATATTTTATCGCCATCCGCAATGCACCTGCTGTTGAAGTGAGCCTCATTGCCTACACCTGGCCGTTGTTGATCGTAGTGTTTTCAGCCTTTGCACCGGGCGAAAAATTGAAGTGGTATCATATTTTGGGCGTAGCCCTCGGTGTTGCGGGGGCTTTCATTGTCATCAGCAAAGGACAACTCGGTTTGCTTTCAGGTGGATTGCAGCTTGGTCACATCATTGCCATTCCTTATGCAATCATGTGGGCAGGATTTTCGGTGCTCATCCGAAAATACGGCACAGTGCCAAGTGATATTGTTGCTGGGTTTTGTTTTGCGTGTTCTGCACTTTCGGGTGTCGCCCATTTTGCCATTGAGCCCACACTTTGGAGCTTAAGTTATTCGCAGTGGTTTGCGGTGCTCAGTCTTGGCCTATTGCCCATGGGGCTTGCGTTTTACGCTTGGGACTATGGCATGAAGCATGGCGACCGCATGATTCTCGGAGTGAGTTCTTATGCGGCGCCATTGCTTTCAACAGTGGTGCTTATCGGATCAGGCCTTGCTGCTTATCATTGGTCGATTGCCATTGGCTGCCTGCTGATTACGACAGGTGCCACTATTGCAGCCAAAGATATGATTTTCAAAAAAACTATTTGAAGTTATTTTTGCGCGTTCGAATTTCAGCAAAGACTTCCGCGTCAGTTGCTGTTTCCATTCCGAGATTTTTACGAATTTCCGGGCTGTCGCAACGCAAGTAGGGATTGGTTTTGAGTTCCTCACCAATCGTGGTGGGGCAGGTCATCTCGCCACGCGCGCGCATTGCAGCTACAGCATGAAAGCGATTTTGCAATGCTTTGTTTTCAGGCTCTATGGTCAAAGCAAATTTCACATTGGCCTCGGTATATTCATGGCCGCAATAGACATAGGTGCTGGTTGAAAGCGTTTTGAACTGATTCACTGAGTGGAACATCTGCTCCAATGTGCCTTCGATTACACGTCCACAACCCACGGAAAACAATGTGTCGCCTGCAAAAAGTGAGAACTCTCCGGGAATGCTGAATGCGATATGACCAAGTGTATGGCCTGGGCAATCATGGACAAAAATCTCACGGTTTGACCACATGAACTTCTCACCGCCGGACACTTGAATGTCGATACCCGGAATTTTATCCGCCTCGGCTTTTGGGCCAATAATCTTGCAGCCATAATGTTCTTTCAATTGTGCGTTGCCTTGCACATGGTCGGCATGGTGATGGGTTGTAAATATATGGGTGAGCTGGCGGCCAAATTTCTTCAGCTGCTTTTCAACAGCGTCCGCATCGGGCGCATCAATCGAAGCGGTGGCTCCGGTCACACTGTCGTGAATGATTACCCCATAATTATCTTCCAAACACATAAACTGACGCATATCGATATGAGACATTTAGAAACCCTATTTAAAGCTTTGAGTGACCAAGAGCGCATTTGGCGCTAAAGACTGCACTTATGGATGTTGTTGATCTTCGCGAATACTATGCCACTGCGCTGGGAAAAGCCACCCAGCGTTTGATTGCGGCCAAGCTTTCGGGACATTTGCCACAGGATCCGCATGCCACACTTCTGGGCTTGGGCTATGCAACCCCTTTTTTAAAACCGCTTACCGAAAACTTAATTCGCCAAATTGCCATGATGCCGGCAAGGCGCGGGGTGATTCATTGGCCAGAACAAGGACTGGTGGCGTCGGCTTTGGTGGACGAGCTTGATTTGCCGTTGGGAGACAACGCGGTTGACGTGGCTCTGCTCGTCCACTGCCTTGAATTTACCGATAGCCCGGATGAGTTGCTGCAAGAGGTGTGGCGAGTTTTAACGCCTCAGGGTAAATTGCTTTTAATCGTGCCTAATCGCAGCAGTCTTTGGGCAATGCGTGATATATCGCCTTTTGGTCATGGCCAACCCTTTTCACGGATGCAATTGCAAGGGCTGCTCCGAACAGCCCAGTTTTCAATCACACGGTTTGAATATGCTTTGGTCATGCCGCCGTCCAAAAGATTTGCAGGTTCCGCCTTTGCCCGAGGTCTTGAAAAGCTTGGTGGGGCTGCGGCTTTACGAAGCATTTCTGGCGCATTGATTATTGAGGCGCAAAAACAGGTTTATGCCTATGCGCCTGGTCGCAAAGTGAGGCGCGTTTTGCCACGGTTCAAGCCAGCCTTTTTACCTGCCCCACAGCATTCGCGTAGCCAGCGCGAAAATTCATAGCGCTTTGCATTTCTCCCGTCTATTCCTTATGAAGCTTTACGACGGCCTGACAAAAGCTTTGGACCCACCTTATGAACACTGAAAACCCCATTTTAACATCGACCCCAAGTTTGGGAGAGGCGCGTAAGGCGCTGGATGAGATTGACGACCGGATTCTGGGACTTCTGGCCAAGCGGGTCGACATAACAGGTCAAGTCAAACGCGCTAAACAAAGTGAAATTCAGGTTTATGCCTCGCCTTTGCGGCCAACACGGGAAGCTGCCATTATGCGGCGGCTGCTGGCGCGCTCTCGGGAAACCGACGTTTCGCCTGAGCTGATTTTGCGCATTTGGCGAGCTATCATCAGCGATTCCAGTTTACGGCAAGCGCCAATTACTTTGCATGTCAGCAAGCACTTGAATGCCAATATCGCGCACCGTTTGCGCCTGCGGGATTATTTTGGGGCCATCAATGTCGAAGAATACCGTGATGAGGCGCAAGCATTAATGCAGATTGATTCCGTACCTGGTGATATTTGTGTTGTTGAAACCGAGCAGCCATGGGTTGAGGCTTTTGCGGCGGGTCATGGCGGCAAGGCGCAGGTGATGGCGGCTTTACCTGTTTTGAAGGAAGACGAATTGCCGAAACTTCTGCTCATCGGTCAAGCGCCAGTGGAAGCGAGCGGCGATGACGAGACGTTGGTGATTTCCGAAGGCAAGCTGCCACGTGATTTTACGCCACAACCGATTTGGCAAAGTAAGATTGGAAATTTAAGGCTTTCATGCCTGCCCGGCTATTTGACCGAGCATGAAGGGCCGATGGTGGGTTTGATGCGCTCGAATGCGTCGCTCAAGCTGAAGATCGCCGGTCATTACAGTAGCGCCATTCAGGTGGACGCATAATGTCAGTTCTTGCGGGGCCGGGACCAAAACCGGGGATTCTTGGTATCCATGCTTATGTGCCCGGCAAATCTGGGGCAAAGACGGGAAAGACTTACAAGCTTTCATCAAACGAATCTCCCATGGGGCCGAGCCCAAAAGCAATTGCCGCCTATCAAGATGCGGTCTCGCAGAATTTGGCGCTCTATCCTGATCCCAGTGCCGCAAAGTTACGCGATGCGATTGCCAAACGTTATGGTTTGAATGCTGCCAATATTGTCTGTGGTGGCACTGGCTCAGATGAGTTGTTGCAAATGCTAGCTCATGCTTACTTAGGAGTAGGCGACGAAGCGATTTATTCGCAATTTGGTTTTTTGGTTTATCCAATAGCCATTGCGACGAATGGTGCTACGGCAGTTATTGCACCTGAGAAGAACTTTGTTGCTGATGTTGGTGAAATCCTAACGCGGGTGACCCCTGCAACGAAGATCGTATTTTTGGCTAATCCCAACAATCCGACGGGCACGTATCTGTCTTATGCCGAAGTGAAGCGTTTGCATGCTGGATTGCCTTCGACCGTATTGCTCATTCTTGACGCGGCTTATGCCGAATATGTTTTGAACAATGATTATGATGCGGGTGTTGGGTTGGTTGAGAATAATACCAACGTCGTGATGACACGGACATTCTCGAAAATATTCGGGCTTGCCGGTGTGCGCATTGGTTGGGCTTATTGCCCGCCTAATGTTGCTGATGTGCTCAACCGCATTCGTGGTCCGTTCAACGTTAGCACGCCTGCGATTGCAGCAGGCACTGCGGCGATGGAAGATGTTGGGTTTATTGAACAGGCCATTGCGTATAACACGAAATGGTTGGAGTGGGTTTCAGTTGAAGTGCGCAAGCTGGGGCTTGAGGTTACGCCGAGCGTTGGCAATTTTGTACTCATTCATTTTGCTTCGGCTGAAAAGGCGGTGGCGGCGGATGCGCATTTGATGACGCGGGGCATCATTGTGCGTCGGGTTGATTCATATGGTTTGCCAAAAGCGTTACGCGTTTCAATTGGATCTGAAGAAGCCAATTACGCCTTTATTTCTGCTCTGACGGAATTTATGAAATGAGTTTTATGTTTGAAAAAGTGGCGGTTTTAGGCATTGGCCTTATCGGGTCATCGCTCTGCCATGTCATGCGCCAAAAGGGTTTAGCCAAAACTATTGTCGGCCATGCTAAAAGTGAAGAGACGCGCAGAGTTGCTTTGGAAATCGGATTGGTTGATTCAATTTATGCAACGGCTAGCGAAGCTGTGCAGGGTGCCGATCTGGTGATCATGTGTGTGCCTGTTGGGGCATGTGGCTCACTTGCTGCCGAAATTGGCTCGTATCTGATGCAAGGCGCAATACTTACCGATGTGGGTTCAGTTAAGGGTGCGATTGTGCGTGACTGCCGCCCTCACGTTCCCAATGGAGTTCATTTTATTCCTGGTCATCCAATTGCTGGAACGGAACAATCTGGCCCGCGCTCTGGCTTTGCAGAGCTTTTTGAAAATCGTTGGTGCATATTAACCCCCCTTGAAGGCGGCGATCCTTTGGCCACTGCAAAGCTCGAATCTTTCTGGCAGGCGTGTGGATCGATGACAGAATTGATGACGGCTGATCACCATGATCTGGTTTTGGCAATTACTAGCCATTTGCCGCATCTCATCGCTTACACGACTGTTGCTACAGCCTCTGATCTTGAAAGTGTGACAGACACAGAGGTGATTAAATATTCGGCCAGCGGCTTTCGTGACTTCACGCGTATTGCGGCATCAGACCCCACGATGTGGCGTGATGTATTTTTGAATAACAAAGACGCCGTTCTTGAAATGCTGGGGCGTTTTACGGAGGAGCTTGCGGTATTGCAGCGAGCTGTGCGCTGGGGCGATGGTGAGACATTGTTTAATCTCTTTACGCGGGCCAGAGAAGCGCGGCGCAATATCATTGCAGCAGGTCAAGACACCGCAGCGCCTAATTTTGGACGCGTGCCCACAAAGAAATGAAGCCGGAGGATTGCCATCATATTTTTGCCTATGGTTCATTAATGTGGCGGCCAGATTTTGAGTATGTGAATTCTGAGCTTGGAAAAATTGTTGGATACCATCGCCGCCTTAGTATTATTTCGCATCATTATCGTGGTACGCCTGAAAAGCCTGGGTTGGTTTTAGGCTTGGATATTGGTGGGAGTTGTGTGGGTGTGCTCTTTGAGGTGGAGCCAGTAAAATGGCCGGACGTTTTGGCTTATATCCGAAAGCGAGAATTAGTGAGCGAAGCTTACCGTGAAGTTGTCAAATCTGTTCAGCAGGTTGATCAATTAAAAACTGTTCAGGCCGTTACTTATGTTGTGAACCATGACCACACACAATTTTTTGCACCTCAACCCATTGCAAAAACTCTTTCAATAGTGAAGCAAGGTCACGGGTTGGCCGGAAGCTGTGTCGATTATATTTTAAACACCGTTGCGCATCTGCGTGGACTTGGCATTCACGAGGCTGAGCTTGAAGACATTATTGCGCATTTGCCAAACTCAAGCAGCGCGAACCCAAGCTGACGTGGTTTCGTTCAAACCTTGTGGAACACGTGTCTCACTCAAAGCTGAGCTCAAATCTTTCATAATGCCATCTGCCGCCTCAGACCCCCGCGCCAACAAATGCACATGAACCTCATCTACGCCCAAGCGCTGTAAACGGGCCGTATCTTTTTCCGGCAAGGTCTTATCCCAGAAAGGCGTAAAGCGCCCGACGGTGACGGCGATGCGCAAGTGGCCAGCGCGTTTAACGCCGACATAAACCGCACCCGGCAGAGGCGGGCAGCAATCCAGGCTATAGACTGAGTGAATATATTTTCGTCCCGACGTGCCTTGCCAATACCAGAAACGGTCGGCCATATCGGCGTCTTGAGGGGAAGTCAGGGTGATTGGGGTGCCATGTATTTGCATGAGAACAAATATGGAACAAAACTATAAATAAGTCAAGCCCTATTTCAGCCGCACAGCGCAAATCCGCAATTGGTGCAGGATTTGCAGCCTTCTTTGGCCACCAGATTATCGCTTCCACAAGATGGGCAGAGTTCCTTTGCTTGTGTCGGTGATTTCAAAATTGATCCTGTGATGTCATTGGGCCTGAATGTGGTGCAGCCCTTTAGGCCCAAGGCATAGGCCTGTTCATAAACCGACGTGAAACTTTGAAAATCGATCATCTCGGGCACATTGACAGTTTTGGAAATGGAGCTGTCGACAAAAGGTTGAACGGCTGCTGCCATGCTCAAATGATCAACCGGGTTCAAATCATCGACAGTGACGAACGCAGGTGGCAATCCTTGAGACCTCGAGCGCCATAGAGCTACCGCATAATCTTCCAACAACTCCGTGCGGTGGCTGCCATCGGGATTTGTGATGTTGCGTTCATAGCCCGCATTGAAAATTGGTTCGATGCCACTCGAGACATTGCCTGCCAGAAGTGAAATTGTTCCGGTTGGCGCAATCGAAGTCAACAGGCCATTGCGCAAACCATTAGCTCTGATCATTTCGCGCTGCTTGCTGCTCAAACTCTGCGCATATTCGGTCGCCAGATAATCATTGGCATTGAACAAAGGAAAGCTGCCCTTCTCCTTGGCTAGTGTTGTGCTCGACTCTAGAGCCGCGTCACGAATTGTCTTCAAGCATAAAGCCGCAAGTTCAGCTGACTTGACCGAGCCATATTGCAGCCCGCACATTAATAGCGCGTCGGCCAAGCCAGTCACACCCAGCCCCAAGCGACGCTTGTTTAAGGCTTCGGCTTTCTGTTGTGGCAAAGGATAGTTTGAAACATCAATCACATTATCCAAAAACCGAATGGCCAGAAGCGTTGCGCTATGCAATGTCTCAAAATTAATTGAAGCATCATCCTCAAATGGCGCGGTTACGAACTTGGTCAAATTAAGCGAGCCTAACAAACATGCGCCATAAGCTGGCAAAGGTTGTTCACCGCATGGATTGGTACAGGAAATGGTTTCACAATAAGTCAATGGATTTTTGGCGTTGATGCGGTCAATGAAAATAACGCCGGGTTCAGCGCAATCATAAGTGGCCCGCATAATTTTTTGCCACAGGCTGCGCGCCGAAATTACTTGGTAAACTACACCATCAAAAATCAGCGGCCAGTCAGCGCCACTTTTTACAGCGGCCATAAATGCATCCGTCACCAAAACTGAAAGATTGAAATTGCGCAGTTTGGTTTTGTCTCGCTTGGCTTCGATGAAGTCCTCAATATCAGGATGATCGCAGCGCAGGGTTCCCATCATGGCACCCCGTCTGGCCCCAGCAGACATGATGGTGCGGCACATCGAATCCCACACATCCATGAAGCTCAATGGGCCTGACGCATCAGCGCCCACACCATGCACCAAAGCGCCTTTGGGCCTGAGTGTTGAAAAATCATGACCGATGCCGCCGCCTTGTTGCAAGGTTTGAGCGGCTTCATTCAGACCATTGAAAATGCCCGGGATCGAGTCAGCGATTTTGTTCATCACAAAGCAATTGAATAGTGTCACCGCGCGGCCCGTGCCAGCACCAGCCAAAATCCGGCCTGCGGGGAGAAAGCGCAGATCGGCCATCAGTTCGAAGAATTGTTTTGAATAGCTTTCGCGAAGTTCAAGTCTTTCAGCAGCAGCAACGGCCTCAGCAACACGATGAAAGCTTGATTCCAAAGAAACCTCAGTAGCGTTCAAGCGATATTTCATCTCCCATATTTGCTGGGAAATGGCAGGCAACTGGCCTTTCAAAGATGGAAAAATCGCATTCATGTTGGAAACCGATACAAACGAGATAAGAAACATAACACGAACGAAGATGAGAGTCCAGATATCGTTCTATTTTTGTACTGATGTGGCCCGCGCTTCCGTTATAAGTCGCGTCGAGCTGGTCTCAATCGCTGTTTCCAAACGTTTCTGAAATTCCTTGCGCGGCAGGCCAACGGGGATGGCAGGTAGAAACTCAATCACAATCGTCCCCGGGTTTCGCAAAAATTTACGCCTCGGCCAGAACAAGCCCGAGTTTAAGCCAAATGGTACGCAAGGCACACCAAGCGCATTATAAAGCGCTGCAGCACCCGGCTTATAATCTGGCGGATCATCGACGCCTCGTCTTGTGCCTTCGGGCATTATGATGATGGCACGTCCGCGAGCAATTTCCTCTTTCCCGCGTGCCACAAGTTTGCGCAAAGCAGCGCTTCCGGCACTGCGTTCCACGGCGATCATTTCAAATTTCAAGGCGAACCAACCAAAGAGTGGAATGAAAGTAAGTTCACGTTTCAACACCATGCATGGATCATCAAACAATGGCAGCACCGCAAATGTTTCCCAAAACGATTGGTGCTTGCCTGCTACTAAACATGGCACTGCCAAAATATTTTCACGCCCGCGCACTTCAATGTCAATGTTGCAAATCAATTTCAGCAACCAAAGTGATGATCTTGCCCAAACTTGCAAAGCCCGAATGGCCCACATGCGGGGGCATAGAAAAAGCCATGAACCTAAAATTAAAAACAATGTGAGGTTCACATAAAAAATAATATTGAAAATGATTGAGCGCAAAACAATCATGGTGCTACTCTCAGCATATGGGTGAGGGTCATGTTCGCGGTGACCAGTGCAATCAGTGTTGCCACCAGAGGCACAGCGAGAACAACCGCAAGCGTCGATAGGAGATCGCCATGAGGCGCAAACAAAAGTGTGAAACTTGCAGCCGCCACGCCATTGCCCGCTGCTTGGCCGGTTGAACCTAATCCCAAGAATGTGATACCTGCTAAAATAATCCCTGCGCAGCCTGCAACCATGCCCGTGATCAAAAAGCGCTGCGAAATCTGGCGCGCGATGAAACTATTTTTGGCTCCCACGAGGCGTAACACTTCGACGACTTCGCGGTTGGCATCAAGGGCTGCGCGTGCTGCAAAGATCACCATGGCAATTGCTGATCCGCAGATCAAAGCCAAAATCCACCATGACAATAGAGTAAGGCTGTGTGCCATGCGCGCCAGTTCGGTTTCCCAGCGCCTATGAGTATCGAGGCTTGCACCTTTGACATTGGCAACAAGATTTTTTTCGAGCGCCTCAAAGTCAGGCGGATTTGCTTCATCAATCGTTACGCGGATCAAACGCGGCACGGGGAGTTCATCAAGATTGGTATTGCCTAACCAAGGTTCTAAAAGTTTTAAACTGGCTTTGCGGTCGAGTGCTTCGACAGAAATCACACCCGCAGCGCCTTGCAAAAGTGCGGTGGCTTTTTGCAATTCAGCTTCCGTATCAACAGTGCTGATCTGCCGAAGCTGAACAGTTACTTCGCGCGAAATGCCATGTGTCCAATCTTCAACAGCACGGTTGATCAAAATCAATGCGCCAATTGCTAGACATGCCAAATAGCACATTACTGTCATGGTCACGGTCATAGTGCGCAGCGATGCAACACCCTTTGGAATAATTGCCGATGGTTTTGAGCTTATCTCGTCCATCACAGGGTCTCGTCCTTGAGTGTACCATGTTCCAGACGTAGAACTTGGCCTTTGGCCTGCTTAATCAAACTCAAATCATGGGTTGCTAGAAACACAGTGGTGCCAAGGCGGTTTAATTCCAGAAACAAATGCAAAAGACGTTTGGCTAAAACGGGATCGACGTTTCCGGTTGGCTCATCTGCTAATAAAATTTCAGGCTTCGACACCACTGCTCTTGCAATGGCCGCGCGTTGTTTTTCGCCACCTGATAAAATTTCAGGTCGTGCATTGGCTTGATCTTTCAAACCGACCCAATCCAGCAAATCCATCACATCGCGGTGATAGTCATCTGGCTTTTGACCAATCACGCGCAGAGGGAGTGCGACGTTTTCGAACGTGGTTAAATGATCAAGTAACCTGAAATCCTGAAACACCACACCGATGCGGCGACGCAACAAGGGTAAATTGGAACCTCCGAGCTTGGATGTGTCTTGACCGAAAATTGAAACCAGACCTTTGCTTGGTTTCAGCGCCATGAACAGCAGGCGGAGCAGCGATGATTTGCCAGCACCCGAAGGGCCAGTCAAAAAGCGCATATCGCCTTGGTCCATCTTGAAGTTCACATCCTTCAAAATCTCTGGCCCGTCGCCATAGCGTAAACCGACCCTCTGCAACTCAATCAATCAATTATCTCCACTTCTAAAGTCTGTTAGATGCAAGGGTCTTAACCGCGCATTAACCACGTTTGTAGTTAGCCTCTATCAGAACTTCTAGGCGTTTTGGAGAGTCTATGATCGTCCGCTGCCCATCCTGTGCCACCCGCTATGATATTGCAGACCATGTTGGGGGAAGTTCCGCTTTCACCGTGTCTTGTCGTTCGTGCGGACATAGCTGGAAAGAGAATGCGGTGATTGATGTTGTTGAAGTGCCCAGCCGTGCAGTGGCGCGCGTGTTCGATTACCGCGAAGAACCCGAATTTGATGTGCAGCGCTTGGTTGAAGCAGCAAAGAATGCACAAGAGGAATTCGCTTTAAGGCGCAGTAAACGGTTTAAGCGCGCTGGAGGATGGGCTTCTTTGGGCTTGTTCATTCTCGCCCCCTTTGTATCGGGAGCGCTCATGCCTGAAGCTGTGGTCATTGCGGCACCAGCCACGATCAAGGTTTACGAAAAGCTGGGCTATAATGTGAATGTCTACGGCCTAGATATTCGTCATGTTGAGCAACAAAACACCACCGTGGATGGTGCCCATGTTTTGATGATTAAGGGCGAAATCAGCAACTCGACTGATTCCGTGCGCAAAATTCCATCAATGCGCTTTGCCCTGCATGGCGATGGGCCTCAAGAGCTTTATACTTGGACTTTGGACACTTCGGCACGACCATTGCGACCCGGTGAAACCACGACTTTTACGACCCGCGTGGCCTCGCCGCCGGAACTTGCTAAGAACTTGAAGATTCGCTTTGCACATTTGGATGAAATAAGCTCAAAAGCCAATCCATGAGCAGCATCACCATTGACGGGCACCGTATCGATGTCCTTTTTTCCGAAGCGCAGATTGCGGAACGCATTACGGCTTTGGCACATGAAATCGCCGCCCTCAAACCGCACCGGCTTTTGGTAGTTCCGGTGTTGAAGGGCAGTTTTATTTTTGCCGCCGATCTTATCCGCGCCATGCATCATGCAGGTTTATCTCCCGAAGTTGATTTCATGATTCTGGCAAGTTATCGCGCCGCGCAAACATCTTCAGGTCAGGTTGATGTGCTCCGCGATATTGAATCTATTGTTGAAGACCGCGATGTGTTGCTGGTTGATGATATTTTGGAATCGGGCCGCACGCTGGCCTATGCGAAAGATTTGCTGTCGGCGCGCGGGGCCAAGTCGGTCAAGTCTGCGGTGCTGCTCTTCAAGCCCGGTCATTTAGCGGCCAGCATTAAAGCAGATTTCTGCGGCTTTGATTGCCCCGATAGGTTTGTGGTCGGTTACGGCATGGATATGGCGCACCAATTCCGCGAGTTGCCTTTTGTCGGGCATATTGTGAAGTAGTCTAGATCAAACCTAACTTTGACGAGATCGTCAAAGTTAGGGAAAGTTGATCGAAACTAAAAGACTAGGGCGATTTTGACTTTTCTGTGAAAAGCCAAAACGCTTTAATAAAGCCCGCGCAGCAGCCGGTCGATATAGGCCTTCTCGCCAGACCCTAAATCCGGGTCATCATATTTATGGCGCAGGGTTTCCAAAATTTCACGAGCGCGGCGCATCGAGAGTTCTGATGGCACCATGTTTTTGTTGGGGCCTGTGTCAGGATTACGTGTGGCGCGAGGGCGGCCGAGCGGATCATCATTGTCGCTGGCGGATTCACCATCTTTGCCTTGCTGGCCGGTTTTGCCTTTGCCTTGTTCAGCCAATTTCTTGCCAAGCTTCTGAGCACCATCGCGCATTTGCTGCATAGCATCGCCTTGTTGGCGCAGCGCGTCGTCTTTTGACCCGTCTTTCAGAGCGCCCTTAGCCCCTTTCATGCTTTTGCTGGCATCGCCCAATGCACCTTGGCCATCGGGGCCGAGCTGGCGGTTAAGCCGGTCAAGCATGTCAGAGAGATTGCCTTGCCTGTCGGCCAAGCCGCCAGAACCTTCATCGGGCTTATCAGCAGGTTCATCACCTTCGCCTTTTTGTGGAAGCTTTTGTGTTTGATCCATTAATTTTTGTTGCTTGCGCATCATCTCGGAAAGTTCATCGAGCTTTTGCTGCAAACCGGGGTCTCCATCTTTACTTGCTTGATCAGACAGCCCCGGCTGCAAATTCTGGAGTAATTGATCAAGCTGTGAAAGCATATCTTGGGCTGCGTCTTTCGAGCCACTCTTATTCAATTTATCAATATCATCCAGCATTTTTTGCAAATCGTCACGATTGATGGATTTCCCGTTCGGATCTTTTTTCATGCTGCCATCAGCGAGGCGTTTTTCAGCCTCTTTGCGCATTTGGTCCATCAGCTTATCCATGCCTTTACGCATCTTATCCATAAGTTCGGCAATGCGTTCAGGCGGTGCGCCTTCTTTCAAAGCTTGTTCTAGTTGCTGTTTTAAATCACGGAGCTGAGCGCGAATGTCCGAAAGCTCACCGTCTTCGATTGCCAATGCGAGTGGCCATAGATTCGTGACGGCAGTTTTTACGTCTTCGGTTTCGCTGGCATGAGCCAAGCCAGATTTGATCACGGCCAATTGCAAGATCAGTTTGCTTTGATCGCGGATTGAATAAGGATAGGCTGAGAATGCATCAAGCATGGTGGCGATATCTGGCGCATCATCAGGCACCATAATAAGTTTTTTGCGTTGCTCAACCAAAGCCTTGGCGAGGAAACGGAAGAAGCTGCGCTCTGGCAATTTGAAGCGCTTGGATTCCGCCATTGCACTATGCCCTGCGCCATCTGTGGCGGTCAAAGCCATCGTCACATAAAGCCCTGCCCATGGATGAGCGCTTAAATCCTGCTTAGATGTTGTCTCTTCCGTTTTTGCGTTTGACTTTTGCATACCGACTTTGAAAATCGGGGCTTCATATAAAAACACGCCGTTGCTATCAAAACCGGTACCATTTTCCTGCTCATCGGCCAATGAGATTTCAGCAGTAATGGATTTGACGCCATAATCGTCAGATGCCTTCCAGTGCACATTAAGTGCGCCGTTGTTGCCAGCCTTTGGGTCCTCAACGAAAGCGATCTTGGGTGCTTCGTCGGGGATTAATGTGATTGGCCATGAGGCTAACTCTTTGGCGTCGTCGAATAATTTTACGGTGACAGGACGGTCGAGCTTTACTTCGGCTGTGAAGCCTTTTTCAGTGTTGCTCACTTGGGCCGAAATAGATTTAATTTCTGTTTCGGGGGAGGGTGTTGTGACCGGAGAATAAAACGCAAGCCTTGGTTTGGCAGAGCCAACCGCGCGAATGCTTAAGCTCGAATTTTCAGGGATCAGAATTTCAGGCGAAGTGCTGAGCTTATCTCGCATGGCAGCACTGGTCAGCAAGATGGGTTGTTTACCCGTGTAGGCTGGTGGCTTGAGCCAGGCATCAAGTGATGGTGAGAGTTCTGCAACGGCTGGTGCAAAATTCATAGCATTGCGCGTGTTGGATATGAGATCGCCTGAACCCAGTATAAGTGCAGCAAAAGCTGCGAGCCCTACCGGCACACGCAAGGCTGTAGGGTCAAATAAACGCCAAGCTGATTTGGGGGGTGAAAGCTTCACATTTTCTAGAGCTTGCAATTGGCGGCGCTTATGCTCTTCCCACAAAGCTGGAGCGGTACCGTCATTGCTTTCGGCAACAAGGTCATCGTCATGACTCGAGAGGCCACGGTGGCTGATGGTGGAGTGTTGTTCCATGCGGCGCATGGCGGTGAGGCGGCTGGCAGGTTTTAAGCGAACCAAGTCTTTGAGGCTGTATAAAAACGCGGCAACCAACAAACCCAAAATAATCAGATCAAGCCATTTTGGAAACCAATCAAGGGTGCCAGAGGCTAGAACTATAATTGCGAAACCAATCACAATCAGAGGCTTTTGAATGCGGTTCCAAAGCTGCTCCCACAGCAAGGCGACGCGTTGCTGTGTGATCTTTGTATCCAGTTGACGTGGCGATTCAGAATTCATCGGTTCTGATTATAACACGATTCCACCAAAATCATGGCATTATTGCCAAGGGGCAAGCTTGTCTAAGCCGATCAATTCTTCGTAAGTTTGGCGCGGGCGCACGATAGCAAATTGGCCATCTTTAACCAAGATTTCCGGGATCAGGGGTCTTGTGTTATAAGTGCCAGATTGAACCGCGCCATAAGCACCGGCTGTCATAATTGCGATTAAATCACCCTGTTGTAATTTGGGCAGGCGGCGCGATTTGGCAAAATAATCTCCGGTTTCGCAAACTGGGCCAACCACATCAGCCTCGAGCGTTGTTTCGTTGCGGCATTCTTCGACGGCCAAGATTTCATGATAGGCGTCATAGAGCGTGGGGCGGATCAAATCATTCATCGCGGCATCCTGCACAACGAAAGTTTTGCCTTCATTTTCCTTCACATAAATGACGCGTGACACCATGATTCCGGCATTGCCCACAATCATGCGTCCGGGCTCCATCAGATATTTAAGACCCAAATGACCCAGCGTGCGTTTCACCATCGCCGCATATTCATCTGGATGAGGCGGAATATCATTGTCGCCACGGTAGGGCACGCCAAGACCACCACCCAAATCGAGGTGGCGAATATTGTGGCCCTCAGACTTTAAACGCGTCACCAGTTCTGCCATTAGTTTGAAGGCTTGTTCGAAGGGTGCGAGCTCGGTGATCTGGCTGCCAATATGCATATCAACGCCTGTCACATCAATATTGGGCAAAGCCGCGGCGCGGGCGTAAACTTCTGAGGCGCGCAAATAAGTGATGCCAAATTTATTGTCGGCCTTGCCTGTCGAAATTTTTGCATGGGTTTTTGCATCGACATCAGGATTGACTCGAATAGAAACTGATGCGCGCTGGCCCACACGCTGGGCCACCGTTGAAAGCAGTTCTAATTCCGGTTCGGACTCAACATTAAAACAGGCAATGCCTTCGCGCAAAGCATAGGCCATCTCCTTGGCGGTTTTACCAACACCTGAAAACACAATCTTACGCGCGGGCACACCAGCAGCCAGTGCACGACGGAGTTCGCCTTCCGACACGACATCCATGCCAGCACCCAATGCCGCCATAGTCTTGATAACAGCTTGGTTGGAATTGGCTTTCATGGCATAGCACAGCAAATGGTCAGCATCTTTAAACGCGCCGTCCATCACGTGGAAATGGCGCTCTAATGTAGCAGTGGAATAGCAATAAAAAGGCGTTCCCACTTCTTCGGCGAGCGCTTGCAAATTTACGTCTTCGGCATGCAGTACTCCATCTTTATAGGCAAAGTGGTGCATTTATTTTGTCACGGTCTTAGGGGCAGTATAAACCGGATCATTGCGGATGCCGCAGCCAGTAAGGGTGGAGACGATGATGGCCAAAAATATGGCGTTTCTTAAGTAATACACCATCGCTCACTTTCCTTTCGGGAACTTTAGCCAGCGTTTGGCTGCACGGCGCACGTTAACAGGTGCAGTGCCACCAAAACTGGTTCTGGAGGCTACCGAAGCTTCAACAGTAAGAACTTTGAAGACCGCTTTGGTAATGCCAGAAGATATTGATTGCATGTCTTCTAGCGAAAGTTCTGACAAAAGACATGATTTTTTTTCAGCCAGAGCCACAATGCGGCCTGTGACATGATGGGCATCGCGAAATGGAATTTTGAGGTTCTGCACCAGCCAATCGGCAAGGTCAGTAGCCGTGGCATATCCGCTATTGGCAGCGGCTTTCAGAACGTCTTTATTAGGCTCCAAATCCCGCACCATGCCGGCCATGGCGGCAATGGCGAGGGCCAGATTATCGAGCGCATCAAAGGTAGGTTCTTTATCTTCCTGCATGTCTTTGTTGAAAGCCAAAGGCAGGCCTTTCATCATAATTGCTACCGATGTGAACGCTCCAATGATGCGTCCAGGCTTGGCGCGGATCAGTTCTGCTGCATCAGGATTGCGCTTTTGCGGCATGATGGATGAACCCGTCGTAAATTTATCCGACAGCTTCACAAAGCGAAATTGCGATGAGCACCAAATAACGATTTCTTCAGCAAGCCGCGAAAGGTGAATGGCGCAAATGCTTGAAGCCGCAAGCGTCTCTAAAATAAAATCACGCGCCGAAACGGCATCTAGAGAATTACGCATTGGCTGATCAAAGCCCAAATCTTTCGTCGTCATATGCCGATCAATCGGAAAGGACGTTCCAGCAAGGGCCGCGGCCCCCAACGGATTTTCATTCAATCTTTTGCGCGCATCTGAAAAACGCCCACGGTCACGCGACAACATTTCGACATAAGCCAGCATATGATGACCAAAGGTGACGGGTTGGGCTGATTGCAAATGCGTGAAACCCGGCATGATGGTGGCGGCGTGGGTTTCTGCTTGTTTGGCCAAAGCCAATTGTAAGTCTGCCAAGCCTGCATCAATATGATCGATGGCATCACGAACGAATAATCTGACATCGGTGATCACTTGATCATTGCGGCTTCTGGCGGTGTGAAGGCGGCCAGCACGTTCGCCAATCAATTCTTTCAGTCGACTTTCGATATTCAGATGAATATCTTCAAGCGCTGGGCTGAATTTGAATTTTCCAGTTTCGATTTCGGTTTTGATTTGATCTAGACCTGTGTGAATGGCTTTCAAATCGGCCTTGGAGATAATGTTTTGCTTGGCCAACATAGCGGCATGGGCTTTGGAGCCTGCGATGTCTTGTGCAAATAACTTGCGATCAAAATCAATTGATGCATTTATTTCCGCCATTATGGCAGAAGGGCCTGACGCAAACCTGCCACCCCACATTTTATTGGTCATCAAATATCCTTTTTCGAACTGGACATTCCAAATATGAAATCGAAATTCCTGCCCGTCTTGCTTGCCGCACTTATTGTCGCTGTTGCCGTTTACTTGTTTCAGGGTGCTGGACGCAAGGTGGCTGATGTCCCCGCTGCCGAAACCGCTTCAACTTTAGCGGCTTTTATCAAACATTCAGCGCCAAAAGATATTGCGGCCTTTTCTTTTGCCGATGGCAAGGGTGCGCCACTCGACCTAAGCCATTGGAAGGGCAAAGTGGTTTTACTCAATCTCTGGGCAACTTGGTGTGCCCCCTGCCGCAAGGAAATGCCTGAACTTGCTCAGCTGCAGAAATTGCTGGGTTCGGCTGATTTTGAGGTAGTGGCGATTAGCGAAGACTTGAAAGGAGCAGAGGCCTCTGCGGCGTTTTTGAAGGATTCGGGCGCTGAAAATCTAACTTTATATGTCGATCAGAAGATGGCTGGATTGGCGGCGGTGCAATCATTAGGCTTACCAACCACATTGCTTATTGGCCGCGATGGTAAAGAAATTGGCCGTTTGTTAGGTCCAGCCGATTGGGCCTCAAAGGATGCGCAGGATTTGGTTAAGGCGGCCTTGGCAGTGAAATAGTCACCGCGTCGGTACTGGTGTTTCCCCGCGATAATCATAAAACCCGCGCTTCACCTTGCGGCCTAGCCATCCGGCTTCGACATATTTGACCAGCAATGGGCAGGGGCGATATTTTGAATCTGCCAAACCATCATGCAGCACCTGCATCACCGAGAGGCACGTATCGAGACCGATGAAATCGGCAAGCTCTAATGGCCCCATTGGGTGGTGCGCGCCCAGTTTCATGGCGGTGTCGATGGCGGTCACACTGCCTACACCTTCATAGAGTGTGTAAATTGCTTCATTGATCATCGGCAACAAGATACGGTTTACGATGAATGCCGGATAGTCTTCTGAAATAGCCGTGGTTTTGCCCAATGTCAGCGTGAAAGCTTGAATGGATTTGAAGACAGTTTCATCGGTGGCAATGCCCCTGATGAGCTCGACGAGTTCCATCACCGGAACCGGGTTCATAAAATGTATGCCCATAAATTTTTCAGGACGGCCAGTTGTGGCGGCAAGGCGTGTGATTGAAATTGACGATGTGTTCGAAGCAATGATGCAATCGGCTTTCAAATGCGGCGTTACGGCCTCGAAAATCTGGCGCTTGATGGCTTCGTTTTCGGTGGCGGATTCAATTACCAAATCAAAATCGCTAAAACCCTCAAAACCATTCACAGGCACAATATGGGCCAGCAACGCAGTCTTTGCATCTTCCGTCAATTTTCCAGATTTCACACGTCGCGAAAGGCCGGCATCGATATTGGCAATACCTGCTGTGATACGGTCTTGTGCTGCATCATAGACGCCGACGTGATAGCCCGCCGCCGCGCAGACTTGGGCAATGCCGCAACCCATCTGACCTGCGCCAATGATACCCACCTTTGCAATTTTCATATTGGACATTCACTTTCGTTCAATTCATGATTTGACCCAAGCCTATTACGCTGTTGCGGTGCGGGCAAGAACATTTCGCAGTTGCGAGAAGGGCCAAAATGACGGAATCTCGAACTAACTTGGCACTGTGGGCCATGGTGTTTGGTAATTTTGTGATCGGCACGGGGGTACTTTTGCCTGCTGGGATGCTCAATCAGCTTTCGGCTGAGCTTCATGTGGATACAGCGACCGCTGGATTATTGTTGCTGGTTGGTGGTGTTGTTGTGGGGATCGGTGCGCCGGTGCTGGCTATGATGACGACGCGGGTTGATCGACGGTTATTGCTCACGCTTTCAATGTTGCTTTATGCAGCGGGGCATTTGCTCTCGGCTTTCACTAATGATTTCTGGTCACTACTTATCGTGCGTGCGCTAATGATCAGTGCGGCAGGCATTTTTTCACCTCAAGCTGCGGCCACTGTGGGTTTGCTGGTGCCAGGTGAACGCCGCGCTTCGGCGATTGCATTTATTTTTATTGGTTGGTCGGTGGCGTCCGTTGGTGGCATTCCAATTGGTGCATTGCTCGGTGACTGGATTGGCTGGCGTATGGTGTTTGCTTTAATGGCGGGACTTTCACTTATCAGTGCGGCTGCAATTTGGTTCACCGTGCCGCCAAAACTTTTTGGTGTTCCTCTTAATCTTAAATCCTGGGTATCGGTTTTCACCTCACCCGCATTGCTTTGCGTCTTATTGGTTACTTTGCTGAGCATGTCTGGGCAAATTTCGGTGTTGGGTTACCTTGCTCCAATTTTAAAACAAGTCACAGCTGCGACGGCTTTGCAAATTTCTCTGGCCTTCGCCATTGCTGGTGCTGCCGGAGTCGTCGGCAATACGCTCGGTTCAAATATGGTGAGCAGCATTGCAGTTCCCAAAGTGATTGCTTTGGCATTGGTCAGCCTGTGCATTGGTTTTACCGTGTTTACGCTAATGTTTGGCAATTATTGGGGCATGATTTTAGGCATGGCACTTTGGGGGCTTGGCACATTTTCCTCCAATTCATTGCAACAAAGTCGTTTGGTTCAACTGACGCCCCCATTGGCTTCGGCCACGGTGGCACTCAATACGTCTGCAGTCTATTTGGGTCAGGCCATTGGCTCAGGGGTGGGCGGTCAGCTTTTAAAAGGTGGCGCGTCACCTACATCGGGCTGGACGGCACTGGGATTCCTGATTTTAGCTTTGTTTGCGTCGCTTTATGCAAATCGGCTCAAAGTCTAAAAAGACAAAAAAATGACTTGGCCGATCGGGGGGAGCAGGCCAAGTCATTAAACAACACATCAGGACGTGTTTGTGCTCACTGCGCGGCATTCCGGGGGGAACTATGCTTTGCGTAGTGATTACCAGACGAAAACGCGCATGTTTCGGGAATAGTTCCGCTTGGAAGCAAATATTATTAGTTATTTTCCGAGCTTGCCGAGTTCAGCCTCAAGTTCAGGTACAGCCGTAAATAGATCAGCCACTAAACCATAATCTGCCACTTGGAAGATTGGAGCTTCATCATCCTTGTTGATGGCAACGATGATTTTTGAATCCTTCATGCCAGCCAGATGTTGAATGGCGCCTGAAATACCCACGGCGATATAAAGATTGGGCGCAACCACTTTGCCAGTTTGGCCTACTTGATAATCATTGGGCACATAGCCTGCATCCACAGCCGCGCGCGAAGCACCTACAGCGGCATTGAGCTTTTTGGCCACAGCTTCAAGCATCTTGAAGTTTTCGCCCGATTGCATCCCACGACCGCCCGATACAATGATCTTAGCAGAGGTGAGTTCGGGACGATCTGATTGCGTGAGATTTTCGCTGACGTAAGAAGACAGTGCAGGATCAGCCGCAGCGTTTGCGTTTTCAATAGAAGCCGAACCTGTCTCACCAGCGGCAACAAAAGAAGCTGTGCGCACGGTGATGATCTTTTTGGCATCAAGTGATTGAACAGTTTGCACGGCGTTTCCTGCATAGATCAGACGCACAAACGTATCGGCGGATTTCACTTCAGAAATATCAGAAATTTGCATCATGTCTAAAAGTGCTGCCGCGCGCGGCATAAAATTTTTGCCATTGGTGGTGGCAGGTGCCACGATATGATCATAGGCCGGAGCCAAAGCCACAATTGTGGCGGCCATTGGTTCAGCCAATGGGCGTTCCAAGGCTTCGGATTCGACATGAAGCACTTTCTTCACACCTGTCAATTTCGCAGCATGTTTGGCCGCAGCGCCAGCATTGTTACCCGCAACCAGCACATGAACGTCGCCACCCATTTGAACAGCGGCAGTGAGCGCTTTGTGCGTTGCATCTTTAACAACGTGATTATCGTGTTCAGCAATCAGAAGAACGGCCATGGTTAGATTGCTCCCGCAGTTTTAAGCGCGCCGACAAGTTCAGCAACGGATTTTACTTTTATACCGGCCAGGCGCTTTGGTGGCTCTTCGGTTTTGATCATTTTCAAGCGAGGCTTCACATCTGCGCCATAATCGGCCGGTGACTTTTCATCGAGCGGCTTTTTCTTGGCCTTCATGATGTTTGGTAGCGAAGCATAGCGCGGTTGGTTCAAGCGCAGATCGGTTGTGATGATCAGCGGCATCTTCACTTTAAGCGTTTGCAAACCGCCATCAATTTCGCGGGTAATGGTGGCTTCACCTTGACCGGGCTCGAGCTTTGAACAGGCGGTGGCTTGGGGCCAACCCACGAGTGCAGCCAGCATTTGGCCCGTCTGATTGCAATCATCGTCGATTGCTTGTTTGCCCAAAATCACGAGTTCAGGTTTTTCGGCTTCGATGACGCCTTTGAGAATTTTGGCCACACCCAATGGTTCCACATATTCATCATGCTTCACCAGAATTGCGCGGTCGGCACCCATGGCAAGTGCGGTGCGCAAGGTTTCTTGAGATTGAGCTGGGCCAATTGAGACGACAATGATTTCAGACACGATGCCTTTTTCTTTGAGGCGAATGGCTTCTTCAACGCCGATTTCGTCAAACGGGTTCATCGACATTTTCACATTGGCCAATTCAACGCCCGAACCATCCGCCTTGACGCGGATTTTCACGTTATAATCAACCACGCGCTTTACAGCGACAACAACTTTCATGAGAACCTCATAGGGAAATTTGGCCGGACACTAGTGTTGGGGGGCATGATAGTCAATTCTGAGAACGGCGTGGACTATTCAAATGCGACCATTTGGCGTGAAGGCCAGCCTGCTCCGCATAATCATCGTTATCACTAATCCGAAGGCAAAACCGCCGATATGGGCCCACCAGGCAATATCCTCGCCAGCCTTGGCCGCGGCCACATGGTAAACCTGAAGCAAGAACCAGAAACCCAGAACCAAAATAGCTGGAAGCGGAATGGGCACTGGAAAGAGCGGCAACACCCAAACACGGGCGCGCGGATATAGCACCAGATAAGCCGCAAGCACGCCCGAGACAGCACCTGATGCACCGATCAATGGGCTATTAGAATTGGGCATCATGAAAACATGGGTAAGGCCACCCACCACGCCGCAGAGGAGGAAGAAAATCGCAAAACCCACATAACCATATGCATCTTCGATGTTGTCTGCAAACACCCACATGAACAGCATATTGCCGATTAAATGCATCCACCCACCATGCAGGAAAAGATAAGTTATGAGGGTGAAGGGCTCGGCAATATTGCCAATGGAAGCTTCGGTGTGAAGCAGTTCGTTTGGTACGAGACCAAAATTTCCTTCGGCACTGGCCAAAATGTAATCGCTGCCGAGGGGGCCTGTATAGAGGAAGATCAGTATGTTTATGATGATGATGGCCATGGTGACAAACTGAAAGCGGATAACTCTCAGCGGTGTGTCATCATGGAGGGGCAGGAACATTCATGCTGTTTAGCCGATAAGCAATTTATATGCGAGATAGAACATGATGAGGGTGATGATCAAATCAATGCCGCGCCAAACGATGGGTTTTGACAGAGGCCCGCGCAGGGCTTTGGCACCATAGCCGATTAGAAAGAACCATGCGAACGACGCTATTGATGCGCCCATTGCAAAGGGGGTTTGCTCGCCTGCAGTCCTGCTATTTGCGATGGAACCAACGAGGATCAGTGTATCAAGATAGACATGAGGGTTGAGCCAAGTGAATGCTGCACAAGAAGCCAGTGCCATGAAAAGGCTCGTCGTGGTTTTGCTTTCTTCTTTGAGCGCCTCGGGTTTCAGGACACGACGCAAGGCTTTAACGCCATACCAGATGAGAAAAGCCGCTCCACCGTAAGTGAGTACAGGAATGAACCAAGGCAGAGTTTCAACCACAACCCCCATGCCGTAAACACCACTCCAAATGAGAATGGCATCGCTCATGGCACAGAACAGGCAAATCCAGAAGATGTGACTGTTCAAAACGCCTTGACGTATGACGAATGCATTTTGCGCGCCAATAGCCACAATCAAACCGCCGCCTAATGCGAAACCTGCGAGAATGGCGCTTAGCATTTAGCGCGTCTTCCCCGGCACCCACAGGACATCACCTGTTCCCGATTTAAAATTTACCCAGCGGCTGGCGACAAAGAAGAAATCAGAGAGGCGATTAATATAGGCGATGGCCCCTTCGCTCACATGCTCAGCCTCGATTGCGGCAAGTTCGACCACAAGACGCTCAGCGCGGCGACACACGGTGCGGCAGATGTGAAGCTGGGCGGCAGCTGCGTGGCCTGCTGGCAATACGAACGAACGCAGAGGAGAAAGCTCGGCATTCAGCTCATCGATTTCAGTTTCAATGCGTTCGTATTGCTTTGGCAAAATGCGCAAGGGTTCGAATTCTAATTTCTCGCCGCGATCAGGCACGCAAAGGTCAGCGCCCAGATCAAAAAGTTCATTTTGAATGCGCGCCAGCATAGCATCGAGTTTTGGTAACTCTACGAGATGTAACCGCGCTACACCTATTGTGGCGTTGGTTTCATCAACCGTGCCATAAGCTGAAATACGTATATGAGCTTTGGACAGGCGTTCGCCTGTGCCCAATGCAGTTTCACCAGCATCGCCGGTTCTTGTGTAGATTCGATTTAAAACAACCATGGGGCCTTATTACTCATTTCTTAAATAGAAGGAAGGCTTGGCAGAAAGGGCACGCGCCGTGACGCTGAGGCCCGCCGCAATGGTGAGAACCATCGCAACGAGAGCCGTGATGATTGCGGTGGAAGCCGAAAAACTCCACGGAATTTCTAAAATATAATATGCAAGGAACCATGACCCGAGCGAACCAACGACAATACCGAATACAGCAGCGACCAATCCGAGCAACGCATATTCAATGGTAAATGCGCCAAGCAACTGACGGCGGGTTGCACCATAAGTTTTGAGAACCACCGCTTCATAGCTCCGTGATGAAAGGCCCGCCGCGAGTGCGCCTGCCAAGACTAGAATGCCAGTCAGCAATGTGATGATGTTTGCACCGCGCACGGCCGTTAACATTTTGCCAAGCAGATCGCCAACTGTGGCCAATGCATCTTTCACCCGAATGGCGGTCACAGCAGGGTAGGCGGCGGCCATTGCATTTAATAAGTTTCCTTCATCACCGCCTTTCATTTCGACAGTCACGATTTCGGCATGCGGTGCCGCCTTCAAAGTGCCGGGCGTAAACACAAGCACGAAATTGATCCCCATGGCCCGCCAATTGACGGTGCGTAAATTTGCGATCTGTGCCTCGACTTCACGCCCCAAAACATTCACGGTGATTTTGTCGCCGATTTTAAGATCCAAGCCTAACGCAATATCTTGGGTCATCGAAACAAGATTTGGCCCGGCATAGTCTTTGGCCCACCACTGGCCTTCAACAAGCGTTGAACCTTTGGGCAATTCGTCGGCATAGGTCAGGCCGCGATCACCCTTCAAGGCCCAGGATGCGTCAGAATTTGGTTTTACCTGCTCAGCGGGAACACCTTTCACTTTCGTGATGCGGCCTCTGAGCATGGGCGCGTTGGTGATGTTGGTCACACCATCTTGGGTTTTGAGTTTAGATGTAAACTCATCCAATGATGTATTAGGGACATCGATAAAGAAAAAAGCGGGTGCGCGATCAGGGATGCTGGATTTAAGTTCGTTGCTCAGGGTTTGATCGGTGAGTGCGAGGGTCACAAATAATGTGAGACCCAAGCCTAATGCCATAATCACCGAGCGCGAAGTTGCACCGGGCTTGTAAAGGCTGAGCACGGCTTGGCGCAGCAATAGGTTTTTAGGGCGTGGAAGAAGGCTGGCACCCCTGACGATGAGGGAAGCCAGTGCTGCGAGGATAACAAAACTTGCGGCTAAGCCACCGAGATAACCCGCAGTTACTTTTGGGTCTTCGAAGCTTACCAAAATCAGAACAGCGGCCACGCCAAGAATGCCGAATGATGCAGTGGCATAACGCCAGTTAATTTTACCTGCTTCATCCATGCTGTGCGAACGAAACAGGGCGGCACCTTGAATGTTAGCAATGCGTGACAGCGGCCGAAGCGAAAATGCGAGGGTGATTAAAAGTCCGAGTGCAGCTGCAAAACCCAGCGGCATCCACATGATATGGGTTGAGATCGGCAGAGGTAAGACCTTTCCAAATACCCAATGCACTGCAAAAGGCGTTGCCGCGCCAGCGCATAAGGCGATGGCAATGCCAAGCAAACTGACAGCGATAATTTCTGTGAGGCTGATGCCCACCACATCGCGATTTGGAAGACCTAAACATTTTAACGTCGCAATGGCGTCGCGCCTGCGATTAACAAATGCGGATACAGCATTTGCGATACCGGCCCCACCAATTACAAGGGCAGCGACACTCACCAACGTCATGAAATATCCAAGCTTGCCCACGAATTCATCAGCACCTTGGGCTGCCTTGTCCGTGGTGCGGGTGCGCCAGCCTGCTTCGGGGAATTTGGTTTTAGCCTCTTCGGTTACGGCTTTTCCAGCACTCAGATTGCCTTCGCTATTCAACTTCAGATGATAATTATAGGTGACTAATGAGCCTGGCTGGACGAGGCCTGTTGATTGCAGGGCTGCTTGGCTCATGATCAGGCGCGGCCCGAAGATGATGCCATTGGCAAGGCGGTCTGGTTCTTCATCTATTGTGGCACGGATGATGACATTGGCTTGGCCGAGTTTCAGTGTGTCACCGAGTTTCAGATTGAGGCGCTGCAATAAAAGTGAATCAACTGCCACACCGAATGATCCGTTTACGGAAGAAAATGTATCGGTATCAGGAGGTGATAATTTTAACGCGCCGTAAAGTGGATAGATTTGATCAATCGCTTTGATCTCAACTAAGGTCGATGCCCCATTGCTTTGCGCCATGGCGCGCATGGAGGAGAGGGCGCTCACAACACCTTTGGATTTCATATAAGCGAGTTCATCAGCCTTAGCTTCGCGCTGTACAATTGAAAATTCAACATCGCCACCTAAAATAATTTGACCTTGCTCATCTAAGCCCTGTTGAACAGCGCTCGCCAATGAACCGATCATGGCAATGGCGGCGACACCCAGAGTTAGGCACGACAGAAAAATCCAAAAACCTTTCAGGCCTGATCGCAGATTGCGAAAGGCATATTTTAACCAAAGATCAATTCTCATTACTTTGAGTCCTTGCGCGGTTTACCCGCGCTGGCGTGGCCTTCGCTCACCTTGCCATCGCGCACTTCCAGAATGCGATTACAACGTTTGGCCAAGCCTTTGTCATGGGTCACCAGCAGCAATGTTGCGTTCTCTTTTTCTTTCAACTCAAACAAAAGATCGATGATGGTTGAACCGGTTTCCTGATCGAGATTGCCGGTGGGCTCATCAGCCAGCAAAATTTTAGCACCTGATGTAACAGCACGCGCAATGGCAACACGTTGTTGTTCTCCGCCCGAAAGTTGGCCCGGATAGTGGTCGAGGCGGTGGCCGAGGCCTACACGCTCTAAACCTGCCCGCGCTCTGGCGAATGCATCTTTTGCACCTTTGAACTCCAAAGGCACAGCCACATTTTCGAGTGCGGTCATGGTGGGGATCAAATGAAAGGATTGAAAGATGATGCCGATATTGTCACGGCGGAATTTGGCTAACTCTTCTTCTGAGCGATAATTGAGGCTCAGATCATTCACCGAAATCGTTCCGGAGGTAACCGCTTCCAATCCTGCAATCACCATCAGCAGAGACGTCTTGCCGGAACCGGATGGCCCCACAATGCCAATGGCCTCGCCTGCTTTAGCGCTGACATCAACACCCCTCAGAATTTTAACCTCACCGGCTCTGCTTGATAGAGTAAGATGAACGTCTTTTAGATTAAGGGCTGAGGTCATGTGGGATCCAGATTGAGGCTTGCCAGAACAGGCGATGCTTTCCATATTAGGCAAATGAGAATTCTTATTACAGTTTTTTGTGCGCTTTGGTTCATGTGGGGGCAAGCCTTTGCTGGCACAACCACTATTTTGGCTTTGGGCGATAGCTTAACCGCAGGTTATGGATTGGATGCGGGCAAAAGCTTTCCTGATAAATTGCAGGAAGCGCTGAAAGCCAAGGGCCATGATGTGACCATTATAAATGGTGGTGTTTCTGGTGATACGGCAGCGCAAGGGGCGGCGCGATTGGACTGGGCGTTAACGGGTGATGTGAAAGCGGTAATTATTGAGCTTGGTGCAAATGATGCTTTACGCGGGTTAGAGCCTTCACAAACCGAAGCATCGCTTCGACAGATTTTGGACATGCTGAAAAAGAAAAATTTGCCTGCTTTAATTTTAGGCATGCGCGCGCCACCTAATCTGGGCGCTGATTATCAAACCAAGTTTGATAGCATTTATGCCAAGCTTGCAGCAGAATATGGTGCGGCACTTTATCCGTTTTATTTGGACGGGGTGGCGACCAATACTGATCTTAACCAGGCTGACGGTATTCACCCTAATGAAAAAGGCTTGGCCATTATTGTGCCAAAAATCCTGCCCTATGCTGAGGCTCTTGTTAGCAAGTTGCCATAACCAGCTAGTCATATAAGATGGACGAATCAAACTACGGGGGTAACTCAACATGTTGCGCTTGTTTACCGGAATAGAACTTCCCACGCTGGTCACCGAAGATCTGGCCATGATGCAGGGCGGCATTATGGGGGCCACATGGATTGACCCTGAATCTTTCCACATCACGCTGCGCTTTATTGGCGATATTCAAGTGGGGCTTGGCCGCGAAGTGGCGTTGGCTTTGGACCGGATGGAACTCAAACCTTTTTCCATCACCCTCAAAGGTATTGATATTTTTGGCGGCAAAAAGCCACATTCAATCATCGCCCATGTGGAAGAAAGTGCAGAACTTCGCCGCCTGCAACAATCCCAAGAACGCATTTGCCAAACACTGGGCTTAGAGCCAGAGCCGCGCAGATTTATTCCGCATGTCACCCTTGCGCGGCTTCGCGATGCTGATCCTATTGCGCTTCAGCGTTACATTGAGTCGCATGCACTTTATCGCAGTGGCACAATTAGAGTGGAAAGGTTTGTGCTGTTTTCATCACGGCCAAGCCGCGGGGGCGGGCCCTATGCGGTGGAGGAAATTTACGGCATGGTGGGCGCATGAGCAAAATCCTCACCGATAATGAAGTTATGTCACAACTTACGGGCTGGAGCATTGTCCAAGGCCGCTCGGCGATTATGAAAAGCTTTAAATTCAAAAACTTCGGCCAAGCTTTTGGCTTTATGACTGAGGCCGCTTTGATTGCCGAGAAAATGGATCATCATCCCGAATGGTTCAATGTCTATTCGCGCGTTGATGTCACGCTGACGACACATTCGGCGGGCGGTATAACAGACATTGATGTGAAGCTGGCCAAAGCCATGGACGGCATCGCCAAATCTTAACCATTCTGGTCTTGACGCAAGTCAAACCCATCCCCATATTCCAGTCTCGTTCTCAGGAGGAACATTATGGCAGATCTTCGTAATTTCCCACAAGCAGGTGCCGGCAGCGGCGTTGCGGTGGATCAGGGGCTTCGGAGCTATATGCTCCGGGTTTACAATTATATGTCCGTCGGCTTGGTGCTGACGGCAGTTGCGGCTTACGCAACGTTCCACATGGCCGTGGTCAATGGTGCTTTAACGCCATTTGGCGAAACAATCTTTTTAGGCCCAGCAAAATGGCTGATCATCTTGGCACCTTTGGCCTTGGTGTTCTTTATGTCGTTCCGCTTGCATACTTTAAGTTTGCCTGCGGCCCAAGCCACATTCTGGATTTATGCGGCCTTAGTCGGTGTTAGCTTCGGCTCACTTGGCCTCATCTATACCGGGGCCAGCATTGCCCGCGTGTTCTTGATCACAGCGGTCACCTTCGGTTCGATGAGCCTTTATGGTTACACAACCAAGCGCGACCTGACAGGCATGGGATCATTCTTGTTCATGGGCTTGATCGGTTTGATCGTGGCTTCACTGGTCAATATTTTCTTCCAGTCATCGGCCATGAGCTTTGCTTTGTCGGTGATCAGCGTTCTGATCTTCACAGGCTTTACCGCTTATGACACGCAAGCGATCAAGGAAACCTATTATGAAGGCGACGGCTCAACCACCATGGGTCACAAGGCGATCATGGGTGCGCTGAGGTTATATCTCGACTTTATCAACCTGTTCTTGTCGTTGCTGCGCCTGTTCGGCAATCGCAATTAGTTTTTAGATATTGAATTGAAGCGCCACGGGTGGAAACATCCGTGGCGTTTTTATTTTACTGGAATGAAAATCTCTATTCGATCATCGCCGTTGTTGAAGTCCTCGCCATAAACTTCAAACTGCGGGCCTCGCGCCACTTCCAGTTTGGCGGCGGGCAGCCACTCATCAAAAATCCGCCCCCATGTTGCAGGCAGCCCCGCAATATCGCCCTCATGCAGAAACACTGCGGTTTTGCGTTTGGGGATGGTGAGGATGTACATATAGCCCGGCACTTGGCCTGGATCTTTTACTTCAACGCCGACAAGATAATCCATCAGCCCGCCACCAAATGAATGGCACACGCCATAAGCGGCAAAACCCACCTGGCCCTCGATCTTGCCAAAGTCCGTCATAAAACTCGCCCATTGCTCTTTCATGGCAGGATCAGGGCCAATCTTATAAGTCTTGTTGCGGCCCGCGAGGATGAGCGGTGGTGTGGTGAGGGTGCGGATGGGTTGATTCATGGGGGAGATATTGACAAGTCTCAAGGCCCAGATCAAGTTTCGCGAAGTTCGGGGGCAATCTTTTCGGCGGCTGATGGAGGATTCTCACTTGGGCAAAGATGGTTTAGATTCTCGCGGTGAGTATAAGAAACGCAACCCCCTCATTGGGCAAGCCATTTGCTTGGGCTTTGCGGCCTTGAGTGCGGGTTTTGGCATTTATGGTGTTTGGGCCAATGATGCGCGGGTGATGTATTATCGGTTAGGGTCAGTATCTTCAAGAAACTACGAAACCTTGCATGTTCATGGAAGCGCCACATGGATATCGGGGGCCGCCGATTTCATGATAGCCGCTGGATTTCTGTTGGTCATTGTGAAGCTCAGCAAAAAAACTAAAGCCGAAGGCAAAGCCTATGACAGGCCCGCGTTCATTTTATTGTTGGCCGGCCTCGTGATCACATATGCGATGGGCGTTGCCAAGCATTGGGGCATGATTTGAGGGTAAGCCAACCCATTCCCCTTGCGGGAGTGGGCGGTCATCCTCGGCTCGTACTGAGGAAGACAGGGGAGGGGTGATGGTTTAGCATCCGCTGGTGTTTGAGGCTTAAGACGGCCCTCTCCCGACTTGGGTTTCGCCCAAGTCTGTCTCTCCGGCGGGCGGAGAGACTTGGTGGTGCGGTGCGGGGCTGACGTTTTAATGCGGACGGGTTGGGAATGGCATTGTAAGATACTTTTGGAAGTCAAATGCGTGATGCTATTGATCTTTTCAAATTGGGCATTACAAATCTACTCACGAAGAAAGTGAAAAGAATTTTGACACCAGATATCCCTAGTTCCGAACAAATTTCCCTCGAAACCGAAAGACCTCTTGTCTTCATAAGTTATGCTACGCCAGACAGATTGCGAGTGAGTAATTTTGAATTAAAAATTGGTTCGCAAAACATTGAAACTTGGATGGATTACAAGAAAATTCTCGGTGGGCAAAATTGGGATTTTGAAATCAAGAAAGCTTTGAAAAAAGCGACCATAGTAGTGGCATTTTTTTCAAAAAACTCGGTCGATCGACGCGGCTACGTTCAAAGAGAACTGAAGTTAGCGCTGGATGCGATGGAAGAAAAACTTATTGATGACATATTTTTGATTCCGATCAGATTAGATAAAGATGTTACAATTCCCGAACAGTTAAAAAATCTACATGTGATCGATGCCGACGAAGAAAATTCATCGGACAAGATAGTTGACGCAATTAGACACCAGCTTAGTCGCCTAGGAAAACAAATTACTATCACCCAATCTGAATCCGGGATTGAATGGCATCGTCATGCGTACAAGGACTCATGGGACGGCGCGCCAGGATACGAAATTGAATTCAATTGGTTTTCTATTGCTTCTGAAAAATATCATCGTGTGGGTGAAATTTGTGAAATTGTGAAAGGTCATTTGCTCGAAACTGCAGCACAGTTCAGGTCAAATAAGTTAGAACCACAGGGCAAGTTCATTAACTTTGGTGATTCAAAATTTTCTCGAACAGATACTTGGGATGCTTACTGTACCTCCCCAACAATTGTAGGTAGGATGCTTTCTGTGTGCTATTCAGTCAGTTGGTACGGAGCTGGCGCAGCTCATCCCAATCATGGCTGGTTGACTTACAATTTCTTGCTTGAGCCAATTGTCCCCATTGCTTCACCAAGCGCGCTCTTCGAAAATGCTGAGATCGCCTTCGTGCGATTGCAAATGGAGGTAAGACGTTTGTTGAGATCTGAGAAAGTGAAACGCTTCGAAGGCAAAGATGATTTTGACAAAGAGTGGATAGAAAGAGGCACCGCTGACTGGAATGATTTCAACGCCTTTATACTTCAAGAAGATGGCATAAAATTTCTTTTTGCTCCCTATCAAGTGGGCAGCTATGCGGAAGGCTCTTACGATGTTGTACTAAAATTTGAACTTATAGTGGACTGCATCAAAAGTGTTTATGTTAGCGCGCTTGATCTTCGTTACAAGCATTGGGAAATACTGAACAAGCCTAATCGCCAGACGTAGATTTGACTTCTCCCCCCACTTCCCCTATGTCGCTCACATCCTAAGACGCTTTTCAAACGTCTCGAGGCTTTTTGCACATGGGGCACTTGTTCCCGGGAGGCACCAAGCCCACATCCGGCAGCGAGTTTCGCTCCCGGGTGATTTTTCGTTTGGAATGCGGCTTTGAAGTGAATGAGACACGAATGTTTGAAACTTTAAGCGACCGCCTCTCTGGCATATTTGATAAGATCACCGGTCGCGGTGTGCTTTCGGCTGAGGATGTGGATGTGGCAATGCGCGAAGTGCGCCGCGCGCTGCTTGAAGCTGACGTTGCCTTGGAAGTTGTCAAAACCTTCACCGAAAAAGTGCGGGAACGCGCGGTTGGTCAAGATGTTGTAAAATCCATCAAGCCAGGCCAGATGGTGGTCAAGATTGTGCATGACACGCTGGTGGAAACGCTGGGGTCTGACCAATCGGCATTGAACCTCCGCGCCTCGCCGCCCGTGGCCATTTTGATGGTCGGTCTGCAAGGTTCTGGCAAAACCACTACGACTGCAAAAATCGCCAAGCGTTTGACCGAGCGTGAAAAGCGCAAAGTATTGATGGCATCGCTGGATACGCGCCGCCCTGCGGCTCAGGAGCAGTTGGCTATTCTCGGCCAACAAGTGAAGGTCGATACACTTCTCATTGTTAAAGGCGAAACGCCTATTCAAATTGCCAAGCGTGCGATGAGTGAAGCGCGCAAAGGTGCTTATGATGTGGTGTTACTCGACACGGCAGGCCGGCTGCATATTGATGAAGAGCTGCTGGCCGAAGCCGCCATGGTTCGTGATATTGCCAAGCCCAAAGAAACCTTGCTGGTTGTTGATGCGCTGACGGGCCAAGACGCTGTAAATTTAGCTCGTTCATTCGACGAAAAAATTGGCATCACCGGCATTGTGCTCACTCGTATTGATGGCGATGGCCGTGGTGGTGCTGCGCTTTCGATGCGGGCTGTGACGGGTAAGCCGATTAAGTTAATGGGCACGGGCGAAAAGCTTGATGGCCTTGAAGATTTCCACCCTGATCGTATCGCTGGTCGCATTCTGGGCATGGGCGATGTGGTTTCGCTGGTTGAACGCGCGGCCCTCGATATTGATCATGACAAGGCCAAGAAAATTGCCGAGCGGATGCGCAAAGGTGCATTTGATCTGAATGATCTTGCTGATCAGCTCCGCCAGATTGAAAAGCTTGGCGGCATGGGCGGCGTCATGAACATGTTGCCCGGCATGGGCAAGATGAAGAAACAAATTGAAGGCATGGACCTTCAGAAAAAAGTGTTCAACCAACAGCTCGCCATTATTGGTTCGATGACCAAGGCAGAGCGGCGCAATCCAAAAATTTTGGATGGCAAGCGCAAGAAGCGCGTGGCCACCCATCAGCTTGCCGAGCATGCCTTTGCCTTGGCCCATTTGTTTCATCATGGTGGCCATCTGCAAATGCATTTTGAGCAGCTTGTTTATTTCTTCAACCTTGGTGCCCGAACCAGCGGCCACGCGCTTCTTGCGC
>JANYLQ010000033.1 GCA_025363755.1 Hyphomicrobiales bacterium | reverse complement strand
AAGAAAAAGGGAGACACAATTGAAAAAAATATGATCAAGAATACAAAAGCAATGACCAAAAAACCTTCGGCAGAAAGTGCGTGCGTCTTCAATTTGGTAACGATCAAGTTCATGATCAGCTACTTCCGCCTCCCGAGAGCGACAGCAAACCAAATAATCAATCCTTTGACTGCAAGTTGAAGCGACGGATCGACACCGACCAAATTGAGGCCATTGTTCAGCACGCCGATCATCAAACTTCCGATGAGTGCTCCAATGATCGTGCCCCTACCGCCCGCCAAGGCGGCACCGCCAAGAATGACTGCAGCAATAACATCAAGTTCTATGCCAGCTCCTGCGTCAGGCCGCGCTGCATGCGACCTCGCGGTGAGCACCAAAGCTGCCAGTCCTGCAAGCGCGCCGGCAATGATCAGACACAACGTCTTGACGCGCCGTGTGTCGATACCCGTATATCGCGCCGCCGTCGCGTTACCGCCTGTAGCGAATATCTGACGGCCGAAAGTGCTATAGTGAAGCAACACGATACCAGCGATAGCCACGACAATAGTCCAAATAATCGGAGCAGGAATTCCAAGCAACTGCCCCTCGCCGAAAATTGCGTAATAGGATTCGTCGAGAATATTGACCGGTCGCGTGCCAGTCGCGAGCAATGCCAGACCCCTCGCAATGCTAAGTGATCCCAAAGTGATTAAGAAAGAGGGAATCGAAAGCACCGTCGTCAGTAAGCCATTGATCAAACCAACAGTAGCACCTGTCGCTAGAGCCACGACGGCACCCACAAGCCACACATCGCCAAACCTCTGCATGGCGAGAGCGGCAACTACACCTGCCAAGGCCATGACCGATCCAACCGACAGATCGAACTCTCCGGAGATTATTACCAGAGACATGCCTACGGCCATAATCGAGACAAGTGTAGTTTGGCGACCGATGTTGGCAAAATTCTCCGGGGTAAGGAATACTGGAGAGGCAATGGCAAAGATCACTATCAAGGCAACGAAGCCGACATACAGCATGCCGCCTGAAGTCATAAAAGACTTAACTAAATCCAACGAAATACCGGGACGCTGGCTTTCAACTTGCGTTTTCATCTCTGCACCTCTTGAACCAAATGGTGCAGCTGTTCTTCGCTACCTATCTCGGCTCGCTCTACCCGCGCCTTAATCTGGCCATCAGCAACAACGGCAACGCTGTCACACAGCATTGCCAGTTCACCAAGATCAGAGGAGACTACCAGCACTGCCGATCCTTGAGCCGCTGCATTGCGCACAAGGGAGTAGATTTGCTCACGGGCACCCACGTCGACGCCTACCGTTGGCTCGTCAAGCAGCAAAACGCTTGGCGTCGGGTTGCGCCACTTTCCAAATACGACCTTCTGTTGGTTACCACCCGACAACGAACGAACTGGTGTATCGAGATCAGGTGCCTTTATGGAGAGATCAACCATTGCTGAAAGTCCGTGAGATTTCGAAAGGCCACTCTTGAACATCCCAAATCTGGTTAGACCAGACAGCCTGGGCATAGCTAAATTGCGTTCAATAGAGTGATCAAGCACCAATCCCTGAAGGTGCCGATCTTCGGGCACCAACGCAATGCCGTTGCGGATGGCATCGATTGGGTCGCGAAGTGTAATTGGTTTGCCTGCAAAACGATACTCGCCGGTTTCGACTTTGCGCAGTCCAAATATGGTTTCGAGAATTTCAGTCCGACCACTGCCGATCATTCCTGCGAGTCCAACGATTTCACCGGCCCGCACATCAAGATCGACACCTTTGAGCCGATCGTTGGTGACACCTCGCAATTCAATCAAAGGAGCCAATAGCGCTGGCTTTTCGAAAGTTCCTACCTTTACTTCAGCCTTCGACTTTTTTTCGTTACCTGGTCCGACAATTGCGCTCACTAATGATGGGATGCTGCTCTCGCTCGTTTTGAAGGTGGCCGCATTGAGCCCGTCGCGGAGCACGGTCACGCGCTGTGACAGGCGGAATACTTCACCGAGCCGATGTGTTACGTAGATGACGCCAACTCCGCGCTTGGTCACTTGTGCGATGGCGTCGAACAATACCGCCTCTTCGCCCGCCGACAATGAAGAAGTCGGTTCGTCAAGGACCAGAATGCGAATATCACCCATCAACGCCTTGGCAATCTCAGTGAGCTGGCGATAAGCGAAAGGCAGCTCACCAACAATGGCCTTCGGATTGAGGTTGAAACCATGATCGTCGAGAAACCGTTTTGCCTCAGCCATCATCTGGCCACGTTGAGCAATTCCAAAGCGGTGCGGTTCACGTGTGAGGAAGAGGTTGTCAGTCACTGTCATCGAAGGAACAAGACTGAGTTCCTGATAGACCACGGCGATCCCCGCCTCGCGCGCGCCAGAAGGTGTGCGAAATTCAACT
>JANYLQ010000050.1 GCA_025363755.1 Hyphomicrobiales bacterium | reverse complement strand
ACAGCCGCCCAGTTCCAGAGACTCTCGTTCACCAACAGCAAAAATCGCCGCAAAAGCGTGGGTGCTTATAGGCACCACCATAGCCGGAACACCCTACCGGCATATTCGTGTTTGTTTGCGCCCGCGCAACCCTTCACTTCTACCCAAAGAAACGGAATAACCGTTTTCATGCCCAGTAGATCTGTGTCTTAGCTAGTCTCTAAGCGGGTGTCTTTCTGTGTTTCTTATGTTTCTTGTGCGCATGTGTGGCCTTCATTAAGTCCGAAGGCTTTGGACGGGGCAACACCTTCGCTACATTTGTAACAGCAGGTGCCGCCGCGATACTGCCAGTTGTTAGTTTCTCATCATAGGCAGCATCGGGTGCTGACAGAAAATTCAATGACGGATTATATTGCGGTGCGTTGCAGGATGGCGGTGGTGCGGGCGGAGCCATCACCTCTTGCGCAAAAACGCTAAGGGTTTGCAGGCCAATGAATATCAAAATCGCAAACGCAGTTTTCATTTTCGCATTGTCTCACTTTCGTGGTTAGCGAAAGGTTAACAAAAACGATTGCGTCTCGCGCCTAATTCAGATGCTTTCTTGCAGCCTCAGCCGCATCGGCCAGCTTTTCCATATTCTCATTGTTGCGCCGCGTTGCCGCTTCAAAGCGATCTTCAAACGACGCAAGATTCTTTTTGGGCTCTTGATAGAAAGCGGTGAACTTCATGGCGCCGATAAAGAATTTCAGCAACGCCCTGCCCCGCCATTTCATGGGTCGGTCGAAATCGAAAATCAAAATCACGCGTTCGTCGGTCGTGTCGTTCCACACTTCGTGCTCATATGTATCATCAAGCACGAAAATTTCACCCGGCTTCCAATGTCTGATTTGCTGGTCAACACGGATGCGGCATTTCTCTTGCTCTTTCGGAATGATCAAGCCCAAATGGGCGCGCAAGATTCCCTTGGTCACACCTTGATGCGGCGGAATGTGATAGCCCGGTGACAAAATTGAAAACCACGAAATTTCAATGTTCGGCACTTTGTCCAAAAGCGATGTGGTGAAGGGTGCCTGAGCACAATTTTTTGGCAGCTTTTCACCAAAACCATAAAGGAAAAACGTACGCCAGTTTTTGCCCGTGGCAATAGCGCCTTGATCTGGCGACACTTCCTGGAAAGCCGGAATGGCCTCGCGATTCTTCAGAATCTCACGGGCTTCATCGCAAATCTTTTCCCAATTATCGGTGAACATTTGCAGAAATGGAAATTCAGTGTTGTCAATATAGGGTGTCGTAGGCACCAAAGACTGGCTACCAAAAAACCGAGTCACACGGCGCGTGAATTTTTCACCAGCCGTATAAATCGTGCGGCGACGCCATTCGCGCATGCGGTGAAGTGCCGAGGTATCTTGTGGAGGTGTAATGCTCATAAGATTCTTTCCAAGCACCCTTTCTAGCGCGTTCCTTAACGGCCACCAAGTTGAATTGTTGGCCGTCAAGTCGCAACTTCTAACATCTCAGCTTATGCGGCGTCGTTGGTTTCTTCGTCTTCAACCAGCGCTTTGAGTTCTTCACGGGTTACTGATTTTTCGGAAACTTTCGCCTTTGACACGATCACATCAACGACCTTTTGCTCAAACAGTGGGCCACGCAGTTCCATCAATGCGCCGGAGTTTTTGCGGTAATAGTCAAACACCTGCTTTTCTTGGCCAGGGAATTGGCGGGCGCGGCTGATCAATGCCTGCTGTAATTCTTGGTCAGCGATTTGAACGCCTTCCTTCTCACCGATGGTGCCAAGCACCAAGCCCAGACGCACGCGGCGCTCAGAAATTTTCTTGTATTCGTCGCGCGCCTTTTCTTCGGTGGTATCTTCATCCGCAAATGACTTGCCAGCCTTTTGCATTTCATTTGTCAAAGCGGCCCAGATCGAATTGAATTCGGCTTCGACAAGTTTTTCTGGCAAAGCAAATGAATATTGCTTGTCCATTGCGTCGAGAACATCGCGCTTCAATTTCATTGCGGTCATTTGTGAGAATTCGCGGTCTAAACCAGACTTCACCATATCTTTCAATTTGGCCAAATCTTCAAAGCCCAAGCGCTTGGCAAAATCTTCGTCGATCTTGTTTTCAGCTGGCTGTTGAATGCCCTTCACCTTGACGGCAAACACAGCAGCTTTGCCAGCGAGATTGGCAGCGCCGTAATCAACGGGGAATGAAACCTTAACAGTCACATCATCGCCAACCTTGGCATTGATCAGTTGCTCTTCAAAGCCGGGGATAAATTGATTTGAGCCAATTTCCAGTGGAATATCTTCGCCTTTGCCGCCATCAAATTCAACGCCATCAATTGAGCCCACAAAATCAATCGACACTTTATCGCCCTTGATTGCCTTGGCACCTTCTCTCGCATCGGTGAAAGTTTTGTATTGATCTCCCAAACGGTTCAGCGCTTCGCTGATATGTTCATCGGAATGCCCGACCAAATGTTTGTGCAATTCAATGCCGGAGAAATCCTGAACTTCAAAATCAGGAATTACTTCGGCTGCGAGCGTAAACGACAAGTCAGCCTTACCGTCCATCACTTCATTTACTTCTTTTTCGTCTTCAGGAAGTTTCACTTCGGGCTGATAGGCAGGCTTCAAATTGCGCTCAGCGAAAACTTTGCGTGCATGATCGTCAACAGTTGTCTGGATCACTTCGGCCATAACCGATTTGCCATACATGTTCTTCAAGTGAGCAACAGGAACTTTGCCGGGGCGGAAACCCTTGATTTGGGCTTTGCCAGCCATATCCCTGAGCTTGGCATCCATTTCCTTGGACAGTTCAGCGGCGTTCACAACTACCTTAAACTCGCGCTTCAGGCCGGAATTCAATGTTTCAGTCACTTGCATAATATGTTCTCTGCTTTCGGTTAGGGCCACGCGGGACGAGATGGATATAAGGCCGGTCATGGTGCGGGCGGAGGGACTTGAACCCCCACGAGTTACCCCACAGGAACCTAAATCCTGCGTGTCTGCCAATTTCACCACGCCCGCATCATGTCCGGCCTTAGGCCCCGGGGCATTTCAATCGAGCGGGCTATAGCAGAGGGATTCCATAGATGAAAGCAGAGATTTGTACCAAACTTAGCCGCAGGAGGCTGCCCCCAAAATTGGCCCATTGGTACCGCGCTGGAGAATAACCGCGCAACCGCCGCCGCTATGGGGAACACTAACGCTCACCGGGCTACCATTCCAGCTGCCAATACTGCGAAGGCCTGAAACCACATGACGATAAGTTACGCTTTTACCGCGATTTTCACCACGTTGGATGGCCACCGTTGAGCTATTGGAGTAGGTTACAAGATAAAGACTGGCTGACCCGCTGCCTGAACCAGCGCTTACTGAAATTGATCCGCCGTTATTTTTGACATTCACGGCAACTGGCAAGCCATCATTCTGGCCCCCCAGTCCGCTACTTTTGCCATTGACCACAAATTGCGGGGTGAACACCCCTGCTCCGATTGTGCGGTTATAGGCCTCTTGGCGATTGGTGGCAGACTTGCTGGAAAAAGTATCGCGCCACCCCAGATAATCCCAATAGTCAACATGCCAAGCCAATGTTATTACGCCACCATTATTCGTAATTTCGCCCAGTGTGCGATCAGCTGGTGGACAATCCGAACAGCCTTGGCTGGTGAATAACTCAACAACACCATTAGCTGGGCCGCCAGCAAGGGCATGAACTGACATCAATGTGGTAAGTGCGAGAAATGAGAAGGCGAGGGATTTGCGCATTGTGGACTCCTGATTTGATTGCACGGTTTTAACCGTGAATGCGCCACAACTCGAAGTCACATTATGTTGAAGCGACCGTGCTCGGATGCGGGTTCAGACCTGTGCGTTTGTCCAAGCACCCTACCGGCCAGAAATTTTACAATTGGTCATGCAACCGACATTGATTGGCTTGAGATACTCTTGCGGCGACTACTAAAATATTGAGTTAACGGCCTCTCGACCAGAGCGTAAAGTGTCAAGCCTGCAGCAAGTGCAACAACGACGCCCAGAACAGTAAATGACCAAACAGGCAAAGAAGTGCCGATAAACTTTGCCCAAAGCTTGGCTAATGGTCGCAAAATGAAAGGGTGGATGAGGTATAAACTATAAGATGCATCGCCAACCAATAGGCCTGCACGCCAGATTAGTTTGGTACTATCCAATTGTGGTCCAATGGTTGCTGCAGCAACGAGGCACAACATGGGGATCATTGCGGTAACGCGATTAATCATATGATCTTCCGGTAATGCGTTCAACATTCCGCTGAAATTTCCAACGAGCATTATACCAACAATTGCGATAGCAATTAACAGCGCGTTTTCGCTCATATTTAATCTGAGGCCCTTGCGATAGATTACTGCAATAACCATTCCCATAATGAAGTTGAGGATAATAGGATCGGCCCAGAAATTTAGGGGTGTGGATTGCAATGTTCCAGCCTTTCCAAATAAGCCCATAGCTTGAAACACCGACATACCCGCCAAAAAACCCATCGTTAAAATCAGCCCGCGAGCACGGTTAAAAAGGAGTGCAACAGTAAAAACGGTATAGAACATCATTTCGATATTAAGCGTCCAACCCAAATTGGCGATTGGTCTGACGAGACCGTTAACTCGTGTAACAGGCCAAAAAAGATAAGAACCAAAAATGTAGAGTGGATCAAGAACGGGTACGTTGAGCATAGATGGCGAGATAATTATGCCAACGACCGCGACCGACGTGACCAGCCAGTAAAGCGGTACGATACGAATTATCCGACGCTTGATAAAATCGAGTGGAGCACCCGTTTGACCAAAAGAGTTCCAAGTTGTCATAACCATAATGAACCCGCTGATGATGAAGAACAGCGGCACACCAAACGCCCCAACCCAAAAGTCATAGCTGCAGGGCAGTCCGCTATTATTGCAAATACTAGTCGATTCAATACCGTCATGGTAAAAAACCACTGCCAAAGCCGCTACAGCGCGCAAAATCTGAATATTTGGCAGTTTCAACATGGAACACCTTTGGGTCTGCATCGTTATTGATTGCAATTACCCGTCCAGTTTGGCGATCATCGCTTTCTAAATGGTTATTGTTAAAGGGTGATAATAATTAGGTTTGTCAGGAGCACCAGACACCCCACATAAAGATCGTGAATTTTAGGAAAGCGTTCGAAATGTTTAAATCATGGGTTAATCTGTTTCAACTCGGTGCCGAAGCGCAACAAGTAATATGGCTTAGGACGATGAAGCTTGCGGCTGGCGGCCCAAAAGCTGACCGTGAGGCAAAACTGATGCTTAAAGAAAAAATTGACACTGCCCAAAAAGAAACTTTGAAACTGATGATGGGTGGTTCGCCCGATACCATGGTCGGAAACTATCGGCGCAAAGTAAAAGCAAACAGCAAACGTCTAAGCAAATAGATCTTCGAATTGTATCGTCCCTGTCCTCGTGCCATAAATTGAGAAACTGAGGAAACATGATGAAGAAAAGTGCTCTTATCGTTTGGGGTGGTTGGGATGGACATACGCCGGATCGTTCTGCTGCTGCTGTGCGAGAAATTTTGGAAGCGCATAACTTTATTGTGCGTACCGAAAGTTCGACGACCGCTTATCTTGATCCGGCAATTCATAATCTTAATTTAATAGTGCCGATGGTCACTATGTCGACGATTGCGAAGGAAGAAGTGGAAAATCTCTGTGCCGCGGTCAAAGGTGGCGTGGGGCTTGGTGGTTTTCATGGGTTGATGTGCGACTCGTTTCGAAACGAAGTTGAATATCAATTTATGACAGGTGGGCAATGGGTTTCGCACCCCGGCAACATCATTGATTACCGTGTAAATATTTCAAAACCCAATGACCCTTTGGTTGAAGGCATTGGTGATTTTGACTACAAGTCTGAGCAATATTACATGCATGTTGATCCAGCCAATGACGTTTTGGCGACCACCACATTCGATGGCACCCACTGCGATTTTATCAAAGGTGTGGTTATGCCTGTGGTTTGGAAAAAAGTTTATGGTAAGGCGCGGATTTTTTATTCTGCGTTGGGGCATACAGCTGACGAGTTTGCCGTGCCACAGATGAAGGAAATTGTACGGCGCGGTTTACTTTGGGCGGCTCGTTAGTACTAAGCTGTTTGCGGCCCAATTTCGCGAAGCAATTTCTGTTCCATCGCTTCACCAAAGGCTTTTGAGTTCGCAGCGGGTACTACAAATGAACCGGCCCCGCCAATAACCCGGTATCGATAATAGGCCTCTATTGTTCGGGACCCATCGAGTATCGGTAGACCGTTTATCGTTATGCCCTGAGCTATTGCAGTTTTGCGCGAGTAAGTAACATCACCATCATCATTTTCTTCGCCATCGCCCGAAATATCAATAACTTTTCGCGCCGCATCTACAGGCAGTTTTTCAATCAATGCCGCGCTAAAATCAATTGCAGCTGCAAGCCCGGTTCCTCCAATTTGCCATTGCCTCTCGGCCAGCTCGATTTCATGTGCCGTGTTAAAAAGATCACCATGCGTTGAAAGTTGGCGCCATTTGACAATTATGCGCTGGCTTTTATAGGTCGACCAATGCACCAACGAAAACGCAACGCGCTGATTTTCACCTGATTGAATAGCATCCAATACCGTGGGACTACGCAACGCTTCGGCAATGCCAAACATTTGCAAATGATAATCACCTGCATCAACACTTGACGAGCAATCCACGGCTAAGACCAATGCAAGATCAACGCTCATTGCAGAATGTGCCTTATGTTTTCTTCAATTCGCTCCATGTTGACACAGTAATACCAAGAGCCACAACCCCTCGTCCTAATGAAATGGTGTACCGCCGAATGGCCGTTTAATCATGTTCATGGAATTTTGGTCAACAACTCTTCAGCCGTAAAGATTGAACCATCAAATTTTAGAGCGACGTCACCATGCAGCCAGACGGCGGCACAGGCAGCTTCAAATCCGCCCATGCCTTGAGCCAATAAACCCGTGATCATGCCCGCCAAAACATCGCCACTTCCTGCTGTTGCCAAGCTGGGAGGAGCATTAGTGTTTATCTTTGCCCGGCCATCTGGGTGAGCAATCACCGTATCAGCTCCTTTTAGGATGACAATTGCTCCCGAGAGCTTCGCTGCAGCGCATGCTCGCTCAAGCTTGGAAGCTGGAGAGTTGTCAAAAATGCGAGCGAACTCTCCTTCATGTGGAGTCATGACGACAGCTCTATTTGGGATGTTTTGAATCCAACTAAAAAGTTGTTTTGAATTACCTGAACAAGATGTGATTGCATCAGCGTCCAACACAACTGCGGCACCGCTCTGCAAAATTGCCTTCACATTTTTCGTCGTCTTTGGTCCAATACCTGCGGCGGGGCCAATGCACACAGCATTTATACGCTTATCTGCCAATAGTTTAATCAGATCATTTGTGGTTTTAGTTTCAGTGAGCATGACAGCTGTCAAATGCGAAGCGTGAACGAATAGTGCGTCCGCAGTTCCACCGATTGTGACCAGTCCTGCTCCAATTTTTAATGCGGCACTTGCAGCAAGCCGTGATGCTCCAGTTTGAAACTTGCCGCCCGAAAAGATGAGTGCATGACCCCTTCGATATTTATGTCCGTCGGCGACCAAATTTGGAAGTTCTAGTTTTGCATTTTCCCAGAGTGTGATGTCAATGTGATCGAGAACGCTAGCCGGAATTCCGATATCATGCACGACCACTTCACCACACAGAGTTCTGCCTGGCAGCAAAACATGGCCGGGTTTCTTGCGGAAAAAAGTAATCGTAAGATCGGCCGTTACGCTTGCTCCTCTAGGGTGCCCGGTCAACCCATCCAACCCGGACGGCACATCAATGGAAATTACTGGAACGCCAGCGCCAGCGATTCTATCGGCTAAGTTTTGTGGAAACTCGCGGTTCAAACCCGAACCGTAAAGCGCATCAATAATCAACTCTGCATCGCCAATGTCATCGCTTATCGACACTGGCCATCCCCAAGATTGGAGATAACGAGCGACCACTGCCCCATCGCGCCCCTTGTTACCTGGGCCACAAAGCACGACCGTTTTGCGCGCGCCGTAACGGCGCACAATTTCCTCGGCTACCGCCAAGCCAGCTCGTTCGATCAGCTTACTAATAGAGATACCGCAGGTTTCATCGACCTGTTGCATTTGTTGTGGCGTTAAGAGTTCAGTGCCCGCCGTCATGAGCTACAGGCTTGCCTATAGGCTGACCAATATCTTTTAAAAGTTTTTCAAACCACTTGGTTTGGGTATCAAATTCCTTGCCACCCTTGATGCGAGGAAATTCAATGGTGCGAAGAGTGTTTTTCTTATCATCGTCATGGCCCACAACACCGCTCTCGCCTTTGAGGCCCGATTTTACAGCGTGCTTTACCATCAGCTTAATCAATGCCAAATCTTCTTTGTTGGCTCTGGCAGACCGCGCGAAATAGCCTGACTTTTGCACCAAAGTTTTTTCAGCGCCCACCAATTCTGCAAAGCGTTTGGCGAACCAAGCGCCAGGATTGATTTTGTCGATCTTCACATGGCCGAAAGCATCACGCTCTGCTTCTTCGCCACGGGCTTTCATTTCGGCCACAATGTCATTCACGCCTGCACCTTCAGACAAGAATATTGTGACGCAGTCTTTCTTATCCATAATGGCCTTTAGGCGCTTGGCTTCATATTCGAGATCGATTGCAATTTCTGGCACATAGACTGCGTCGATATCTTTATGCGCCATTGAGAGATTGAGATCAGGCACGAATTTTAATTTCTTCAAACGCTTGCGGTAAGTTTCTGCCGTTGCAGCGGTCAACCAACCGCAATTTCGGCCCATTACTTCATGTATCAAAAGCATACGCGGGTTTGTGCTTTGCTCATTGATCACGTTTTCAAAGAAAATTGCACCCTGCTCTGCCGCAGTCACGGCACCAAGAGTTTGTTGAATTGGGATTACGTCATTATCAACGGTTTTGGGCAGGCCAACAACGGTAAGATTGTAATTGTTGGTGGCGAGATATGCAGCCAAATCCGCCGCTGTGGTATTTGTGTCATCGCCACCAATTGTATGCAGGATAGTAATACCATCTTTCACTAATTGTTCAGCAGCCACATGAAGCGGGTTTTGGCCTTCTTGCACTAGGCCGCGCTTTACACAATCTTTCACGTTTGTAAGTTTCACTCGGCTGTTGCCGATTGGCGAACCACCATGTACAAGCAAAGTCAAAGCTTGACGACGGGCCGCAGGTGTTACCTTAACGGACCAGCCCTTGAGCAATCCCATGTAGCCATTACGATAACCGATGATCTCTGCTTTTGGCAGCTTCTTGGTATATTCGTTGATCAGCCCGCCCACCGCAGCTGAAAGGCATGGTGCAAGGCCACCGGCAGTCAGCAATGCGATCTTATGTTTTTTTGTGGCGGCTTTGACCATGATGGGCGCTCCTCAGAAATTGATTAGGAGGCTTAGTAGACGACATTAGGTCACATGAAAAGATCATGGCAGTCGAATAATGGTTTCGGGTATCTCGATAATTATCTTAACACTGTCACCAATCTTTATGTCGCCACCGCTGATCACGCGGCAGCTAACCCCACCGCGCCAATCGCCCGACAAGGCCTTACGCAAGCCTGCCTTGGCATTTTCCATTTGCTGGCAGGGCGAAGTCTGATCTCTCACTTCGACGATGACTTTGCCAATTGCGATCTGCGATCCCCTGCCTCTTGGTAATTTGATGTCACTCACCAAAAGATTGCACGACGAACGCTCCAATCCAAATCAACGCCACCCAGTGATGTAAGCGCGGCTTTCCAATCTTCAATCGCCAATATTGTTATCTGCCGCTCAGGGAATCTGCTTCCTTTACAGTCACCCACCAGCCCTAGTTCCGTCGAAATGGTCGCCTCTTGCAATTTCTCCATTGGAGCTCGCGATTTACCTCGTCTTGCAATGCCTATTATTCTGCTCATTTTTCAATCACATTGCCCAAATTATAAACACAACATTTCAAAATATCACGAATTTGCAGTATAAGTTATTGAATTTGTTAATGGCGCAATTGGCATACCCCGTGCAAAGGCGCATAGACAGCAGCAGAGGTCAAACGCTCCATGAAAAAAATTGAGGCCATAGTCAAGCCGTTCAAGCTTGATGAAGTGAAGGAGGCCCTTCAAGAAGTGGGCATCCAAGGTATTACTGTAACCGAAGCCAAAGGTTTTGGCCGACAAAAGGGCCATACGGAGCTCTACCGCGGCGCGGAATACGTCGTAGACTTTTTACCAAAAGTGAAGCTTGAAATTGTAGTTGCGGATGATCTGGTTGAAAAAGCCATCGAAGCGATCAAAAAAGCTGCTTACACCGGCCGCATTGGCGATGGGAAAATCTTTATTTCCACGATTGATCAGGCTATCCGCATCCGCACGGGCGAGTCTGGTAACGACGCGCTTTAAGAATTCAAACATAACCGACGCCAACCAGAGGAACTAATCCATGGCAAAAGAAGCTAACACAATCGCCGCCGCATTGAAGATGATCAAAGACAAGGATGTCAAATATGTTGACCTCCGCTTCACGGATCCGCGCGGCAAGATGCAACATCTCACCATGGATGTGAGCCAAATGCATGAAGATGCCTGGACCGAAGGTCTGATGTTTGACGGCTCGTCGATTGCCGGCTGGAAGGCCATCAACGAATCCGACATGATTTTGATGCCCGATGCAACCTCAGTGCACATGGATCCCTTCTATGCGCAAACAACAATGGCCGTGTTCTGCGACATCATCGATCCAGGCACAGGCCAAGGCTATGACCGCGACCCACGCGGCATTGCCAAGCGCTTGGAAGCCTATTTGAAATCAACAAAGCTTGGCGACACAATTTTCGTTGGTCCTGAAGCTGAATTCTTCATTTTCGATGACGTGAAGTTTGCCACATCGCCATACAACACTGGCTTCAAACTGGACGGCATTGAACTGCCCACCAACTCTGACCGTGATTATGAAGGTGGCAATATGGGCCACCGCATGCGCACCAAGGGCGGCTATTTCCCGATGAACCCAATGGACAGCGCACAAGATATGCGCGGCGAAATGCTTTCAGTCATGGGCGAAATGGGCCTTGCCGTTGAAAAGCATCACCATGAAGTTGCATCATCGCAGCATGAGCTTGGAACAAAGTTCCAACCGCTCACCATGGCTGCTGACCACATGCAAATCTACAAATATGTGATCCACAATGTGGCCCATGCTTATGGCAAGACAGCCACCTTCATGCCAAAGCCCATCATGGGCGATAACGGCTCTGGCATGCATTGCCATTTCTCGATCTGGAAAGACGGCAAGCCACAAATGGCTGGCAATCAATATGCTGATCTTTCGGAACTCTGCTTGTACTTCATCGGCGGCGTGATCAAGCATGCAAAAGCATTGAACGCATTCACCAACCCATCGACAAACTCTTACAAGCGTTTGGTGCCAGGCTATGAAGCGCCTGTGTTGCTGGCTTATTCGTCGCGTAACCGTTCAGCTTCGTGCCGCATTCCGTTCACATCGAACCCGAAGGCAAAGCGCGTTGAAGTGCGCTTCCCTGATCCAACTGCCAATCCATATCTCTGCTTCTCATCAGTGGTGATGGCTGGTCTTGACGGAATCTTGAACAAAATCCACCCCGGCCCAGCGATGGATAAGAACTTGTATGATCTGCCACCAGCAGAATTGGCCAAGGTTCCAACCGTATGCGGATCACTGCAAGAAGCCATTGACTCACTGAAAGCTGATCATGAATTCCTGCTCAAGGGCGGCGTGTTCACCAAGGATCAAATTGAAAGCTATCTCGACCTGAAACAAGAAGAACAAGACCGCTACCGCATGACACCTCATCCGGTTGAGTTTGATATGTATTATAGCTGCTAATTAGGCACAGAATTCAAAAAGAAACCCCGGTGGAAACACTGGGGTTTTTTGTTCAAGCGTTTGTCGTTTTCATAATTCTCAGTTTTCGTAAAATGATCGTCCCTGCCCTGCCGATCGGCGCAATCATGCTGCCAACGACTGTTTCGAGCGCGCTGTCCCCGTGCCCCAGACCATAAGAAAACTTCTCGCCTTTCTGAGGAACATAGAGCGTTCCAAAAGCCCAATCCCAAATCGACAAGCAATAGCCTAGGTTCTTATCATAATGCGCTGGGTTGGTTGAATGATGCACTTGATGATGGGCTGGTGCCTGAATGATTTTACCGAGGGTGCCCGTGGCATAAAATGGCAGTTCAGAATGACGCAAGTGGAGAATGGTGTACCAAAAGGCCATCGATAGAAGATTGGCTGAAACCGGATTGATGATTTGGCTTGCAGGCCCGAAGTACCAAATGATGGGGCCTTGTACTAGGCAAACAACCATTCCGACAAGCACTGGAAAGAGTGCCAGCTCTAAAGGATGTTGCCGCCATTCAGTCAGCGGCGTTAGCACTTCAGCGGAATGATGAACCTTATGGAATTCCCAGAGCGCCGGAACCTTGTGCATCAATAGATGCGAAAACCAATAGCCAAACTCAACGGCAAGAAACACCAACAAAATGCTAGTGCCAGTTACGATGAAGCTAGGGCCAATTGCGGTGGGTGGTTGGCCTAACAGGGCGGTGAGTGTGTGACCTACAGTTTCGACGCTGATCCTAGTCAACCCACCGACCATCAATCCTTGGATCATGATGTAATAGATGCCCAAGACCATAAGCTTTAGGTCGAGCTTCGTAGAATTATGCGCCAACAGCTTCGCAGGCAAAACCAAATTGAGCGCCTTTTTGAGACCTAATCTACGGCGCTTAATGACCAAGTAAATTAACAGAGCACACATCGCTGCGGCAATGTAAGTTGGCCAATAATATTGTGAATTTGCTTGCCCAACAAAAAAAACCGGATAAAGCAAATAACTTAATGCTTCCGTCAAAAAATTCATAATGGCCCTTCACTACCATGGTGAAAGGCCATTAGATTCTCAATCGATTAAGGCCGCGTTAAACATGGCTTTATTGATTTAGTAGTTATCCATGCAGTCTGCATAAGCTGCGCGATAAACACGGGCTTTCTTGCTATTGCCGGAAATGCCACCAACCACTGCGCCACCAACGCCACCAGCAATTACACCAGTGATAATGTTGCTGCCAGCGCCACCGCCAGTTACGCCACCAAAAAGGCCGCCAAGTCCAGCGCCAACCAAAGCGCCTTCTCCAACACTCCTATCACCAAAATTTGCGGCTTCGCGGCGTGCATAGGCACGGCATTGCGATGCGCGGCTGCGGGCAAAGCTCTCATCTACAGTGATAGCCATAAAACTTGCCGCTAGGCCGAGGCTCATCAAAACTTTAATTGATCGATTCATAATAATTTCCTTTCTGTAATGTTTGTGTCTCGGTATTGGGGCATTTATAAGACAGCGAACCTGAACGCAGGATGAACTAAACCAGTCGGGCCGGAAAACCCGTCGCACGGAGATCAGTATTTAGCATATCTTCCAATAGTTTGGCAATTTGTGTGGATTGGGCTGCCCCACCATAGGCAGCTTTGCCTTTTATAAATGTCTGATTGGTTAAAGATGCTAAATCTAGCGGCACACCGAATTCTTTACCAAAATTCATGGCAAATCCCAAATCCTTCAAGGCCAGATCCATGGTAAAAGCGATGTCATAACTTCCATTCAAAATCAGCTGACCTTCTGTTTCATGAACAAAACTGCTTCCGGAACTGGCGGTTATTGCCTTCCATGCTTGACCTAAATCAAGCCCGCCGCGCTTGGCCAGCATCAAGGCTTCAGCATCGGCAACCAGATGAATGAATGCCAGCATGTTGGTAATCACTTTGATAACGGCAGCTGAGCCAATGGCTCCCATGTGGAATATTTTATTACCAATGGCCTCCAGCGCCTTCTCGTGGATGTCAAATAAGTCTTTATCGCCGGCCGCTAAAACTGTGATTTCGCCACGCGCGGCAAGATGGACACCACCTGTCACAGGTGCTTCAAGTGTACGAACATTTTTAGCTATTGCCATTTCAGCAAGGCGGATGATCTCATCGCGTCCATTGGTAGAATTTTCAATCCAAGTCGCTCCAGGTTTCAATCCTTCGAGAAGCTGGATTAAAACTTTTTCTGAAACAACGGGCGAAGGCAGACATGTAAAAACATGATCAACCCGTTCTGCCAACTCTTTGGGTGTTGCTGCCCATTTTGCACCGGCTTTTATGTGGCGATCTGCAAGAGACTTGTCTAAATCATAGACGGTAACATCAAAACCCTTACGGATCAGACTGGCCGCGAGATGGCCACCTAAATTTCCTAAACCTACATAGCCATATTTCATCAGCGCACCACTGTGTTTGTCATTTCAAGGTGAAGCTTGTACCCAGTATAGGGATGGGCCAATGCCACTTCCTCATTGAGTTCAATTCCAAGCCCAGGTTCGTTTGATGGGATGACATAGCCCTGCTCCCAGCGGATTGGTTTTTTCAAAAGCTTGGCGTGGAAACCACCGAATTGTTCGATGCTTTCAAGAATCAGAAAATTCGGCAGTGAAGCGCCGTATTGAATGTTTGCCGCCGCTTCAATTGGGCCTGCATAAAGATGAGGAGCGATTTGGGCATAATTCACTTCAGCCATAGCCGCGATCTTCTTGGCTTCCCAAATGCCGCCGACGCGGCCCAAAGCCATTTGCAGTATAGAGGCTGCCCGGTTTTCCAGGACACGGCCAAACTCATACTTTGTTGTCAGCCGTTCGCCGGTTGCAATTGGAATGGACGTACCCCGAGCGACTAATGCCATTTCTTCAGGCCTGTCCGGTGGTGTTGGCTCTTCGAACCAGAGTGGATCATATTGTTCGATTTTCTTTGCAAACCGGATAGCGCCGGACGCCGTGAATTGGCCATGTGTGCCGAATAACAGATCAGCTTTTGTGCCAACTGCCTCACGCAACAACCTGCAGAATTTTGTGCATAGCTCAATTGACTCGAGTGATGGCTGGCGCGGGTCAAAAGCAGAATACGGCGCAGCTGGGTCGAACTTCAAAGCGGTGAAGCCCTGCTTTACATAGTCAACTGCACGCTCGGCCGACTGTTCAGCGTTCCAATAAATCGAGTCGTCTTGGCCCTTAGCCAAATTTGGATAGATGTAGGTGTAGGAACGCAGCTTGTCCTGAACCTTGCCGCCGATCAGCTCATAAATCGGTTTGTTCAATGACTTACCAATGATGTCCCACAAAGCGATTTCGATGCCAGACAGCACACCCATCAAAGACACATCTGGGCGCTGAGTGAAGCCGGAGCCGTAAACTTTGCGCCACAGCTCTTCGATGTGGAATGGGTCCATGCCTTCGACGTAACGGCCAAAAGTATCCTCGATCATGGCCGTCATGGCCTTGGGGCCAAAAGTTGCGCAGTAGCATTCGCCATAGCCCACAATGCCGTTATCGGTGGTAAGTTTCACAAAAATGAAATATCGCCCGCCCCAGCCTGGTGGTGGGTTGCCGACGATAAATACTTTGAGATCTTTGATCTTCATTTTTGGAAACTCCCTTTAGAGAATTAAAGCAGATCGCTAGCTGCTTCGATATGCCATGGTTTAGCCAGATGGTAAAAATTATTCACCCCCTCTGGCGCTTGCCAAAGCAGCCTAGCTTGGGCCACAGAACGTCTTATGAATTTTGATTACATCATAGTTGGCGCAGGTACTGCAGGCTGCGTTCTAGCAGAAAGACTGACGGCAAATGGCAAACATCGCGTCCTCCTTCTTGAAGCAGGAGGAAGTGACCGTCGTTTTTATATCCAAATGCCGCTGGGTTATGGCAAGACATTTTATGATCCAAAAGTGAATTGGGGTTACGAAGCCGAGGCCGATCCGGGCCTTGCTGGTCAGAAAGACTATTGGCCACGCGGCAAAGTTTTGGGTGGTTCAAGTTCGATCAACGCCATGGTGTATATTCGTGGTGATGCTTCCGACTTTGAAGATTGGAAGGCCGCGGGTAACACGGGTTGGGGTTGGGATAATGTGCTTCCGGCCTTTAAGCAGTTAGAAGATTTTGAAGGCGGTGCAAATCAGTATCGCGGCGCTGGCGGGCCATTTTACATTTCAGCTAACCTGAAGGATCGGCATTGGTTGGGCAAACATTATGAGGCTGCGGCGCAAGCAGCAGGCCTGCCATACAATCCAGATTTTAACGGTGCTACCCAAGAAGGCGTTGGGCATCTTCAACTTTCGGTTAAAAACGGCAGGCGGAATTCTGCCGCGCGTGCCTTTTTGCGTCCTGCAATGAAGCGCAAAAATTTAGAAGTCATAACGAAAGCGCAGGTCACGCGCATCGTGATGGCGGGAAAGCGCGCTATTGGTGTTGAATATGTGCGCAATGGCAAAAGCGAAATTGCACAAGCCACACGCGAAGTAATCTTGTCTGGTGGTGCGGTGAACTCACCTCAACTGCTTCAGCTTTCAGGCATCGGCCCTGCCGAAGTTCTAAAATCTCATGGCATTGATGTGGTGGTGAATAATGCCAATGTTGGCCGCCATCTGCAAGACCACTTAGGCATCAATTATACTTTCCGTATGAAAGTGCCCACACTGAATGATGGTTTAAGGCCTTGGTGGGGTAAGGTTCGACATGGCATTCAGTATTTATTGATGCGGCGCGGGCCATTGAGCCTGAGCATTAATCAAGGCGGTGGTTTTTTTCGCACTAACCCAACGCGTACACGACCTAATATGCAGCTCTATTTTCAGGCATTTTCTACATTATTACCTAAAGCTGGCGAGCGTCCATTGCTTACGCCTGATCCATTTCCGGGTGCATCAATTGGCCTTTCCAATTGCCGTCCGACAAGCCGTGGTGAGATTATGATAAGGTCGGCTGATCCGTTAGCAAAGCCGCGCATCGTGGCCAATGCGTATGGGACGGATCATGATGTTCAAGAAATGTTGGAGGCTGTTAAGTTCATTCGGACTATTGCAAAGCAACCGCAACTTGCTGAATTCATTGCGGAAGAACTGCGCCCAGGGCTACTCGTTCAAAGTGATGAAGAGCTAATACAAGATATCCGTTTGCGCAGCGGCACGGTCTATCACCCATCTTGCACCTGCCGTATGGGGCCATCCGCTTCAGATGCAGTCGTTGATCCCCAGCTTCGTTTACACGGCGTTGAAGGGCTTCGCGTCGTCGACGCTTCAGCATTCCCATCGATCATCAGCGGAAATTTAAATGCGCCAATCATGATGTTGGCGTGGAAGGCAGCTGAAATAATTTTGAAGGCCTAAGGATAGGACACGATGCATTTACGCTCCACACCCTTATGAGAGGTGTAAGTTCCTTTCTTGACATTGAAAGACGTATATTTGTTAGCGCAATAGGTGTTCCAGTTATCTGATCCAGTTTCGAGTTTTAGTTTGGCGGATGCTGAAGTTGACGTCGTTTGTGGTTCTGCAGGTACTGTGATTTGTGGTTCTGTTACTGTTTTTTTGGACTTTGGTTTGGTTTTGATTGGCTGAACAATTGCTTTCGGTTCAGCCAGACAAGCCTCACTAGCAATGTCGTATTTGTGTTGCCAAAGCGTTTTATCCACCGACTGGGCATCGGCAAAATCGCGCGCATAGGCTGCACAATAATCGGTCTTGGTTGCAAGTGCCGGATTAGCATAGGTCGCTACAGCAAAAATTGATAAGCCTAGCAGATATCGTTTCATTATCGTTTCCTTCGACGAATTCTGGTGGAACTAAAAACCGTAAATGTGGCGAAGCGGCGGCTAATCAGGTGGTTTTATTAAGGCAATCTTTGGCGGCTGCCACAGCCGATGAGAAACAAGCTTGAAGCAAGTAACCACCAGTTGGCGCTTCCCAATCCACCATTTCGCCAATGCAATAGACGTTCTTTATCGCCTTCAATCTGAAGTTCTCGTCGAGTTCGCTGAGTGCCACGCCGCCAGCAGATGAAATTGCGCGCGCCAAACTCGCGGGGCGTAAAATTTTGATTGGCACAGTTTTGATGTTTTCAGCAGTGATCGCAACTTTGGATTCATAAATCAGAGAAATGCCAACAGACGAGAGCCCCGCTACTTTACGCAAGAAATTCGTTTGGCTTTGTTTGCCGCGAGGCTTGGCAAGCCGTTCGGCCAACTGTTCGACTGAAAGATCAGGACGCAAGTCTACTTGCAATTCCTCGCCTGGCATTTCGCGCATAAAGCGCGACAGGGCATAGATCGCGCCGCCTTCTATACCTTCGGAGGAAATCATAATCTCGCCGCGCACTTTTTGTCCGGCATAGGTAAGGGCCACGTTTTTTACAGGAGAGCCAGCATATTTATCGCGGAACAGTTTTGTCCAGTTCACAAGAAAGCGACTGTTGGCGGGCTTAAAGCCATTCACGCGGATATTGGCTGCACGAAGTGTTGGCACCCAAGTTGCGTCAGAACCAAGTTGTGGCCAGCTTGCACCGCCCATTGCCAAAATTGTCGGAGTTCCATCCAACCCTTGCCATTCCGTATTGGCCTTTAAAACAACGCCCAGCGATTCTAGCCTACGCAACCAAACGCGCAGCAATGGCGAGGCTTTCATTTGCTTTGGAAACACCCGGCCCGATGAACCAACAAAAGTTTCAATTCCAAGACCATTGACCCACTCAATCAAAACAGAGGGTGGAAAGGCATGAATGGCGGGAGAGATGAAATCCTTCGCATCGCCATAGCGTTCAAGCATTGCTTCTAAAGGTTCGGAGTGCGTGAGGTTCAACCCGCCCCGACCCGCGAGCAGAAACTTGCGCGCTGGTTTTGCCATATGGTCGATGATGGTAACTTTGGCTCCACCATTGGCCAGCACTTCGGCGGCCATCAAGCCTGCGGGGCCTGCGCCCACAATGGTAACTTCAAAATTTTGCAACTAAACAGACCTTAATAGGGCAAATCAAAATACTGATCGGCTGACATTGTGTATATGTCAACCGGTTCGAAACGGCCCTGCCCCACGGGATAATCCACGTGGGTTTTTGAATGAGCCATGCCAATGCGTTTGGCCAACTTCTTGGAAGCCCCATTGGCCGACATAATTTTACACCACATGGTTTTGGCGCGTAGTTTTTCGAAGCCAATCCCAAGCAACCCACGGCCTATCTCAGTGCCAAACCCCATCGACCACAAAGCTGGATGCAGGCCCCAGCCCATTTCCAAACTACTATCTTGGTGGCTGATCAAAAATCCATCACCTACAACTTCAGTTGAAAGTCGTTCTTCAGCTGCCAAATGATAAACACGGCGGTGGCTGTCATTCTGCACGGCCACTTGGCGGCGTACAAACTCTTTGACCTCATCCATATCTTTCAACTTATGAGCAATATGACGCTGATAGCGGCTCTGCGTCATAAAACAAGCCAAGTCCGTGCTATCGGGCGTTTCAATTTCGCGCAAGATCAAGTTTGGCGTTTCTATAGATGGTATAGTCGAGAGAGTCTTCATGGCGACTAATCTAGCGATTTCGTCACGCAAGTAAAATACTTTGCTCACGTCAAAGTTAAGAAATCTGTCGGGTGTGCATGGGCCTGTGACGGTTAGGCGGTTGCAGCGTGTTTTTGTCTCGTATATTCTAAATTCAATGGAAAATTGGAGATCATAATGGATACGAAAACTGATGTAAGTGCAGGCAAATGCCCGGTCATCCACACACGGGTAAGCTTCAGATCAAACCGTGACTGGTGGCCAGAACAATTAAATCTCAGAATTCTCCACCAGAACTCAGGCTTGGCTGATCCTATGGGTGACGGGTTCGATTATGCGAACGAATTCAAGAAACTTGATCTCAAAGCCTTAAAGAAAGACCTCAACAAAGTGATGAAGACTTCACAGGATTGGTGGCCAGCGGATTTTGGTCATTATGGCCCCTTCTTCATCCGCTTAGCGTGGCACAGCGCTGGCACTTACCGCACTGGCGATGGTCGTGGTGGTGCGGGCTCAGGCACTCAGCGTTTTGCGCCACTGAATAGCTGGCCAGATAATGGCAATCTCGACAAAGCACGCAGACTGCTTTGGCCGCTCAAACAAAAATATGGCAATAAAATTTCTTGGGCAGATTTGATGATTCTTGCGGGCAACTGCGCGCTTGAATCCATGGGCTTTAAAACATTTGGCTTTGGTGGCGGTCGCCCTGACATTTGGGAAGCACCTGAAGATATTTACTGGGGTGCCGAAGGCAAGTGGCTTGAAGACAAACGATACTCAGGTGACCGCGTTCTCGAAAACACGCTAGCAGCAGTTCAAATGGGTTTGATCTATGTCAATCCAGAAGGCCCAAATGGCAATCCAGACCCAGTCGCCTCCGCCCGCGACATTCGCGAAACTTTTGCGCGCATGGCGATGAATGACGAGGAAACTGTAGCGCTGATTGCGGGTGGCCACACGTTTGGTAAAACGCATGGTGCGGGCCCTACCTCTCATGTGGGCGCTGAACCTGAAGGTGGTGCCATTGAAGACCAAGGCCTTGGCTGGCTGAGCTCGTATGAAAGTGGCAAAGGCGGTCATGCTATCACTAGTGGTCTTGAAGTGACCTGGACAACCAAACCTACAAAATGGAGCAATGATTATTTCAACCATCTTTTTGGCTTTGAGTGGGAACTCACCAAGAGCCCAGCTGGTGCACATCAGTGGACTCCGAAAAATGGTGCTGGGGCTGGAACGGTGCCTGACGCGCATGATCCTACTAAGCATATATCACCCTCGATGCTGACATCAGATCTCGCATTGCGTATGGACCCGGCTTATGAAAAAATTTCACGACGCTTCCACGCAAACCCAGACCAATTTGCTGATGCCTTTGCGAGAGCGTGGTTCAAGCTAACCCACCGCGATATGGGCCCTAGGGCGCGTTATCTCGGCCCGGAAGTGCCAGCTGAAATCCTGATCTGGCAAGATCCAGTTCCTCCTGCAGATAACAAGTTGATCAAGGACAAAGATGTTAAAGCGCTGAAAGAAAAAATCCTTGCTTCGGGTCTATCTATCGCTGAGCTTATTTCAACTGCTTGGGCTTCTGCTTCAACTTATCGTGGTTCAGATAAGCGCGGTGGTGCAAATGGCGCGCGCGTTGCTCTGGCTCCGCAGAAGGATTGGGAAATCAACCAACCTGCTCAGCTTGCAAAGGTTCTGGCGAAGCTCGCAAAAATTCAAAAATCATTTGGCAAGAAAATATCGCTTGCTGATTTGATCGTATTGGGTGGTGTTGCAGCTGTTGAGAAGGCAGCCAAGAAAGCCGGTCATGATGTGAAGGTACCCTTTACGCCGGGCCGCACTGATGCGACGCAAGATCAAACTGATGTCGAATCCTTTGCCGTTCTTGAACCGATAGTTGATGGTTTCCGCAATTATCAGAAAAAGGCATTTTCGAGTTCAACCGAAGAAATGCTAATTGATCGTGCCCAGTTGCTCACTTTGACTGGGCCGGAGATGACTGTTTTGATAGGCGGTCTGCGTGTGTTGGGTGCTAATTTTGGTGACAGCAAACATGGAGTGTTCACCAAGAAGCCCGGCCTGTTGACGACGGACTTCTTTACAAATTTGCTTGATATGGCCACGGAATGGAAGGCTACTTCGGATGCTAAAGATGCGTTTGAAGGATGTGACCGTAAGACGGGTAAAGTTAAATGGACGGCCACTCGGGCAGACTTGATTTTTGGATCTAACTCGCAGCTCCGCGCCATTGCTGAAGTCTACGCACAAGACGATTCACAAAAGAAATTCGTTAAGGACTTCGTTTCAGCTTGGACGAAGGTTATGAATGCGGATCGGTTCGATCTTCACTAATCAAAAATCAAAATATTAGGGCGGCTCTTTGCGGGGTCGCCCTTTTTATTGTTCGAATTAGGCTTCGTTGTTGAGCAATGATTTGTGCACCAACGCACCCAAAATGCCGCCAACAATTGGTGCAACCCAGAACAGCCAAAGTTGCTGCAGGGCCCAACCGCCCACAAACACCGCCACTGCAGTTGAACGCGCCGGGTTAACCGAAGTGTTAGTCACTGGGATTGAGATCAAATGGATAAGCGTCAAAGCCAACCCAATTGCGACTGGTGCAAAGCCAGCAGGAACGCCTTTGCCTGTTGCGCCCAAGATGATGATCAAGAAAAACGCCGTCATTACTACTTCAGCAATCAAAGCCGCCAACATCGAGTAGCCTCCTGGCGAATGTTCACCATAACCGTTGGAAGCAAAGCCGCCTGCTGTTGAGAAGTCTGCCTTACCTGAAGCAATTAGGTAAAGCACCAAAGCACCAACAAAACCGCCCAACACTTGGGCGACGATGTATTTAGGAACCTCGCTCCAGGAAAAGCGCCCTGCAGTCGCCAAACCAACGGTCACAGCTGGATTAAAATGCCCACCTGAAATACCACCAACGGCATAAGCCATCGTCAGCACCGTCAGGCCGAAAGCCAGTGAAACACCTACAAAACCAACACCAACGCCTGGGAACGTCGCAGCCAAAACGGCGCTGCCGCAACCGCCTAAAACCAACCAAAAGGTACCGAAAAATTCGGCAGAAAGTTTATTCATAGTAGCCCCCTATCTGTTGACCGCTCCGATTTGCGGACTACTCATAGTTAACCAGCGGTTTTGGATTTCGACAAGTGCAGTCCTTTATGTTAGGTTTTTTCAACCCTATAGATGCGTAACATTTGACTTGTTACGATTAACAGCCTAATTCCGCGATCAATTGGTGTGCCCTCGGACTTGGCGAGATTGCCTCGGGTGCCCTCAGATGTTCGAATCGCCATAACGGTTTTTCAAAGTTAATGAATTTTTCTGACCTGGGCTTAAGCCCAAAAGTGCTCGAAGCCATTACAGCGGCTGGTTACACTACTCCCACCGCCATTCAGGCCGGTGCAATTCCACATGCGCTCCAGCGAAAGGACGTACTTGGGCTTGCGCAAACAGGATCCGGCAAAACAGCCGCCTTCGTTCTGCCTATGCTTTCCATGCTCGAAAGCGGTCGTGCGCGCGCGCGGATGCCTCGGACACTTATTTTAGAGCCGACCCGTGAGCTGGCAGCACAAGTTCAAGAAGCATTCGAGTCACTTGGCAAGAATCACAAACTTAATGTGGCGCTGCTCATTGGTGGTGTTTCGTTTGAACCTCAAGCTGCAAAGATTGATCGTGGTGCAGACGTTGTCATTGCAACACCCGGGCGATTGCTTGATTTTTTTGAACGTGGCCGTTTGTTGATGACGGGCATCGAGATGCTGGTGATCGACGAAGCCGACCGTATGCTTGATATGGGCTTTGTTCCCGATATTGAACGCATCTGCAAATTATTGCCGTTCACGCGTCAGACCATGTTTTTCTCGGCCACCATGCCGCCGGAAATTCAACGTATAACTGCACAGTTTCTGCATAATCCTGTGCGTGTTGAAACGACAGCCAGAGGCTCAACTGTCGATACTATTATTCAACAGCTGGTCAAAACCCCACATGATGCTAAGATGAAACGTGAAGCATTACGTCAACTCTTGCGCACACAGACAAACGTCAAAAACGCTATTGTGTTTGCCAATCGTAAAACCACTGTGGCCCTGCTTGAAAAATCACTCAAGACTCATGGTTTTAACGCTGGTGCTTTGCACGGCGATATGGACCAATCGGCGCGGCTGAAAATGCTCACTGCGTTTCGCAATAATGAAGTGACTTATCTTATTGCTTCAGACGTTGCAGCACGTGGACTAGATATTCCAGAAGTAAGCCATGTGTTTAATTTTGACGTGCCCATCCATGCTGAAGATTATGTGCACCGCATAGGACGCACTGGGCGCGCAGGCCGCGAAGGCCACGCCTTTACGATGGTGACCAAGGAAGAAACCAAATACCTGAAAGCTATCGAAACGCTAATCTCCAAAGAGATTCCGTGGTTTGAGTCGGGTGCCGCTGTGGAGGATACACCTGGCTTAGTTGATGTAAGGACATCATCTTCGCGCAGACCCAGAAAAACTGAAAGGCGCGTGGCAGAAAGTGAAGTGAAAGCAGTTTCTAAATCAGAAAACGCGCCGCCACCGAAACAGATCGAAGCAGAGCGTTCACCAAAAAAAGAAAGGCCCGCACGTTTTGAGCAACGGCCCGAAAATCGCAACCGAAAGACTGACGATGCGCCAGATGATGACAGTTTCCACACGGGAAACATGCCCGCTTTCTTAACGCGCCGTTAACCAGAAGTTTCAGAGTCTGCTAATCATTGGGTGCTAAAACAACGCACAATGGATGTGCACTCACCTATGAAAGAAGCTGACGAAAATAATCGGGTTTCAAGACGATCGCGCGTGTTAAAGGGTGCAAAGCTCGTTAACATGAAGAGTTGGTCATTGGTCGATTGCACGATTAAGGACATTTCGCTCACGGGGGCAAAATTGGTTTGCGGTGATCAATATTCAGTGCCAGATGAATTTCGTTTTTTGATCCCAAGCGAAAACACAATCCAACCAGCTAAAGTTGTGTGGCGCAAAAACAATATGATTGGCATCATTTTCACAGGCGAAAAAACGCGCGCACCTGTCAGGAAGTTTTAATTTTTTTGGTTGTTTTTTTCTCGGGCTTCTTGGCCCGTAAAGCGGCCTGATAAGCCAAGCTGCACCAGGCCTTCATTTCGTCAGGATCATCCAAGCAGCGTTCAGGTGCACGCCAATAGGACATGCCAATCTGCTTGCCACTTTTATGTCCGTAAGTGAACTGCGGAAGTCCTTCGGCTTCAAAACCGGATTTAGATTGATCGTCTGCCTTGAGATAAAGCGCATCATCAATGGCCATTCCGATGATCAGTCCCTGATGATAAAAAGCCAAAGCGCCGAACATGCGCTTTTGAGTAATGTGGCCAAAAGCGGAAATTTGCTCTGCAACAAAGTCTTCAAATTCCGCTTTGACGCTCATGTAAAGGCGGCAGCAGGTTTGATCTCAACGCTCTCGCCGCAGCCACAGGCGGAAATTTGGTTGGGGTTGTTGAACACAAAGCCTGACTTCAAAGTGGATTCTTGGTAGTCCATTTCTGTTCCAATCAGGAACATAATGGCCTTGGGATCGATCAAAATTTTCGCGCCCTTATCTTCCACCACTTCGTCAAACTTGCCCTGCTCTGCTGCCCATTCCATGGTATATTCCATGCCTGCACAGCCGCCATTCTTCACGCCCACGCGCAGGCCCACACCTTCACCACGTGCCATAAGTTGAGCAATGCGCGTAGCTGCGGCGTCAGTCACTTTCATAACTTGTGGGCGAGGTCTTGGAGATGCTTGGGCCATTTTCGAATCCTACTCTCTAAGTGTTTACCACATATTCATGGCCATGCGGGCCTCTTCGCTCATCCGGCTGTGATCCCATGGCGGGTCGAATGTTATTTTGGCTTTGACGCTGGCCACACCACCCACGGTGGAGACCGCATTTTCCACCCAGCCCGGCATGTCGCCTGCCACTGGGCAGCCGGGCGCTGTCAAAGTCATGTCGATGGCGACGTTGCGGTCATCATCAATATCGACTTTGTAGATCAATCCCAGTTCGTAAATATCTACGGGAATTTCAGGGTCGTAAACTGTTTTCAAGGCAGCGACGATGTCATCGGTCATCCGCGCTAACTCATCCGCAGGGATGGCGCTGGGATCGGGGGCGTTCTCAATTGTTGCGACGTCACTCATAAAAATATCCTCTGAGCAGAGATAAGCGCTTCCGCCAATTTATCAACCTCTTGCATGGTATTGTACATCGCAAATGAGGCACGGCACGTGGCAGTCACGCCGAAGCGTTGCAGCAGCGGCTGGGTGCAATGGGTGCCTGCGCGCACGGCCACGCCCTGTCTGTCGATCACCGTTGCCACATCATGGGCATGTGCGCCATTCATCGTAAACGAGATGATCGGGCCTTTATGTTTTGCTTGACCAAATATACGCAAGCTATTGATTTCTTTCAATCTTTGCATGGCGTAGTCATGCAAATCTTTCTCATGGGCAGCAATCCTATCAACACCGACAGCCGTCATATAATCTAGAGCAGCCCCCAAACCGATGGCTTCCACAATGGCTGGCGTGCCCGCTTCAAAGCGATGCGGTGGATCATTGTAAGTCACGTTTTCCATCGTCACCTCATTGATCATCTCACCACCACCTTGATAAGGCGGCATTTTTTTCAGGTGTTCCATCTTGGCATAGAGAACACCAATGCCCGTGGGTCCATAGGTTTTATGGCCAGTGAAAACGAGGAAATCAGCATCCAGTGCTTGCACATCAACCTGACCGTGAACGGCTTGTTGACTTGCATCGACCAGAACGGGAATGCCGCGGGCATGGGCGATTCTAATTATTTCAGCCACGGGAACAACAGTGCCGAGCGCATTGCTCATCATGGTCACAGCGATCATCTTGGTTCGAGGACTAATCAGTTTTTCAAATTCGTCGAGAAGGAAATTGCCTTCATCATCAATCGGTGCCCATTTAATGACTGCGCCGTTCCGCTCGCGGTGAAAATGCCACGGCACAATATTGGAATGATGTTCGAGGATGGAAAGAATAATCTCATCGCCCTGCCCAATCACCATGCCGCCAAAACTTTGCGCCACAAGATTAATTGCGTCAGTGGCATTGCGGGTGAAAATGATTTGGTCTTTTGATGGGGCGTTCAGAAAACGACGCACCGATTCACGCGCATCTTCAAAACTCTGCGTGGCGGCATTTGAAAGATAATGTAAGCCGCGATGAACATTGGCGTATTCTTCAGTCATCGATTTCATCATGGCATCGATGACCACTTTGGGCTTTTGTGCGGACGAAGCGTTATCAAGATATACCAAAGGCTTGCCATAAACCTCACGTGCGAGGATGGGGAAGTCAGCGCGGATTTTATTTACATCAAACACTCTTGCGTACCTGTAACCAATTGGCTGCATAATCCACCATTGCCTCGCGCAAGCCATCGTGCACGATATTATCAAATGCCTCGCCTACAAAGGCAGCAATTAATAATGATTTTGCTTCGGCTTCGGGAATGCCGCGCGAGCGCAGATAAAAAAGATGATCCATATTAATATCGCCAGCCGTAGCACCATGGCCGCAGACCACGTCGTCGGCGTAGATTTCAAGCTCAGGTTTGGCATCAAATTCGGCAAACTCAGATAGCAGTAAAGCGTGGCTGGATTGCTTGCCGTCAGTTTTCTGGGCATGCTTGCGCACCATAACCTTGCCTTGGAAAATGCCGCGCGCATGATCATCCATCACACATTTAAACGTCTCGCGGCTGGTGCAATGTGGAACAGCGTGGTCAACGACCAGTCGCGTATCAGCATGTTGTTTGTTATTCAACAAATATGCGCCTGCAATTTTTGCATCGGCGTTTTCGCCCACAAATGTGTAAGTGCCATTTTGACGGTTCAGCGCCCCGCCAGATGTGAGCGTAAATTCATTCAGATTGGCATCCTTGGCCATTGAAGTGACCACGTGAGAAAGATGTGTGGCCGTGGTCGATTCATGTTCCACCTTCACGCGGTCAAGTCTTGCGCCCACGCCGATTTCGAATTCCATCACGGAACTCAAAACATAATCACCCTCGCCCAGATAGGTTTCGATGATGGTGGCCGAAGCGCCATCGGCCACTTCTATGCAATTGCGCAGCGCCATGGAACGCTCAGCCCCTTTGGTTGTGATATGCATAATCTCGACCAACACATCCATGTTCGATTCAAACCGCAGGGTGAGGCCCGCGGGTTCAATGGCGCTATTTAAATGGATCACGGGATCATCAATGGCTGATGAGGTGGGAACGCCCATTTCAAAGGTGAGGCCCATAAAATTCGACCGCGCCTGATCCAAGCTGCCGTTTACAAAAACGATCCGGTGCGTTTTGATTTTGGAGAAAGGTGATGAGGCGATGAGACGGTCAACATCGGTTTTTGCAGCAACCGTATTTTGATGCGGAGGATATGGACGATCTATGCGAGCGCGCAAATCTGTCCAGCGCCATTCTTCCATGCGGCGGTTCGGCAGATCAATTCCAAAGGCTTGCTCTGCAGCAGTTTGTTGAAAGGCAGAAACAGCAGTCACACCAACACCTCAGAAACGGCCGTCATGCCCGCGAAAGCGGGCATCTGCGTTTCAATCAAAGAAAACAGAGATTCCCGCATGCGCGGGGATGACGGTAGAAGTAAATTGAAAAGCATTTTTCTCACTCAAACCTTCTCCACAAACTCTGCATAGCCATTGGCTTCCAACTCATGCGCCAATTCTTTGCCGCCAGATTTCACAATTTTACCAGCCGATAGAACGTGCACAAAATCAGGCACAATGTAATCGAGCAAGCGCTGGTAATGGGTAATGACGATCATGGCGCGGTCAGGTGAGCGCAGCGCATTCACGCCATCGGCCACCACTTTAAGGGCATCAATGTCGAGGCCTGAATCGGTTTCATCCAATACGCAAAGCGAAGGCTCCAGCACAGCCATTTGCAAAATCTCGGCGCGCTTTTTTTCTCCGCCAGAGAATCCCACATTCACCGGGCGCTTTAACATTTCTTGGCTAATGTTCAGTTTGGCCGCCCGCTCTTTCACAAAGCGCATGAAATCAGGAATAGACAATTCCTTTTCGCCACGGGCTTTACGTTGCGCATTGAGCGCCACTTTGAGGAACTGCATAGTGGCCACGCCGGGGATTTCGATGGGATATTGAAAGGCCAGAAACACGCCCTTGGCAGCGCGCGTATTAGCATCCATGGCCAGCAAGTCTTCGCCTTTGAAGGCTACACTCCCTTCAGTTACTTCATAACCATCGCGGCCCGAAAGCACATAGGACAGCGTAGACTTGCCCGAACCATTCGGCCCCATAATGGCATGAACTTCGCCTGCCTTCACGGAGAGTGAAAGACCTTTGAGAATTTCGCGCGGTTCGTCTTCGAGTTTGACGTGGAGGTTATTGATGGTGAGCATATTAGCCGACTGATCCTTCGAGTGAGATGCCGATCAGCTTCTGCGTTTCGGCCATGAATTCCATAGGGAGTTGTTGCAGTACGTCGCGGACGAAGCCGTTGACGATCAGGGCTACCGCTTCTTCTTGCGAAAGCCCGCGTGACATGCAGTAGAACATTTGATCATCGCTGATCTTGCTCGTCGTGGCTTCGTGTTCAAATTGGGCAGTTGAGGTTTTTGACTCAATGTAGGGCACCGTGTGTGCGCCGCATTGATCTCCGATCAAAAGTGAATCACACTGCGTGAAATTTCTGGCATTCGTCGCCTTGCGATGCGCAGATACTAACCCACGATAGGTATTATCCGAACGGCCCGCGGCGATACCTTTGCTGATGATGCGGCTGGAGCTGTTCTTGCCCAAGTGAATCATCTTGGTGCCTGAGTCAACTTGCTGACGACCATTGCTGATAGCGATGGAATAAAATTCACCGCGCGAACTTTCGCCGCGCAAGATCACGCTTGGATATTTCCAAGTGATGGCGCTGCCGGTTTCAACTTGCGTCCATGAAATTTTAGACCGAGCGCCACGGCAATCGCCGCGCTTGGTCACAAAATTATAGACACCGCCTTTTCCTTCAGCATCACCGGGATACCAGTTTTGCACGGTGGAATATTTTATCTCAGCATCTTCATGGGCGATGAGTTCCACCACAGCAGCATGGAGTTGGCTTTCTTCACGGGTTGGCGCGGTGCAGCCTTCCAAGTATGAAACATAAGAACCCTTATCGGCGATGATCAAGGTGCGCTCAAACTGGCCCGTGTTTTTGGCGTTCATACGGAAATAAGTTGAAAGTTCCATAGGGCAGCGCACGCCGGGTGGCACATAAACAAATGAGCCATCCGAAAACACAGCGCTGTTAAGCCCTGCATAGTAATTATCATTTTGCGGCACAACTGAACCTAGATATTGCTTCACCAATTCAGGGTGTTCACGCAGTGCTTCCGAGATCGAACAGAAAATCACACCCGCCTTGGCGAGTTCGGCCTTGAATGTCGTGACAACCGACACGGAATCAAAGACCGCATCGATGGCCACGCGGCCTGCGATGATTTCGTTGCCTTCGTCATCTAAGTGGCTGGGTTCGCCTTGCTTGCGAATGCCCGCGAGGATTTCCTGCTCTTTTAACGGAATGCCAAGCTTGGCGTAGGTTTCCAAAAGCTTCGGATCAATCTCATCCAAGCTTTTTGGCGCGGCCATGGATTTTGGCGCGGCATAATAATACAAATCCTGAAAATCAATTTTGGGATAATGAACTTTGGCCCAAGTCGGCTCTTCCATGTGCAACCAAGCGCGATACGCTTCCAAGCGCCAATCCAGCATCCATTGTGGCTCACCCTTTTTGTTGGAGATGAAGCGCACAATGTCTTCATTCAAGCCCTTTGGCGCGTAGTCCGACTCGATATCGGTTTCGAAGCCGTATTTATATTTATCGACTTCAATGGTTTTAACGAGATCAATGGTATCTTGGTCGGCCATAAATTAAGCTGCTTTCGATTGATGGCGCTTGGAAATCTTGCGCCATGCGGAAATAAAATGGTTGATGTCTTCGTCGGATGTGTTCCATCCCAAGCTAATACGGATGGCAGCTTTCGATAGTTCAGCTGAAACGCCCATGGCAGAAAGCACATGTGACGCAGCCACTTTTCCAGATGAACATGCGGAACCAGATGATAAGGCGACACCTTCAAGATCAAAGTTCATCAGCAGCGTTTCAGCGTTCATGCCTGGCGTTGCGAAATTGGTTGTGTTGCACAGCCGTTCAACACCGTCGCTGAAAATCGTCACGTCTTCCAACGCCGCTCCCAACCTATCAGTGAGTTCATAAGTATCAAGCTGTGGCTCATCTGCCAGCGCCGCAAAGCCTGCGATGTTCACTAAGTTCTCAGTGCCTGCCCGGCGGCGCAATTCCTGGCCACCGCCCTGCAGCAGCGGTTCAACAACCAGACCATCACGAATGATCAATGCGCCAATGCCTGTTGGCCCGCCCACCTTGTGTGCAGCCGCCGTCATCATATCAACGCCAAGCAACCCAAAATTCACTTGCCGCTTGCCCACGGCTTGAACGGCATCGACATGCAGCAATGAACCCGCAGTGTGAACGAGTGCTGCAATTTTATCAATCGGTTGGATAACACCGGTTTCATTGTTGGCGATCATCACCGACACCAAAGCCTTTGGGCCCGCCAGCATTTTCTCAAGCAATGATATTTCCACGCGGCCAAATTTATCTACGGGGATAATCTCTACTCTTTTGCCACTGGCTTTCGCTGCTGCCAGAACCGAATGATGCTCCACCGCCGAAACCAAAATCCGCTCCACCGAAACACCGCGAAGCGCCATATTGTTGGCTTCTGTGCCACCGCTGGTAAAAATAATCATCTGTGGCAAGCAGCCGAACCAGAACCCTAACTTTTCGCGTGCATCACCGAGCAGCTTTCGCGCCGCCCTGCCCTCACCGTGCACAGATGACGCGTTGCCGCCCACATCCATAGCCGCAATCATCGCCGCTTTCACAGATGGGCGAAGCGGGCTGGTGGCGTTATGGTCGAGGTAGGCTCTCATGCAAGCGGCCTAATATGGCGATCTTTGGTTTGTTTGATTGATGCAGCCAAAGCCAAATTGCGCTTGGAGACAACATCTTCCAGCGTAATCGAATCCAAGAAGCCCATCATCTGCCTGCCCATCGACGACCACAGATCATGGGCGCAGCAGCGCGTGCCTTTCACACAGCCATCAATGGCCGAGCCGTCGCAGCGGGTGATACGCAATTCTTCATCCACCGCCAAAATCACTTCACTCATGTTAATATCAGCCGCGTCACGCGCCAGCACATAGCCTCCGCCCGGCCCGCGCGCACTCGTCACCAATCCAGCGCGGCGCAGTTTACCGAATAGTTGTTCGAGATATTCTTGGCTAATATCCTGGCGGTCGGCAATTTCGGCCAAAGACACAGGTTTGCCATTGGCATTTTCGCCAATATCAACCATCGCCATCACGGCATAACGCCCTTTGGTGCTCATTTTCATGGCTAAACCATTATCCAATCACGAAAAGCTTGCTTTTTGCCCCCCGCCCCGTGCTAAAGCCCGTCGGAACGATGATGGCGATTGGTTTCCGAGAAAACGGCAACCTTTCATATGTCATATAATAAATCCGAGTAGCGGAGTCAACAAATGGCAGCCATGTGCCAGTGACGCCCGTTAACCTACAGAATTGGGAATGCTATGCCAGAAGTGATTTTTAACGGACCAGCAGGGCGCATTGAAGCGCGGTATCATCAAGGAAAGTCCGCAGCCGCCCCGATAGCCCTGATCCTGCATCCTCACCCCACATTTGGCGGCACGATGAACAACCCGATTGTTCATTCGCTTTACCAGCTCTATCAATCGCGTGGATTTTCCGTTTTGCGGTTTAATTTCCGGGGCGTTGGCCGCAGCCAAGGGTTATTTGACAATGGCGCAGGCGAATTGGCAGATGCGGCGTCGGCTCTTGATTGGATGCAAGCGCTTAACCGCGAGTCAAAGATATGCTGGATTGCCGGTATTTCTTTTGGCGCTTGGATTTCCATGCAGCTCTTGATGCGCCGCCCAGAAATTTCGGGCTTCATTTCGATTGCGCCTTTGGCCAAGCATTACGACTTCTCATTCCTCGCCCCCTGCCCGGCTTCGGGCCTGTTTGTGAATGGTGGCAAGGATACAGTGACAGCCCCTGAGGCTGTACACACTCTTGTGTCAAAGTTGAAAACGCAAAAAGGCATCACTATCGAACACAAGGTAATGCCAGATGCGAACCATTTCTTTGAAGGCAAGATAGATGAGCTGACGAAGATTTGCGCAGATTACGTTGATCGGCGCTTAACAATGGAACGTTAAGCCGATGCCGAAGAAACAAGATCGGCGATTGAATGTTGGCGTTCTGGGTTGCGGCCCGATTGCTCAATTTGCTCATTTTGAATCTGCGGTAAAAGCCTGCAACGTTAATCTTTATGCTATTTGCGATGTGGCCGAAGATTTAGTGGAGCGGATGGGTAATACTTATTTGCCACAAAAGCGTTATCTTGATTATCAGAAAATGTTGGATGATCCGGCGCTTGATGCAGTGATCATTGCTACTTCCGATGCATTTCATGTTCCGGCCTCTATCATGGCGCTGAATGCGGGTAAGCATGTGCTTTGCGAAAAGCCCATTGGCGTTGGCGTTGAAGAAGTTGAAGGGCTTGCGGCGGCAGTCGCAAAGTCTGGTAAGGTTTTGCAGATCGGCCACATGCTTCGCTTTGATCCCGGCCTTGAGGCGGGTCGCGCTTTTGCTCAAGATGAAATGGGTCAACAACTGGCATTTAAAGCTTGGTATTGTGATTCAACGCATCGTTATCCAATGACAGACGCGGTTCAACCGCTCCCCATTCTCAGCGCCTCGGCGCGTAAACCCACCGTAAATCCGAAGTCTGATCTCAAACGCTATTACATGTTGGCTCACGGCTGCCATCTGCTGGATTTGGCACGTTACTATTGTGGTGAAATAACTGAGGTCAATGCCAGGCTCAACGAAAAGTTTGGCGCTTACAGCTGGTTCATTGATGTGGATTTTACAAATGGTTGTATGGGCCATTTGGATCTCACTGTGGCCATCCGTATGGATTGGAGCGAAGGGCTGACACTGTATGGCGAGCATGGCAGTGTGGCTGCGAAGACTTACAATCCATGGTACTACAAATCATCCGACGTTGAAATTTTTCACGAGAAGGATGCGACCTATCGCAGGCCTCTTGGTGCTGATGGGCATTTTTATCGACGTCAACTAGAAGGTTTTGCAGATGTGATATTGGATGGTGCTGCCATGCGCGGTGCTGATATTCAAGATGGTATTGCGTCGGTGCGGGCCATGGCGGCAGTGGCACAATCAGTGCAGTCGGGAAAATCAGTGCGTCTTTCCGATGTGAGCGGTCTCGTCTGATGCAGCGTGGCATCTTTGCCAAGACGTTTTCAGTTAAAGGCGCACTGCCTGTTTTAAACGCGGTTCGGGCTGCGGGATATGAAACGACACAGTTCAATATGGCTTGTGTTGGATTGCCATCCATGCCTGATGAAATTTCTGGTTCAATAATTTCAGAAATCAATGCAGCTTCAAAATTGTCAGACGTTTCAATAGCTGCCATTTCCGGCACTTATAATATGGCGCACCCTAACCCAGCTGTTCGTGCCGATGGATTGCGCCGCCTTGCTGTGATTATTGCGAATGCCAAGACTATGGGAACAAATCTAGTAACACTATGTACTGGCTCTCGTGATGTGGAAGATCAATGGCGCTGGCATAAGGATAATTCCTCACCCGACGCCTGGCGCGATATGCGTGATGAAATGGCGAAGGCCTTGCAACTTGCCGAAGCGCATGGTGTTGATTTAGGCATTGAACCTGAATTGGCCAACATTGTTTCATCGGCGCAACAGGCCAAACGATTGATTGATCAGATGAATTCAAAACGTTTGCGTATCGTGCTTGACCCTGCAAATCTTTTTGAAATCGAAACAAAAAAAATGCGCCTTGAGATTATCTCTCGAGCGGTGGATGTTTTGGCGGGCCATATTTCTATGGCTCATGCAAAGGATCGCAATCCAATAGGCGAATTTGTGGCAGCTGGAACTGGTGTTATGGACTTTTCTCATTTTGTGGGTTGTTTGAAACAAACGGGCTTTAATGGCCCACTCATCACCCACGGCTTGACTGAATCAGAAGCCCCAAAAGTTGCGGAGTTTCTCAAAAGAGTTTTAGAGCTGTGATCAATTCAAACGGATGTTTCTCCAACTTTTAACGATAGAGGTTTTATCTTGAACGTTACCGCCCGCCCTGCTGCCGATTGGTTCAACACTTTGCCCAAAAATCGTTTGATGGCTGAGATTTCGCTTTGGTCGGCTGATCTGGGCAGATTGACTGATGATACGAAACGCATAGAGCCATTCACCGATATTTTTCATGTGGACGTGTCAGATGGGCATTTTTCACCCGCTATGTTGTTCTTTCCCGATTTATTAGCGAGTGTGCGCAAGGCGACAGCCAAGCCCATTCATGTGCATCTTATGGTCGCCGATCGTATTTTAATGGATCAAGTTGCGCAATTTGCAGAAGCAGGTGCTGATCTCATTAGCGTTCATGCCGAAAACACCAATGCATTGGAAGCTCTTGAAGCTGTCAAAGCAGCTGGCCTCAAAACTGGTGTTGTGTTGCAGCTTCACACAGCAGTAACAGACACCGCTAAATTTGTGCCGCACATTGATATGTTCACATTGCTGGGCACGCGCATGGGCATCAAAGGTGTTGGCCTTGATGATAAAGCCCCTGCCCGGCTTCGCGCGGCGCGCTCCTTGGTGGCCAATGCTACTCGACGTATTATCGTGGCCGCTGATGGTGGCATTCGTGAAAACACTGTTCCGGTGCTGCGTGCGGCTGGCGCTGAAACGATTGTGATGGGATCTCTGGCCTTTGGTGCAACGGATTTGGCCCAGCGCTTTGCTTGGGTGCATGCGCAGAAATGACGAAGGATTTAACCCTCGGGATTGATTTGGGTGGAACGCAATTGCGTTTGGCTGTGATTGACGGGCAAGGTCAATTGCTGCGCCGCGCGGCAGTGGCCACTGATGTTGCAGGTGGGCCACATGCCGTGATTGGCCAAATGGTGAAGCTGGCCGCCGAAGTTGGCGAAGACTTTAACGAACGTATCAGCGCGGCAGGCGTGTCTTCGCCCGGCCCTCTTGATTTAGACAACGGCCGAACCTCTGACTTGCCCACACTTCCCGGCTGGTTAAACTTTCCCTTACGCGACACGTTGTCTGAGAAACTGTCACTACCCGTGGTTCTGGAAAATGATGGTGTGGCTGCTGCCAACGGCGAATGGAAATTCGGCGCGGGGCGTGGATTGAACAATATCGTTTATATCACGATCAGCACCGGCATTGGTGGAGGTGTTGTTGTGGACGGCCACCTGATGCACGGGCGACGCGGCATGGCGGCTCATGTTGGCCATATGATGATTGATCCTGCTGGCCCTATTTGCGGCTGCGGTGGTCGTGGATGTTTTGAAGCAATTGCTTCGGCCACAAACTTCTCAATTGCGGCACAGAAACTCGGTTTCGTCAATGGCAAGCATGCCGTGCAGCTTGCGCGCGACGGAAACGAAAAAGCAAAAATATTGGTTACAAAAGAAGCCGAGTGGCTTGGCTATGGTTTTGCAAGTTTACTCCATCTCTACAGTCCCGAAATATTGATCGTCGGCGGCGGGCTGTCTTCTGCCTTGGATTTGATGATGGCAGGCATTCGAAATCAGATCGATCGTTATGCAATGCCAGCTTTCCGCGAAATCCAAGTTGTGCCAGCAGCGCTTGGTGATAATTCGGGTCTAATTGGTGCGGCAGCTTTGGCAATGAAATTTGGTTAGACTGGTTTAACTAAAACACCACCCGTCATTTCATGCTTCACGCCGGTCGTGCCTGGAAATGTGATTGGCAAACCACGCAATGATCTCACTGCCAGATAAGCCCAAGCTTCTGCTTCGAGGCTATCGCCATTCAGGCCGTGCTTTTCGGCACTTTGCACGTTTGGCAAAATCTCACGAAGCATTTGCATCAGCGTTAAGTTGTGCCGCCCGCCTCCACAAATAATCCATAGATTTGGTGGTTCATGAAACCAGTTTGCTGAGCGTGCAATTGAATGAGCGGTGAATGCAGTGAGCGTCGCTGCGCCGTCTTCCAAATTCAGTCCGTTAAAATCGAGATCAATGAAGCTGTTACGATCAAGAGATTTTGGAGGACGTTTGGTAAAATAATCGCTCGCAAGAGCTGCTTTGAGGTGAGGCACGGAAATATTTCCGCGTCCGGCGATTTTTCCAGAATCATCAAAATTACTGCTGGTATTTTTCTTCATCCAATCATTGATAAGGGCATTGCCCGGCCCGGTATCAAATGCGCTGAGATAACCATCCGCACTTACGTGTGTGACATTGCCAACACCGCCTATATTGACGAAAGCAACAGGCGTGACGCTGGCCAACGCACGATGATAAACTGGAACGAGAGGCGCTCCCTGTCCACCCGCTGCCACATCGTCGGAGCGCATATCGTAGACGACTGGAATTTTTGTAGCATTGGACAGTGACTGTCCGTCGCCCAATTGAACGGTTAATCGCTTATCAGGCCTATGAAGCACGGTTTGCCCATGAAACCCGATTACTTCTATATTTGAATAGGTTAATTCATTTTCATCAAGAAACCGTTGAACAGCTTCAACGTGTAATTTCGTCGAAAGTGCCTCCACTTCGTCCAGATTGCTGGGTCTCTGCTTGCGCTCCGTAATCCCAGTTGAATCGACAAGCGCCTGTCGCAAAATGGCTTGCTGCTCTTGATCATATGGATAAGTAGCTGATGGCCCGCGTTCGACGAAGTTTTCGCCATCCGTTTTGATCAAAGCAACATCTATACCATCCAAAGACGTGCCAGACATTAAACCGATACTTGTGAAGATTTTTGACATGAATCACACTTGTGTTAAGAGGCGGCCATCATGACCCAATATAAATCAGAATTTCTTAATACCTTAACTGAGCGCGGATATATCCACCAATGTTCCGATTTTGGCGGACTTGATGCTTTGGCAGCGGCCAATAAAGCCGTGGCCTATATCGGGTTTGATTGCACTGCTTCGTCTTTGCATGTTGGATCGCTTGTGCAGATCATGTTGCTGCATTGGCTGCAAAAGACTGGCAATAAGCCGATAGTATTAATGGGTGGCGGCACAACGCGCGTTGGCGACCCATCTGGCCGTGATGAAAGTCGCAAGATTTTAACGCTTGATGATATTGAGGCAAACAAGCGCGGCATTCAGACTGTGTTTGATAAATTTTTGAAATTTGGCAAAGGCGGCACCGACGCCTTTATGTCCGATAATGCCGAATGGCTGACAACGCTCAACTATATCGAAATGCTGCGCGACGTGGGCAAGCATTTCAGCGTTAACCGCATGCTGGCGATGGACAGTGTTAAGATGCGGTTGGAGCGCGAACATGAGCTTTCGTTCATTGAATTCAACTACATGGTCCTACAGGCCTATGATTTCACTGAACTCGCACGCCGTTATGGTTGCAATTTGCAAATGGGTGGCTCTGATCAATGGGGCAATATCGTCAATGGTATTGATCTCGGTCGCCGCATGGGCACGCATCAGCTTTATGCATTAACCTCACCGCTCATCACCCTTTCATCTGGTGCCAAAATGGGCAAGACGGCCTCGGGTGCGGTGTGGCTGAATGCCGATATGCGCAGCCCTTATGAATATTGGCAATTCTGGCGCAACACGGAAGATGCCGATGTTGGCCGATTCCTAAAACTTTTTACGATTTTGCCGATGTCTGAAATTACCAAGCTTGAAGCTCTAGGTGGTGCGGAAATCAATGAAGCCAAAAAGATTTTGGCCAATGCGGCGACAGCTTTGTTGCATGGTGAAGCGGCGGCCCATGAGGCTGCAGAAACAGCTCGCAAAACATTTGAAGAAGGAACGAGTGCCGCTGGTCTTCCCACGGTTGTAATCGATCTTTCTCAACCTGTGGGAATATTGCCTGCTTTGGTTCAGGCGGGACTGGCCACATCGAATGGTGAAGCGAAGCGTTCTATCCAAGGTGGGGCAATCAAAGTAAATGATGTGGCGGTTAGCGACGAAAAACTGACGGTATCGAAGTCTGACCTGAACTCAGATGGCGCAATCAAGCTTTCGATGGGTAAAAAGAAACACGTATTGATCAAGCCGGCCTGATCAATTGGTTCCTTGGGCTGGGGCACGTTTTGGCGAGAAGTCGAAGAACCGGCGGAAAATACCTGGCGCAATGGCGGAAATCGGATTCACTTTGAATTCGGGTTTTGTAAATGTGCCACCAACTAAATAGGTCACGCCAAATAGGCCCTCATTGCTGTTGCCACCGCTCAAAATATCTCCCAGCAACGGCACATTGTTGAATACGCCGGAAAGTCCGCATGCGGGAATTACAGTGCCTGTCACATCGATTGTATTATCGGATTTGCGAATCACACCATCGGCAGTGGCGCATATGTCGCTTCCCTTCAGCACCACATCACCCAAACGGATGAATTTTTCATCAGTTGTAAATGGCAGATGCAGCCTTTCAAAATTAATCCCTTCCTTGCGTGGGCCAGATTTCTTCGGTTTCCCGCGTTGGTCAAGTTCAGCCAGAGCGGCTTCATTACGCACATCGAAGTTCAAAATATCCAACCTGCCATTATGCACCGGTGATCCTTCTTCATTTCCCAACAGTGCATAAAACCGCAATTGGCCCCCGGCAATTTTCGAATAGAAATTAGCAGCCCGCAACACCGATCCACCATCATTTGTGCTGACGCGAAACTCACGACCCGTGGCCAAGGGAACAACAGTCACATTGAGCGGCTGTCCGCTCAAAAACGTTCCGGTGATATCTGCTTCAGCAATCTTGCTTGCTCTGGCACGTAAAACAGCATCGACATTGCTTATAATCTCGCCACGATTGGCGGTCACGCGGTCAAAATGAGCATGCATCGTAAAATCTTGGCCTTCGGCCGTCGAAGGTGCGCTTTTGCCTTGAGCGGAAGCGGCAGGTGCCACCAACGTTTTAATATATGGCCTTGCATCAAAATTTTTGCCCGACAGTGTGAGATCAACCGTGCCTTCGCCTGGCACGATGCTGGCAGAGAAAACGTTATCTTCATCCAATTTGATTTGATCCATCACAACGGATTTTAATTTCCCCTTCAGCGAAGTTTTGATATTTCCGCGCAAATGCAGGCCGTCGCCATCTAGTACAAAATCATCAATATTTCTGCCTTCAGCGGTCGTGCGCACGATGAAAGATGCTTTTGTTCCAGGAACAGCATCGCGCTTCCAACTAATAGCTGCCAGTTTCATCTTTATTTGCGAAAGATCGGCATCAATTGCAACTTCAGTATCGCCCGCATCGTTTTTATCAATTGTTGCATGAACTGGCAGCGGGCCCGAAATATAGTCAGAAACTTTCAGCCCCATTTTTTCACGGGTTTTTTCATCAAGTATCGCACTCACAACGGCTTTTGATTGTCCACCAATACGTGGCTTTTGCCATTGGATTTTAGCTGGTAACCCGTTGACTTTGGCGGGGCCAGCAATTGAAATCGAATCTGGAAAAATATCGACATTGAATTGCCCTTCCGACAGGTCAATGCCGGGTACAATGTTTGGCAACGACACATCAGACAATTTTACATCTGTGCTAAAGTCAATTCGATCTTTGGGAACATCATCAATCAAGGGGAGTTTCAACCCAATTGTAGCCTCAGCTTTGCCTTGTAAATTTCCAAACTCGTTTATCTTGGTTTTAATCACATCTAGGTCGGGTTGGCTGGCAAATGCCAACATCGCGTCAATAGAAGCAGACAGATCAAATGCGAATATGCCGGGCACTTCATTCAACATAACGTCTTTAGCGATGAAACTGCCGCTGTTAAGCTTCACAGTCTGACCAGAATCTAAGCTGGTTTGGCCAGCGCTGATGTTCAGTTCAAAATTATTATCGTGTTGGCCGCCTTCTCCTTCGCCTTTTGTGAGTATCGGCATTTTTTTGAGATAGCGTGTACTCACGTCTTTTATCTTGAACGAAAAATCAACTGAGTTATCTGGCAGCCTTTTATCTAACTTTGCTTTCGCCAATGCGTTTTCGTTTAAGTTAACTTGGAAAGTGCCCTCTGACACGCGGCCCTCAATAACATTTTCGGCAATCCATTTTCTTGAATTGGGCGCGATGATTGGTGGCCAAATCGTTTTTAAAAATTCCGCTGAGATATCGCGTACCCGCCCTGCCAAATGAATAGCAGGTGATTGTTCGCCACTGCTTATAGAGCCGCGCATTCGCACCCCTGTGTTTCCTGACATCACGACAAAATCTTCAATTTCGAGACTTGCATCGGTCACACCGGCTTGACCGATAAACTCCACACGATCAACGACGATAGGATCAGTCTTTGTACCTGTCGCATCCAAACTCACATTGTGTGCTTTTAGTTGGATTTTGACGGCGGTAAGTTTCCCGTCAGCGGTTCGTACAGGTGCAACATTTCCCGAAATATCAGCGCGGGTTCCGCCTACTACAAGTGATGAATCAACGATATCAAAACTTGATTGATCAAGTCGATATTTGACATTCAGTGTGCCAGTATCAATATCGATGGGCTGAGCCACAAAGTCCGGCAAGCTCAATCGCCCCTTTCCAGCCGTAAACTCCGCAGAAGCCGCAGTCACGCTGCCACCATCAGTTGCCTCAAGTTCGATATGACCTGCAAGCGGAATGCGCACCTGAGCAAACTGTGAAAGTGCAAATATTTTATCGGCAACATCGGCAGGAACAACGTTGTCGACAGTCGCACTGATTGAAAAATTTTTCTGCTCGTGACGATAAGTAGCTGAAAACTCGGTATGCCAAGGGTCTTTTGCTGTATTGACATCAGCTTTTGCAAGAATAACGAAGCCATAAGGCATTTTACGAAATGTTAAATCAGCGTTGGGCGCAAACCAATTTGCAGAATTGGCATCGTCATGTACGTTGATCGATGCTGAGGTAATGCGGATATCCTCAAGGGAAGAAAGTGAACTGCCATCGCTGTGATCATCTAACAACGCGATCAGCTTTGCGCCCGATGTCTGACTGGTTATTTCGGGATTAGCTTGGGCGCCGCGATCTGACTTGCCGCCTTGTGTCGCATCGGTCCCGTTTGCTTGATCTGTTTGCATTTCACCGGACGAAACTTCTTGCCCTCCTACGCCAAGCGCTACAGTTCCATCGATATTGCGCTTTGCACTTATTTTTGGGCCGATAAGTTCTAAACTGCGAGCGGCAATTTTCCCGCTCCACATAGCAGAACTGTCTAACGTCACTGCCGCGCGCGGCGCGCTGGCAATGATAGAACCTGCGCTATCTGAAAGTATTAAGTTTCGAAACCTGATATGCGGAACGCGCGATTGTGAATCAAGCTCCAGAACGGCCGTGCCTAGCTGCACTTTCATATCTTTAAGCTGACTATTGATGGCTTGTTCAATGCGGCTGTTCAAAAAAGAAATCGCTATAGGCCCTTGCGACAGCTTCCAAGCAAAAATACCCGCGCTGAGAAGAACTACAACAAGGATGGCCAGGACAGTCCAAGCCGCTATTTTTGCTATTCTCCGCTTCAACCTGCTTGACCTGTCACTTTAGCTGCCCGTCCGTAAGATCGCAGGCTCGAAGGGATTCGGCCTACGCAGTACCAACCATATTTATACGCGTGTTTGGCTCTTATGGCCATCAAAGCTTGGCCAAACAATGGCAAGCTTACCCCCATGACAAGCTGCTTCAGAGCCTTTATGACTGTGTTCTGGATGGCACTCAAATGATAAAGAGTCGGTAAGATAATATGATTTTCAAACGTTCAAAGCCTGCTCCCCCCAGACCATCTGCAATTGTAGCAGAACCTTCCTATATTGCGCGCGACACGACGATAGAAGGCGATGTTATCAGCGAAGGCGAAATCCACATTGATGGTTCAGTGCACGGTTTGGTGCGCGCTCATACTTGTTTGGTTGATAGGCGGGGCGAAGTGCGTGGCGAAATATCTGCCGATATTGTCTATGTGCGAGGACGCGTGATTGGTCCCATTAACGGCGGCCATGTGCAGATTGAAGCTGGTGCACATGTTGAAGGCGACGTGACCAATGAAACGATCAGTATTGAAAATGGTGCTTATGTTTTAGGTTCGATTCGTCATGCAGTGCCCGCTCCTGGGCAATCCCCAGACTTATTCAACAAGCTCGAAATGCTCGAAAACCTTAAGCCCGATCAAGCTGAAAATGTTCGCCCGTTTAAATTGACGCCAAAACAGAATTAATCAATGTCTTCGACCTGTCCCGGCGCGTTGCCGTGGATTTTTTGCGCCAATGAGGCTTGAATAAAATCATCCAATTCTCCGCCCAAAACAGCCGTTGGATTAGTGCTGGTAAAGCCGGTGCGCAAATCTTTCACAAGTTGATAGGGTTGCAAAACATATGAGCGAATTTGGTGGCCCCAACCAATATCGGTCTTCTTGGCGTTGGCAGCATCCACTTTATCCTGCTTCATTTGAAGTTCGCGCTCATAAAGACGCGCCTTCAACATCTTCATTGCGGTTGCGCGGTTTTTATGTTGAGAGCGTTCTGCTTGGCAGGCCACGATAATGTTGGTGGGAACGTGGGTAATGCGCACAGCGGAATCAGTCGTATTGATATGCTGACCACCCGCGCCAGAGGCGCGATATGTATCAACTTTTAAATCGCTTTCAAGAATTTCAATATTGATGTTGTCGTCAATAACTGGATAGGCCCAAGCTGACGAGAATGACGTGTGACGGCGCGCATTCGAATCATACGGCGAAATGCGCACCAAGCGGTGCACGCCCGATTCGGTTTTTAGTTTGCCGTAAGCGTTCTTACCTTTGATTTGAAGCGTACAAGATTTGATGCCCGCTTCTTCTCCATCGTGCTGGTCGAGCACTTCAACTTTAAATTTGTTAAGGTTGGCCCAGCGCACATACATGCGCATGAGCATTGAGGCCCAATCCTGGCTTTCGGTGCCCCCTGCTCCGGCATTGATTTGCAGATAGCTATCATTGCCATCAGCTTCACCAGATAAAAGAGCATCTAGCTCTGCAGCGGCCACATCTTTTTGCAATGCCGATAATGCTTTTTCAGCGTCACTGACGATAGATTGATCACCCTCGGCCTCGCCCATACCGATAAGTTCAATGTTGTCAGCCATCGACGTTTGGATTTTCAGAATACCGCTGATGCGATTATCCAAATCTTGACGCTTTTTCATCACCTCTTGAGCTTTTTGCGCGTCATTCCAAAGCGAAGAGTCTTCTGCTCTCGCATTGAGTTCGGCTAATTCACGGATTGAATTATCCCAGTCAAAGATGCCTCCGGAGCAATCCAAGGGATTGCTCAATTTCTTCGACAAGTTTGATCATTTCAGCGCGCATTATTGTTTTTACCTAATAGAATTGAATTGTTAGAGGTCAATAGAGGCCGTTGCCTGCTTGCGTCAACCCACCATCCGCAGCAGCAGCTGGCGGCACTAACACAACTCCAGCGCCAGGCTGCTTGGGCGCATTTGATGCGACATTGCCAATAAGCACAGTGTTTGAAGGCGGTTCATCGCCGGGTTTAAAGGCTTCCAAAATAACGCCGTCTTCGCCGAAAATACCTCGTTTGCCAGTGTTCACATGAATGGGAATGAGCTCAATTGCACGTGGCACGCGGAACGGAACCGCTGCCTTATCTTTCAAAGCGAGCTTCATAAAGTCTGCAACAATAGGAGCAGCCAATTCGCCACCAGTACGCCCTTTGCCCATCGGTTTGGGATTATCATAGCCAACATAAACGCCGACAGTCAAATCAGGCGTGAACCCAACAAACCAAGCATCCCGTTCGTCATTGGTTGTTCCGGTTTTACCAGCCACAGGTTTGCCAAGGACTTGCATTTTCTTCCCCGTGCCACGCTCAACAACCCCTTCCATCATCGATGTGATTTGATAAGCAGTGTAAGGGCTCATGACTTGCTCGCGATTGTCAATCAGCTCAGGTTCTGGTGCGTTTGCATCATATTTTTCTTGTTTACAACCAGTACATTCCCGGTCGTCGTGACGATAGATTGTATGTCCGTAACGATCTTGAATGCGGTCGATCAGTGTTGCATCAACTTTCTTGCCGCCATTAGCAATAATACTGTAGGCGGTGGTCATCTTTAATAGTGTCGTTTCGCCTGCACCTAGTGCCATAGCCAGTTGGTGGGGCATCTTGTCATAGATGCCGAGGCGCTGGGCCAAATCGGCGATTTTTGTGAGGCCCAAACTATCAGCCAGGCGCACCGTCATCGTATTGCGAGATTGCTCAATTCCACGGCGCAATGTGGACGGGCCAAAGAAATTCTTTTCATAATTCTTTGGTTTCCAGACATCACCATTTTGCAATTTATATTCGACGGGAGCGTCGAGTAATACAGATGCAGGAGAATATCCGTTTTCCAAAGCAGCGGCATAGACGATGGGTTTAAATGATGAACCGGGTTGACGAGTAGCCTGAACCGCGCGGTTAAATTGGCTGCTGCCGTAAGAGAATCCGCCGACCATCGCCAAAACACGGCCCGTGTGCGGATCCATAGCAACCATGGCACCTTCAACATCAGGCAATTGTACCAGATGCCAAGTCTGTGGCTGTCCTGATGGTGCAACATAAATAATGTCGCCTGCTTTTAAAACTTGATCTGCTGTTTTGATTTCCTTGCCAAGTTCGGTGCCATCAACATACTTGCGGGCCCATGCCATCAGGCTCACGGGTATCGTACCGGTTTCGCGTTCCCCGCCCAATTGGCCATTGCTCAAAAATTTTGGTTGTAAGCCGATGGTGGCTGCCTCGGCAGTCACCTCAGTCACAATCGCAGCGCGCCAAGGGGCGGCGTCTGCCGCCAAATGAATTGTACCAAGATATTTCGCCCAATCGCCGCCCTGCAGGTCAACATGTTCGATCGCCCCACGGAATCCACGCTTGCGATCAAAACCAATCAATCCACGCGCTAAAGCTTGTCTGGCAAAAATTTGCATCTTGGGTTCGAGTGTAGTGTGAACGGAATAGCCGCCTTTATTCAAGGCGTCCTTGCCATACATCTGTACAAGGTCACGCCGTGCCTCTTCTGCAAAACCTTCAGCTGAGAATAACTGAACACCAAAAGGGCGAGGGTTGACTTTGAATGGCTTGGCCTGAGCGTCAGTTAGTTCTTGTTCGGTGATATATCCATTCTGAAACATCTGCTGCAGAACCCAATTGCGCCGAACCAAAGCGCGCTCTGGATATTTGAATGGGTTGTAATTGTTTGGCCCCTTTGGAAGGGCTGCCATATAAGCCATTTCTTCAAGGCTAAGTTGATCAAGTGGCTTGCCAAAATAATTCAGCGAAGCTGCGGCAATTCCGTAGGAGTTCAGGCCAAGGAAAATATCATTCAGGTAGAGTTCGAGAATTTGATCCTTGGTGAACGAGCCTTCGATGCGCTGCACAATCAAAGCTTCTTTCAATTTGCGCGTCATCGTCTGTTCGTTACCGAGCAAAAAATTCTTGGCGACCTGTTGCGTAATTGTTGACGCGCCGACAATCTGCCCATGACCTGTCAGTTTCACTTGCGCGTAGCGGATCACAGCGCTGGTGATGCCTTTCCAATCAAGGCCGTTGTGCTGATAGAAATTCTTATCCTCAGCCGACATGTAAGCTTGAATCAAACGTTTAGGAACAGAATCGATGGGGACAAACAGACGGCGCTCTTCGGCAAATTCTGCTAGCAGAGAACCATCAGCCGCATGCATGCGTGTCATGACCGGCGGTTCCCATGACGCTAGCTGTTTATAATCGGGTAAGTCTTTCGACACATCAAAGATCACGTACATGCCAGCCCCTGCGAGACCGACAAAGATCATAAACAATGCGCCAAACAACCAACCAAAAAATCTAAGCATGCCACCCTATCTTAATTTAACTTATCCCGGAAATTCCGGGTTCATCGCTTGGCGTAGCATGATTCAGGCCTGTGCTAAACCCTCAAAAGAGCGCATCAATTAGGCTTGGATTGTGGCGAAGGCGCGGCTGCTAATTCGATGTTAGTTTTGCAATCTCTAGGCCAAAATAATCATCCACTGAATGTGCCATAGCTGTCGCCATATTGCTGCGCCATTCAGTAGAGTTCAGTAAAGCCTCATCTCCCTTGTTGCTGAGATAGCCAAGCTCAACGAGCACCGATGGAACATCAGGTGCCTTCAAAACAACAAATGCGGCTGAACGTACAGGTTTGCCGGTAAAGCGCACAAAGGACTTGAGTTGGGTCACTGCTTTTTTTGTAAAGTAAAGCGCCTGATTTTTTGACTCCCGCTGTGCCAAGTTTATCAAAATATCGGAAACCGTTTTAGTTTGATTGCCAAGATCCATACCAGCGATTACGTCGGCGCGATTTTCCTTTTGCGCGAGCGCTTCGGCCACCGCATCTGTTGCTTTATCTGACACAGTATACAGAGTTGTGCCGCGCACGTCCTTTTCGTCAACAGTATCAGCGTGGATAGCAATAAACAGATCAGCCTTATTATCACGAGCAATTTTCACGCGTTCATTGAGACTGATGAAAATGTCGCTTTCCCTGGTCATCACAACTTTATAGTTCGGCGAATTTTGCAATATGTCACGCAGCGCCAAGCCGTAAGCAAGAACGACATCTTTTTCTTTCGTTTTACTAAGGCTGACAGCACCGGGGTCGATTCCGCCATGGCCGGGGTCTATCACAATGACTTTGCGTTGATCAGCCCGTGTTGTTTGGGTAGGAGGTGCTGCAGCAGGTGTTATGGCTGCAGTTTGCGCGACAGAGCTATCTTGGGGATGCTCCAACTCGTACGTTAGTTTAAAATTTTCCAACGTTGTCGGTAAAATTTCAACCATGAGATGGGCTGACTTTTTGCCCTTAGCTGGAACGACTTGCGATTTTCCAATCAAAACCGGGCCTGACACATCTAACACAATGCGTGATTTACGCTCTTCGACCAAACCATAACGGAATGAGCTGATCAATCCTCCAGCCTTGCGACCGGCACCTGCTGGCAAATCGAAGTTCACATCAGCAATGTCGATGATCACGCGGTAAGGGCTCTTTACCGCCGTGGCGCTAAAACCTACAGATGAACTAATGTCAGCCTCAAAAACTGTGGATTGCATAGTGCCGATGACCCGTGTTGCTGAAACAATCACGTTTTGGGCATGCGATGACGCGCAAAAAACGTCGGTAAGCACGGCCACAACAAACAATCGAAGCATCTTGAGGGTTATGTTACGCATTGAAATAATTATGTTTTCCGACCTATTGGTATGTTAAATTTGAGTCTCAAATCGACGCTAAGGCGGCGTGGTTAATCCAAGGTTAGGATCAATCAATTTGCACTATCCGCGACACTATATGTTGGTTGCTCTTGCAAAGTGCACTTATGACACCTACAAAGGGATTGTCTTAATTGCAGACTCAAGCCTCAACTTGCGGCTGCATAAGCAAAAGTTTCGTGTTGGCCAGGTGTCCGAGCTAGTTAGCTAGCCTGCCAGATGCGTTGATGAGAGAACCTCCCGTGAGGTTTGAAAAGTCCGGTTCGGTGAAGGCACCAATCGGCAAAGCGTTTAAACCGTTCGGCAATTGCCGAGCAAAAGGTCAACTAGGATATGTTCCACCCTGTCGCGCAATTTGCCCAATCTACAAACCAAACAGGTTTGTTGGCGGATCTCGCATGTTTACAGGGCGTGAATAGCATATCCGTTTATGCAGGCAGCCCTTCAGGCTCACCTGGTTTCTCAAATTCGGACAGAAACCTAGGTCGAGCCCAGCTGATGCTTGCCAAAAGGAATAAGAACCATGGGTTCGAAAATGTTAATCGATGCCAGCCAACCGGAAGAAACCCGTGTTGTGGTGGCCCGCGGCAACCGTCTTGAAGAATTTGATTTCGAAAGCGCTTCCCGCACTCCCCTCAAAGGTAATATCTATCTCGCCAAGGTCACACGCGTAGAGCCATCGCTACAGGCGGCATTTGTGGATTATGGTGGCAACCGCCATGGATTTTTGGCTTTTGCTGAAATTCACCCGGATTATTATCAAATCCCGATCGCTGACCGCATGGCGCTTATTGCTGAGCAGGAAGCGGAAGAAGCAGAACTCGACGAAGATGACGATGAAGAAGAAAACCTTCCACCGATTATCGATAATCAGCCTGATTCAAATTCTGAAGAAGGCCAAGAACATCATGATGATCATGAGCATCATCACGAAGCTGAGCCAATGGCGCTTGAACAAGCTCCAGAGCCAATGCATGTTTCTGAAACAGTTTTGGAAACTGAAGAGCATATTTCTGAAGAAGTTGTTGCAGAAGAGCACGGTGAGCACGAACATCATGATGATCTAGCGCCGCCTGCCGCCCCCGTTGGTGGGGAGCTTGAAGTGGTCGAAGGTGACGCCGATAGCCAAAAAATTGAAACTATTGGCGAAGAAGATGCGATGGAAGAAGTTCCACAGCGTTCGCGCCGCCAACCTCGTCGTCGCTATAAAATTCAAGAAGTAATCAAGCGCCGCCAAATTTTGTTGGTGCAAGTGGTGAAAGAGGAACGCGGAAATAAGGGCGCAGCTTTGACAACTTATATGTCACTCGCGGGTCGTTATTGCGTGTTGATGCCAAACACTGCCAAGGGCGGCGGCATTTCACGCAAAATTACTGATGCGAGTGATCGTCGCCGTTTGAAGGAAGTTGCCAAAGACGTTGAAGTGCCAAAAGGCATGGGCGTTATTGTGCGTACTGCTGGTGCACAGCGCACCCGCCCTGAAATCAAGCGCGACTTTGATTATCTGATGCGACTTTGGGAATCGGTACGTGAACTTACCCTAAAGTCGACTGCTCCTTGTGTCGTCTATGAAGAAGGCAATATCATTAAGCGTTCAATTCGCGATCTTTATACCAAGGATGTGGATGAAGTGATTGTCGAAGGTGATGCTGCTTACCGCGATGCCAAAGACTTCATGAAGATGTTAATGCCTTCACATGCTAAGAATGTGAAGCCTTATAAAGAAGCGCGCCCTCTATTTCAACGTTTCCAAGTTGAAAGCATTTTGGACGGTTTATACTCGCCATCCGTTACATTGCCTTCAGGCGGTTATATTGTGATCAATCAAACTGAAGCTTTGGTTGCGATCGACATTAACTCTGGCAAAGCTACGCGTGAGCATAATATTGAAGACACGGCGACCAAGACAAACTTAGAAGCTTGCGATGAAATTGCGCGTCAGCTCCGCTTGCGCGATTTAGCTGGTCTCGTTGTTATCGATTTCATCGACATGGAAGAAAACCGCAATAACCGGGCGGTTGAACGGCGCATGAAAGACGCGCTCAAGAATGATCGTGCCCGCATTCAAGTTGGCCGTATTTCACATTTCGGTTTGCTCGAAATGTCACGTCAACGTTTACGCCCAGGTTTACTTGAAGGCACATTCCGCCCCTGTCCACATTGTGAAGGCCGCGGCATTACACGTTCGATACCATCTTGTGGCTTGGGCGTTTTGCGCAACATTGAAGAATTCTTACAAAAAGGTCGCGCAGAAAATTTGACAGTTAAGTGCGCCCGTGAAGTTGCTTTCTATCTACTCAATGAAAAGCGCGACAGTTTGCTGATCATTGAGCAGGCCTATGGTATTTCAATCTTCGTTCAACCAAGCGATGATGTGAAGGGCCCGCAAGCCGTCATTGAACGTGCGCAAGACCGTGAAAATATCAAGCGCCGTATTCCGAGTGCAGCACCGGTGCAGATGGATTCAGCTTTCTCGACGGAACCCGAAATCGAAGAAGAAATTGTTGAAGATGAAATCTCTGATGATGTTGAAACTTCCGAGGTTGTCGAAGTTGCAAGCAGCAACGTTGAAACATCTGAGGATGGTGACAAGCGCGATAATGGTCGCAAGCGTCGTCGTCGCGGTCGTCGGGGTGGCAAACGTGATGAACGTGGCGAAGTAAACGGTCACGCCACTGCTTTGGCTGACGGCGAGCAAACCTCATCTGGTCAAAACGGCCCAGAAGAAATTGATGACAGACCCTATGCGGAAGCACCGGAAGAAGCTGGCGCTAATGCTGAAGAAAATGTAGCCTCAGAGCCGAAAGAAAATGGCGAGAAAAATGGCCGTAGCAGAGAACGCGGTGGCCGTAAGCGCGGAAAGTTTGGACGTGACCGGGGCGGGCGTGACCGGGGTGAACGTGCAGAGCGTCCTACTGCTGCAGATAGCGAGGCGCCAGTCGAGCGTGCACCGCGGTTTGAAATGGCCCCTGCTCCAGCTCCAGTAGTTATCAATATTCCGGATTTCATTCCAGAACCGGAAATTCGCAAATGGCAGCCGCCTGCCCCCACCGTTACGTCTGAAGCAGCGCCTCGCAAAGGCGGCTGGTGGAGTAAGCGCAGCTAACAAGAGAAGCGGCGAGCCTCAAACTCGCCGTATTTTAACTGGAAAAGTTAGGCTGTTCACGCGGCAGGATTTGATGCGCAGTTTCAGAAAAATTTTGAGTACGAGTGTTTCGGCGGCCTTGTTGCTCCTGTGCGTAAACATGCAAGTGCATGCCGCTGATGGCCCAAACTTGATCCGTGATGCCGAAATCGAAGGCCTGATGCGGCTTTACTCAAGGCCTATATTTAAGGCCGCGGGCATCAACCCTGATGCCGTGAAAGTTTATCTGATTGCCGATCCGCGCATCAATGCATTTGTAGCGGGTGGTCAGCGTATTTTTATCAACACGGGGTTGATCACAAGGTCGGATACGCCAAACCAAGTGATTGGTGTTTTAGCCCATGAGAGTGGGCATATTGCTGGTGGCCATCTGGCCAAGATGAATAGCGCTATGGCCCAAGCCAGCACCGAGCAATTGGTGGGTATGTTGGTGGGCGTTGCTGCTATGGTCGGCGGCGTTGCTGCTGGTAATGGCGATGCTGCAAAAGCGGGCCAAGGCGTCATTATGGGTGCCCAAGGTTTGGGCCAACGCAGTTTTCTGTCTTATCAGCGCGGTATGGAGTCTACGGCTGATGAATCAGCTTTGAAATATTTAGCGGCTTCTGGCCAGAGCGCCAAAGGCATGCTCACACTGTTCAATATTTTAGCCAATGAATCTTTGGCGTCGACCAGTAGAGCTGACCCATATCTTTTCTCCCATCCGATGCCGCTTGACCGCATTCGCACTTTAGAAGCGAAGGTTAAGGCGTCACCATTTGTTGACAAGTTGGATGACCCTGCACTTGTTCTGCGTCATAAGCTGGCGCAAGCAAAACTATCCGGCTTTATGGATTCTGCGCAGACAGTTTTTCAACGCTACCCAACGTCCGACAAATCCTTGCCAGCCCGTTACGCGCGCGGCATTGCCATGTTTCGGCGAGGCGACATTAAAAATGCCATTCCTGTCATCGACACATTGACTGCGGAATTGCCGCAAGACCCCTATTTTTGGGAACTCAAAGCGCAGGCCTATCTTGAAAACAGTCGCGCCGAGCAAGGGCTTCCCTCTATTCGCAAAGCGCGTGCGCTGCTGCCCAACAATGCTTTGCTGATGGTCTTAGAGGCGCAAATTCTATTAGGTACAGAGAATTCTTCGCACGCAGATGAGGCGCTGAATGTTCTGAGATTGGCTAAAAAAACTGAACGCGATATGCCGTCGATCTATAAATATCAAGGCCAAGCTTATGCATTGAAAAAGGATTTGCCACGCGCTGAATTATCGACAGCAAAATTTGCTTGGTTGACGGGTGATAAGAAATTAGCGATTGAAAAGGCAACTGCTGTGCAAAATTACTTTAAACATGGAACGCCAGAATGGCTTGAGGCCAATGATATTTTGACCTTCACGAGTAAGAAGTAATCAAATTGTCAAATTGCTCGTTCTTTGGTATTTGTAGAAGAAATTGAAAAGGAATTACGATGCGCCGTATCATTGGTTTTATTGCTATTATTTGTTTTTTAATTGGCCCCGTTTCGCCCGTTTTTGCCGATAGCATCTCGCCAGCGCAAAAAACTGAATTTGAACAACTGGTTCATGACTATTTGCTCGAACATCCAGAAATTTTGCGCGACATGGCCGATAAGCTCGACGTCAATGACAAGCTTGCGGCTAGTACAGCGCGCAAATCCACTCTTGCTTCGCAAGCCAAAGATATTTTTCATAACCCTATTGATGCTGTTGTCGGCAATCCGAAGGGTGACGTCACGGTTGTTGAGTTCATGGATTATAATTGTGGCTGGTGCAAAAAAAGCGTCAAAGAAATGCAAGCGCTTGTGGCCACTGATAAAAATGTTCGTGTGGTGATGAAGGAGTTTCCGATTTTTGGTGAGGGATCGGAATACGCAGCACGCGCAGCTTTGGCTTCTGTAAAGCAAGGCAAATATTGGGAGCTGCACCAAGCCATGTTTGCATCAGAAGGCAAGGTCACTCCTGAAGTGGTTGATCAGATTGCTCAGGAGCTTGGATTAGATGTGGCCAAAATGAAAATTGATATGAAGGTTGCTGATATCGATGCGACGATCAGGAAGAATCAGGCCTTAGCGCAGAGTTTGGCATTGACCGGCACACCGGGCTTTATCATCGACGACAAGGTGATCCCCGGCTACACAGAACTTGCCAATTTGCAATCCATGTTGGCCACCACCCGGGCCAATGGTGGTTGCAAAGTTTGTTAAACTCCAGCAATCCACAGCTATCAACGCCTCCTTTTAGAATCTATGTTGGGCGCGTATAAAAGGGCAATGGAAAACGTTTTTATTTTGAACGGCCCCAATCTCAACCTTCTTGGCACGCGGGAACCTGAGATTTATGGTGCTGAAACTCTAGCAGATGTGGAGACGCGCTGCGATTCCAAAGCATTGGCGCTGGGCCTCAGCATTGAATTTCGTCAAACTAATCTGGAAGGCGAATTGGTGAATTGGATACATGAAGCGCGGGGTAAGGCTTCCGGAATTATTATCAATGCCGGCGCTTATACGCACACCTCTGTGGCACTTCATGACGCTCTTAAAGCTGTTGGTCTTCCTGCCATTGAAGTTCATCTCAGCAATGTCTACAAGCGCGAAAGCTTTAGGCATCACAGCTATATTTCACCCGTGGCCCGCGGCGTGATTTGTGGGTTTGGTGTTCAAAGTTATGAATTGGCGCTGGACGGCATGTCTGGCATTTTGAAGACAAAGCGAAAGGGATAAAGATGCCCGCGAAGAAAAAGCCTGCGGCTCCTGTCGTAAAAACAAAGATTGAATCTGGTGAACTCAGTTTGATCCGCAAGTTGGCCGAGATATTAAATGAAACTGGTCTGACCGAGATTGAACTCGACCATAAGGGTGCTCGCGTTCGTGTCGCTAAATCAATGCAGCAGACGATGATGGTTGGAAGTTCGGTACCTCAAGCTGTTGCTCATCACGCCCCTGCCCCATTGGCTGGTGCGGCAGTTTCTCCAGCTGCTGCCGAAATTTCCGGAACGCCGCTCAAATCTCCGATGGTTGGCACTGCTTATCTTTCTTCAGCGCCAGGCGCTGCCGAATTTGCTCCACTGGGTTCAACGGTTAAGGAAGGTCAAACAGTCCTGATCATTGAAGCGATGAAGACAATGAACCAAATCGTTGCGCCAAAATCGGGCAAGGTTGTGAAAGTGAATATCGAAAACGCTCAGCCAGTTGAATTTGGCGAAGTGTTGATGGTGATTGAATAGGCGATGTTTGACAAAATTCTCATTGCCAATCGTGGCGAGATTGCCCTTCGCGTCTTGCGCGCTTGCCGCGAATTAGGCATTCAGACTGTGGCCGTTCATTCAACCGCTGATGCTGATGCGATGCACGTTAAACTGGCAGATGAAAGTGTTTGCATTGGGCCACCTGCTGCAAAAGATAGCTATTTGAATATCGCGTCGATTGTTGCAGCTTGCGAAATTACAGGCGCTGAAGCCGTACATCCGGGTTACGGATTTTTATCTGAGAACGCCAAGTTCGCTGATATCTTGACCGAGCATAAAATCAAATTCATCGGCCCATCAGCAGCAAACATTCGCACCATGGGTGACAAGATTGAAGCCAAGCGCACGGCTAAGGCATTGGGCATTCCTGTTGTGCCCGGTTCTGAAGGCGGTGTTTCGGAATTGAGTGAGGCCAAAAAGGTTGGAAAGTCGATTGGCTATCCGGTGATTATAAAAGCCACGGCTGGTGGCGGTGGCCGCGGCATGAAAGTTGCCAATAACGAATCTGAATTGGAACTCGCAGTATCGACTGCGCAATCGGAAGCCAAAGCGGCTTTTGGCAATGGCGAAGTTTACATTGAAAAATATTTGCAGAAGCCGCGTCATATTGAAGTGCAGGTTTTGGGCGATGGGCAAGGTCGCGCAGTTCATTTAGGTGAGCGCGATTGTTCCCTACAACGCCGTCACCAGAAGGTTTGGGAAGAAGCGCATTCCCCAGCTCTCAATTCCGCACAGCGTGATGCAATTGGCAATCGCGTGGCCAAGGCCATGGCCGATCTTAATTATGAAGGCGTTGGCACGATTGAATTTCTTTATGAAGACGGCGAATTTTATTTCATCGAAATGAACACGCGCCTTCAGGTTGAACACCCCGTCACGGAAATGATCACCGGGCTTGATCTGGTGCAAGAGCAAATCCGCATCGCTTCAGGTTCTTCGCTTCAATATAAGCAGAGTGACATCACATTCTCTGGCCATGCAATTGAATGCCGCATCAATGCTGAAAATGCGGCGACCTTCACGCCCTCTCCCGGACGAGTTGACGCTGTGCATTTTCCGGGCGGGCTTGGGGTGCGCATTGATTCTGCTTTGTATTCCGGTTACCGCATTCCGCCTTATTATGATTCATTGATTGGCAAATTGATTGTGTTTGGTAAAACCAGAACCGAATGCATGATGCGCCTTAAGCGCTCACTTTCTGAATTTGTGATTGAGGGCGTGGAAACGACTATCCCATTGTTCCAACGTTTGTTGAATGAGCCTGATATTATTGACGGCAATTATGACATTCACTGGCTGGAAAAATTCCTCGCCCGCACAGCCAAATGACGACGATTACGCCACAGGTTTTGCTCAAGGCTTATACCGCTGGCATATTTCCGATGGCCGAGAGTGCAGATGATCCTTCGCTTTATTGGATTGAGCCTGATGAACGCGGTGTTATTCCACTAGATAAATTTCACATATCCACGTCGTTGCGCAAGTCGGTACGGCGCAAGACCTTTGACGTTCGTGTTGATACGGCATTCGATCAAGTGATTAAGGCTTGTGCCGAAAAGACAGAAACGCGTGATGTGACATGGATTAATCACCGGATTTTAAAGCTTTATAATCAGCTTCACAAAATGGGCTGCTGTCACAGTGTTGAAAGTTGGCAGGACGGGCAACTTGTTGGCGGGCTTTATGGTGTTCGCATCGGCGCCGTGTTCTTTGGTGAAAGCATGTTCTCGCGCGTCACAGATGCCAGCAAAGTTGCTCTAGTTCATCTTGTCGCGAGATTGAACGCAGGCGGGTTCAAATTGTTGGACGCTCAGTTTCTGAATTCACATCTGGCGCAGTTTGGAACTTATACGGTTCCCAAAAAACAATACCGCCCAATTTTGGAAGAGGCGCTTGATGGGAATGGTGATTTTAGTGCGTTTAAATTAGATAGAGATCCTGAAGCTGTTTTGGGGTGGGCGAACTTGTCTTCGCCCAAGTAGTTCAATCGGGTGCCGGTGTGTCGGCTGGCTTGTCCGTCGTTTGAAGCGGGTCAACCTCAATTTCAACAGGCGGTGGCGGTGCATTGGGGTCTTTGCAGCCAACAAGCCACACATCAAGAACAGGATGTTCCAAACCGTTGAGGCCGGGGCTTTCTGCAAACATCCAGCCGGAAAATATACGCTTCTTTGAATCGTCTTTGCGAATCTCATCAATCTCGACAAAAGCGGCAGTCTTGGGGTCTTCGGAAATCGGGGTAGTGTTGCAGACCTCGGCTTTGATCACCAAATTGCTGAATTTTACGTCTTGGCCTACTTTCTCCTCGAAATTTTTGGTGATGCCCATAATTTTATCGAGACCAGCAAAAACTGCCACAGGATTTTTAATATCTTCGGCCGCCGCTGACGTGGCTCCAATCGAAAGTGTCCCAACTGAAATAGCCAAGGAAAACCAAACGAGTCGGTTCATTGCTTGGGAGCGTCTGGTGCCGCTGGTGGAGTACCATCGGTAGAGGTTGGCTTTGAAGTCTTCGAGAACATTGCCTGGCTAATCAGCGACCAAATATCAACAGCACCCTGAGTGTAACTGATGACGCTACCCTCTTTTAGTCTTTCGTCTGCACCACCGGGCTCTAGCGAAACAAAATTTGCGCCAAGCAGTCCTTCACTGGCAATTTTAGCCGATGTATCATCCGCTAAACTTATGTTCGGGCTGATCACCATTTCAACGCGCGCTTGAAACGATTTTGGATTCAGGCCTTGGCCCGTCACCGTGCCGATCTTTATTCCGGCGATGCGGACATCACTTCCGATAGCAACACCGCTGGCATTATCGAACTCGGCCGATACATGATAGCCGGCAGAAGTCGTGCCACCGAGACCTGCTGTTTTATAAGCGTAAGTGAAAAAGCCGAGCGCCAGCGCTATGATAATTGCGCCCACCAAAGTTTCAACTGCTGATGATTTCATCGTCAAAACCTATTCTGGTTTCCAAGCTTGGTAATCGGGTGCCGCAACCAAAGGCTTCCCACCCATGGCAATAGAGCCCGGCGGATGATAGGCGGCAGCTGATCCTGTTAAATTTTCTTGGTGAGGCATTTGCCATTCGCGTGACGCATAACCGTCTTTTGAAGGCGGCGTGGCCACACGGTGGTGCATCCATCCATGCCAACCAGGTGGAATTTGCGATGCCTCTGAATAGCCCGCATAAATCACCCAGCGACGTTCTGGAATTGAATCAGGCAGTGCAGATTTGGCGCGGTAATATTTGTTGCCCATATCATCTTGGCCAACGAATTCGCCTTTGCGCCACGTGTAAAACCGCGTGCCCCAAGTTTCGCCATTCCACCACGTAAAAAATTGTTTCAAGATTTTCATCAGAACCTAAAGACTCTTAATTTCTGGTCGGAATATGACGGAACTCGCGGCACACGTCCAGCGCCAAAAGTGCCGCGTTGATCATGATTTGGGCTTCATAATAAGGACGGGAGAACCGCCAACTTGCTTTTCGCCCAGCACTTCAATCGATGGATCTGATTTTAATGCTGCCTCAAATTGTTTGGCTTCATCGACACTGGCCTGTTCGCCCATCGGCAGTGCAAACATATTAAATTGAGAGTGTAAGGTTTCGTGGGTTAGGCTGACAAGGTAGACTCTTTGTGCACCCGGATCCTTTGCCACAACATTGGATTGGAATGCACGCAAAGTCAGGCGCGCTGGCACTTTGTCTGAAATTGGCAAAACGGCCGTAAGTTTTGCTTTGAGGCCCTCATGGGTGGCTGGCCGTGGTGCCAAGGTATCTAATGGCGCATGTGGATCGAGGTAAAGTAAGCTGTCCCGCAGGGTCCAAATTCCAAAACTCTTGTAGTTTTGTTTCTCAACTGCAGCCTTCAAAGCGTCAATTGAACCAATCCATTGAACGATAAAAAGCTCTTTGGTCTTGCCCGCGATATCGATGCGCCGCGCGGGAAGTTTTGACCAGTTGGTGTTTGACCAATCGGCCAAAGGATAAGTGATCATCTTGTCTTGAGGAGCATAGGCCAATTCACTCGCAGCAAAATTTGTGTTGATGTGTAATCCGCCCGCAAACAGGAAAGCGATTGACGAAACGACAAGCATTCCGAAGGGCTTAATTTTTAAGTGATGCATGGTGGCAAGTGCCACGCCGAAAATGCTGGTAAGAATCAGGGCTATAAGTAAACCGCCGCCAACATCGCTGAACCAATTTACGCCGAGATAGAGCCTTGTGTAGGAGATAGCGATGACAATGATTGCTGCGGTCGCCGCGACGAGCGCTTGAGTCCAGCGTGCCATCGTGTGGCTGCATAAAACGGCAATGACGCCGAAAACAACGCCCGCAAGCAAAGCATGTTCACTCGGGAAACGGAACGCTGAAGGCATAGCAAGGGTGCCTGGTGCAGAGAACGAAAACGAAGCCAGAAGAACGATCAATCTTGCGACAATAAATGTTACGACCACGGCAATGGTTGGTCGCCATGCCTTTTGGTAAGCCAGCCAAGCAACAACAGCAGTGGCCGTCGCCCAAAGTACGATCTCGTCACCGAACATGGTGAGGCGTTCCATTAACTCATCGCCCGGCGGTGAACGGAGCTCACTAAAAAGATTATTCAGCGTGAGATCAAAATTACCAACTGCGTGGCGCAGGAAGAGACCTGAGACAATGTCAATCAACGCTATCATTGCCAACACAAATCCGACGATCAGCATCACGACCAACATTGATTTTGGATTTTCAGGTGCGATAGCAGATGCAAAGCGATGCATGATGGGGCTGCTACGGCCATTAGCCCAATGTGCTAAGTGACCCTGAATCGCCAATCGGTATGGCGTGACACTGGCTGCAAGAACGCGGATCAACCAACCTGCTACCGCTAGAACCACGAGCAGTATCAGCAGAACGAAAAGTAAGCGACCGCTGAGCTCCCCTGCCAAACTGAGAGCTTGGCCGAGCAGCACACCGGGCAAGACATGTGCGAAACCCCAGAGGATTCCGGAGGACACATTAACCGAGAGAAAAAATATCTGGCTCATGCCGAACATGCCGGCAATGCCCGGCACTACGGCCTTCACACCAGGGACAAACCTGCCCAAAGCGATACTTTTGCCGCCGTTCTTTTTGAAAAACTCTTCGCCTTTAGCGACAAGATGAGGATAGCGGCTGAGCGGCCAAAAGGTTTTGAGGCGCTCGCCAAATAACCTACCTGCCCAATACGAAACTTGGTCGCCAATGATGCAGCCGAGAATGGTAGCTATAATCACGGGCCAGAAATGCAGTTTACCAGCACCCACCAAAGTGCCAGCACCTACCAGAACAGCCGTTGAAGGAACAAAAAGGCCAATCACCAACAGGGCTTCACCGAAGGCAATCAAGAAAATGATGATCAAGGCCCAATCGGGATGCTGAGCAAAATAATCGAGATAAGGCTGGATTTGGTCCATAGGGCTCGTTTCGGTTTTTGGCCCACCATATTTAGGTGGTGTTGTTTGAAATAAAATAGGACGATAGCTGAATAGTTGTTAAGTCACATATAAATCAATCGTTGAAGAACGAAAATGGCGAAGGCATGACTTTTTACAGTATAATTGTTTTGTTGATGGCGGGTTTTTTTGGGGGTCTAGCCAATTCGATCGCAGGCGGCGCATCACTTGTGACCTTCCCGGCATTACTGGCAATTGGTCTTCCGCCGATCACTGCAAACGCTTCGAACACTTTTGCTTTGCTGCCTGCCAATTTATTGGGTGCTTATGGCGACCGCGCGAAGCTGCCAAAGCGTGATGGATGGTTTTGGGGCGGATTGGTCATTGCGCTGATTGGGGGAACTATTGGTGCTGTCTTACTGTTGGTTTCAAGTGATCGATTCTTCTCGATGATCGTTCCAGCATTGATCGGCGTTGCTACTTTGATATTTGCTTTTGGCAAAAATATTCAGAGGTGGTTGGCTGGTCTATTGGGTGGTGCGGACAATCCGCTGCTGCGGAATATATTATTGGTTCCGACCTCCGTCTATGGCGGATATTTTGGTGCTGGTGTCGGCGTTATGTTTATGGCGCTGTTTGGGGCGACTAGTTCACTTGATGTGCGGCAAGCCAATGCCAATAAAAATGTTCTTGGGTTTTTAACAAATATCGCTGCTGTTGTAATTTTTGTTTGGCAGGGTGTGATTGATTGGCCTGTGGCGCTGACGATGTTTCCGGCCACGGCATGCGGGGGGATTGCTGGTGCTCAACTGATAAAAATCGTGCCCGCTTTTTTTGTGCGGGCGACGATTATTACGATTGGGTGTGTGATGACTGCTATCTACGCTTATCGCTATTGGCTGTAAGCGACAGCAATTTCTGCCGCAAGTTTGGCATTATTTTTGACGAGCGCGATATTTGCTGCGAGTGATCGGCCTTGAGTTATTTCAGCCAAGCGCTTGAGCAGGAATGGCGTTACGTTTTTGCCGATGATGTTTTGAGCTTTGGCTTCTGTGATAGCCGCTTCTATTCTTGGGGCGATTTCGGTAGCTGGGATTTCGGCTTCACTTGGAATTGGATTGGCCACAACAATTCCGCCTTTTAAATCCATTGCCCATTTGGCTTTCATCATTGCTGCGATTTCATTTGGCGTGTCGCAGCGCATTGGAACTTTGTGGCTGCTGCTGCGTGAATAGAAAGCGGGGAAGTCGTCAGTGCCATAGCCAACGACTGGAACACCGAACGTTTCGAGGGTTTCAAGGGTGAGCGCTAAATCGAGGATGGCTTTGGCACCTGCTGTGACGACCGCGACATTACTTTGCGAAAATTCAATGAGGTCGGCTGAGATGTCGAAATTCTTTTCTGCACCGCGGTGAGCGCCGCCGATTCCGCCTGTCGCGAAAGTATGAATTCCCGCCATGGCTGCCAATCGCATTGTAGAAGCAACTGTGGTGGCACCGGTGATTTTGCGGGCGACGACGAAAGGGAGATCACGGGTTGAGACTTTGATGATTGAGATGCCAGTTTTAGCGAAATGTTCAAGTTCGGCGGTTGAGAGGCCAGCGCGGAGTTCGCCGTCTATGACTGCTATGGTCGCTGGGATTGCACCGTTACCTCGAATGATTTGTTCAACTTCCTGCGCCATTTCCAGATTTTGAGGGAATGGCATGCCGTGGGCGATGATGGTGGATTCAAGGGCCACTATTGGTTTGTTTTGGGCGAGCGCAGATTTGAGTTCTTCGGTGAGTATGATCATTTCAGTCTGACGTTGATGAATGGCTGGCGATTACTTTGGCTGCCATGATTTGCCCGATCTCCGCGGCTTTTGCGAGGGGGAGATTTTTGATGAGGCCAGAAATCAGGCCTGCTGTTGCGGCATCACCGGCACCTGTGACATCGACAACGATTTTGGCTTGGCTTGGAATGTGGGTGACTTCATTGCTATCGGACACGTAAGCACCCTGCTCTCCGGCGTGGATGACGATGTTTTGCAGGCCCAATGTATGGAGGGCCTTTATCGCGCTTGGAATATCACGGGTTCCGACTAGGGATTCGATTTGATCGAGATTTGGGGTGGCCAAATAGATTTTGTGCTTGGCCAATAGATTGCGGAGTTTTTGTGATTTTGCGACGGATACGGGCTCAATGATCAATCGATCTGCGGCATATCTGGCGATTTCGTCGAGTGTTTCGTCAGGTAGATTGCAATCAGAAATTATATGTTTATTTGCCATAATTAGGTCTTTATTCTTTACTATTGTTTCTGAAGTTAACAAGGAAAGAAGGCCCATGTCTGAGACTGCCGTTATCAATTCCCCCTTTTCGTCAAGCACCGCAATGTATGATCCTGTGGTTTGGTTTGCGCGGATGATTGCATCGGTGTTGACGCCCGCCTTCTTGGTTTCGCTGATCAGCATGTCGCCGAAAGCATCCATGCCAATTACGCTGAGCAAACTTACATCAGCGCCAAGCCTTGCCAAATTATGGGCGATGTTTCGGCCCACTCCGCCTGCTTTGATCGACACCAAGCCCGGATTGGACGTGCGCGGGATATGGGCAGCACTGGTTTTGGCTTTCACATCCACATTTGCGCCACCGATCACGAGCACTCCGCTCATTTTAAAAATCTGTTTTCACGCCGCCCTCGGCTTTGCGGCGGTCGACAAATTCATTCAGCTCGTCAAGAATGGCAAGGTCCATATTGGGTTGTTGGTATTCATCGAGCGCTTGTTTGTAAACGTGGTTGGCGCGTTGCATGGCTTCGGGTTTGCCAGCGGCCGCCCATTGTTGGTTGTTGCGCCAATCCGAGATGATGGGTTGGTAGAAGGCGTTGCTGTATCTGGCAAGCGTGTGTTGTGCGCCAAAGAAATGTCCGCCGGGGCCGACTTCACGTATTGCTTCAACGCCGAGCGCATCTTGAGTCGTTTCAAGGGGTTGCAGAAACTCCATGATCATTTGAATCAAGTCGACATCCATGATGAATTTTTCAAATCCGGCGACCAATCCGCCTTCAAGCCAGCCGGCACCATGCATGATGAAGTTACCGCCGCCCATCGTCAAAGCCCAGAGACTAAACACGCTTTCGTAAGCCGCTTGCGCGTCCATGGTGTTGGCAGCACAGGTATTGGACGTGCGGTAGGGCAATTTATAACGCCTAGCCAATTGGCCGCCGACCATGACCGCCTTCATATATTCCGGTGTGCCGAAGGCGGGAGCGCCTGATTTCATATCTACATTCGATGTGAAGCCGCCATAGATGACGGGTGCGCCTTTTTTGACGAGTTGGGTAAACGCAAGTCCAGCCATAGCTTCGGCGTTTTGTTCGACAAGTGCGCCTGCCATCGTGACCGGAGCCATAGCCCCGGCTAGCGTGAAAGGTGTTATGCAAACAGACTGGCCGCGCGAAGACATTTCCATGATGCCATTCAACATGTAGGCATCAAGCTTCAAGGGTGAGTTGGTATTGATGATTGTGGTGAGTGTGGGTTCTGCTTCGAATTGTTCTTGGCTGATGCCGCGCGCGATGCGGGCGATTTCGAGCGCATCACGGACACGGTGGGAGCCTAAGCAATAGGCCGTCATTGGCTTATCCATGAGCGTTGCCATATCGCGCAAAGCATCCAAGTGACGAATTCCTGCGTGGATGTCTACGGGTTCAACCGGATAGCCCGCACTGAAACCAATGGCGTTGAAATGTTGGCCGAGTTTCAGAAATTTACGGTAGTCGACTTGGTTTCCGGTGCGTCTTCCCCCGTCCATATCATAACAGCTCGGCGGGCTGCCCACTGTACCGAACACCATGTTATCACCGCCGATGCGGGTGCTATTTTCAGGATTGCGGGCGTGGAGCGTGAATTCGGATGGGGCATAGGTCAAGTATTCTTCAATGAAGGCGGATTCGAAGCGCACGCGTTCACCCTCGATTTTTACGCCACCTGTTTTGCGCAGAAGTTCGAGGGCCTCAGGATAGAGAAAATCCATGCCGATTTCGTTCAGTACTTCGAGTGATGATTGATGGATCGATTCTATTTCATCGGCAGATAGAATATTTGTTGGCGGGAATTTGCGTTTGATTTGGCGACGCGAAAGTTGGGGGATCACTGCGCCACCACCCGCACCTGGATTGGCGCGTGCACCGCCACGGCGACCACGGCGGGTTTCGATTGAGCTAGTTTGTTCTTCCGTCATTTCTTATCGTCCTTGAATACCTCGAGTGCGGGATCAGCAGCAACTTGTTTGACCAACCAATCCTCAAACCGTTTTATTTTATTTTTATTTTTGTTTTCGCCACTGCAGGCAAAATACCAATTATGTTTATGGGGCACGCGCAAAGGGAAAGGCTGTTGCAAGCGGCCTAATTTTATTTCTTCGGAAGCAAAAGGGCCAATGGTCATGGCAAGGCCTCTGCCCTCTATTGCTGCTTCTTGGGCGAGAATGTATGAATCAACCGACAGGCGATTGGCGGGCTTCACGGCTTTTACGCCTGCTGCCTCCAGCCAGATTTGCCAATCTTCCTCGGCCGTATAAACATCGATCAGCTTGTGCTTTTTGATGTCGTCCATGGATTTTAACTTTATCGAAGGCGCACAAACCGGCGAGAGATAGGATTTGAACAATGGCCGATAGTAATGACCGGGCAATTTATTGCGGGCGAGGATGAGACCAACATCGACATTGCGCTCGTCAAAATCCCAATCGAAATATGATGTAGAGAGACGCACTTTTACATCGGGATATTTGCGTTCGAAATCATGCAGGCGCGGGATCAGCCATTTAAGCGCCACTGTGACATAAACCTGAATAGTGAGTTCATTGTCGGTGTTTGATGGGCGGAGTGCTTTGGTTTGGGCTTCGATTTGGTCGAAGGCATCGCGGACTGTGGGATAATAAGTTTGGCCGAGTTGGGTCAACTCGGCTTTACGCGCGTCACGGCGGAAGAGTTGGATGTCCAGCCTATCTTCCAGCAGTTTGATTTGATGGCTGACGGCCGAGCGGGTTATGCCCAATTCACCCGCCGCCATACGGAAGGAACCGAGGCGGGCGGCAGCTTCAAAAGCGGTTAAAGCGCGAAGGGGTGGCAGGTCTCGTCTGGCCAAGTGAGTTCACCAAATAAATGTTATTGTGCTTGTAACATATGTGTTTTGTTGCGGTTAGACAGTCTGACTGCGACATGGTGGTGATTTTTTCTCACATCATTTTGATGTGGCACACTCCTAAATTATGGCGTAAGATTATTTACGCCATAAAATTGAGGAGTGGCCTATGGAACTGGAAACGAAATCTATTCTGTCTGGTCGCGTGACGGAATCAGGCAGGCTGAGTTTGCCTGCGGAGCTGCGGCGGCGCGTGGGGCTTGATAAGGGCGGGCCAGTTCGCATTGATATTGTGGATGGTTCTATTCGCATTACCACCATGAATGAAGTGAAAGAACGTATACGCAGTTTGGCAAAAACATCCGGCCTCACCAAGAAGGCAAGTGTTGCTGACTTTCTGGATTGGCGCGCAGATGAGAGGCAGACTGAGTTTAAGAGCAAAAAGCGTTGAGCACATTGGTTCTTGATGCCTCGGTTATCCTCGCCGCCATCTTGGGGGAACCCGGAGGTGACGAGGTGTTTCAACATATAGAGGACTCAATTGTGAGTGCGGTGAATGTGGCTGAGGTTTATACTTACGCTGCCGTCAATAATTTTCCGACCGCCGCGATTGATGCATTTTTTACTGAAACTGGTGTTGAAGTCTATGCGCATGATTTTGAGCAAGCGGTAGCAACAGGAAAATTGGCGTCGATCACAAAGAAGGCAGGTTTGTCACTCGGCGACCGCGCCTGTTTCGCGCTGGCACAGCAAAAGCAAGCCGAAGTGTTGACTGCGGATCGACCTTGGGCGGCTTTTGCTGATGGTCTTGGATTGAAGATTAGGCTTTTGCGGTGAGCTTTGGACGTTAGTTTTTCTCACGGTGTGGGCGTGATTATGGAGACTTTTCGAACAAGTGGCATTGGAGCATGTTGTGCTAAAAGAGGCCCTCATCCCACTTCGGGACCTTCTCCCTTCTGCGAAGGCGCAAACGGGCGAAAGGTATTTATAGCAAGGACGAAATATGACTTTAATTGATGATCTTTCAAAACGGCGCGGTGGACGCGAGGCTCGTAAGGCGCTGCGTTCACGCGTCGTTCCCATGTCGGAGGCTGCGGTGCGGCCGGGGATGACGGGCGGGCAATATAAGCCGCTGAAAGACGGCGATATGCAGCGCATTCATGAGACGGCTTTGAAGCTGTTGGAGACTGTGGGCTTGGGCACGCCCATTCCATCTTGTGTTGAGGCCGTCACCGCGCGGGGCGGGTTTTTGAATGATCGCGGGCGCTTGTGTATCCCGCGCTCTTTGGTGGAAGATATTTTGGGCAGCTGTGCGCGAAATTTTGTTTTGTGTGCGCGTGACCCGCAGCATGACATGGAGCCATCGGGCAACAAAGTTTATTTTGGAACGGCGGGGGCTGCTGTGCATGTGGCCGAGATTGAAACCAACTCTTACCGCGAGTCTTATCTGGCTGATCTTTATGACGCGGCGCGGATTGTTGACACGTGTGAGCATATTCACTTTTTTCAGCGCTGCTTGACAGCACGGGACATGCTGAACGGGCATGATCTGGATATCAACACTCTCTATGCCTCGCTTGCGGGCACCAACAAGCATGTGGGCACAAGTATGGTGGAGCCGCAACATGTGGATGAGTGTTTGCAAATTCTGCATTATGTGGCGGGTGGTGAAAAGAAGTGGCGCGAGCGGCCATTTGTTTCGCAATCAAATTGCTTTGTGGTTCCGCCTTTGAAATTTGCTGAAGATGCTTGCCGGTGTCTTGAAGTGGCAGCGCGGGGCGGCATGCCGGTGTTGTTGCTTTCAGCGGCTCAAGCGGGGGCGACTTCGCCTGCGGCACTGGCAGGGACAGTTGTGCAGGCTGTGGCCGAATGTTTGGCCGGATTGGTTTACATTAACTGCGTGGTGCCGGGCGCTATAGCGATCTGGGGGCCATGGCCATTCGTTTCTGATTTGCGAACGGGTGCTATGTCTGGGGGCTCTGGCGAGCAGGCACTCATCACAGCGGCATGCGGGCAGATGGGGCATTTTTATAACCTCACTGTGGGCTCGGCTTCGGGCATGTGCGATGCCAAGTTTCCTGATGTGCAGGCGGGCTATGAAAAAGGTGTGACAGCTGGCATTTCAGCAATGGCTGGTGTGAACCTGATGTATGAAATGGCGGGCATGCATGCTTCGCTATTGGGCTTTTGTTTGGAAAGCCTGCTCATCGATAATGACATGTTGGGTTCTATCAACCGCAATGTGCGTGGCATTGAAGTGACTGATGAAACACTGTCACTTGATGTGATTACCGATGTTTGTTTGGAGGGGCCAGGGCATTACCTGGGGTCGGACCAGACATTGAGTATGATGCAGACGGAATATGTTTATCCGCTTTTAGGCAACCGCATGAGCCCTAAGGAATGGAACGAGGCGGGCAAGCCTGATATTTTGCAAAAGGCGATTGCGAAAAAGAAGATGATTTTGTCGACTTATTATCCAGAATATATCCCGCGTGATGTGGACGAGATCATTCGCGCCAAGCATGATATTCGGTTGCCGCGTGAAGTGATGGAGTTGGGTGATCCGCGCTGGTCGAAATAGTGGAGCACCCTATTCTCAACCGCATTCGCCGCGAAAGTTTTACGCCGCTTGGTTGGTTCTCGACGCGCGAAATGGGCGACACGAGGTTTGTGATTCTCATCGGCAATGCTGGGCCAGATATGTTTCGGCGGTTTGCGCGTGAAGGGCGAGGTTCCTTAGATGATTGGACTCGTGCTGTTATAGAGCCACTGGCGGCGGATTTGGATGCCCGCGCTTTGTTTCCGTTTGATGTGCCGCATCAGCCGTTTTTATCTTGGGCCAGACGCGGTGGGGCTGGGCATGTTTCACCGCTGGGTTTGAATATCCATCCAACATATGGGCTTTGGCATGCTTACCGGGCAGCACTTTTATTTCCGGTGGAGTTTGATTTGCCGCGTGTTTCGGTGGGGGCTCACCCGTGCGAAACTTGTGTCGCAAAACCGTGCTTAAGCGCCTGCCCTGTTTCAGCATTTGACGGGAAAAATTATGATGTTGAGACTTGTGGCGCTCATGTGAATGCCGGTGCCAATGAATGCATGGAGGGCGGGTGCTTGGCCCGCCGTGCCTGCCCTATCGCTGTTCAATATCAATATGCTAAGCCGCAGGCACAGTTTCATATGCAGGCATTTGCAAAAGCGAGAATGAAGTGAGTTATCAATTTATCGAAGACAAGTTGGCACGGGGCGAGACCATTATAATGGATGGTGGCACGGGCACAGATATTCAGCGCCGTGGTGCGCCAATGAGTGGCGCTGTTTGGTGCGCTGATGCCAATCTTACGCATCCGCATATCGTGCGCGAGGTTCATGATGAATACATCCGCGTTGGAGCGGATATGATTACGGCTAATACTTTTGCATCGTCGGCATTGAGTTTTAATTTTTACAAGCGTGATGATGATTTGATTTTGGTTGATGAGGCCGCGGTGCGCGAGGCAAAAGCGGCGGCGGTTGGACACAAGGTGGCGGTGGCGGGTTCGGTTTCGACAATGCGGCCGGTGGTGGCGGGTTCAGACCGCACGGACTTATCAACGGATTGGACTGAGGCGCAAGCGCGCGCATTATTCAAGCGCAAGGTCGAAAATTTGAAGGCGTGCGGTGTTGACCTCATCATGATGGAAATGATGCGTGATTCTGACTATTCGCTTTGGGCTACCGAGGAAGCGATTAAGACGGGACTTCCTGTTTGGATTGGGATTTCAGTTGAACGCAATGCCGATGGCAAATTAGTCGGCTTTGGGCGACCTGATCAAATGTTGGAAGAGTTTGCCCCTGCCCTAGCTGCGCTCAATCCAAAAGTGATGAGTATTATGCATACTTCGCCGAATGATACTGATGAGGCTCTCGCGATTTTGCGTAAATCTTGGTCTGGGCCAATGGGCACTTATCCCGAATGCGGGTTTTATAAAGCGCCAAACTGGCATTTTGTGGATGTGATTACGCCTGATGATCTGGTTTCAAAATCACGCGATTGGCGCAAACTCGGCGTATCAGCCTTTGGTGGATGTTGCGGCATTGGGCCTGAACATATTTCATTATTGGCACAGGAAATGAGATGAAAACGGGATCATGTTTATGTGGTTCTGTTGCTTATGAAATCACTGGGCCGATGAAAGATGCGTTGGCTTGCCATTGCACGCAATGCCGCAAGCAGACGGGCAGCTATTGGATTTCGAGCGGAGTAGCAGACAGTGATTTAAAACTGACGAAACAAGATGGCTTGAAGTGGTTTGCATCCAGCGCAGTCGCAAAGCGGGGGTTTTGCAAAGAATGCGGATCGAATTTATTTTGGAAACAAAATGGCTCAGACACCACATCGATTTGTGTGGGCGGGATAGACGGGAAATCTGGACTAAAACTTGAAGGCCATATTTTCTGTGATAATGCCGGAGATTACTATGAAATTACTGGTGGAGGCTTTAAAAAGCCGCAATGGTGACAAATGCGTTACTTTGCCCACAGGGCGCATTTGTCATTGGATTTATTGCTGGATATGACTAGTTTGCAGGCGCACAAGAAAAGTTGAAAGCCTGCGTGAAAAAACACCTTATTTTAATTATCGGAGTTGCATGGGGAGCATTGGCACCGTTTGCTTTTGCCATTGATGGCATACCAAAGACACAGGTGTTCGACATTGCGATTGAAAATAGCACCACTTATTCGCTGTCCTTGTGGGTGCCTTTTGGTTCCACATCGGACTCCATTCCCGGAATTGCACATGTGTTGGAACATTTGAAATTTAAAAATAGTGATGGCAAGGGCTTTGCATCTTTTGATTCGATTCCTGGCTCAAACTCAAATGCAGCCACAAATTATACTTACACACGATATGATCTGAATGTACCGCCGGCGGGTTTCATTGAAGCGTTAAAAGGATTAGCCCGCATTACAACGCCGCTGGCCATCACCGAGGCAGATGTAAAGACTGAGAAAAGTGTTGTGACCCAAGAACTTCTGGAGCGCACCGAAAGCGATCCCGACACGCGTTTCATGATTGATTTTAACTCCGAACTGAACAAGGGATTGCCCTTTGAAAAATATCCGGGGGGCCACGTTGAAGATGTTGCTTTAGTGACGCTGAAAGATGTTCTGGCTTTTGACGCAGCGCATTATCAAGGCTCGCCATTTTTTTTACAGGTCGCAGGACCCTATTTGAATCCCGAGAACCGCAAAGCAATCAACATGATTTTTCCAAATGCCGTATTTGGAGAAATGTTGGTAAATCGAGAAATGCGGGTGAAGCATGAAGACAAACTTCTCATGGCGTTGCCTGCACTCTTGCCAACAGAACCAATTAAATCTTTTGGGGCCAATTCATTTCGGCGCACTAGAACATCTGACCGGGTTCGCGTGCGCAAATTTATATGGGCCAAAATTGTTTCCGCACCCACGCCATGGCGCGCTGTTGCGGCTTCATCAGTTTTGCAAGATGCGATGCGCAGCCGATTGGCCGAAGGTTTGCGCGATAAAATTGCTGATGATGCCGGCCTCGTGCAGGACTGGAATATAAGTGTTGCGCGGATTTATGAAGGTGTTTGGCAGATCAGGTTTTCAGCTTCATTGCAACCGCAAGTGACACCTGAACAAATGACCAAAATTGTCGAGAGCTATCTTGGCGATTTTGCAACGCATGGACTTTCACTCAAAAGTTTTGAACGCCTCAAGAAGCGCAATTTTTTGTTCAACGAATGGGAGAATGCGGATTCGCGGGTGCAAAGCTTGGGGCAGGACATAGTCGATTTCGGATTGCAGAAGGCGAGTTCATATTTAGATGAACTTCATGCATTGCAGCGGAGTGACGTTAATAATTTAATGGTTGTTCTGCAAAATCCGGGGCGGGTTGGTGTTGCGATATTATTACCTGCGGTTACCCAATGATGAGAACGTTCTTTATTCTCTTCACGTTGTGGGCAACAGCTTTTGCGGCAGCTGCTGGCAATATTCCCCTTATTGAATTTAAAACGCCTCACGGCATCCCCGTCATTTATTTTAATTCGGATACGCAAGATACGGTTGCGATTGCTCTGGCTTTTGATTGCGGCACGGCATGCGATGGCGCAAATGGCACGGCCACTGGACCACTTGCACTTTCCATGTTGTATGAAGGTGCAGACGGGAAATCATCCTCAGAGCTTTATGAATCTTTGCAGGATGTGGGGGCAAATTTCTCAATTGATGCCACGCCTGACCAAACCTATGGAGCTGTGTCGGCGCCAACCCGAGGTATTGATGGCGCCGTGGAATTGATCAATTCGATTTTAAGACATCCAGATTTGCCCGAAAGCCGATTTATGCGGAAACGCGATACAATGGCACGCCGGTCAGAGGAATCATCAATCTATCCAGAGGCCGCAATTCAAAAAGCATTTTTTGAGAACGCGATTGGGGCCCACCCCTATTTGAACTATTTTGCGCCAAAGCCTGAAAACATTATTGCAGTTAAGCCTGGAGACTTAAAGCCATGGTTGAAGTCCCATTTGAATTTAAAAGATGTGATCGTCAGTGTGGTTGGCAATGTTGACCAGGCCCACGCTGGCAGTTTGGTTGATAAGCTGCTGGACGGGTTACCTCAGAATTCAGAACTGAAACCTGTTCCCGTTGCGCAATTTGAAACGCCGCCTGCTGGTCCGATTTTTTTGAGCGGTGATAAAAGCGGCCAGGCCTCACTTGTGGTTGGTTCAGTTTTTCCACGCGATATTGCTTTAAGAGACTGGATTGCGGGCTATATGTTGAGCAGCATATTTTCGGGCGATCAGAAATCTCGGTTGTTCAAAGATATTCGTGAAGGAACGGCGGCCACCTATGGTTTGCAGCCCTCCATAAATTTTTACGAGGCACTGACCGTAAACAGTATTCGCGGGCGGATCAGCACGGTCAATGTAAGCGGAACCTTGGCTCTGATTGCAAAATCATGGGATAAATTCCGCAATGAAGGGCCAAATGCTGAAGAAGTTGAAAATGCGCGCGTGGAACAACTGCAGTCGCTCAACGTGTTATCGCGCAATCACGAGAATTTTGCTGGCATGCTGAGGGACTACAGGACAGGTCATTGGAGTGTCGCTGAGATCGCCAGTCTTCCTGATGTGATTCGGACTGTGAACTTGAACGATCCTACGGTTTTAAAACGCTATTTTTCTGAAAAACCAATTGTGGTAGTGGCACAGTGAACGAGGCCAAGCCCATGAACGTAAATCACTTTCAAATACCTCTCATCCCGCGCTGGCTTGGCTTTGTGGCCTGTTGCATCGGTATGTTCATGGCCATTTTGGACATTCAGGTGGTGGTGACAGCACTGCCTGTGATCGAGAAGGCATTGAACATTGGCGCAGAACAAATGAGCTGGGTTCAAACCAGTTATTTGATTGCCGAATCGATTGCCATTCCGATGACCGGGCTTTTGATGCGCGTGTTTTCGATGCGGCGTCTATTTGCAGGTTCGCTGTTGATGTTTACATTTGCCTCTGTTGGATGTGCTTTCAGTTTTGGATTTGCGGATTTATTGTCTTGGCGGGTTTTGCAAGGGTTCAGTGGTGGCGTTCTAATTCCCTTGGTGTTTTCAGGAATTTTCCTCCTATTTCCAAAGGGAATTCAACAAAGCATTGCCACAACGACTGGTGGTTTTCTGGCCGTTCTGGCACCGACCGTGGGGCCAATGGCGGGAGGCTGGCTGACGGAGCACTATACTTGGCATTGGCTGTTTCTCATCAATGTGGTGCCTGGGATTATCGCGGTGGTGGTCGGATATCTGACATTGCCGAGGGGCGAATTGGGCCTGAAATTTATGAAAACGCTCGATTGGTTTTCGTTGGTGTTGATGGCCGTTGCTCTGACAGCTTTACTCATTGGACTCAAAGACGCGCCAACGAATGGCTGGCTGAGTATTTATGTGTTGGGTTGGTTTGCTTTGTCGGTTGTTAGTTCCGTTTGGATGTGGAAGCGTCCTCACCCAGCGATTATGTTTCACCTGCTTGAAGACCGCGCGTTGGCTTATGGCTGTGCGCTGAGTTTTGTACTTGGGCTTTGTTTGTTTAGTTCAGTGTTTTTAATGCCAGTGTTTCTGGCTTTTGTTCGCGGGCATGGGCCGTTAGAAATCGGCTTGGTGACGCTGGTGACTGGCATTGCTCAGTTGATTTCAGCGCCTATCATCATTCAAATTGACCGCCATGTTGATGCCAGGCTGCTTTCAGCATTGGGGTTTGGCATGTTTGCTGTTGGCTTATTTATGAGCACCAACCAAAACGTTGCCACTGATTATGATGCCATGTTCTGGCCGCAAGTTGTTCGTGGGGTAGCGATTTCAATGTGCATATTGCCGCCCATTCGATTTGCCTTGGCTTTGGTTCCACTCGATAAAATCGGTGATGCCAGCGGCATTTTTAACGTGGCACGCAATATTGGCGGTGCGATTGGCATTGCGCTGGTTGATACGGTGATTTTCAGCAGGGCGCCTGAGCATGTCGATGCCATTAAGGAGTTGATGCAGACCAGCCCAGACGCCGCGGCTAAAATTCTCGGGATGCCTGTGGCTGACCTTCCGACAATTGATGATTTTGCCGGGATGCTGGGGATCAGCGACAGCTTGCAGGCAGCAGGCATAGCCTGGGCCATTAATGAAGCTTGGATGTTGCTGGGAGGCATGTGTTTGCTGGCTTTTCCGATTCTCTTCTGGATGGGCCATGTACAAAGTGCGCTGCCTTTGTCTAAACTCGCGCAGAGCTTGAGAGATGGCCAGAGCTCTGCACTCTAAGAGTGCATTCGACCTCCACTTTGCAAAAGAATATTTTTTTCAATTCTGCTCACTTGGGCTTGACGTGTTGTCAAGACCCCATCGTTTCATACTCCACCGCCAACTGCTTGTTGCGGATTAAACTGATGTAACACTTGAGCTTGGCCCCAGAATCGGGCGATGCTGATGTTATCAACAAGACATCGAAGTCTGTGGACACAATAGGTGGTGTTTACTTCTCGTTAACACACTAGCTATTGACGCGATCATGCGGTTTGTATTAGTTTCTAAATCCAAGGTCGTGCAGCGGAATGCAGATTGAAATGTCGGTTTTCTGCGTAAGTTCAAGACGATAGTCAGCACGCGTTGGGGTGGCAATGTCCACCAATCAGGAATTTGGCGTTGAACATGGGGTTCGGGGGCTCCGTGAGCATATTTGTGTGCTTGCGGGGATAATTTTAGAGAATACTGGGGTTAAAAAATGAAAATTGAGCGCAAATATACCAAGGCAGGCGAAGGCTCTTATGCAGGACTCGAGTTCCGCAAAGCCGTGAGCGAAATTAAGAACCCTGATGGCTCAATCGTATTTCGATTAGATGACATTGAAGTTCCTTCCACATGGAGCCAAGTGGCAACAGACATTCTCGCGCAGAAGTATTTCCGCAAGGCCGGTGTGCCCAAGATTCTCAAGCGCGTTGAGGAAGAAACTGTTCCATCTTGGTTGTGGCGCTCGGTTGCTGATGATGAAGCAATGGCGCATTTGCCTTTGAAGGAGCGCACGACAGGTGAGCACAGCGCACAAGAAGTGTTCAACCGCCTTGCTGGGACTTGGACTTATTGGGGCTGGAAGGGCAAATATTTCAACACTGAGGAAGATGCTCTCGCATTTTATAACGAGCAGTGTTTCATGCTGGCGACGCAAAAATGTGCGCCGAATTCGCCACAGTGGTTTAACACTGGTCTGCATTGGGCTTATGGCATTGATGGCCCATCACAGGGGCATCATTATGTTGACCATGAAACGGGCAAGCTGACAAAATCCAAGACGGCTTATGAGCATCCGCAACCACATGCTTGCTTTATTCAATCTGTTTCTGATGATCTGGTGAATGAAGGCGGGATCATGGACTTGTGGGTGCGCGAAGCGCGTCTGTTTAAGTATGGTTCTGGCACGGGCTCAAACTTCTCGTCACTGCGAGGCGAGGGCGAAAAGCTTTCCGGCGGCGGCAGATCATCGGGATTGATGAGCTTCCTTAAAATTGGTGACCGGGCTGCTGGTGCCATTAAATCTGGTGGCACAACGCGCCGCGCGGCTAAAATGGTGGTGGTTGATGTCGATCATCCCGATGTTGAAAACTATGTCATGTGGAAGGTGAAGGAAGAGGAGAAGGTTGCCTCGCTCGTTACCGGTTCCAAGATCGTCAAGAAGTGCCTGACTGCCATTATGAAGGCTTGTGTGAATTGCGAAGGCCCCGGCACGGATTGTTTTGAGATTGAAAAGAACCCTGCCCTCAAGCGCGCTGTTAAAGAAGCCCGCAAGAACATGGTGCCTGATAATTACACCAAGCGTGTGATTCAGTTTGCCAAGCAAGGTTATAAGGACATTGAGTTTGATACTTATGATACGGATTGGGACGGCGAAGCTTACCGGACTGTTTCAGGCCAGAATTCCAACAACTCGGTTCGAGTGACCGATGAGTTTCTGGATGCTGTTGAAAAGAACGGCGATTGGAACCTGCTGAACCGCACCAATGGTAAAGTGTTCAAGACTCTTAAAGCTGCTGAGCTTTGGGATAAGATTGGTCATGCCGCTTGGGCATCGGCTGATCCGGGCATTCAGTTCCATTCAACGATCAATGATTGGCACACCTGCCCTGCATCCGGCGAGATTCGCGCGTCTAATCCTTGCTCGGAATATATGTTCTTGGATGATACGGCCTGTAACCTTGCTTCACTCAATCTGTTGCAGTTCCGCGAAGCTAACTCGAACAAGTTTGACATTGCTTCGTTTGAACATGCGGTTCGTTTGTGGACGCTGGTTCTGGAAATCTCGGTGATGATGGCACAGTTCCCTTCCAAGGAAATTGCACGTCTGTCTTATGAATATCGCACGCTCGGTTTGGGCTTTGCAAACATCGGCGGCTTATTGATGATTGCAGGCATTCCCTATGACAGCCATGAAGGCCGCGGCATTTGCGCTGCTATTTCTGCCATTATGACTGGTGTTTCTTATGCAACGTCAGCTGAAATGGCCAAGGAGCTTGGCCCATTTGCCGGCTTTGCCAAAAACCGCGAGCACATGCTGCGCGTGATGCGCAATCATCGCCGTGCGACCTATGGTGCTGCTGTTGGTTATGAGGGTGTACGCACTGCGCCAGTGCCTTTAGACGAGAATGACATCAAGGATAAGTCTCTGATTGCTGCGGCTCGCCGCGCTTGGGATCTGGCTGTTGAGATGGGGGAAGCCCATGGTTACCGCAATGCGCAGTCAACTGTTGTGGCACCTACTGGCACAATCGGCTTGGTGATGGATTGCGATACCACAGGTATTGAACCTGACTTTGCATTGGTGAAGTTCAAGAAGCTGGCGGGTGGTGGTTATTTCAAGATCATCAACCAAGCGGTTCCTGAAGCACTCCGCACGTTAGGCTACACTGCCGAACAGATTGAAAAAATCATCGGTTACGCTGTCGGTCATGGCACATTGTCGGATGCGCCAGCGCTCAACCATGCTCAGTTGAAGGCCAAGGGTTTTGGTGATGAGCAGATTGCCAAGATTGAGGGCGGTTTGGCCTCAGCTTTCGACATCAAGTTCGTGTTTAACAAATGGGCCATTGGTGAGGACTTCTGTAAGAATGTTTTGAAGTTGACTGATGCGCAACTCAATGACTTCTCGTTTGATATGTTGGCTCATCTGGGCTTCTCACGCGCTGATATTGATAAGGCCAATGTGCATGTTTGCGGTGCGATGACTTTGGAGCAAGCGCCTGGTCTAAAGGAAGAACATTTGCCGGTGTTTGATTGTGCCAACCCTTGTGGCCGCATTGGTAAGCGCTTTCTTTCAGTTGAAAGCCACATTCGCATGATGGCGGCATCGCAGCCATTTATCTCGGGTGCGATTTCGAAGACCATCAATATGCCGAATGATGCTTCAGTTGAGGAGTGTGCGGCGTCTTATATGCTGTCTTGGAAGCTGGGCGTTAAGGCGAATGCTTTGTACCGCGATGGTTCAAAGCTTTCGCAGCCATTGTCTTCGCAGCTGATTGCTGACGAGGATGATGAAGATGTTGACGCTGTTGAGACCTTGATGACCAAGGCACCGCAACAACGCGTTGAAGTGTTCGTTGAAAAGATTGTTGAGAAGATTGTTGAACGTGCGCAATCACGCGACAAGCTTCCCGGCCGTCGTAAGGGCTACACACAAAAAGCTGTTGTGGGTGGGCATAAGGTTTATTTGCGCACTGGCGAATATGATGATGGCAAGCTTGGTGAAATCTTTATCGATATGCACAAGGAAGGTGCTGCTCTTCGCGCCATGATGAATAATTTTGCCATCGCTGTGTCGGTTGGTCTGCAATATGGTGTGCCGCTCGAAGAATTTGTGGATGCATTTACATTCACCAAGTTTGAGCCTGCGGGCATGGTTCAGGGCAACGAGTCCATCAAGAACGCAACCTCGATCCTTGACTATGTGTTCCGTGAACTTGCCGTGTCTTATCTAGGTCGTCATGAGCTTGCTCATGTTGAAGCTTCAGAAATGGGCTTTGACGCTTTGGGCAAGGGTGTTGGCGATGAAGAGCCAAAAACTGCTCCAGCCCAGCGCTTTGTGTCTGCTGGCTTCGTGCGCAAGCAAAACCTCGCTAATGTTGTGGTGATGCCGCAAGCTTCGGCTGCTCCGTCACAATCACCATCACACGCCTTGTTGATGCGCGCGGCGGAAACTGTTGGCAGCTTGGCTTTGGCCGAGACACCTGCACCTGCTTACGCTTATGAAGCAGTGTCAGCCCCCGCTCCGCAAATGGACCCGCGTGCGCAAGCGCGCATGAAAGGTTATGAAGGCGACAATTGCGGCGAATGCGGCAACTATACCATGGTGCGCAACGGCACGTGTTTGAAGTGTGATACGTGTGGTTCTACGAGTGGGTGTTCGTAATATTAATTCAAGTGAATTGAAGGAGCCGGGAGTGATCCCGGCTTTTTTGTGTCTGGACTCTGATCGTTTTAGATGGCTCTATTAATTTAAATCGTCATGCCCGCCCCCGACATCGCGGGAATGACGGGATATTAGAGAGCGGATTTGCTGTCGACTATTTAAGCTTTAGAGTTGTGATCCAGAGTTTTAAACGCAATGAATCAGCACTCGATGGAACTATTTTCAAAAAAAATTGTGGAAAACGTTTTTGGGTAGCAATGCGTGAACGCAATTGTCCTGCAAAAATTTATTTCATCCGTATACTGATGATAATGCAAAAAGCATTATTTTATGGTATTAAAATGAATTTTTGTATTCATCAGTATACTGATCAACTTTCGAACCTGAAATTATTTACCATTTGTTAGTCATGTGAGCGCGATACACAAGATGTAGTCGGCATATTGCCGAATCACACAAACGGGTTCAGATATGTTTTCAGTTACGAGCGAAAACAAAAAAATATATTTCTGTTGACGTTTGTTACAAGTCTGTACGGCCTGCGTTGTGGGGCATTAACAATCAATCTCTAGGAGAGAACACTATGGCTGCTGCGAAAAAAGCTGCGAAAAAACCTGCTAAGAAAGCTGCAAAGAAGGCTGCTAAGAAGCCTGCTGCAAAGAAGAAGGCTGCTGCTAAGAAGAAGTAATTCTTCCAGCGCTCTTTTTTAAAGAGTCAAAACCCCGGATGGCTTTCGCCTCCGGGGTTTTTCATTTCTCGATTCTAGTTTCATTTTTTTAATCGTCATGCCAGCGGACGCTGGCATCCAGCTTTCCTTGTAAATTTCAATTTGTTGCTAGCTGGACCCCAGCCTTCGCTGGGGTGACGGATAAATATTGAGCGGGGCGTAAAAAATCTTATTGATAGACGTAAATTTTCGCGCCTACTTTTACGCGATCATAAAGATCGATCACGTCGGCATTCATCATGCGGATGCAGCCGGATGAAACAGCACCGCCGATTGAGGCTTCATTGTTGGTGCCGTGGACGCGGTACAAGCGACCTCCGATATACATAGCGCGCGCACCCAGTGGATTGCCGGGGCCACCTTCCATGAATGGCGGAATAATATGTCCCTTCAAGGCTTCTCGTTCGATCATCACTTGTGGCGGAGTCCAGCTTGGCCATTCTTGTTTCGAGACGATCGAAGAATTGCCGCTCCATTGCATGCCTTCGCGGCCAACGCCAACGGCATAACGGATGGCTTCGCCCTTGCCTGATACAAAATACAAAGCACGTTCAGGCGTTTTGACGATGAGTGAACCCACTGGATATTTGGTTTCGTTCCAATCAACAATTTGGCTGCTGGTTTTGCCAGACATCACAATGCCTGGCGCTTTGCCCAAGCTTGCCTGCTGTACATTGACGTTGCGATGTCTACTGCCGAAGAGGCATTGCAGGAAATTGGTACACGTGCGGGCTTGAGGCACTTGGGCCGCTGATGTCTTGATCGCGATTGATTTCTTCTTGGTTTGGACGGGCGCAATTGAACCTGTTGTCAAATTTGCATTTACAGCTTTGCGCGCTTTTTGGATTTTCATCTCAAGTGCAACACGCTCTGCCTCTAGCGCTTTTAAATCGGCGGCCTTTTTCTTTTTCAGAATAAGCGCGCTGTCTGTAACGTCTGTCGGCGTCGCGCTGTTAGCGGATGGCAATGCGGCAAAGACCACCGTTGCAGCAATGGCCGCCGCAAAAAATCTATTCAACATGGATGAACCTCTTGAAATTACAGGGCCGTAATAATCAATTGCTACCGATTCATCAATAAAAGACGGTTAATTTTCCGGTAAATTCAGCCTGATGTGGAGTTCTCGCAACTGTTTTGGGGTTGCCGATGAGGGTGCTGACATCAACAAATCCTCTGCTTGTTGATTCATCGGGAACAATACAACTTCACGTATGTTGGGCTCGTTGCAGAGCAACATGACGATGCGGTCTACACCCGGTGCAATTCCGCCATGGGGGGGAGCGCCGAATTGGAAAGCGCGGTACATGCCGCCGAATTTTTCGAGCAGAACTTCCTCTGAATAGCCCGCCAACTCAAAGGCCTTCTTCATCACTTCGGGGCGATGGTTGCGGATGGCACCTGATGAAAGCTCCACGCCATTGCATACGATGTCATATTGATAGGCATTGATGGTGAGCGGGTCTTGGTTGTTCAACGCATCAAGGCCGCCTTGTGGCATAGAAAATGGATTGTGCGAGAAGTCGATCTTCTTGTCTTCTTCGTTCCACTCATACATGGGGAAATCAACGATCCAGCAGAACTTAAAACAGTTCTGTTCTATACGGTTGGTATCTTGACCGATCTTAGTGCGTGCTTCACCTGCGAACTTGTATATCTTTGATGGCTGCCCTGCCACGAAAAAAATTGCATCGTTCTGGTGCAAGTTAAAGTGAGCACGGATAGCTTCTGTTCGCTCTGGTCCAATGTTCTTCGCAATCGGCCCTGCCCCAACCAATTGGGTATCTTCTTCGCGATACATGATATATCCAAGACCCGGCTGACCCTGCTGTTGCGCCCATGCATTCATGCGATCACAAAAAGCCCGCGAACCGCCAGTTTCTGCAGGTATCGCCCAAACCTCAACTTTAGGATCATTGGCAATCATGCCAGCGAACACTTTGAAGCCAGAGCCTGCGAAATGTTCGGTTACGTTTTGCATTTTAATCGGGTTGCGCAAATCGGGCTTATCTGTGCCATACCAACGTACCGAATCTTTGAATGCGATATGCGGGAATTTTTGTGTCACTGGCAAGCCATTGCCAAACTCTTCAAACACGCCGCGCAGCACGGGTTCAACAGCATTGAACACATCTTCCTGTGTCACAAAGCTCATTTCAATATCGAGCTGATAGAATTCGCCGGGGCTACGATCTGCGCGCGCATCTTCGTCGCGAAAACATGGGGCGATTTGGAAATAGCGATCAAAGCCGCTCATCATGATCAATTGTTTGAACTGCTGTGGGGCTTGCGGCAACGCATAGAACTTGCCGGGATGCACACGGCTTGGCACCAGATAATCTCGCGCACCTTCAGGCGATGATGCTGTGAGGATTGGCGTCTGGAATTCGAAGAAGCCTTGATCCACCATGCGGCGGCGCAGCGAATTGATGATGCTGCCACGCTTCATGATGTTGGCGTGAATGCGGTCCCTACGCAAATCGAGGAAGCGATATTTCAAGCGAATGTCTTCAGGATATTCTGTGTCACCAAACACGGGCAATGGCAATTCAGCAGCCTGAGATAAAACTTCAATCTCGGTGGCGTAAACTTCAATGTCGCCTGTGGGCATATCTTTATTTTCAGTGCCAGCAAGGCGCACGCGCACTTTGCCATCAATGCGCACAACCCATTCGCTGCGTAAAGTCTCGGCTATTTTAAAGGCGGGGGAAGCAGGGTCTGCCACCACTTGGGTTAGGCCATAGTGATCGCGCACATCAAGAAACAAAACGCCGCCATGGTCACGCACGCGGTGCACCCAGCCCGAAAGACGGGTTTCGCTGCCAGCATGTTGGGCGCGAAGATCACCACATTTGTGGCTGCGATAGGCGTGAGTCATTATAAAATTCCTTGATTTTGGCGCTAAAGCGCATGCGCCCAACGATTTGTCAAGGTTCGGCAGTTGTACTGAAAAAGAGGCTATTTAGCCGCTTGTTGGTATGATTGATTTGAACTTCTTTTTCTTCTTCGTGCTTAAATCAGCTGGCTGGGGTTTTGGTTTATTCGCTTGCCAGAAGAAGTGGAACGGCTCGCGTGGTGTATCGTTAAACAAGCCACGATCAGCCGATGTATTGCCAAAATCAAAAAGACCGCCGTTGATGGTGAAAGTGCTGTTCTTGAATCCTGCTTTTTCAACCAAAGCAAAAAGAGTGGCCGCGTTTTCTGGCGCTAAACGAACACAGCCATGAGAGGCGCGCGTGCCCAAACGCTTTATGTGATAGCTGCCATGAATGGCATGGCCTTCGCCAGTGAAGAACATTGAATAGGGCATTGGCGCATCGTCCCATTCCTTCGAGAAGTGTTCCTTCTCCATGCGGAATGGATGGAATGTGCCTGATGGCGTTTCATAACCCGCACCACCTGTGGAAACGAGCCAATTATATTGCTGTTGGCCATCGACGGTGACCGTCATGTGCTGGCTAACTTTGCTGATTACCACGACAACTTTCATGGCTGAGGCAGAAACTGACATCATGGCCAAGGCCGCAATGGCAAAAGCACCGCATTTCATTTTTGAAAAATTGCTCACGAGAATCTCCACTTTCACTGCCCTAGAGCAGCTAATTAGTCGATTGTGTGTCGCAGGTCGAGAGGCAATTCAGACTGCCAGCCTTGCAAAGTCAGTGCTTTGATGTAGCCTGAACCATCATGGACACCGCAATATTTCACAAAGATTTCAAAGCTCGCCCCTTTTGGTGGGAAGATTATACGCCACAAGCCTTGCCGGAAATCGCACTGCCAAAAGATATTAGCGTGGCCATTGTGGGGGCAGGTTACACGGGTCTATCAGCGGCTTTGGAGTTAGCCAGACAGGGCGTTGAAGTTTTGGTTCTCGACGCGGCAGAGCCTGGCTTTGGCGCGTCGACGCGCAATGGCGGCATGGTTTCGGGTGGGGTGAATGTTGGCAAGCGCTATATGTCAAAGCCCATGACAGCCGATCAGGCCGCGCCGTTTTTGAATGATGCGGCGGATGCGTTTACGCACATTGAAAATTTGATCGCGCGTGAGAGGATCGAATGTGGCTGGCACAAGCGCGGATATTTTTTGGGTGCCTGGTGCCAAAGTCATTTTGATGACATGGCAAAGAAAGTGGCCTTGCTGAATGCCGAAGCACATTCGGATTCCTACATCGTGCCGCGTGAGGCGCAGCGCGCCGAGATTGGATCTGACTATTATTTTGGCGGAATGGTAGTGGGGCGTGCGGCGCATTTGCAGCCGGCACTTTATTATAAAGCTCTGCTCGGGTTGGCGTTGAAGGCGGGCGTTTCGATTGCCTCTCACACAGAAGTAACTGGCCTTTCACAAAATGCAGACAGCAGCTGGGTGTTGACCACACCGCGCGGTGTAGCGCGGGCTGGCGAGGTGGTCATCGCGACGAATGGGTATACCGGCGGAGTGACGCCGCAGTTGAGGCGCCGCGTCGTTCCGGTGGGTTCATATATTATCGCGACAGAAGAGTTGCCAGCAGATTTGGCTGCGTCGCTTTCACCACGCAATCGCAGCTTTGCAGATACCCGCCGCGTTCTCACCTATTACCGCATGTCGCCTGATGGCAAGCGCTTGATATTTGGTGGCCGTGCCAAGTTTGGACACACAGATCCGGTGACGACGGCACCCCTGCTCTATCAATTTATGATTGATCGTTTTCCGCAGTTGAAAGGCACAAAAATTACTCATTCATGGACTGGCAATGTGGCTTTCACGTTGGATGAGCTTCCACATATGGGCAAATTTGACGGGCTTCATTATGCGCTGGGCTGCAACGGTTCCGGTGTTGCGATGATGAGCTATCTCGGCCATCAAACCGCGTTGAAGATTTTGGGTAAGGTCAACAGAGTCTGCGCCTATGATCAATCCGAATTCCCCTCGCACCCACTCTACACGGGGTCAACATGGTTTCTGCCACTTATTGGCTATTGGTTTCGGACACGCGATTGGGTGGATCGGCTGTGGAACTAGTGCGTCACTTGCCTACCATTTTCAACAAGGGCGTCTTTGCTTCGATCTTCCGCAACCTATTTTCTTGGTCGTGAATGTAGTCGCGAGTCAACGGCAACACATTCTGATCTTTGCCAAATTGAATCTGGAAATTGTTCATGCCGGAATATCGGAATGCCATTTCAGATGCTGCCAAATAAAACTCCCACATGCGGCAAAAACGTTCGTCGTAAATTTCTGCGGCCTTGGCGCGATTGGCGGCAAAGCGATGGCCCCACTCTTTCAATGTTTCGGCATAATGCAGGCGCAGAATTTCGATGTCGGTGACATAGAGCCCAGCGTGCTCAAGATGTGGCAGCACCTCGGACAGTGCAGGAACATATCCACCAGGGAAAATGTATTTCTTAATCCAAGCGCTGGTTGCGCCTGGACCATTGGAGCGATTGATGGAATGCAAAACCGCCGCGCCATCATCTTTCAACAATGATGCAACTTTTGAGAAGAATTCTGGAAAATGGCCGATGCCAACATGCTCAAACATGCCGACCGAAACGATGCGGTCAAATGGGCCTTCGAGTTCGCGGTAGTCTTTGAGCAAAAACTGCGTGTGGCCTTTGATGCCGCGTTGATGGGCGCGTTCGTTTGAAAGCTTGAACTGCTCTTCTGATAAAGTGACACCTGTGACTTCCGCACCACAGACTTCTGCGAGATAGAGGCCGAGGCCACCCCAGCCCGAACCAATATCTAAAACCTTCATTCCAGATTTGATATCAAGCTTGGCGGCAAGATGGCGTTTCTTGGCCAGTTGGGCATCTTCTAAAGTTGACTTTTTGGTTTCAAAATATGCACAGGAATATTGCCGATCTCGATCCAAAAACAAATCATAGATCGAACCGGATAGATCATAATGATGGGCGACATTCTCTTTTGCTTTACCCACTGGATTATGTTGGTGAATACGACGCAACGCCATGCGGGCTCGGTCTAATGCGCGATGTACAGGATGGTAATTTGTTGTGCCAACGTTTTTCATCGCCAAGTCAATAAAATCGGCAATCGTGCCTTCTAAAATTTGAAGGCTGCCATCCATATAGCTCTCGCCAATATAAAGGTCGGGATCTATCGCCATGCGACGTGCGGCAGCAGCTGACTTAAATTTGATATGGGATGTTGGGGCGTTGCCGTCGCCATATTTGCGCACATGCCCGTTCCAATCGGTAACAATCAGGTTGCCCTGCTTTACCAAAGACGAAAGAATGCGTTCCAGAACCATTCTAAACCTCAAGCAATGAAAGCCAAAGACTTAACGCCTTATTAAGCATGAAGTTCCGAAAACAGCAAGATTCTGCGCAGATTTAAGGTTAATTGGCCTAAAGCGTTAAACTTAGCTCTTCTCTAACTTGCGTAGTCGCTCTTCTTCCGCCTCTATATAATTGCGTGTGTAGGGCAAGGCGTGTTGGTTTTTGCTGAACTGGATTTGGAAATTGTTCATCTCAGCATAAAGAAACGAACCTTCAGAGCCTGCCAAATAAAAATCCCACATCCTGCAAAAGCGCTCATCATAAATTTCAGCTGCCCGTTTGTGATTGGCCGTAAAGCGCCTGCCCCATTCCTTCAATGTCCGTGCATAGTGCATGCGCAGAATTTCAATATCGGTGATGTAGAGTTTCTCCCGCTCCATATGCGGGATAACTTCGGACAACGAAGGCACATAGCCGCCGGGGAAAATGTACTTTTGAATCCACGCGCCAGTAATGCCAGGGCCGTCGGCGCGGTTGATAGAGTGGAGCACTGCTGCGCCATCAGGCTTTAAAAGAGTTGCTATTTTTTTGAAGAATTCGGCGTAGTGGCCAACCCCAACGTGTTCAAACATGCCAACGGAAACGATACGGTCAAACTGTTCATCAAGTGCTCGATAGTCTTTTAAAAGGAAACGTGCTTGCTGCGCCAAGCCCATTTCTGCCGCGCGTTTATTGCTGAGTTCATGTTGCTCGTGTGAAAGAGTTACGCCCGTTACGTCAGCACCACAATATTGCGCTAGATAAAGCCCCATGCCGCCCCAGCCGGAGCCAATATCCAAGACTTTCATTCCAGGTTTAATGCCAAGCTTGGCCGCTAAGTGGCGTTTCTTTGCGAGTTGGGCTTCCTCAAGAGTCGCATCTTCTGTTTCATAAAAAGCGCAAGAATATTGGCGATCTTTATCCAAGAATAGATCATAAATCTCGCCGTTGATGTCATAATGATGGGTAATGTTTTTTTCAGCTTTACCTACGGGATTGTGCTGATAGACACGCCGCAACAGCAGCCGGGCGCGGTAGGCCACGCGGTGGAGTGGATGGTTGGTTTGGCCAGTGCCAACATTTTGCATCAGAAGTAAAATAAAATCGCGGATACTTCCCTGTTCAACGGTGAGTTCGCCATCGGTGATCACTTCCCCCAAATGCAAATCAGGATCAAGGGCCACTTTGAGTGCCGCTGCTCTGCTTTGAAATTTAACGTGGGATTTTGGCAAGGTTCCATCGCCATAACGCGTGGTCTTTCCATTCCAGTCGGTGACTGTCAGATCACCTTTGTGGATCAATGTTTTAATGACGCGGTCTAAGATCATAGATGAACCTCAAGTTTAAACGCAATGTGCGGTCATGCGCCATTTACTATCGCTATAGACCGGCTGGGTTAGAAGTTTGCCGCTTTGTTTTTCCTTGCAAGCAAATTGGCGCAGCGACGATGTGGAAACTGCTACAGCATCTTTTTGTTGGGCCGCTGACATTCCTGAAACAGCCATGGCGTAGCCGCCTGATGGATCCGGTGCGAAATTAATTTGATAGACCTTACCGTTGTAAAACACAGGTTCAGATTTTGGCGCTGCTTGGACAACCGCAGGTGAAACTTGGGGCACTCCCTGGGTGATGCGAACACCAGATGTTGATTGAGAACAGCCTGCCAGAACAAGTGCAAAGGCGACTAAAATAAAGATATGTTTCATTGAGCCTCACTTAAAAACTTGTTTTAGTCCGGATGACCTCGACGCGGCAAGCATAAGCTGGCATAGCTTTTGGTTATTATGACAATTAAAATTGATCACTTTGCCCTAATTTCGCCGCGTGCCAATGCCGCAGACGAGGGGGCTATTATTCGCATGTCGCAGCGTACACGGGAGCTTCGAGCCCTTGGCCATGATGTTGTGGCGCTGACCATTGGAGAGCCTGATTTTGACACACCGCTTAATATCCGTGACGCTGCAAAAGATGCAATGGATAAAGGCTTCACACATTATTCTCCGGTTGCCGGAATCCCCGAATTACGCGAAGCCATCGCTGAAAAACTGCTGGTGGAGAATGGGTTGAATTATAGGCCCAGTGAAATCGTTTTAGCCAATGGCACCAAACAAGCCATCAACAATTCTGTGTTGTCTTTGATCGGTCCCGATGACGAAGTCATCATTCTGGCACCTTACTGGGTGTCTTACGAAGGTTCGGTCAAATTTGCGCAAGGCACACCTGTGGTTTTGCGGTCTAACGTTGAAGAGGGTTATAAGGTTCCTGTTGCCCGTATTGCGGCGGCTATAACGGCGAAAACTAAACTGATCATTCTCAATTCTCCGTGTAATCCCACAGGCGCAGTCTGGACACGCGCGGAACTGGAAGAGATTGCGGTCTTGGTGCGCGCTCACCCTCAGCTTATGGTGCTCTCGGATGAGATTTACGAATATATTTTGTTTGATGGTGAAATGGTTTCATTTGGATCGCTGCCGGGCATGCTGGAGCGCACAATAACCCTGAACGGATTTTCGAAGGGTTTTGCCATGACGGGTTGGCGCTTGGGCTACGCCGCAGCGCCGGAACCAATTGCCAAAGCCATGGGACGTATGCAGAGTATTATCAGTGCTGGTGCCAATCAGTTTGTACAGCGTGCAGCAATCACCGCACTTAAAGGTCCGCGCGATGACGTTGAGAAAATGCGCGTGCAATATAAGGCAAGGCGTGATTTGGTTTTGAAGGGCTTGCGGGCGATTGATGGTGTGAAGATCGCCGATATTCCGGGCACGTTTTATGCTTTTCCTGATGTGTCCGCATATCTGGGAAAGCATGCGGGCAATCATCTAATTGAAACGACGGATCAGCTTTGTGATTGGCTTCTTGAAAAACACGGCGTTTCTATTGTGCCGGGCACGGCATTCGGTGCTCCAGGGTCAGTGCGGCTTTCATTTGCGGCAAGCGAGATGGATTTGAAGAAGGCCCTGACGCGAATTGCGCAGGGGTTGAGGGAGCTCATTTAGCCATCCCTCGCCAGCTAGTGGGGAGGAATGGTTTGTGTTTTTATTCTGCGGCTAATGTCAGCTTCGGTTTTTTCAGAGCTGACATTTTCGTGGCTACTTCGGCTTCAACTTGGTCAATGCGCTCATCGAGATGTTCAATTGCAGAGGTGGTTTTTGCCATTTCCGATTTGACCACCTCTAATGCATGGTCGACCACAGGTGCTTCATCAGTTGCGCCGACAAAGCGACCAAACAACCATGCGAAGAATTTCGCCACGTCATCCATCACGATATAGAATGATGGAACAAAGACGAGGCTGAGAATGGTTGACGCAATCAAACCACCGATCACGGCTGTTGCCATTGGTGCGCGAAATTCGCCGCCTTCACCGATGCCAATAGCTGATGGCACCATGCCCGCACCCATTGCAAGTGTCGTCATGATAATGGGGCGCGCGCGTTTGTGACCTGAATCTACGATTGCATCAACGCGTTCCATGCCATGCTTCACGCGCTCCACCGCGAAATCGACGAGCATGATGCCGTTTTTGGCCACGATACCCATCAACATCAACATGCCGATGATCACAGGCATTGAGAGCGATTGATTGGTTGCCAAGAGTGCAGCCACCACACCGCCGATTGAAAGCGGCAACGCTAACACAATTGCGAATGGCTGGAAGAAATTACCAAGCAACAAAATCAGAATGCCAAGCATGATCACCACACCGAGCAAAGCTGCTTTGCCGAAGCTTGCAAAGATTTCGCCCTGCACTTCTGAGTCGCCACCTGCTGAAAACACAACAGATTTCGGCAAATTCATCGCTTTTGCAACATCTTCAAACTTTTTCTGGCCGTCACCAAGTTCAACACCGGGCTGCAAGTCAGCGCCAATCTTTGCCCAACGTTGTCGGTCATGGCGCGTCACCGATGCTGGGCCTTGACTGAACTCTATGTCAGCAACAGTTGAAATTGGAACCGACTCGCCTTTTGCATTCATAATTTTCAATCCCGTCAGTTCTTGGAAACTGCCACGTGCCGAAACTGGAATTTGAACACGGATTGGAATTAGACGATCACCAGCATTATACTTTGCAAGCAGCGGCCCAAAGTCGCCAATTGTTGCCACGCGCAAGGTTTGGCTGATTTGCTGCGAAGTAATACCAAGTTTTGCAGCCTCATCGAGCTTTGGTGTCACTTTAATTTCAGGCCTATTGAGCGCGCCTTCGGCTGCGATTGAACGCAGCATTGGTTCCTTACGCAACGCGCCTTCCAGTTTTGCAACGGCGTCTGTCAAAGCAACCGGGTCATTGGAAAGCATATCATATTGGATATCACGCGCGCCACGATCGTTTACTTTCCAGAAACGTGCATCAGCAACATTGCCCAAAGACTTGTAGATTTCGTCTTCGACCAAAATTTGTGGTTCTGTTCGGCCAGTCGTGGCGAAAGTGGGAATGCTAACGGGTGATATTTTGTTCAATCCGTTGATAATTGGGTTGAGAACACCGGGGACTAAACCATCAGCTTTCTTTTTCAACGAAATAAACATCGAAGCTTGACGTGGTTCCACGTTGCCAGTCGGATTAGAACCTCCAAGAACAAACACATTTGCCACTTCTGGATGTTTGCCAACTATACCAGCAAGTTCTTCGGTCTTGACCAAAGTTTGCTGCAATGTTGAACCAGGAGGCAATTCAACCGACAGCACAAAACGCGATTCGTCACCGGGTGGAATGAAGCCAGTCGGTAGCAGTTTTATAAGCGAAACCGAACCGAACAACACAAAGCCTGCTACCACCACCGTCACGTAACTCATGATCCGAGGACGCCATGTTTTTACATACTCCTCTCCGGTTTCCGAATTGACGCGAGTACGATTTATTCTCGGGCCCCAGTTGGTGAAATAGAGGAACTGGCTGTATGCGCGCGAGAAGAAACCTGGTTCTTCTTCGGCGTGACCATGGTCGCGCAAAAAATATGCGGCCAGCATCGGTGTAATGAGCCGTGCTACCAGCAGCGAGAACAACACTGCGACAGCAACCGTCAAACCGAATTGACGGAAATATTGGCCGGGAACACCATCCATAAACGAGACGGGCACGAAAACGGCAACGATTGTGAAGGTAATAGCAATAACCGCGAGGCCGATTTCATCTGCTGCTTCAAGGGCGGCGCGATAAGGCGATTTGCCCATCCGCATGTGACGCGCAATATTTTCAATTTCTACAATCGCATCGTCAACCAGAATACCGGTTGCCAACGTGATGCCGAGGAATGACACGAGGTTGAGCGAGAAGCCCATCAAGCTCATGGCCCAGAATGCGGGGATGGCTGAAAGTGGCAGAGAGATTGCCGATATCAACGTGGCGCGCCAGTCGCGCAAGAACAGCAACACAACCAAAACCGCAAGCACGGCACCTTCAATCAAGGTTTCCATGGCGGCGGTGTAGTTACCGTAAATATAATGCACGGTGTCATCGACGAGTGTGTATTTCACGCCTTTGCCGGATTGGCTTAATCTTTCGATCGCGGCAGTGACTTTATCACCCACGGCGGTGGCGCTTGAACCCTTAGCGCGGAACACTGAGAACGTTACAACTTGGTTGCCATTATAACGTGCGAATGTGCGTGGTTCTTCAAATGCATCGGTAATTTTTGCAAGGTTATCGAGTCGAACCACCGTGCCGTTAGGCAGCGCAATTTTGGTCTCACCCAACTGCTCAATTGACCGCGCACCACCTATTGTGCGGATCGCCTGTTCGCTGCCACCAATATCACTGCGACCGCCACCTTGATCTGTATTAACTGCTGCAAGCTGAGCATTCACTGATGCAGCGGTCACGCCGAGAGATTGAAGTCTAGCTGGATCAAGATCAACATTAATCTGACGTTGTACACCACCATAACGTTCAACACGGCCAACACCTGAAAGCCCGCGCAATTCGCGCAACACAACATCGTCAACATACCAAGACAGCTGCTCCAGCGTCATGCCTGGTGCTGTTGCTGCGAAAGTTTGTATCGATTGGCCTTCAACATCGATCTTCTGAATGACAGGTTCATCAATCGAGCTCGGTAATGTACCGCGAATCTTCGCAACGGCATCTTTCGTTTCTTGCAAGGCATCAGCCGTTGGCTTTTCCATACGAAATTCGATGGCAGTGGTTGAAACGCCGTCGGTCAATGTAGACGTGATGTGCTTTACGCCATTCACTGCAGCCACAGCGTCTTCAATTGGCTTTGTCACCTGCGCTTCTAGTTCTACGGGTGTGGCACCGCCTTGTGAGACCGAAATAGCAATCACAGGCACATCAATATTCGGGAACCGGGTAATCGGTAATGCACGAAAGCTTTGCACGCCCAACATGACCAATACGATGAAAAGAACGATGGACGGAATAGGATTCCTGATTGACCAAGCAGAGAAATTAAAGTTCATAATTTGCGCTCCTTATTGCGCTGCGTCTGTAAGTTTCACGGCGGTCACGGTGTCACCATCGCGCACAAATGTGCCCGCGCGTGCAACAACAGATTCGCCTTCTTTCAGACCATCAGTAATTTCGATTTCGGATGTGCTGACCAATCCGGTGATCACTTTGCGGACACTGACCTTGCTATTTTCAACAATCTGAACAGTTGGGCCGTCTTCACCAAATGTAACTGCTGTAAGTGGCAACACCACGCCGTCAGAAGCAGCAAGTGCAATTGTCGCGCGACCAAAACTGCCCAGTGGAATCTTGGTGCCCTCCTCCACGCGAATATGGGCAATGCCGATGCGTGTAGTTTCGTTAACTTCGGGCGAAATCAACTTCACAACACCTTGAATTGGCTTTGCCATACCATTCACAACGATGGTGGCTTTCTGGCCGATCTGCACTTTCGGTAAATCCGATTCCGCCACTTCTGCTAAAAGCTTCATTGTACTGTTAGCAACAATATTGAACATCGCGTCCTTTGAAGCTGAAGCAATGCCACCAATTTGAGCAGTTCTGCGACTCACAAAACCATCAACAGGTGCTTTAATTTCAGTGCGGCTTTTTTGCAGTTGCAAGTCTTGCATTTGTGCATCAAGGCCCAAGCGATCTGCTTTGGAACTTTCAAGCGAGAGCTCAGCAGCTTGGGACTGCATGTTGGTTAAATCGGCAGCTGCCTGCCTTTGATCAAATTGCTCTACTGTTGCCACACCAGTTGAACGGAGCTTTTTTGTGCGGTTTAAATCAGACTGGGCACGATCATTGTTGATCTTGGCTTGTTCAATTTGGTTCATAGCTTGTTTTATAGAAGTGTCATTCTTAGCAATGTTGGCTTGAGTTTGCAAAATTTTAATGTCGATCGATGATGAAGACAGTCTTGCAAGCACTTGGTCTTTTTTAACCGCATCTCCCTCTTCCGCAAGAATATCGGTGATCGCTAGGCCTTCAACTTGCGGCGTGACCAACACCAATTCTCCCGCAGCGAAGCTTCCCGTCACAATCAAATTTGCAGCAATTGGTTTTTTCTGCGCCAAGAACACCGTCACAACGGGATTTCCGGCATCGGTCTTTGCCGGTGTCACGGCAGCATCATCGGCGTATGTCATCGTTATCATCGCAGTCGAAGACAAGACGACCGCCAAAAAAAGCGCTGAAATGGAATTATTCATGTTGCTCGTCTTCCCTCTAAGATTTTTTTATTCATTTTCACTCAGCCGCCAATTTTATTTTCGGCTGCAATTCGGCAAGTTTTGACTCAAGATATTTCGCGCCAGCAGTCAAAACAGCTTCGCCATATCCCATAATAAACTCGGAGCCTTCGTTGGTTTGCCCTTCGGCCCGACATTCAACCATACGGCTTAGATCTTCTCTGAGATCATTAAGCTGCTTTTCAATTGCAAGTCTGACATGAGCTTCTGGCAACATATTTTTGAACAGCATTTCAAATAGAAATTCTGACTTATATTTGTCACGTGCCGGGACCACTAAAAGCCCTTTGGCTAAAGCTGCGCGGCCCGCCTCAGTTACCGAATAGACCTTCTTATCGGGCCTGCCCGTTTGCTCTTCAGCGCGCACTGTCACCAAGCCTTCAGCATTCAGCTGGCTTAAAGCTGGATAAATTGAACCATAACTTGCGTCAATGAAGTGGCTGAACATGCCTTCCTCAATTTCTTTCTTGATCTCGTATCCGGAGGCTTCCTGAAACGAGAGAATGCCTAGGCAAAGTGTTCTTATGTTCATTTGCTATATGCCAAATTGATATATACTCGACTGATATAGTCCACGTTGCGATTTGTCAATGTCCAATGTTGCGGTGCGAAAAGTCATTAATATATGGCATTGTCACACTTGTATTTATTGTTTTGCTTCTCTAAAGCAGATCGTAAGCTTGGCCATTAGAGCCGAGGTTCCGGAAGTAACGCGTCAAACAATAGGGGGGCGACTTGGAGTATTTTCTCCAGCAGCTGATTAACGGGCTCACGCTCGGTTCAATCTACGGGCTTATCGCCATCGGATACACGATGGTTTACGGCATTATTGGCATGATCAACTTCGCCCATGGCGATGTGTTTATGGTTGGTTCAATGGTGTCATTCATTGTTCTTCTCGCGCTTGGCGTAACGGGCGGCAGCGGAGCATTCATGATTATTTTTGCTTTGGCATTGGTTGTTGTCATCGCCATGCTGATTGCTTCAGTTTACAATTGGACAATTGAGCGCGTTGCTTATCGTCCTTTGCGTGGCTCGTTCCGTTTAGCACCCCTTATTTCAGCCATTGGCATGTCCATTGTTCTTCAGGAATTCGTCCGGATTGCGCAAGAAGGACGTCCAAAGCCCATGCAACCCCTCATCACTGGTGGCTATGAATTAATGCACCGTACTTTGGCAGAGGGTGGTGACTTCACCGTGAAGATTTCGAACATGCAAATTATGATCATTGTTTCGACTTTGGTTTTGATGACAGTTTTTACAATGCTTATTCAGCGCACAGCTCTCGGACGTGCCCAACGTGCTTGCGAACAAGACACGAAAATGGCTTCGCTATTGGGTATCAATGTTGACCGGACAATTTCAATTACCTTTATATTGGGTGCATGTTTGGCGGCCTTTGCTGGATTGATGTTCCTTCTTTATTATAATGTAACTGATTTCTTTATCGGCTTCTTGGCTGGTATCAAGGCCTTCACAGCAGCCGTGCTCGGAGGCATTGGTTCAATTCCGGGTGCTATGCTGGGTGGATTAGTGATCGGCATGATCGAAGTGATGTGGTCGGCTTACTTCTCGGTTGAGTACAAAGATGTGGCCGCCTTCACTGTTTTGGTCATGGTGCTCATATTCATGCCGCAAGGCTTGCTTGGCAAACCTGAAGTGGAAAAGATTTAAACCATGTCAGTTGCACCTAAAAATAATTCATCTTCGGATGATAGCAAGGCTCTCACAACTTCAGCCTTGACGAAGGATTTGATAAGCACGGCTATCATTACACTTCTTGTTTTAATCCCCATCGTGGCGATGAAGACGGTCATTGGCCAAGGTATTATTTCCATTGTTTATCGTTTCGGAATGGCCTTTGCTCTCACTGGAATTGTTGTTGGAACGCGCCTGTTTCTGCATCTTTTTGTTTGGCATAAAGCCCCGTCAGCTGGCTCAAAATCGACTCTTACTTCAGGTTTGAAAAGCGTTTCGTTTTCTGAAACGATAACAAAATATATTGCGCCAGGGCTTTTGATATTTGCACTGTTGTTTCCTGTCTTCACATTTTTCCATCCCATCTGGGATAAGCGGGTGATGGATCTGGCGGTTTATATTCTGATTTACATCATGCTGGGATGGGGCCTTAACGTCGTGGTTGGTCTTGCAGGCCTTCTCGATCTTGGCTACGTTGCATTCTATGCGGTTGGGGCTTATGCATATGCCCTACTCTCAACAGTTTATTTTCCACAGTGGTTTGGCACAGGCATTTTGCCTTGGGCCTTCTATATTACGCTTCCTGTTGCAGGGCTCTTGGCTGCCACATGGGGCGTTGTTTTGGGCTTTCCGGTTCTCAGATTGCGCGGCGACTATCTGGCAATCGTAACATTGGCCTTCGGAGAAATGATCCGTTTGGTTTTGGTCAACTGGTTCTCATTTACCAACGGCCCGCAAGGTATTTCAGTTCCGAAGATCACGTTCTTTGGTTTGCCATTTAAAGATGCACCTGGCAGCTTTTCTGATTTCTTCGGCATCCAGTTCAATCGCATTCATTTTTACATTTTCCTTTATTATGTGATTTTAACACTCGCACTGATCACTTACTTTGTGACCAAACGTCTGCGCCGTTTGCCCATCGGTCGGGCGTGGGAAGCTTTGCGTGAAGATGAAATTGCTTGTCGTTCGCTCGGTATCAACACCACAACAACAAAGCTCACAGCATTCGCAATTGGTGCCATGTTTGGTGGTTTTGCTGGCAGCTTCTTTGCGGCGCGCCAAGGTTTCGTATCACCTGAATCGTTTGTTTATATCGAATCTGCTTTGATCCTCGCCATCGTTGTGCTCGGTGGTTTGGGTTCGCAAATTGGCATCGTATTTTCGGCCATCGCCATCATGGGTTCGTTTGAACTCTTCAGGGAAATGGATTTTATGAAAGTTGTGTTGCCATCGGGAACGGAGCCTATCCAATTCCGGATGCTCGCCGTTGGTTTGGCCATGGTTTTGATGATGCGCTTTCGTCCGCGCGGGTTTGTGACCAAGCGCGAACCGACAGTATTTTTGAAAGAGAAAAAATCCGTCTCCGGTGATCTCGTTGCCGAGGGACATGGCTGATGATGAATTGGACGAAAGATCCTGAACTTCAAGTTCAGCACCTCACCATGCGTTTTGGTGGGTTGACTGCCATTGGCGATTTGTCATTCGATGCAGGTCGCAAGCAAATTACGGCGTTGATTGGCCCGAATGGTGCAGGCAAGACTACTGTGTTCAACTGCATTACAGGTTTTTACAAGCCCACCGAAGGCATGATCAAACTGCGCCACCCAGACGGCAAGGAATTTTTGCTTGAGCGCATGGATGATTTTATCATCACGCAGAAAGCCAAAGTGGCCCGAACTTTCCAAAATATCCGCCTGTTCTCCGGCATGACACTGCTCGAAAATTTGATGGTGGCGCAGCACAATACTTTGATGCGCGCCTCTGGATTTACAATTGGTGGCATTTTTGGCTCAGGCCATTTCAAGCGCGCTGAAAATGAAGCTATCGAAAAATGCAAATACTGGCTTAATAAAGTAAATCTCACGGAACGTGCCGATGATGCAGCTGGTGATTTGCCTTATGGTGCGCAGCGCCGCCTTGAAATTGCGCGGGCCATGTGCACCAACCCGCGCCTTCTCTGTTTGGATGAACCTGCGGCTGGTTTGAACCCGCGCGAGTCTGATGAGCTTAACAAATTATTGCTTTCAATTCGTGATGATCATAACATGGCAATTCTACTCATCGAGCACGACATGAGCGTCGTCATGGGCATCTCGGATCATATTGTGGTTCTCGATTATGGTCGCAAAATTGCTGATGGTACACCTAACGAAATCAAGAATGATCCTGCTGTGATCCGTGCATATTTGGGTGTTGAAGAAGATGAGAATGAAGTGGCCGTCGGCAGTGTCAAAGTTGCGGACTTGGTGAATGAAGGATTGGCTGTGCATGCCAACGTCCCTACCCGCACAGTGCCAAAAGTTTCAGCGTCACCAAAGAAACCTGTTGCCACAAAGACAGTTGTCAAAAAACCAGCCGCTAAAAAAGGAGGCCGCAAATGAGCGAAATCCTTCTTCAAGGTAAAGGCGTTGAAACCTTTTATGGCAAAATTCAAGCTCTCAAAGGCATCGATTTTGAAGTTCGCAAAGGCGAAATCGCCACGGTGATTGGTGCCAATGGTGCTGGCAAATCTACATTGATGATGACCATCTGCGGCACACCACGCGCGCGCGCTGGAACAATCGTCCTTGACGGCAAGGACATCACGCAAATGCCGACCCATGAAATCGTGCATCTTGGAATTGCGCAATCGCCCGAAGGCCGCCGTATTTTTCCACGCATGAGCGTGTTTGAAAACTTACAAATGGGGGCTACTGTTGATAAGTTGCGGCACTTTGATGAAGACCTTGCGAAAGTATTTGCACTGTTCCCGCGTTTGGAAGAACGCCGCAATCAACGAGCTGGAACGCTTTCTGGCGGTGAGCAGCAAATGCTGGCGATTGGCCGCGCTTTAATGGCCCGTCCTCGTCTCCTGCTGCTGGATGAACCATCGCTCGGCTTGGCGCCCATTATCGTCAAACAAATTTTTGCAGCTATAAAAAAACTGAATCAAGAAGAAGGCCTCACGGTTCTCCTCGTCGAACAAAACGCCTTCCATGCGCTTCGTTTGGCACACAGGGCTTATGTTATGGTCAATGGCAAAATTGCTATGAGTGGAACTGGTGCTGAATTGCTGAAAAGCCCTGAAGTGCGTGCTGCCTATCTTGAAGGAGGCCACTGACATGGAACTTTTAGCTGAGAAAAGCTTTTTGGTGTTTTTGATCCTCACCGTTGTTGGTGGTGGCGGTGCTTCGTTCATGGCTGGACGTGCCACAGCACTAGGCTGGCAACCTGTATGGCAGCTCGTGATATATATGATGATTTTTGGCGCTGGGTTGCGTTTCTTGCATTTTGCACTGTTTGAGGAAACACTCGGTTCGGCCTATTATTATATCGTTCAGACCGCTGTCATCATAGCGCTTGCCCTGCTCGGCTTCCAAATGACCCGCGTTAACCAGATGACAGAAAAATATCCTTGGCTCTATGAAAAGAATGGGCCATTCGCTTGGCGGGACAAGACATAAATTTATTGAAAATTGTTGAAAGGAATGTCGTTTTTTCCTTTCCAATGCGGCCTCTTTGAGCGAAACTGCGTTCCAAGGGGTTTCCACCCCGACCGACCATTGGTCACAAAACTTATAGGGAGACTACTACATGAAGAAACTTCTTTTGTCTGGAATTGCGATCAGCTTTGCTGCCGCATTGACAGCAACATCAGCTTTAGCTGATATCACCATTGCAACCGTTGGCCCAATCACTGGCTCGCTCGCTGCACTTGGTGAACAATATAAGCGCGGTGCTGAAATGGCCGTTGCAGACATCAATGCTGCTGGCGGCGTGAACGGCGAAAAGCTGGTTCTCGAAATCGGTGACGATGCTTGCGATCCAAAGCAGGCTGTTGCTGTTGCCCAACAAATGGGTTCAAAGGGTGTTAAGTTTGTTGCGGGCCATCTCTGCTCAGGCTCATCGATCCCAGCTTCGAAGGTTTACGAAGAAGATGGCATCGTGCAAATCTCGCCAGCTTCAACCAACCCAAAATTCACTGATGAAGGTGGCTGGAACGTTGGTCGTGTTTGCGGCCGTGACGATGCGCAAGGTCTTGTAGCTGGTAACTTCTTGGCCAAGCATTTTGCAGGCAAAAAAGTTGCTATCATTGATGACAAATCAGCTTACGGCAAAGGCCTTGCTGATGCGACTAAGATGTCAATGAACGCTGCTGGTTTGAAAGAAACAATGGCTGAATCAATCAATCCTGGTGAAAAGGACTATTCTGCGCTCGTTTCCAAGATGAAAGATGCTGGCATTGATGCAATCTATATGGGCGGTTATCACCCAGAAGGTGCTTTGATCTTGAAGCAAATGCGCGAACAAGGTTCCAAGGCTCAAATGCTTTCAGGCGATTCAATGAACAACGTTGAATTCTGGACCATCGCTGGTGAAGCTGCTACTGGCATGATCTTCACTTTTGCACCAGAACCACGCACAAACCCAGCTGCTAAGGATCTTGTGGCCAAGTTCAAGGCTGCTGGTTTTGATCCTGAAGGCTACACACTTTACACCTATGCTTCGATCCAGATGTATGTTGCTGCTGCAACTGCCACTAAAGGCAGCGACAGCAAAGCTATCATGGGCTGGTTGCGCGCAGGCAATGTAGTGAAGACTGTTCTCGGCGATCTCGCACTTGATGCTAAGGGCGACGTGAAAGATGCAAAGTATGTTTGGTATAAGTTTGCCAATGGCAACTATGCTGAAGATGATACAATTCAATAAGCTTCGGCTTGCTTGAACGGGCCTCGCGTGAGTAACATCACGCGAGGCTTTTTTTATTTGGAGACCAGCGACTTTGCGCATCACACCATTCATACTTTTAATGGCGCTTGCCTCCCCCTCCCACGCCGATATCATCATCGGCATCGCGGGCCCGATGACGGGTCAATCTGCTACCTTCGGCGAGCAGATGGTGCATGGCGCGCAAGCCGCTATTGATGAGATCAATGCCAAGGGTGGCATATCTGGCGAACAACTCAGGCTTGATGTGGGCGATGATGGTTGCGATAACAGAAAAACCGAAGAGGTAGCCAAATCTTTTGTTGGCGATGGCGCTTCCGTCGTGATCGGCCATTTCTGTTCCAACGCAGCGTTGATCGGTGCCAAGATTTATGCGGCGGCAAACATACCAATGATCAGCCCTTCCGCCAGCTTGCCTTCGCTTGCCGAAGGTGCCGGTTGGAATGTGGTGCGGCTGGCTTCGCGCGATGATGCTCAGGCCGACGTGGCAGCCCTTCGGATTATTCAGAAAACACCAACAGCAATCGTTGCCGTCATTGATGATGGCAGTGCCGCTGGAAAGGCACTGGCGGGTCGCTTCAAAACTGCATATGGCAAAAACCCCATGGCTGTCACAATCAAACCAGACACTAAAGATTTCTCGGCCTTAGCCGCGGATATGCAGCTTCATGGCGTGGATTCAGTCTACTTTGCCTGCGCCGCATCAGACGCTGGAAACATTGCAACGGCCCTTAAAGCCAAAGGGTTACCTGTGAAACTCTATGGATCCGACGCTTTGTTGGCGGATCAATTTTGGATCAGCGCCAAAGAGGCAGGTGAAAACACAAGCGCCACGTTCGCAATCGATCCGCAGTCAGCGCTTCAAGCAAAGCTGGCGATAGAATCTTTGAAAATTGCGGGCTTCAACGCAGATGGCGCAACACTGCCCAGCTTTGCCGCAGTTCAGCTCTATGCTGCAGCGGCGGTGCAGACGGGCGCCCATAATGGCAAAGGTATAGCCGAATATCTGCGCTCCGGAAAAGCCAACGAAACTGTTTTGGGTCCGTTGGCCTTCGATGTAAACGGCGAGGTGCAGCCGCCGCGTTTTGTGTGGTATACATGGAGCCAGGGTGCTTACAGCGCCGAGACTTCTAACAATTGAGTGAAATTTCATGCGCGCTTTCTTTGTCCAAATAAAATGTGACCTCGGAAAATCTTACCAAGTCGCCACAGCCATCGCCGACAAGGAAATCGCCTCGGAGATTTTTTCAACCGCCGGGGAATTCGATTTGCTGGTGAAGTTCTATCTGCAAGACGATGAAGACATCGGCCATTTCGTCGCGCAAAAAGTGCAAACGATTGCTGGGATTAGGGACACTTTCACAATTGTGACGTTCAAAGCGTTCTGACGAAAACATAGTTGTAAACACTCCTCCCCTTTAGCATCGAAGCAATAAAGCATTTTCACCCGCCCGCCCCAAAGCGCTGGTCATTGTGTCATGAATTTGTTAGAGCGAGCTAACAAACACATTAAGGCCCTTCATGATCCCCCGTTATTCCCGCAAACAAATGGCCGACATATGGTCGCCAGAGACGCGCTTTAAAATCTGGTTCGAAATCGAGGCACATGCGGCAGACCGTATGGCAGAGATGGGTACCATTCCAAAGGAAGCCGCGGCCAAAATCTGGGAAAAAGGCCGTGGCGCGCAATTCGACGTGGCGCGGATCGACGAAATCGAAGCTGTCACAAAACATGACGTGATAGCCTTCCTCACGCATCTCTCGGAAATCGTTGGTCCAGAAGCACGGTTTGTACATCAAGGCATGACATCATCTGACGTGTTGGATACATGCTTTAATATTCAACTGACCCGCGCCGCTGATCTCTTGATTGCCGATATTAATGAATTGCTGGCCGCCCTCAAAAAGCGCGCGCTCGAACATAAATACTCGGTTTGCATTGGTCGCAGCCATGGTATTCATGCCGAGCCCGTCACTTTCGGTTTGAAGATGGCTTTTGCCTATGCAGAATTCATGCGGGCTCGCGAACGGCTTATGATCGCGCGCAAAGACGTGGCCACTTGCGCTATCTCTGGTGCTGTTGGCACTTTTGCCAATATTGATCCATCGGTTGAAGAACATGTTGCCGCCAAGCTGGGTCTTAGCGTTGAACCGGTTTCAACCCAAGTGATCCCGCGTGATCGCCACGCCATGTTCTTTGCCGTGCTCGGTGTGGTGGCCAGTTCGATTGAACGTCTAGCAACGGAAATCCGTCATTTGCAGCGTACAGAAGTGCTCGAAGTTGAAGAATATTTCTCGCCCGGACAAAAGGGTTCCTCGGCCATGCCGCATAAGCGCAATCCGGTGTTGACCGAGAATCTAACGGGCCTTGCGCGCTTAGTTCGTTCTGCTGTCACTCCCGCCATGGAAAATGTGGCACTGTGGCACGAGCGTGATATTTCGCATTCCTCGGTGGAGCGCGGCATTGGCCCTGATGCCACTGTGCATCTCGATTTCGCATTGAAGCGCTTGGCAGGCGTAATCGACAAATTGCTGGTTTATCCAGAGAATATGCAGAAGAATTTAGACCGCCTTGGCGGCCTCATTCACTCGCAACGCATTCTCTTAGCACTCACACAAAAAGGCATGAGTCGTGAGGATAGTTATTCTGCTGTGCAGCGCAACGCTATGCCCGTATGGCGCGGCGAAGGCAATTTCCTTGATCTGCTCAAGGCTGATAAGGAAGTGAGCGCAGTGATGAAGCCAAGCGAACTCGAGGCATTGTTTGATCTTGGTTATCATACCAAGCATGTTGACACGATTTTCAACAGGGTGTTCGTATAATGTTGAAAACAGATTTAAGCACCCCTGCCCCGCAGACAGTTGTTACACTCGAAACAACGCCAGACTTAGCTGCATTTTGCAAACGCATGGCCTCGGAGAAATTTATCACAGTTGACACCGAATTCCTGCGCGAAACAACTTACTATCCAAAGCTCTGCCTCATCCAAATTGCGGGCGAAGATGAGGCTGTGTTGATCGACCCTATGGCACCGGGCATGGACTTGGCACCCTTCTTTGAACTCATGGCCGACCAAAATGTCCTCAAAGTTTTCCACGCCGCTAGGCAAGACTTTGAAATTCTGATCCAGCTTTCAGGCGCAGTCCCTACCCCGGTCATTGACACGCAAATTGCGGCAATGGTGTGTGGCTTTGGTGATCAAGTAGGCTATGAAGCGATCGTTCGCAAACTGGTTGGCGCATCAATTGATAAGTCTTCTCAATTCACGGACTGGTCCCGCAGACCGCTGACATCAAAGCAAGCACTCTATGCGGTTTCAGATGTAACGCATTTGCGTGTGGTTTATGAAAAATTACAAGCCATGCTTCACGAGACAGGCCGCGAAGGTTGGTTGGATGATGAGATTGAAACTTTAACTTCACCTGAAACCTACCGAGTCGAACCAGAAGAAAGCTACAAGCGAATCAAAGCGCGTATTCAAAATAAGAAGCAATTTGGTGTGTTGATATCGATTGCAGCGTGGCGTGAACGAGAGGCACAAACTCGAAATGTCCCGCGCGGACGCGTCTTGAAAGATGAAGCTGTAGCCGAGATCGCTATACAAATGCCACAGAAGCCAGAATCGATTAATGAACTTCGTCTTGTGTCAAAAGGTACGGCAAATTCATCAATGGGTGCTGCCATTCTGAAGGCCGTGGCCCATGGTTTGGCGCGTGATCCTAAAACCATTCCAGACTTTAAAGGTCGTGGAGATGAAATGTCAGCGGCCCAACAAGCCGCTGCTGAAGTTTTGAAACTCGCACTCAAAGTTGCCTGCGAAACCGAAAACGTGGCCCCAAAGCTTTTGGCCAGCGCATCTGATATTGACGCTGTTGCCATAGATGACAATGCCGATGTGCCTTTGCTTCATGGCTGGCGGCGCGAGGTGTTTGGAAACATGGCCCTCGATATTAAGCACGGTAAAGCGTGTATCGGCATGGAAAACGGCCGGGCTGTGTTGATCAAGCGCGGTTAAGTCCCAGTTAAACCCTATCTGCGAAAAGTCATCCAAATCGAATTTTGTTTGGGGACTTGAATGCCTGATACTTCCGCTCACGCCTACCGCTTTGCTATCCTTTTGGGGATGTTGATATTCGTCGTTATAGGCGGAACGTATATTCATGATTATGCGCGGGTGTTGGGTGATCCAGATACATTCTGGCATATCAAATTGGGCAGCGACATTATCTCATCTGGCCATCTGCCGACGGTTGATACCTATTCTCACAGCTATGCTGGTAAGCCTTTTGTGTCCAAGGAGTGGTTATCAGAAGTGTTGTTCGCACTGTCCTATAAATTTGGAGGGTGGAACGGCGTGTTGGTTGTAACAGCCGTGGTGGCCGTTTCGGCTGTGCTTTTGCTCTATCGTCAACTTGCCCAATTTCTGCACCCCACAATGGCTGGTCTTTCCGCAATCTTTATCACCACTATGTTAAGCCCCGTCGTTCTAGCTCGTCCCCATTTGTTTACCATGCCGATTGCCGCATATTTTACTGCACGCCTATTTCGTGCCGCTGAAGCAAAGCAAGCGCCACAATTTTGGCTTTTGGGATTAGTTACTCTTTGGGCGAACCTTCATGGCAGCTTCACTCTCAGTTTCGTGATCGCCGGATTTGCGTTTTTACATCTGCTCGAAAATGTTCACCTCACCGACAGGCCAACGCTGGTCAAATGGTGCGTTTTCTTGGTGCTCTGCCCCTTCGCTGCGATGGTTCACCCATATGGCTACGATCCCATTCGCATCGGCGCTACGATGATGGCGACCAACAAAGCGATGGCTTATATTGTGGAATGGATGCCGCTCAATTCGCAAGATGATTTTCTAATTGAATATTTCACACTAGCCACACTGGCTGTTTTAATTGGCTCGCGCCTGAAACTTGGTTGGGCCAAAACACTGTTCATTATATTTATGCTACACATGATGTTAACCCATGTGAGATTTGTCTACGTCTTCTTCCTGCTACTGCCTATTGTCGTGGCACCTCACATTGCTGAACGCTTTCCTGAGGCATCGCTCACAAATTGGTTGGGCCGTCCGCGTGATGTCTTGGAACGCTTTGCTTCAAAACGTTTTAAACCCTTGGCGGCTTTGATCAGCATTGGTGCTGTGATTGCCATTGTGTTTTACTTGCAGACCAAAATGCCAGCTCCGCCGGAAGATACAGCAGCCGAACGACCGATAGCTTTTGCTGTTGCCAATCATCTGGAAGGCAATGTGTTCAATGAATACCGCTATGGTGGATCGCTGATATTCCACGGCATTAAAACATTTGTCGATGGCCGTGCCGAACAACTCTTCACCGGCGATTTTTTCCCCGAATATGTCAACTCAGGAAAGCATGATGGCGCAAAACTCTTCAAAGATTTAATTGAAAAACACCAAATTACGTGGACGCTTCTTCCCAGCGATGATTTGCGCAATGGATATCTCGACCAGATGGGATGGAAGAAAGCCTATAGTGATGACAAGACGATGATCTACACAAAGCCAACGGCCTAACTAATCAATCAGCACTTTTGGCGTTCGTCCAATTTCGAAAGCCAAGCCTGCAAGGCGTTTCTCAACGCGTTCGCCCATCAGATCTTTTATTTTTTTTGGGATCGTTAGTACCAATGTTTTGTTATCGCCCAACTTCAATCCGATTTTCGGCAACATGCCGGGCATGGCTGCAGACAAGATATAGGCCAAACGAAAAATTGAACTTAACAAATGCGCACGCTCAATGTGGCGCTCATCAAGCAACCGCGTTAGATCGTCTTTCATGGTTTCGCCTTCATAACGATAGAACACCGTAAGCGCCAAAAATACGCGGCCCGGATGATCGACACCAACAAAAGCGGCTTGCGAAATCATACCGAGTGAACGGTCAGCGCGATAATCAGGGTGGGCACGCCAACCTATATCCGCCAGAAGGCAAGAGGCATAACGCAAGCGCGTCTCCTCCTCATTTTCTTCAATCTTACCTTTACCAAAAAGTTGATCTGTCCAATCGCAAAGTTCTAGCTCATGAGCTGGCGAACGGGCATAGCGCCTTGCATAATCCCAACACGAAGCGAGCAATGCATCTGATTGCATCTTACGACGCGGTAGCTTCGAATAAAGAAGCCCCTCACGCACGCCGTAGACCGAAACTGTTACGTCTTTGGCTTTGCCGTAGTGCAGCAAACGGTTGAGAACCAAGGCGCCAAACGGCATGGTTTCGACGCGAGACTTAGACATGTCTTTCACATCTTTTAACGATGAACTTGTAAGGCCGGAAACCAGATCAGAAATGGCCCCAGCTTGTTGGCCAGTCATCATATAATGGTGAAGTACGTGAAGCGGATATTGTGACTGAGCCATATGAATGCGCGCCAGATTACGCCAGGTTCCGCCAACGGCATAAAAAGTGCGCCCGTTCAGATGTCTTAAAATCTCGGCTTTTGCCAAATACTCGTCGACGATATGAGTGGCGCGTTCAATTGAGCCGCCAGACAAATCAATGAGACGCAATGGGCCAATTGGCAAGGTGATGCCGTCGTGAAGTTTGCCGTCGTGAAGGTCAACAAGCTCAAGCGAGCCGCCGCCTAAATCTCCGGCGATGCCATCTGCTTCTGGTATGCCCGCGATAACCCCGAGCGCTGCAAAACGCGCTTCTTCCTTACCGGTTAAAACATTGATGCCAGCGCCTAAGGCCTTCTCCGCAAGGTCAATAAACTCAGCTCCGTTTTTGGCTTCTCGCGCCGCGGCTGTTGCAACAGCGTAGATTTCCTTGACGCCAATCTGTCTTACCAATGTTTTGAAACGTCTTAGCTCTTGCAAAGCTCGCGCAATGGCAGCTTCATTTAACCTTCCCGTAATGGCAACACCCTTGCCGAGGCCGCATAGAACTTTCTCATTGAATATAGGTGACGGTGATCTGCGCAAACCGTCATAGACAACCAAACGCACCGAGTTCGAGCCAATGTCGACTACAGCTACTGGACGGTAACTTGGAGGGACTGTTCTAAAACCATCATACCACTTCACTTGGGGCGCGCTGCTTTCTTCTTGTTGTTTAATTGTTCTGTGGGCACTTTACCGCTCAATGAACTTCCGCGTCCAGAGAGTGATGGATTTTCCATGAAAAACTGGTGCGCATTAAACAACTCCTCGTTTTTCGTAGGAACATAGCGCAGCGAGGTGCCATCGGGCAGCAAATCCCAGCTTTGCTGATTGTCGCGAAAATTCGCTACCATGATTTGATCGAGAATTTGTTCATGAACCGTTGGGTTTTCAATGGGGATCAATGTTTCAACGCGCCTATGAAGGTTGCGCGGCATCCAATCGGCAGAACCAATATATACTTTTGCCTCTGGGTGCGGCAACCCGTGGCCTGCGCCAAAACAAACAATGCGTGAGTGTTCGAGGAAACGGCCGACGATACTTTTTACGTGAATGTTTTCGGACAGGCCGGGCACACCAGAGCGCAGGCAGCTTATGCCACGCACAACCATTTCAATTTTAACGCCCGCGCGGCTGGCTTTATATAGCGCATCGATGATTTCCGGGTCGACCAGTGAGTTTAACTTCACCCAAATCTGAGCGGGCTTACCTGCTTTGGCATGCTCAATTTCTGCTTCAATATTCTCAAGCAATGTTGGCTTTAGGCTGATCGGGGAAAGCGAAATTTTTTCCAGATCATCGGGCGGAGCATAGCCTGAGATGAAATTAAACAACCTTGCTGCATCGCGCGCTAACGCTGGGTCACATGTGAAGAACGATAGGTCAGTATAAACTTTTGCAGTTATCGGATGATAGTTGCCGGTACCAAAATGTACATAGGTGCGCATGTTACCGCCTTCACGACGTACGACCATTGAGACTTTGGCATGAGTTTTAAGTTCAATAAAGCCAAATACAACCTGCACTCCGGCCCTTTCCAAGTCGCGAGCCCACTGAATGTTTGCCTCTTCATCAAACCGCGCTTTGAGTTCCACAAGCGCGATGACCGACTTGCCAGCTTCAGCAGCTTTGGCCAACGCCGCCACAACCGGAGAATTACGCGATGTACGGTAAAGCGTCTGTTTGATGGCAACCACATCAGGGTCGCTTGCGGCTTGGCGAATAAATTGTACGACCACATCGAATGATTCATAAGGGTGGTGAACCACGAAGTCTTTCTGTCTGATTGCTGCAAAGATATCTCCACCATGATCGCGGACCCGCTCAGGAAACCGCGCCACATAAGGCGTAAACTTCAAATCTGGGCGTTCATCGAGAATAAGTTGTGACGTATCGGCAAAGCCAACTAGACCTTCTGTCATTATGGTCACTTCGCCTGAAACATCCAGCTCTGCGGCGATAAAATTACGCAAATCATTTGGGCAAGCGCCGTCCACTTCCATGCGGATCACAACGCCACGGCGGCGCAGTTTAAGCGCTGTCTCAAACACGCGCACCAAATCCTCGGCTTCTTCTTCGATTTCGATATCGCTGTCACGAATGATCCGGAAAAGGCCTTTGCCTTCGACTTCATATCCCGGAAACAGCCTCGGCAAAAACATGCTGAGCATGCTTTCCAGTAACATGAAGCGGGCTTTTTCACCCGGCAACCTTACAAAGCGCTCGAGCTGTGAAGGGATCGGCAACAAGGCTTTCATCTGATTGCCATCCCGCTTGCGGCGCAGCTGCACCGCCATAACGAAACCGCGATTCAATATAAAGGGGAACGGATGAGCAGGATCAATTGCGATTGGCGTTACAATCGGCAATATATTGTCGAGGAAACGATTGTCGGTCCATTCTTTGTCTTGTACATTTAGCTCGTTTTCTTCGACGATGGAGATGCCGTTTTGCTTCAGTTCGTCCTTCAATTGCAACCATCGACGATCTTGCTCCGCCATCAATTCTTGCGCGCGCTTGCGAATTTTTTCAAGCTGATCAGCTGGGCTCAGACCGTCTTGGCTGATTTCCATAACTTGTTCACGAAGCTGACCGACCAAACCCGCCACCCGCACCATAAAAAATTCGTCAAGATTGTTGCCGGAAATCGAAAGAAATCGCACGCGCTCCAACAGTGGATGCGCGGGGTTTCGGGCCTCCTCCAAAACACGCATGTTGAACTCAAGCCAAGACAGTTCACGATTAAAAAATCGAGTTGGACTTTCTAGTAAATCAGGTGCTTTAGACAATTCGTTCATGTGCTGGGTCCTTCTCAAACCCATTTGTAATAATAATGATATTTTACAGTTGTGTGAAACTATTATCGTTTGAAGTAAACAAATCCATCGACTCAAATTTCGCAATAACTCTGGCAACCAGCGGCTTGGTGACCTCCGCCTTTTCAGTGAGGGCAAGCTTGTCGATCTCCGAAACGAGATTCCGGGCCGCCCCCAATGAACGGGGCATCCGCATCAAAACATAGTTGATTAGACCTTCATCCACAGAAATCTGGCAATCGGCAAACAGCTTAACTAACACACCCCGCAACAAAGCATCATCGGGCGGTAAAATTTGAACGCTTGGCAGCGCCTGTATGCGCGAAGCCAAATCTGGTATTTTGAACTGCAACTGCTGGGGCGGAAGGCGCGACGTTAGTAAGAGAAACTTTGATTCTTGCTTGGCCAAATTAAGCGCATGGAAAAGGCCACGCTCTTGGACACCAGTTGAATGAATGTCTTCGATCGCAGCAGCGCCCTTCTCCAAAAGATTTGGGATACTGTCTAAGTCAATTTTCTTTGCTGTAGTTAGCTCTCCAGCGCTTTGCTGACGCCAGACTTCCACCAAGTGGGACTTGCCACACCCTTCAGGCCCTTCGATGATTGCACCATAAGTTGGCCATTTGGGCCATTGATCGATCAAAGCTACAGCGGCGGCATTTGATGGTGTGACTAAAAAATCATTGCGCCCCAATGCCACGCGGTGCGGCAAATCAAGGAGAAGTTGCTCAGATTTTTTTTGCATTAATACGTTTCGGTATGTCAATTGAAGTAGGTTCAGTCTCGTGAACACCAGTGAAAAACTTGCTGTGGAGATATCTTTTTAAACCATAGCGCACAAACACACCAGTTGCCGCTGCCAGCGGTACGGCCAAAAGCAAGCCGAGGAAGCCAAAAACATAGCTGAAGGCAAGAAGCGAAAACATCATCCATACAGGGTGTAAACCAATCGATCCGCCGACAAGTTTTGGTGATAAAAAATTGCCCTCCAAAAATTGTCCCGCCAAAAATACGGCGACAACTAAAAGCACTTGGCTTTCGTTTGGCCAGAACTGAACAAGGCCAACGCCAATAGCCAATAGGCCGCCTATCAAAGCGCCGACATAGGGTATGAAACTTAACATGCCTGCCGCAAAGCCAATGGCCATTCCGGATTTCAAACCAACCAGCGTTAAGCCGGCAGCATAGAACACGCCGAGGATCAGGCACACGGTTCCCTGCCCCCGTATAAATCCTGCCAGTGCCGTATCAACATCGCGGGCAATTTCCCGCACTTCTTCCACATGATCGCGCGGCAACCACGAATCCACTCGCGCAACAATGTGATCCCAGTCGGCCAAAAGATAAAATGCCACAATTGGCGTAATGACCATCAATGACAATACATTGATCAAGGCTCTGCCACCTGTCCAAAGTGAGGCCAAGATTGCACCCAACCAAACTGCGATCTTTCCAGCATAGTCGGTCAATTGGCCTTGCAGGTCAGTGCCAGAATTTGCAACGAGGTCTTTCAGTTTCTGCGGAGCTTGTTCATTGAAACGTTCAGCCAGCGTCTTTGTGAGAGTCGGCAAATCTGCGACTAACTTAACCAGTTGGTCGACGGCTACCGGCACAACTAAAACTGCTACGAGAGCGACAAGAAAAATGGCCGTCGCAAGAATGACAAAAGTGGCAGCAATGCGCGGCAAGCCTAGATTTTCTAAACGATCTGCGACAGGATCGAGAAAATAGGCCAACACAAATCCCGCAATAAAGGGCAGTAAAATTGTCTGCAGCGACCACACGATTAGGATCAAAGCAACAAGTGCTCCAATCCAAAAGGCTGTTTGTCGCTGCAATGTCATTTTACTTCTCCGCTTGGCTGCGGATGCATATAACTAATCTTTACACGCTGAGGAAATATCATTTTTCGACTCAAATCGCCTCAATCACCCATGAGCCACCTGTTCTTACCATCTGAAGGCCAGTGGCTTGCAATGATGACTGCATGTCTTCCAAATTACCAGAATAGATCAGCTTGGCTGCTGCGCCTTGACCATCAAGCGAAGTTACATCGACGCCCAAAATACCCGGCGTTGAAAGGATGCGTGCGCGAAGGCCATTCCATGCCGTTGGGCTTGTAAAAGGAATTGCGACTGCCACCGATTGAGGTGCATTTGGATTGGAAGATTTTGCGGCGATTTTAGCCTGATCAGAATGAAACTTATCGATCATCAGCTGGTGAAAACGCTGTGCCGCCATGATAGCTGAATCATTGAGGGTGCCAGTGTCGGCTTTATAAACTTTGTCGATGGTGATTTTACCGAGTGGTGATTGACCAACCATATGCGCATGTATGCCGCCTTCGGGCGCTGGCTCTGCAAAGGCCACCAGCAACGTCTTGACGTCATAGCGGCGGCGCAACTTCTCAAGCTTTACGGGGTCGCTATTCGTTGCGTCTTGCACACTTAATGTTGAACTATCTTCGCGGTCGCCCAATGGAACGATCAATGGAATCTGGGCTTGTTGGGCGTTCAACCCCTGCCAGGCTTTACGCCAAACATTGTCATCCCACAGAGTCGTCTGCCCCTGCTCATTTTGCCACACAGGCACAACCAGCATGGCAGGACCTTGCTGATCTGGAAGTTGAACCCCAATTTTTAAAAAAATCGATTTGATCTTCTCAGGCAGAAAACGGACAGTAAATTTCCCTTGGTATCGGCCCGGGCTAATTTTCTCTTCCTCAATCGACAGAGACTTTAAAAGCGGAATAATTTGCTTTGATTCAAGTTGCGCCATTTCTGTTGCAGCATCATCGCCCCCAAGCTTTTGAGCCAGTTCGACAACGGCTTTCATCTGCACTTCGACCAAAGCTTTTTCCTTGGCGGCTGCAGCGTTAGCGTCGGTGATATCAACCTCAACACCTTGAACGGCATAGGGGCTGGTTTCCACCGGGCCAGATGCAAAAACGCCGTTGCTCATGAACAGCGCAGACAGGACTATAATTAGGCTAAAAACAGTTCTCAACACTTGTCCCATTCTCGCCCCGAGAGGCTTTGATTCTGGCTCGGTTTCAGGCTAGTTAGCCACAACACAATTCGCTTAACAGATTAATTGAGGCAAACTAGCGGCATGAGCGACGGCAAACAAGCGAAACGAAACGGTTTAACCTATGCAGACGCAGGTGTGGATATCACTGCGGGTAACAATCTCGTCGATTTGATCAAACCATTGGCAAAATCGACACGGCGCAAGGGCGCTGACGCTGCGCTGGGCGGCTTTGGTGGTTTGTTTGATTTGAAGGCCTGCGGTTACAAAGACCCGGTTTTGGTTGCTGCCAATGACGGTGTAGGCACTAAGCTCAAAATTGCAATCGACACCGGAATTCACAAAGGCATCGGGATTGATCTGGTGGCCATGTCTGTCAATGACCTTGTGGTACAAGGGGCAGAACCATTGTTCTTCCTCGACTACTATGCAACGGGTAAACTTGACGTGGCAATGGCGCGCGATGTCATTGCGGGGATTGCTGTTGGTTGCAAGCAAGCCGGCTGTGCTTTGATTGGTGGCGAAACGGCGGAAATGCCGGGGCTCTATCATGGCTCAGATTATGATCTGGCGGGTTTTGCGGTTGGCGCTGTTGAACGCAAGAAGATTTTGCCCGCTGACAATGTTGGCGAAGGTGATTTGATTTTAGGTCTGGCTTCGTCCGGCCCGCATTCAAATGGCTATTCACTTATTCGCAAATTGGTTGAGCTGAGCGGTGTAAGCTATTCTGCGCCCTCACCTTTTAGCAAAAATGAGACGATGGCTGAAGCGCTACTTACGCCGACAAGAATCTATGTAAAATCTCTGCTCAAAGTTTTGAAGGCTGGAAAGTCAATCAAAGCGTTGGCGCATATTACGGGTGGTGGATTTACTGAAAACATCCCGCGCGTTTTGCCGAAAGGCACCGTGGCTGAGATTAACTTGAATGCAGTCGCCTATTTGCCTGTGTTCAAATGGTTGCAGAATGTTGGTGGCACTTCTGAATCTGAAATGCTGCGCACCTTCAACTGTGGTGTCGGCATGATTGTTGTGGTGAATGCTAAAGACGCAAAAGCTGTTGCAGCGGTGCTCAAAAAAGCGGGCGAGAAAGTGGTTTCGCTGGGGTTGGTCCGCAAGCGCAAAGGCAAAGAGCGCCAAGTTGCCTATTCCGGCACTCTTGGCTGAGTGATGATCAAGAAACGTGTAGGTATTCTAATTTCAGGACGCGGTTCTAACATGCGCGCAATTGTTGAAGCTGCACGTCAACCAAATTACCCGTGTGAAGTTGTTTGCGTTGTTTCCAATCGTCCCAATGCAGCCGGACTGGAATATGCGCAGAGCCAAAATATTGCGGCCCAGGCGATTGATCATAAAAAATACCAGGGGCGCGAAGAATTTGATTCGGCGATAGACGATTATCTCCAGACGAAAAATCTCGATATCATTGTCTGCGCGGGTTTCATGCGAATTATGACGCCAGCCTTGATTAAGCCTTGGGAGGGCCGGATGATCAACATTCACCCTTCTCTCCTGCCCCTTTACCGCGGGCTTCACACCCATGAACGCGCCATAACGGCCGGGGATAAGGAAGGCGGCTGCACTGTGCATTTCGTCACCACTGAACTTGATGACGGTCCGATTATTGCTCAGGCACGAGTACCAATACTGAAAGACGATACTGCTGAAACATTGGCTGACCGCGTTTTGATTGAAGAGCACAAGCTCTATCCGTTGGCATTGGCAAAAGTAGCTCTAGCTAAAAATATCTAGGCCCGGTTGGCCAGATTCTTCGCGCACCATTTGCTGCCACTTTGAAAGCAAGGCCTTGCGGCGCTCGACATATTTTGTTTTCAAAATTTCCATCTCGACGATGCGGTCTGTGCGGAAACTCCGGAAGCCAACACGAAGTTCGCACCATGCAATAATGATGCGATTGGCGTCATAATAGGAAATTCCAATCGGCCAAATTGTGCGGTTGGTTACGGCACCATCTTCCGCGCGATAATTAATCGTAACTTTGAATTGCTCGCGAATGGCCCGCCTGATGGCGGCCACATCGATGTTATCTTGGCTCCCTTTGAAGCTTGGCGCGGCAATCAATGGTGAATCATATAAGAATGGTTTGAGGTGGGCCGGTAACACTGTGCCGATTTTGGCCGCCGTATCGGCTGCCGCCCGCGCCAAATCAGGGTCGCCCCTCCTCTGCACCCAACGCAGGCCCAGCATAACGGCTTCAAGTTCATCAGTCTTAAACATCAATGGTGGCAGATCATAACCTTCACCCAAAACATATCCCACACCCGCTTCACCGCGAATAGGGACGCCATCGGTGACAAGATCGGCGATATCGCGGTAAAGGGTGCGCAACGAGATTTCCAACTCTTCGGCCATCGACTGCCCAGTGATCGGACGGCGGTGGCGGCGGAGAAGCTGGATGACACGTAAAAGACGATCGGCGCGGCGCATACATTGTTCCTACTGCAACACTGCTGACAACATGCTGTCAGTAGTATGACAGTAGAGAAAATACATCAATAGGAGGATGCGATGTTACAACTTCACACTTTCGGCCCCCATTTCAACATGCCTGATGCAAGTCCGTTTTGCATCAAAGGACTTCTGTTGATGAAGCTCTCGGGCTTGCCGTTTGAAACAACGCAAATGAGTTTCAAGCAGGCCCCAAAAGGTAAAGCACCGTATTTGGTTGATGGAGGCAAAGTCATTGCGGATTCGCACTTCATCATGAAGCATCTGGAAAACAAACACGGTATCGATTTTACGGGCGGCTACAGCGCTGAGAAATTAGCAATTGGCTGGGCGGCAGCGCGCATGATGGAAGAGCATATGTATTTTCTCAATGGCTATGAACGCTGGATGGTGGATGAGAATTTCTGGAAAGGGCCGATCCAATTTTTTAAGGACGTCCCTGCTCCCATTCGTCCTTTCATTGCGCGCCTTATACGGAAGAAGGCTGGAAAGACTCACCAAGCCCAGGGTTTGGGACGTCACAGCAATGATGAAAGGTTTGAACTGGCCAAGGGAAATTTGGTTGCCGTGGAGGCGATGCTAGGCAAAAACAAATACTTCTTGGGCAACACAGTGAGCGGAGCTGATGCCTCAGTTTTTCCATTCATCTGGACGGCCAGCACGCCCTATTTCAAAAGCCGCATAGCCGATTATGTCCGCACACGGCCTGTGCTTGAAGACTATTTGAAGCGGATGAAAACCGAGTTTTTTCCTGAGTATCAAAATGGTTAAGGCCAAATTTTCAGACGCCGCAGTGGCGGAGGTTTTTACCACCTATGCGCCTGCCCAGAAGAAAAAGCTGACTGAGTTGCGTGACATCATTTATCAGGTGGCAGCAACGACGGAGGGCGTTGGGGCAATTCACGAGGTGCTGCGCTGGCAGCAACCGAGTTATCTGACGCCTGAAACGGGCAGCGGCAGTACCGTTCGGATCGACGCAATCAAGGGTCAACCCCACAAATATGCAATGTATTTCCATTGTCAAACGGGTTTGGTGGATCACTTTAAACAGATTTATCCCAAGCAGTTCAGCTACGAGGGAAATCGCGCCCTTGTCTTTGATGTCGCTGATCAACTGCCAGAAGCCGAACTCCGGCATTGCGTTTCCTTGGCGCTCACTTATCATCTGCGCAAAGGTTCCAAAACGAAAGCGCGCAAATGAAACTTCCTATAATTATCGACACTGATCCTGGCCAAGATGATGCGGTTGCAATCCTCTTGGCACTCGCCTCTCCTGAACTCGAAGTTCTTGGCATTACAGCAGTTGCGGGCAATGTGCCGCTTTCACTCACAGAAGTGAATGCACGCAAGGTTTGCGAATTGGCGGGTCGTCCGGAGATTAAAGTCTATGCAGGGGCCATTCGTCCGCTGCTCCATAATCTTGTAACCGCCGAACATGTGCATGGTAAAACGGGTCTTGATGGGCCTGTGCTAGCCGAACCCACCATGCCGCTGCAAAAGCAGCATGCGGTCGATTTTATCATCGAAACGCTGATGAGCCGACCTGCTGGCACGGTTACACTCGCCACATTAGGGCCTTTGACGAACATCGCTTTGGCCTTGATCAAGGAACCGCTCATTGCCTCGCGCATCAAGCGCATCGTGGCCATGGGGGGTGGATTTTTTGAGGGTGGCAACATCACTCCGGCGGCTGAGTTCAATATCTATGTTGATCCGCATGCCGCACGATTGGTTTTGGATGCTGGCATCCCATTCACGCTAATCCCTCTCGATTGCACACATCAAGCGTTGACGACTAAGGCCCGTGTTGAGAAATTCAGGTCGATGGAAAATAACTCGGGGCCGGCCACGGCTTTGATGATGGATTTCTTTGAGCGGTTTGACGTGGAAAAATATGGAACAGATGGAGGGCCGCTGCATGACCCATGTGTTATTGCGTGGTTGTTAAGGCCAGAGCTCTTCACATCGCGAGATGTCAATGTGGTGGTGGAATGTGAAAGCCCGCTGACCATGGGAATGACAGTTGTGGATTGGTGGCGCGTGACTGCCCGAAAGCCCAACGCTACAGTTTGTCGTGGCATCAACTCAGACGGATTTTTCGATTTGTTGACAGAGCGCTTAGCGAAATTGGCTTAAGCCGCCAATACAACAACGGGTGCAAGGATAGCCAAAGCTAATCCTGCTGCCAAAAACAACATCAATATACGCCCACGTTTTCGATCTTTTTCGCTCATGGACGATCTTGTGCCCCGATTCTGGGGCACAGATAAATGATTCTTTTCAAACACTTGTGACGCCGCCGTCATGGTTAACATCCTCTTAAGAAGAGGCACGAATCCACTTCTCACTATTGAGAATTAACCATGATTGCTGGCGCAATGAGGGCTGGAATGTGCCTAAACTATGAATTTAGAGGAATTTATCAGTACACGGATGAGTGGATGCTGAAGAGAGCGTTCAGGCTGGATTCATCTTTCGCATCCAAACGCGGTTATCATGATAGGCGCCGCCACCTGCTGGTGCAGGCTGGTCGGCACCTGTCAATGTGTTGATGCCACAGCCATCTTCATAAGCATCGTTAGGCCAAAGGCCCTCCGCGATCAGCGTGCCTTGCAGTTGACCTGAATTGTATTTCGCATGCAGCGTCACCTGCCCTCTGGCACTTCCAATCCGCACTCTATCGCCATCAATCAGACCAAGCTTCTCCAAGTCACCCGGATGCACCATCACCGTAGGCCTGCCTTCGCGTTTGCGGCTTGATGGCGTTTCATTGAAAGTTGAATTTAAAAATGTCCGCGCAGGGCTGGTGGCCAAGCGGAATGGATACTCTTCATTGGCAGCTTCGATTGCTGCGTAGTGATCTGGAAACTCGGGTAGATCCGCATACGGTCCAAGCTGGCCCGTTGGGGAAAGGAATGCGGCAGCGCGCCAATCTGCTTTAAAATGATACTTACAATCGCGGTGGCCAAAGCCATTCAGAAAATGCGCTGTGTCAAAATCAGGCATCACATCGACCCAATGTTTTTCATCCAACACATCAAGGCCCGGGCGTTTTGAATCGCGCAAGGTTTCGTCAATGATTTCGCGCGGCGTCATGTCAAAGCCTTTGTGTTTAGCGCCAAGCCGCTTGGCCAGTTCACTAACAACCTCATGATTAGTACGGCATTCACCGGGGGGCTTCACGAGTTCCGGCCCTAGCTGAATATGGCTGTGGCCGCCGCCTTGATAGATGTCATCATGTTCAAGAAACATGGTGGCTGGCAAAACCACGTCAGCATATTTCGCCGTCTCAGTCATGAACTGCTCATGCACACACACAAATAAATCTTCACGCGCAAAACCTTGCTTCACTTTATTTTGGTCTGGCGCAATCGAAAGCGGATTAGTGTTTTGGATCAGCATGGCCATCACTGGCGGGCCGCCTTGCAAATCATGCGGATTGCCCAGCAGTGCTTCTCCAACGCGGGCTTGATCCATCACCCGCAAACCGCCCTTGGCTACATCCTTGCCTTCAATAAGCGTCTTGTTCCATTTATAACTGCCGCTATTGGAATGAAGAGCGCCGCCCCCTTCGTGCTTCCAAGCGCCAGTTACAGCTGGTATTGAAGTCACCGCATGCATATTAGTTGCACCATTGCGCGAGCGCGCAAAGCCATAACCAATGCGGAAGAAAGTTTTCGGCGTTTGACCAATGAGTTTCGCAAAGGCTTCAATTTCGGAAATCGGGGCGCCGCAGATAGATGACGCCCATTCCGGTGTCATCGACTTGAGATGCGCTTCGAATTCTTTAGGATGATCCGTATACTGATTTAAATAATCCCAATTGGCATGGCCATCTCGGAACAACACATGCATGATGCCGCAAGCCAGCGCACCATCTGTGCCGGGCTTGATGAGCAGCTTGATGTCAGCCTGTTTCATGGTATCGGTTTCATAAATGTCCACACAAGCCATTTTGGCACCACGGCTTTTGCGGGCTATGCTGATATGGGTCATCACGTTGACTTGGGTATTCACGGGGTTGCCACCCCAAACCACGATCAGATCAGACTTTTGCATCTCGCGTGGGTCAACCCCGCCAATGCGGCCTGTGCCCGCGTAGTAACCAGACCAAGATAGAGCGATGCACACCGTGCCATACATGCCGGAATAGGATTTAGCATGGCGCAAACGCTCTATACCATCACGCATCACAAGGCCCATGGTTCCTGCATAGTAATAAGGCCAGACAGACTCCGAGCCGTAATCCACTTCAGCTTTGAGGAACGCTTTAGCAGTTATATCGAGTGCCTCGTCCCAGCTGATACGCTCAAATTGCCCTGAGCCTTTAGACCCAGTTCGCTTCATGGGATGCATCAGCCGATCAGGATGATGAATGCGCTCAGCATAACGCGCAACCTTCTCGCAGATCACACCTTTGGTGTAAGTGTTATCTTTGGCCCCGCGCACGCGGCCAATGGTGTTCTCATCCAGCAGCTCCACTTCAAGAGCGCAAGCCGAGGGACAATCATGCGGGCAGACGGAAATTCCGGTTTTAATGTTGGGTGTATGGATGTTCATTGGCGAAGTATACCCTAAATGTCTTCTCCTGCGAAGCGGGAGAAGACACTAACCCAAATGGTGCACTTTTCCCATGTCATAAACCGGCGTCTCAATCCCTTCCATCCGGGCTTTCAATTGCAAAGATAGGAACTGCGAATTGAACCGGGATTGATGTAAGTTTCCGCCGTGAAACCACAGATTTTCCTGATGCGTTGGTTTCCACATATTACGCAACTCGCCTTCCCATGGACCGGGGTCTTTTGTGGTATCGGAGCCAAGGCCCCAGCATTTACCCACTTTATCTGCGACTTCTTGGGAAATGAGTTGCGCGGCCCAACCACTCATCGATCCATAACCTGTGGCATAGACGACGAGATCAGCGGGTAATTCTGTACCATCCGAAAAGACGATGGATTTAGGTTTCAAAGCGCTGACACTTACACCAACTTTTAGTTTGATCTTTCCGTCACAGACCAAATCTGAAGCACCGACATCGATGTAGTAGCCTGAGCCACGACGTAAATATTTTACATGGAGGCCTGAACCATCGTCACCGAAGTCGAGCATGAAGCCAGTCTTTTGCAGTCGCTCATAGAAATCCGCGTCCCGCATTTTTACCTGCTTGTAAACTTCGATCATGTTTTGAGCCATAATCTTATAGGGTGTTGAAGCATAAAGCAGATCGGCTTTGTTGACATCAATGCCTTTAGCCACTGCCGCTTCTGAATAGAGTGGGCCAGCTTCAAGCTCCATTAAAGTGTCAGAGCGCGCGATGTGTGTTGAGGTGCGTTGGATCATTGTAACGTCCGCACCAACTTCCCATAGCGCCGCACTAATATCATGAGCTGAATTATTCGAGCCGATAACCACGCATGTCTTGCCTTTATATTTATCGGGGCCCGGATGTTTGCTGGAGTGATGTTGTTCACCCTTGAATTTTTTGGCACCCGGAATCTTTGGAATATTGGGCAAGCCGGAAAGTCCGGTTGCGAGGATAAGCTGCTCAGGTTTAAGTGTTATGGGCTTGCCTTCACGAACCACCTTCACAACCCACTGCTTTTTCTTCGCGTCAAATTTTGCCGATTTGCAGGAGGTGGAGTGCCAGTAATTCAGTTCCATAATCTTGGTGTACATTTCTAACCAGTCGCCGATTTTGTCCTTGGGCGAGAAAATCGGCCAATCATCTGGGAATTGTAGATAGGGCATGTGATCATACCAAACTGGATCATGCAGACAGAGGGATTTGTAACGCTTGCGCCAGGAATCCCCAGCACGTTTGTTTTTTTCGATGATGATGGTTGGCACGCCGAGCCGGCGCAGACGAGCGCCAAGGCCTATCCCACCTTGCCCGCCGCCAATGATCACACAATAAGGCTGTTTCTTGTAGCCAAGTTCTTTAGCTTCACGTTCACGCGCTTCGGCCCAGTTTTCACGATTCTTCAAAGCGCGATGTTCAACACCTTTGATTCGTGTAGGGCCTTTCTTTTCTTCATGCCCTTTCAGTTCCACCATGGTTGTCAGTAACGTCCAACACTTGCCATTCTTCAAACGCAAATGGCCTTTACCTCTTGCGACAGATGTTTCAAAGGTGAACCATGCTTCGGTCAGGGCTTCATCGCCCGTTGCATCTTCCAGCAATTTCCAATCCAGTGGCTTCACGTGAACTAGGGTTGCTTTCAGCATTTCAGCAATCTGCGCTTTGCCCTCCATGGTTTTCATATTCCATGTGAAGGAAACCAGATCGCGCCAATAGCAATCTTCGTTAAACTGCTCTGTCGCTAGGTCAATATTTTCTGATTTCAGTGCCTTATCAAATTCGTTCAGCCAGCTTTTCACGCGCTCAGAAGCATTTGTCATAAGACTTATCCATTTGTTTCATTATATGCTGGCACGAATTTTACGTTCTGAAAAGCCTAGAGCTTGTGTGCAAGCGCGAAGGAGGCTAGCAGTGCCTCCATGCTGCCAATTTCATCTCTCCAGAACCCCACCATGAAACTCATCCGCTCTCTTGAGCATAAAAAGGATCGGCGCGAAGCTGGTCTCTTTATGGCTGAAGGGCTGGCCATGCTTGACCGTGCTGAGGCTATGGGCTGGGTTCCGGATTATTTGGTGGCCACCAAGCCACAGGCGATTTTTGACGGCATGAAAACGACGATTGTCACAGACAAGGTGATGACCGAATTGTCCGGCCAAAATAACCCGCATGACGTGCTCGGCGTGTTCAAACAGAAGTATCAACCGCACCCCACCAAGGAAGGTGTTTGGTTGGCACTGGAAGAAATTCGCGATCCCGGCAATCTTGGCACCATCATTCGCACGGCCGATGCTGTGGATATTTCGGGCATTATCTTGGTGGGAGATTCGTGCGACCCCTATTCGCCAGAAGCCGTGCGCGCCTCAACAGGCTCAATCTTTGGCGTCACGCTGGTGCGCATGAACAAGGATGGCTTGATGGATTTGGCCAAGTCGTGGGATGGCGAAGTGGTGGGCACAGCGTCAACCGCGAAACACGATTTCCGCCGCGCCTATAAATCGCCGACACTGCTGCTTATGGGAAACGAATCGCGTGGACTTACGCCGGATCTGACAAGCTGCTGCACCAATCTGGTAAAAATTCCGATGAAGGATGGGGTTGAGAGTTTGAATGTAAGCGTGGCAACGGGGTTGATGCTTTATCAGCTTCAACCCCGTTAAAGTGAGGTTTTTAAGCGAGTTAGACTTTAAGACATTTGGCCCTCAATTCATTCAAATGGGAGATTTTTTGGGGCATTAGGGCCAGAGCATCATCCCTATCCATTCATTGGAAGCCTAGGCATTGTCTCTGCCTTGCTTCTCAATAACTGTTGGCCGACGGCCCAGACAGCAGGTTTTGCATCTTACCGCCATTCACCGCGAAGACCAGTCTTCCCAAGTCATCAACACGTTCAGTCCGAGGTAGGTTTTGATCGATCTATTTCGCTGTAAGGGCAGCGGAAAGCTAGGACAAACTGAGCGTAGCGGGGCCACTTCTTGTGAATTTGTCAACAGCCCATGGCCATTTGGAACATCCTTACGGCGATCAAAGGTTTGCCTTGAGCGGATTGGGCACAATTAGTGATGCCGTATTGATGAGGGCCTGATCACAAAGATCGTTCCAGTGGTTCAATTCAGACCGTGTGTCAAGTTCGCCCTTTACGCTCGTAGATCACGGCATAATCGTCGCTGTAAGTCTTTTCCCATTCAGGCAGCTTGGCGAGATTCGTGTTGCGTTGGCTGTCTGGTGGAAAGATTGTCCAGCCAATGCTTTTGTCTTCCAATATCCTTTGCAATTGCGGCATGCCAGAAGCGGAGCCGCTGTCGAGATAATTGGTCATGAAATCGCCGAAGAACAATTGCTCCATACGACCATCAATATAGGTTTTTATATTCTTCATGATCAGTGCGCCCCCGAATGAAGCGCCATTGAGTACTCTCATCTTGAGCGACGGATGGGTTTCGACGTTTCGCTCAACAAAGGCCAGAGCACCGGAAATTGCCACAAATTCCGGAGGTTTTGCCCGGCCCGATTCGAGCAAGAACCCTGCAAAGCTAAGGCTCATCAACAGCACCAGGCCTGATATGATGACACTGTTGCGACCAACAAAGCATTCCACGCTATCGCGTGCGCGCTGCTGCCAGCGCTCCATCGACAAAACAGGCCAAGCCTCCACCACCTCAGGGAGCACCACCAAGGGCACCAGCAGGAAGAATAAATAGATGAAGCGCAAATAGCTGAGCATCATATGCAGCATGAACAGCGCAAAGATGATCTGCCCAATTGTCAAACGTGCTCGCGACCAGGTGATGCTGAACAACACCGCCATGAATCCAAATTCAACCGCCTTATTGTTAGGCGCAGTGAAGGGGGCCCATTCCGAAATCTTGTCCATGATCGCAATGCCGTTGACGAGATTAAGCGCGATGATATGTGGCCTGATGAAATAGGGGTTCACCAATGTCACTGCAGGGCAGAGCACCAAAAACAATACCCACAAGGCAAGTGTGCGCTTGTCGCCTATGCGGCTACGTTGGGCGTAGTCAAGAAACGCCGCGCCTGCAATCAGAAACGAAATGGCAAAGCTGCTGTGAAGATTAGTCCACAGCACAATGAGGAGAAGGGCCCAAAATGGCGGGCGTTCCATGCGCCGCGCAGCGCCAAAGAGCAGAATCGTGAAAGCCACTGCGATGGGGAAAGTGAACACATGTGGTCGCGCCGCTGTCACCGCCACTACCATGAACTGGCAAAATAAAACCAGTAAGACTGCAAAAATGGGCTGCAAATTGCGTGTGAATGATGTGTACAAAAGCCAGGCGGTCAAAGCGATCACCATTGCCGACAGCAACAGAGGGCCACCCCATCCAGCGGAATCATAAACTACCGCATAGATGACTTGCGACAACCACTCCTTAGCAATCCACGGCTGGCCTTCATGGGTGTATGAGAATGTGTCAACTTGCGGCACATGGCCAGTAGCCAGCATAACTTGCCCGCTTTTGATGTGCCACCACAAGTCTGCTTCGCGCAGAAACAAATCTGTCAATGGGGCCGCCATTGCAAAAATTCCGGCACTGAGAATAATGCCGACCGTTTTGATGAAATAAATACCCTGCCGTGCAACGTCCTGCATGGTTCGTCCCGATTAGAAGAATCACTGCAGCAGTTCTAACATGGCTATACTCATCCCGCGAGGCTATGCGATTTGAAACCACCAACCTCGTAGCTTAAGTGCTTAACTCACTTAGGCTTTTGTAAAAGCCATTTCTCAAATCGTCTTGCTTCTTGGGGGGTTGCGTACCCTGAACTGGCGCAAGCGCCACAGGGGCAAAATCCGCTGCTGAAACTCCAAAGGGACATAGATGATTCGAAACTAAGGCCTTCACAACATTGCGCCGCCGCGCCTATTAAGGAAGGCTCGATTTGAGCTTTAACGCAAAAAAAGGTTGATGCTTTATCAACTTCAACCCCGTTAAACCAAGATATCAATACACAATCGAAACTGCGCTTCAATCACCGTTATCATCAGGTGGTGGTGGGGGTGGCGTAAACGCGCTACCAGCAGCTTGGGAAATATCCAAAGTGCGATTGCGTGGGTCGTCTTCGCGGTGGCGACGGATGAGTGTTTTATCCTCAGCACCAAAATACAGCTTTAAACCGAGACTAGCCGTAACAAAGCCAGAATCGCCGATGCGACCTTCGGCTGTGAGGCTGAGCGGTAAACCTGCATCAGAAAGCTGCCATTCCCCGTTGATATGACCTGATTTGAATCCAGCCACGGTGCTGGCACCCACCGACAAACGCACATTGTCATCTGGATAATAGGCGATGTCACCAAAACCAAAGAATTGGCTTGATTGCACACCTGCCAGATCAAGGTTCATATAACCCGCCCACGCTTCGATCGAAACACGGTCTGCATAAAATTCTGCTTCGGGGCCAAAATATTGAAAAGTCGCAGCATTTGCAGCACCTAAGCCACCAGCAATACCCAGCAAATATGAATCTGGATTACGTGTGAAAGCATGGAGTGCCGCTCCGCGATATGTATCACCGAACTGGCTCAAGGCCGCGATATCAGCCTGCAATCCAAACCGATCGCCGAGTGGAACTGAAAGGCTGGCGCCGCCTTGAAAAACCGCCGTTGGATCAATTGGATCAATATCTGCCCAACCAGCGCTAAATTCTATTTTTCCATTTATCGCAGACACAGCTGGCAAATCGCCTTTGCCAACATCGGCAGACCATGCTGTTGACGCCATCAAAGTGGCAGCAAATGTAACGGTTGCAAAAATCTTTTTATACATTTTTCAAATTTACCCTACAAAACGCGGCCCCGAGTCCTACGAGACATACAATCCGACGGGCAAAACATCAACAAAAAATAAACACTTTCTTAACATGTTGCTCATGCAACACAGCACGAAGAATCAATTTAAACGTGTAATTTTGCAGGTTTCTCGAAAAGTGTTAAGTGGCCATCATGGTTTATGATCCGCTATTCCGACAGCGCATCTTTGAAATGTTACAGGAAAGTCAATTTTGGCCAGAGCAGCAGATGCGCGGTTTCAAATTGCAACATTTGGCTCAGTAAACTGGGACCGCTGGTTTGAAATACCAATACTCACACGTAAAGATTGAATAAATTACTGCGATCACATGCTGGCGTCCAATCTTCCGCCGGGCCACTATTATTTCGATGTGAATTACACAGTACTCGAAACTTTACCTCCCACCCCTTCAGGCAAATTCATTGAATAGGTCTGCGAGTTGTCACCTGAAAGCTGATCAAACAGCTCACCACTGGCCACATGATTTTTACTTGAAAGCACCTCGCGAACAGGTGAAGAAAGCTCAAGAGGTACATCTCGGAGCGGTTTATGAAATCTCATGCAAAAGTAGTGGTTGTTGGTGGTGGCGTGATGGGGGTGGGGTTGCTTTATCACCTTGCCCTTGAAGGCTGGACGGACATCGTTCTGGTTGAAAAAGGTGAGCTTACATCGGGCTCCACATGGCATGCGGCTGGGCAGTGCCCTCATTTCAATGGCTCGCTTAATATGACCAAGGTTCATGTTTATGGCACCCAGCTCTATCCGCAGCTTGAAAAGCTCACTGGCCAAGCCGTGTCTTGGCATGGGTGTGGCGGTCTACGCTTGGCGACCACAGATGAAGAAGTAAACTGGCTGAAATATGTTTACGGGATTTCGAAGCTGGCTGGCTATGAGGCCGAAATCATCGGGCCATCAGAGATCAACCAGTATCACCCCTACCTCGACACCTTCGGTGTCAAAGCTGCTTTCCGCACGGTGACCGATGGCCATGTGGCCCCAGCTGATATTACCAACGCCATGGCCGCAGGTGCGCGCCAGTTGGGTGCTGAAATCTATCGTCGTACGCGGGTGATGGATATTAAACTTTTGCCCAATGGCGAGTGGCGTGTGTTCACCGAGAACGGCAATATCGATTGCGAGCATGTGGTGAACGCTGCTGGCTCTTATTGTGATGTGGTGGCGGGTTGGACGGGGCACTTGGCCCCCATCGCCAACATGCTGCATCAATATGTGATTACTGAACCGTTGCAAGAATTGATCGATCTCAAGCACGAATTGCCCGTCGTGCGCGACCCCTACTCCCACGCTTATTTGCGCGAAGAAACCAATGGCATTCTGGTTGGACCTTATGAAACGGCAACCGCCCATGTGTGTTGGGATGGCGGTCAGCCACGTTGGGACTATGAGAGCGAGCTCGAAGTGAACGAGCTTGACCGTATTATGCCGTGGCTGGAAAAGGCGACAGAGCGTTTGCCGATTTTCGGGAAGACGGGTGTCAAATCAATTATCTCAGGCGCGATTACGCATACGCCAGATGGTGTTTATCTTTCCGGCCCAGCGCATGGCCCCAAAAATTATTGGATGCATTGCGGCGCTTCGATTGGCATCTGCCAAGGCGGCGGTGCTGGTAAATATTTGGCCCAGTGGATGGTGCATGGCCAAGCTGAAATCAACATGCGTGAATTTGATCCGCGCCGTTTTGGCACTTGGGCGACCAAGGATTACACCACAGAAGTCTCCATCGCTGATTATCACCACATGTATTATTGCTACAAACCGGGTGAGCAACATTTGGTTGGTCGTGGTCTTCGCAAGTCGGCGTTATATGACACGCTGAAAAATGAAGGTGCACAGTTTGCACAAATCTTCGGATGGGAACGCCCGCGGTGGTATGATAAATCAGGCAAGGGCGAAAACTTCTCCTATCGCCGTTCAAACCAATGGGATTCTGTTCGAGCTGAAGCCTTGGCCGTGCGTGAGCGTGTGGGGTTGATGGATTTATCGACCTTCTCTAAATTTGATGTGAAGGGGCCCGATGCTTATTCCTTCCTCGAACGTATTTGCGCCAATAAAATTCCGACCAAAGATGGCGGGATTATTCTTGGTCATCTTTTGAACGAAAATGGTTTCATAGAATCTGAAATTACTGTTACGCGTTTGGCCGCTGATCATTTCTATGTGCTGTCGGCTGCCGTGGCACAACTGCATGATTTCGATCAATTGCATTGGCGTAAAAAGACTTCTGAGAATTGTACCATCACCGACATCACCGATGATTATGGTGTATTGGTTCTGGCTGGCCCTCGCGCACGTGACACGCTTGCTCCGTGTACAGATGAAGATTTATCCTTCCGCTGGCTCACAGGTCGTGTTGCAAAGGTGGGCGGCGTTGAAGGGGTTCGCTTGCTGCGCGTGAATTATGTGGGCGAACTCGGCTGGGAGTTGCATGTTCCGATGAACGGCCTCAAACAAGTTTACGATGCCCTGATGAAAGCTGGTGCACCTCATGGCATTCGACTGTTTGGCACCTACGCCATGAACTCACTTCGTATGGAAAAAAGCTATCGCGGCTGGGGTTCAGAACTCACCACCGAGATTGATATGTTCGAAGCTTCGATGGGCAGGTTCATCCGTCTTGAAAAAGAAGACTTCATCGGCAAAGCCGTCAGCCTTAACAACAAACAACGCGGGCCTCGCATGGTTTTGTCTTACTTATCAATTGATAACACAGACTCGGATTGCCTGGGCAACGAGCCCGTTTATCATGACAGCAAAGTTGTCGGCGTCACGACATCGGGCGCTTATGGCCATGCAGTTGATGCATCGCTGGTGTTCGCTTATGTTGATCCAAACTTGGTGACAGTGGGTACGGAATTTGAAATCATGGTGCTGGGTGAAATGCGCAAAGCGCGGATCATTCCTGAATCCGCCTGGGATCCGGCGAATGATCGTTTGAGGGTGTAATTGGCACTAGTTAAAAACAAATCATTGCTCGGCATCGCGCTCATGGTCGGCGCGATGCTGGTTTTTCCGTTCCTCGATGCTGTTGCCAAGCATCTTGGAAACGAAGGCATTCCTGTTGTTGAAATTGTCTGGGCGCGACTGACGATTGGAATGATTATTACGGCCCCCCTGCTCATCGCCAGTGAAGGCGTGCAGGCACTTCGCCCACGCGAGCCTTGGCTGAATATGTGGCGCGGCATATTGATCCTCGTCTCGACCATGATGTTTTTTGGTGCACTGCGTTATCAAGGCATTGCGGAAACGTTGGCGATCTATTTTATTCAGCCTTTGGTGATCACAGCATTGGCCCCGATATTATTGGGCGAGCATGTCGGCATTCGGCGCTGGATTGCTGTGGCCATTGGCTTCGTTGGTGTCTTGATCATCATTCGACCTGGTTTCATTGAAGTAAATCCGGGAACGTTTTTGGCTTTCGGTTCTGGTGTTGGTTCAGGCCTATCGCTGATTATGTCTCGCAAGCTTGCAAGTGGCAGCAGCGCCATGGCGAATACTTTTTATACCGGGCTGTTTGGAAGTGCCTTTGTCAGCCTCGCCGTTGTGTTTTTTTGGCATACGCCAAACTTCGAGCAGTTCTTATTTTTCATTTTGCTGGCTTGCATCGGCACCACCGGAAATTACCTCACCATCAAGGCCTGCCAATATGCCGACGTTTCATTGCTCGCACCCTTTGGTTACACTGAGATGATTAACGCCGTGTTTGCAGGTTGGTTCTTCTTCGGTGATTTTCCTGATGGCTGGACATTTGTTGGTGTGGCCGTACTTGTGGCCTGTGCGATCTATATCTCAAACCGTGAACGCATTCGCAGGCAACAAACTGAAGTCGCGGACCCTGGCAGGCTTTAGCCGATAACACGTTCAATGCGCTTGTCTGGCACAAACCAAATCAGCGCCACGATGGCAAAGAAGGCGCAGGAAATGGCAGGGGAATAGAAGGCAATTGGAATGGACGCGACATAAAAAGCCACCGAGATCTTGCCTTTTCTATCATTTCCAAACGCGCGGGCAATTTCAGAATCAGGCCCATGCACACGCACTGCTACGAGAGAGAGGATGGTGTAGGCGATTGCAGATGCCAATAGATTTACCCCGTAAAGCGCCACAGGAATTGTGGTGAAGTGGTTCTCACCCATCCAAGCTGTGGTGAACGGGATGAGCGACAGCCAAAACAGCAGATGCAAATTGGCCCACAACAATCCGCCGGAAACCCTGTGAATAATGTGGAAGAAGTGGTGATGGTTCACCCAATAGATACCAATGTAGATAAAGCTTAATACGTAGGTGAGAAAAGTCGGCAGCAACGGTAAAAGCTCAGATAATTCTGGCCCATGCGGCGCTTTCAACTCTAATACCATAATAGTGATGATTACAGCGATCACCCCGTCAGAAAACGCTTCTAACCGCCCCTTGCCCATATTAATGCCCCGGCAAAGCCACAGGCGCGTTGCCGATGCGCAGTTTCAGCAAATACCAAACGGCCGCAACACCGATCGCTTTACTTAAAAGCTCCATGATGAAAGCCGCAGGCGTGTAATAGCCTGCCAAGTTTTGGAAGATCACAGTATCAAGCGGCACTGAAGCCAAGCTCGACCAAAGGATGCGCTGCTGCAATGGCCATTTGGTAAACGAATAAACAGCCCAATCGGTCATTTCAGACACAGCAAAGGCCGTGATGCTGGCGAAGGCGAGCGAGAACGCAATTGTTGGGTCGTTCGTCCACTCCACAACAAAGTAAGTCAGAATACCAGCCAGTGCCGTTGCGATCAGCACCTTGTGGCCGATTTCGCGTTGCGCATAATCACGCAACACGAAAACGAAACCCACAACGATATTCGAAATATAAAGAACGCCAATGGGGGTTGTCCATTGAGTAACGCCCTCAATCGACATTGACGGCGTAAACAGCCAGTTCAAAAGAACGATGGCAGCCATATAAAGAACAACCCACATTTTAAAATTCCTTATCCTACGATTTCTTTTGCAGCAAAGTTCTGCTTGATTTCCTTCTTCGCGTTTTCAACGCTGTCGGAACCGTGAACGGAGTTTGCATCGATTGATTCAGCAAACTCAGCGCGGATCGTGCCCTTTGCTGCATCCTTGGGATTGGTTGCGCCCATGATATCGCGATATTTCACAACAGCATTCTTGCCTTCAAGAACTTGCACTACGATTGGGCCAGAAGCCATAAACTTCACAAGATCTTTGAAGAATGGGCGCTTGGCATGCACAGCGTAGAACTTCTTGGCATCAGCCAACTTCCACTTTACGCGCTTTTGACCAACAATACGAAGGCCAGCGGCTTCGATCTTGGCGTTGATTGCGCCCGTAAGATTGCGACGTGTTGCGTCTGGCTTAATGATAGAAAAAGTACGTTCTAAAGCAGGTGATTTGGCCATCTTGTCCTCGAGTTGAAATGAATGAACCGCCTCTTAGCGGCGGTTCATGTTCGAGGCAAGTGCTTGCTTGTTAGCGTTGTGTCAAAAGCGGTGTGATGCGTGCGATCGAAACACGACGGTTTTCAGGTTCAGCTTCAGCCGTCGGGATTTTTAGGAAGCGTTCACCCAAGCCAACGGTCCGCAAATTTTTCGCCGGAATAACGTAATATGACACGAGCGCTCTTTTAATGGATTCTGCGCGCAGTTTGGATAGTTTTGCATTATAAGGCGCTGAGCCTGGCGCATCCGTATGCCCTTCGATCAAAAATACTTCCGTCGGGTATTTCTTTACAATCTTCTCTATGATTGCTGCAATGCCATCAAGATTGCCCACTTGCTCATCGCGAATAAAAGCTTCGTTTGTACCAAAGCGTATGGTGTCAATCTCAATTCGCGAGATCGAATTTCGGAGTTTCGGTTGAGTGGCAATTTCTTCTACCTTGTAACGTTGACTCGCGTCTTCGCTAAATCTGCGAGGTGGAGCTACCAGCACATCTTCCATCTCATTATAGTCAATTTCCGCTGCAAATACATCGCGGCGCGGCCTGTCTGATGGCACATATTCATTAGAAATTTCGAAGGAGTCATCGGCAGCCTCACGCGCCAATTCTGCTTCGCGGCGATGACGCTCGTCAATCAGACGGCGGCGCAAGATAGCGCGGTCGCGTTCAACTGATGCGCGCCAGTAATCACGATATGACGGGTCATAGGCATTGTTAGACTGCGCATCTCCAAATATTTGAATTCGGATTTGCAGTTCAGAGAGATCAAGCCTTTCAGCAGGCCGTCTATCCTGCAATACTTGTTGAGGCGGCGTTAGTACGGTTATAATGTTTGTGTTGTTAATCGTTGTGTTATTTGTCGTATTGTTCGTGGTTGCCGCTTGGTCTTGAGCTTTTGGCGCGGCACCAGGCACGACTGGTGGTTGATTGGCTGCTGCGGCCTGGGCATTTTTCAACTGCTGGGCCGCTTCGACCTCAGCGACACGCTGGCGCAACAATTCGCGTTCAGTTTTAAGCTTTTCACGGACTGCACGTTCGGTTTCACGCGACAGTTCATTTGCAGCCATAAGCTCTCGGACCGCATCTAGGCGCTTGCGTAAATCGCTATCGCTGATTTTAGCCAGATCACTCTTGTCGGCCAAATAGGCTTGGGCCTGTTTTTCAGATGCAGGATCGACAATATTGCTATCCAATGCCTTGGCATCAGCAGCTGATGGTGCTGCAACAACAGGGGGCGGCGGAGCAGCGACAACCACTTGCGGCAATGGCTTTGATTCTGGTGGCGGTGGGGGTGGCGGTGGCACTATCTTGGCCACAGGTGGCGCTTGAACGACCAGTTTTGGAGGAGGTACCTCCACAACAGCTTCCGCCGGTGCGGCCGGAGCCGCCTGCTCTAACGGCTGTTTGGCCGCCGTATTCGGAGTTGCGGGTGCAACTTCCGCAACTGGTGGCACCACAGCAGGCACTGCAGGTACGGTTTCGGTAACGACTGGCTTTGGCGCCGGAGCCACCGGGGCATTTTGAGCGGCGGCTTGATCAGCAGCGGCTTTTTCGGCTGCAGCTTGTTCCTTTGCAGCTTTATCCGCTTCAGCAGCTAATTTATCAGCTGCAGCTTGATCCTTAGCTGCTTGGTCTTTGCCAACTTTATCTGCAGCAGCTTTTTCGGCAGCGGCTTGTTCTTTGGCCGCGGTTGCTTGCTCCTTTGCAGCTTGTGCAGCTGCCGCTTTCTCAGCGTCTGCTTGCTCTTTAGCAGCTTGTGCAGCTGCCGCTTTTTCGGCGTCTGCTTGTTCTTTCACTTTGGCAGCAGCAGCTTTTTCAGCAGCGGCTTGTTCCTTGGCAGCTTGATCAGAAGCAGCCTGTTCGTCCGTTTTTTTCTGTTCTGCAGCTTGCTTGCGGGTTTGCAGTTCGCCGCGTGCCGCTTCGGCCATGCCCTTTAACTGCTCGCGCAAATCTTGTGGTAATGCATCATCTTTGGAATAGGCCAATGCCTTTTTTACGCGTTTGAACAACTCTTGATCGTCAAGTTCAGACGGGTTGCGCGTATCAGCGATCAGTTTCAAAACTTCTTCTGGAATAGCAGGAGCGGGCGCGGCCGCTTCGACTGCAGGCGCTGCTGGTTGTTCAGCGGCAGCTGGTGCTGCTGGCGGATCTTCTGCTGCAACCGGTAAAATAAACAATGCCAAGCCCAAAATACTAGCTGCGCCCAATAATAATCTCATAGAATCCTCCGAGTTAGCCCCAAATTGCATGGGAGAGCGGTCTTGATGCAAAATGAGTACGGCAGAACTGTGAAAAAAACCGCCGTAATTTGCCTTGAACCTGAACGCTGGATGAACGGCTAACTATCAAATTGGTTCCATTTGATGTTCAAAGTCTTCCAGCCTCGATGATGCGCTTTAAAAATCCGCGCGTGCGCTCTTGTTTCGGATTTCCAAAAATCTGTTCGGGCGGGCCTTCTTCGTGAACCACACCTTCATAGAGGAAGCATACTTTTGAAGCCACTTCCTTGGCAAAGCCCATTTCGTGGGTAGCCAGCAACATCGTCATGCCTTGGTGTGCAAGATCGCGCACGATATTAAGAACTTCTGACACAAGTTCAGGATCAAGTGCTGATGTAATTTCATCGAGCAGCATGAGCTTTGGTTCCATCGCAAGTGCTCGAACAATGGCCACGCGTTGTTGTTGGCCACCAGAAAGGCGGTCTGGATAATCTTTCGCTTTGGCTTCCATGCCGATGCGTTTCAACAGGATCATGGCCTTTGCTTCCGCTTCAGCCCTGTCCATTTTCAGAACTTTGGTAGGCGCTAGTGTCACGTTTTCCAAAACTGACATGTGCGGAAACAAATTATAGCTTTGGAATACAATGCCGACTTGTTGGCGGAGTTTGTTGAGGTCAACACCAGGGCCGGAAACGCGATCATTCTCGAGCCTGATTTCGCCGGCCTGAATCTGCTCAAGTCCATTGATGCAACGAAGCAAAGTAGATTTTCCGCAACCTGAAGGGCCAATAAGGCAAACAACTTGGTGCTCGTCGACATTCAAATTCGTGCCACGTAAAACAGGCACGGGGCCGAAGTGCTTTTCGACGTTTTTGATTTCAAGAAAAGCCATGTGTCAGCCCCCTGCCCGCATGCGTGCATTATCGCGCTCGAGCATTCGGTCAACAAGGCGGGCTTGGGGAATGGTGATCAGGACGAACAGGATTGCCACAACTGTAACTGCTGAAAGATTGAAGGCATTGGCCGCGATGATCTTGGCTTGACTGAAGGCATCAACAACACCAACCACCTGCACCAGTGCAGTATCTTTTTGCAGTCCGATAAAATCATTGAGCAAAGGCGCCACAATACGGCGGACTGCTTGCGGCACGACGACGTAACGCATGGTTTGCAAATAGCTGAGTCCCAAAGAACGCGCTGCCATAGTTTGGCTTTGATGAATGCTTTCGATACCAGCACGGTAGACTTCAGCGACATAAGCGCCGTAAGTTAGTGTCAACGCGAGGATGCACCAGTAGAGCACATCAATACGCACAGCCGCTGAGCGCTCCATTGGTGTGAGTGCCGAAAGGTCAACAAACCAACTCATAACATGGGTCATCAAAACATCTGACAGACCCGAAGTCGGAATGCCAAAGCCAATAAGATAAAGTGTCACGATTCCAGGAAGGCCGCGAAACACATCGCAATACATGATCGCGAGTGCGCGAATTGGTTTGCCAGCTGGGCCTGGCGTTAAGCGCAGCAAGGCAACAATAAGACCCCAGATCAGTACCAGAATTTCGGCAACAATGAAGATGAACATGTTAACGCCGAAGAACTTAATCGTTACCAACCACCATTTGGCTTGGATAAGCGGCAGCAAGAAAAAAGTACGGCCTACAGCTACATTGTTCACCAGAACGAAGCAGATGAAGCCCAAAAAAATCAGTGCGAAAAAGCCCCAACCGAATGTGATCGAAGAATGTTCACGCGCAGCAGCGGTATCAATGCGCGCTTGAACTACATCACCACCGGCTAAATGCATCGTGGCACTGCGCGCCAGCTTTAAGCCCCGCCACGCTGGTAAGAAAAGAGCAGCAACCGCTAATGTGACTGCGGCAAATATGAACGGAAATATCTGACTGTTGGCGCCCAGATAGTCGAGGGCACCATTCACGATCCATGATGTTCCCAAAGCCGCCAAAACACAAAGTGCTGCAAAAGCGATTGCAACCCAAGCCAAACGATCAGCACGCTGGTGTAAATAAGATGCGCCTGACTGTGGCGCATCTTCGATTTTATGTCGGTCTGTCACCTGAAATATCAGGGATTAAAATAGGCTATTGTCGCTGGGTCTTTGCCCCAAGCTGCGGCGAGATATTTGCCGCTTAATTTCGCCATCGTGCCATCGGCCACCATAGCTGAAATAATCTTGTCAATCGTGGCATTGTTAGGATTGCCCTTTGGATAAATTGCGCCATAGGTCTCGCCCGTCTTATATTGACCAACAACTTTCAACTTACCGCCGCCCTGCACTTCTTGTGCAAGCACAATTGAGGTGTCGGTCATGGCTACGTCGATCTGACCTGCTGTCAAAGCCGCAAACATGCTGCCTGAATCAGGATAGACTTGCGGAGCAGCAACGCCCAATTTGTCAGTGACGAAGGCCGCGCCGGTTGTAGCTTGTTGAACACCAATTTTTGCTTTTTTGATTGTCATAGCATCGACTGGTGCGTCTGATTTAGTCAATACGCCAATGTCAGAGTTGAAATAGGCAGTTGAAAAATCGTGAACTTTCTTGCGCTCGTCGGTAATTGAAATTTCCGACATGGCCAAATCGAAATCATGGGTTTGGCCAGCAATCAAGGCGTCCCATTCAACTGGAACCAGCTTCACTTTGTCCAAACCAGCGCGCCAGGCAATTTCGGCGGCCATGCAATATTCCATGCCATCCTTGATTGACTCAGGTGTGTCACCATTATACCAGATCGGCGCTGGCAGGTTGGTTTCGAGGGTGAGTTGGCCCGGCTGAGCTGGTTTGTCGATTTTCATCGAACCTTTTTCGCCCGTCACTTCGCAATTATCGATCATGTTAGCAGCACTTGCAGCGCTTACCATTGCCAAAACGGCAACTGCTGCCAAAATTGTTTTCTTCATCATTCTGTTTCTCCCTGAATTTGAATTGTCATAATTTACACCCGAAAACGCCCAATAGAGCAAGAGGGATTGCAACTTGTTCCATTTAAATTAAGGCGATAATGAAGCACCCATGAACCCCGCCCCTTACAAAGTTGTCACGTTTTATCAGTTTGCACCATTTCCGGATTTCGCGGAAAAGCAAATGCCACTTTTGGATTTGTTTTATGCACATGGTATCAAAGGCACAGTGCTGATTGCAGCTGAAGGCATTAATGGCACAATTGCCGGGAAACCTGACAACATTGATGCGGCGGTTATGGGGATAACTGAAATTACGGGGCTGAATGATTTAGAACCTAAATATTCAAACGCAAATGAAATGCCCTTCCGCCGCACCAAAGTGCGCTTGAAAAAGGAGATCGTTACGATTGGTGATGTTCCCGCTGATCCTTTGGCGAAAGTCGGCAAATATGTTGAACCCGAAGATTGGAACGCTTTGATTGCTGATCCTGATGTGATCCTGATTGATACGAGAAATTCTTATGAATATGGCGTTGGCACTTTTAAAAATGCGATTGATCCGCATACGGAGAGTTTTGGCGAATTTCCAGCTTACGTGCGCGAAAAGTTAAAAGCTAAACCAGATTCCAAGATTGCGATGTTCTGTACGGGTGGCATTCGCTGTGAGAAGGCGTCGAGCTTTATGATGCATCAGGGTTTTGAGAATGTGTTTCACTTGAAAGGTGGAATTCTCAAATATCTCGAAAAAATTCCACAAGAAAAATCGCTGTGGGAAGGTTCGTGTTTCGTGTTTGATGAACGCGTAGCGGTGGGGCACGGGCTTGTGCAATCGGAATATTCACTGTGCCACGGCTGCATGAACCCTGTATCACCTATGGAACGCCGCTCGCCGAAATATGAGGAAGGTGTTTCGTGTCCACATTGTGCGGACCGATCGACTGAAGCGCAAAAAGCTTCGAGCCGTCAGAGACAAATGCAAATGACTTTGGCAAAGAAAAAGGGCCTGAAACATTTGGGACCATTCAAGGAGGAATCGTGATGCTGCTTTATGTGACTTTGGGTTCAAATGATTTGGCACGGTCGCGGAAATTTTATGATGCGGCGTTGGCTCCGCTCGGGATGACCCGCAATCACGTTGATGAAGATGAGCTTGGCTATGGCGCAATGAATCGCACGCCCGAGGACCGTGAAAATATTTTATGGATCGGTCGCCCTTATTTGAAGCTGCCAGCAAACTGGGGCAACGGCACAATGATTGCACTGAGTGCGAACACGCGCAAAATTGTTGATGCGTTCTATATTGCTGCTTTGGCCAATGGTGGCACAGACGAAGGCGCACCGGGGCTTCGGCCTTATCATGCAAGTTTTTATGCCTGCTATGTGCGCGATCCGGATGGGAATAAGTTGAGTGTGGTGTGTGAGGCAGCGAGTTAATTCCTCGATGCACCAATTGACTCCACGTCCAGACACCTCAGAAGATTGCCGATATCACAAAATGATATCGGCCAGTATAATATCGGTTAATTTTAGAGCGGCAAAGGCACAGCAATTTTGCCCGCCAGCAATGCGTCGAGCGCCGCTTTAGTGGCGTCATCGACTGGCCGCTTGTTTGCCGCAGCGTTCAGTGCTGATTGCGCAGCCGCATCGGCAGTGGCAGCGTCGGCTTGAGCGGCAATAACATCTGCCGCGGTAGCATCGGCGGCTATCTGCGTTTTTGCAGCATTAGCTATTGCTGTGTCGAGGGCAGTCTGAGCATCCGTCACCGCCTGTTGATTACCTGTCGCTGCAGCGAGGGCATCTTGAGCAGTCTGGAGCGCTGCTTGCGCATCGGTTACAGCGCTTTGGGCCAAAGTATTATTTTTTTCCGCAGTTGCAGCAGCCGCCTTGGCGTCTGCTAATTTTGTGTCGGCCTCTTTAGCTGCTTCATTTGAAAGGAAATATTCTTTGATTTTACCAATTCGAGAATTTGGCGAAGCGTGAGCAAATGCATTGGCCGAAGCATGTGCTGCATTCAATGCGCCAAGTTTGCTCGCCAATTTACCAGAGCTCGACTTTAATGTTTTGTCTGCACCTTTGCCAGTATCGCCTTTTTCACCGCTTGATGCGTCATCAGAGGAAGCAATACCGCTTACGTGAGATTTGCCATGCGAACCGGCGTTTTCATTATTGCTGCTGTGGCTATTGCCGTTGCTTCCGCCAGAGTTGCCGCCATTTCCGTTCTCATTGCCGTTACTTGCGGCTATCGCCTGTGATGAACCAATCCCTATTGGTCCGACGGCCAATAACGTGGTGATTGAAAAAGCACAAACTAATGTTGCTGATCTAAAAAATATTGACTTTTTCGTCATGTTACCAAATCTCCGAATCATGATTAATCAATTTCAGCCGTAATTGAACATATTTGACAAATGATTGACAAACAAGTGTTGAGAATAGCTTGCTTTTTTGGTCGGAATTTTAACTAACTTTTAACCGTTATCCCGTCCAGCCCAACCCCGCTGCAATGCAATTCATCGTCATTAGCAGCGACATGTTCATGGCCTCGGTGGCTTTATCGCCGCGCGTTTGTTTGAGCAGCTGCACTTGCCATTCATTGGCTTGATCGACCATGGGGCGCACACGATTAAAGCGACGTTTGAACCCGTGAAAGCGTTCGCAAAGTTCTTTGTCGCCCGAAAGTTCTAGAATGACCTTTGAAGTGCGTTTGTGTTCGTGCCTGATCAAAGCATAAAGTCGCTCTGCATCGTTTCGATTTGGAACAAGGCCTGCATATTTTTCAGCCACGTTCATATCCGCAAGGAAAAGTGATTTTTCAACTTCGTCGATCGCGAGCCTGAAACCCGGTGACTTCAAAAACATCTCGCGCAGCAATTTGAGACCTTGATCTCCGCTCGCGGAGAGGTAATCATCTAATGCGTAGCCAAGACCATACCAACCAGTTAGCAAATGGCGGTTTTGACTCCAGGCAAATACCCAAGGAATGGCGCGCAAATCGGAAAGGCCTTTTGCGCCAAAACGCCTTGAGGGGCGCGAGCCGATTTTGAGGAGCGCTAATTCTTCAACGGGAGATGCAGTTTGGAAATAAGTGATGAGGGCAGGATCGAGCGCCAGTTTCTGGTAAGCTTTGAATGAAAGCTGCGCTATGTTTTCAACCGCAGCTTGATGTTGCGGATTGAAACGCTGTTCGCCTTCCTCTGTTGATTTCAAAGTGTGCAGCAAAACAGCAGAAGTTAGTGTTTCGAGATTGATCAATGCGGTGCCGCGATTGGCGAATTTAGAGGAGACGACTTCGCCCTGCTCGGTCACGCGCATTTTGCCGCCGACAGAACCTGACGGTTGAGCTGCAATGGCCCTGCCTGCTGGTGCGCCGCCTCGGCTCACGGAGCCGCCGCGACCATGGAAGAAGCTGATGTTCACGCCAGTTTTTTTGCCAGCGCGGATCAAACGACGCTGGGCTTCGAAAAGTTCGAAGTTGGCGGTGAAGAATCCGCCGTCTTTGTTCGAGTCCGAATAGCCCAACATAATTTCTTGCGTGCCACCATTGGCTGAAACTGAGTTGCGCACAATGGGGTTGGCCAAAAGGCTTTCCATGATAGCTGGGCCTGCGCGTAAATCTTCGATGGTTTCGAAGAGAGGCACCACACGGATGCGGCATGATTCGTGACTCGATGGATCGCTGAACAGTCCGCAATACTTTGCGAGCAGATAGAGGCCCAACACATCATCAGCGCTTTGTGTCATCGACAATATGAACGTGCCTATGGCTTTCGGATCTGGGCCGTCAAGGATCTCGCGGATCAGATGCAAGAGACCTAAAAGTTCCTGTGTTTCTTCTGACACATCGCGGAACTGCGGAACAAAGCCCATTGGCTTTGCAAGCTCGCCTGCAATCCATTTGTTCCATTCGGCAGAATGAATTTCTGGGGCTTCGGATTGGTCGAGCGGATTCATCTTGCGCCACAGCTCTGTGATCACGCGGTTGATGACGGTGGTATTTTGGCGGATATCTAGGCATGCCGTTCGAAAGCCAAACACTTCGGCTTCCCAACGCACAGGACGCACCAGAGTCGTGGCTAGGCTTGGGGCTTTCATTTCTGAAAGTGCGCCTTCGGCAAAATGGAGCAAGCCGATCAGTTCATCGACGTTGGTAAAGCCGGTTGCGGCCGCGGTTGTGTGAGTGGCATTCAACCTAATTCTGAGTGCACCGAAGTATTGGCGGAAGGGCTCATTCGGGTTCCGCGTTGTTATTTCATGGGTCGAGGATGCGAGTTCCAATTGCTTTGCCAATTCTGCGATGAAGCTTTCAGGAATTGGCATTTCATAAGAACTAACAGAAATGAATTCGGCCAATTCTTTTAGTTTGAGGTCGAGACGCTTGACAGAGGCTTGGGCATTGGAGGCCAAGGCGCGACGTGTGGTTTCAACAGTGACGAATGGATTGCCGTCTCTGTCTCCGCCGATCCAAGAGGAGAATTTCAAAGGCGGGGAGATGCGCGCTGTGAGTTCGGGGTAATGGCGGATTAAAGCGGATTGCATCAAATCGCAGACAGCGGTGGTGCGATCAAACAATGCATCACGGAAAAAATGGAGACCCCAAGCGACTTCGCTTTCCACCGACGGTTTTTCGAGTCGAATCTCGCCTGTCATCCATAACAGGTCAATTTCATTGCGGAGCTGCACAAGCATCACTTCGCGTTCGCGGGGGGTCCAACGTGGACTGTCGAGCTCGAATAGTTTTAAGTAAATGCGGCGGTGGATTTCAAGAACCGTCACGCGCTTGGCTTCAGTTGGATGGGCCGTGATGGTTGGGCCTACGTCCAGTTTATCTAAAACGTCTTGCACAGTTTCTGCTGTGACACCCAGTTTGGCCGCTTCAGCAAAGGCTTGGCTGATCGAGCCGCCGACTTCGTCTGGGCCAGCTTGTTTTTCTAATGTCCGGCGGTTTCTGATGGCGGCGTTTTCTTCTGCGATGTTCATCAACTGCAGCCATATGCCAATGGCTTGCAATGCGTGTTCGACGAGATGGCTCGGAATCGTTGCGGCTGCTTCAGGCTGGTCGATGATAGGTAGAACTTCTGGTTCGCGCGTCTTGATTACTTGGCGAAGCAAGTTTCGCAGCGTGGCTGTGACTTCGTCGATATAGCTGGCGTCTTCGGTCAGAATTGGCGTTTGGCTGTTCATAACTGTGTTTTGTGCAATGCAACATAGCGGAAGTCAAGGGAAAGTCTGATTTGCGCTTGGGGGATTGAGCAGCTATGCAGCGGCCATGTTATTGATCAATGATTTGACTTATCGTATCGGCGGGCGGGTTTTGCTCGAAGGCGCTTCTGCATCCCTGCCCACGGGGCATAAAGTAGGGCTAGTGGGCCGTAATGGCACAGGCAAATCTACGCTTCTGAAATTGATTTTGGGCGATCTCGTTCCGGAGTCTGGTGGCGCATCGATTCCGCGCAACGCTCGGATTGGCACCGTGGCGCAGGAAGCGCCGGGTGGCAAAGAGACGTTGCTTGAAGTTGTGATGGCGGGCGACATTGAGCGCGGCGAACTTCTGGCGGAGGCCGAGACGGCGACGGACCCGACGCGCATTGCTGAAATACAAGTTCGATTGGCGGATATTGAGGCCTATTCGGCTGAGTCTCGTGCGGCGGTGATTTTGGCGGGGCTTGGTTTTACCGAAGAAGTGATGAACGGCCCCTGCTCTGCGCTTTCTGGTGGTTGGCGGATGCGGGTGGCTTTGGCTGCGGCGTTGTTTGGCGCACCTGATGTTTTGTTGCTTGATGAACCGACCAACTATCTCGATCTTGAAGGTACGATCTGGCTGCAAAGTTACATTCGCGATTATCCGCATACAATTTTGCTAGTCAGCCATGACCGCGATCTGCTGAATGTTTCGGTGGATGCGATTTTGCATCTCGATCAATTTCAGCTCACTTTGTATCAAGGTAATTATGATAATTTTGAAAATCAGCGTCGCGAAAAGCAGGCGCTCAATTCAAAAATGAAAAAGAAACAGGATGATCAGCGTGCGCATATGCAGGCGTTTGTCGATCGCTTCAAAGCCAAGGCTTCGAAAGCAAGGCAGGCGCAGAGCCGTATGAAAGCTTTGGCAAAGTTAGAGCCAATTGCCGATATGGTTGAAGGTGCTGTTGCGCCGTTTATATTTCCAAATCCAGAAAAGGCGATTGCGCCACCACTTGTTGGTTGGGACAAAGTGGCTGTGGGATATGGGGATAATCCGCCGGTTCTCAAGAACATTACATTGCGCATGGACCCTGATGACAGGATCGCGTTGCTTGGATCAAACGGTAATGGCAAATCGACTTTTGCAAAACTGCTGTGTGGCAAGTTAAAGCCGATGCTGGGTGAGATGAATCATCCATCGCGTTTGTCGATTGGTTATTTTGCGCAACATCAGCTTGATGAATTGACCGAAGATCGCACGCCATATGAATATGCTTCTGAATTGATGCCTGATGAAACTGTGGCCAGGCGGCGGGCGAAATTAGGCGCCGTTGGTTTTGGGGCGCATTTAGCGGATTCGAAATGTTCGATTTTATCGGGCGGTGAAAAAGCGCGACTGTTGTTTTTCTTAGCAACCTTCCATGCGCCGCATGTTTTGGTGATGGACGAACCTACGAACCATTTGGACATCGATAGCCGCGAAGCGTTGATCATGGCGATCAATGAATATGAAGGCGCTGTGGTTTTGATCAGCCATGATCGTCACATTATCGAGACATGTGTTGACCGCCTTTGGCTGGTGCATGGGGGCACTGTGAAAGCCTTTGATGGCGACATGGATGAATATACCGATTTGGTTTTGGGGCGGCAGAAGGCAGTTCGCAAGGCTGAGAAAGTGATTGAAGCTGTTGCTGCTCCAAAAATGCCGCGCATGAGTTCGCAGGACTTAAAGAAGAAAACCCAAGAGCTTGAAATTAAAATTATGAAATCCAAGGATCAGCTGGTCGTGCTTGATCAGGTTCTGAGTGATCATACGATTTATACCGAAGAGCCAAAGAAGGCCGCCGATTATGGTAAGCTGCGCGCCAAGATCGCAAAGCAAGTCGATGAGCTTGAAACGCAATGGCTGGAACTGAGCGAGGCTGTGGCTCATGGCTGAGACCAACTTAACACATAGTTGGTTTGGATTTTTGAGCCTTGGCATTTTCGTGCTGGCTTATGGGTTGGTGATATTTGAAGAGCCTTTGCGTTTGCGAAAATCTAAGCCGGTTCTTCTGGCCGCTGGTTTAATTTGGGTTTTGATTGGCGCCGCCTACGCAATGGCAGGGCAAAGCCCGTTGGCAGAAACAGCCGCACAACATATTATTTTTGAGTATGGCGAGCTTTTCTTATTTCTGCTGGTGGCCATCACATATGTGAATACATTGGAAGAGAGACGCGTGTTTGATGTTCTGCGAATTAAACTGGTCGAGCGCGGTTTATCATATCGACAACTGTTCTGGTTGACTGGTATCTTTGCGTTTTTCCTCTCCGGCGTGCTCGACAATTTGACTACTGCCTTGGTTTTGGGTGCCGTGGTGTTGGCGGTTGGACGGGCTTCACCAGCTTTTGTCGCAGTAAGCTGCGTTTCAATTGTGGTTGCTGCCAATGCAGGTGGTGCTTTTTCACCCTTTGGGGACATCACGACTTTGATGGTGTGGCAGAAGGGCAAAGTGACGTTTTTCGAATTTTTCGATCTATTTTTGCCTTCGTTTATAAACTGGTTCGTGCCCGCTTTAATTATGCAGTTTGGCGTGCCCAAAGGGCAACCTGCAAAAAGCGTGGACAAAATCAACATGAAGCCCGGCGCCTATGGTGTTATGGTTTTGTTTGCGCTGACAATCGTGACCGCTGTGGCATTCAGAAATTTTCTTCACTTGCCCCCAGCTTTGGGAATGATGCTGGGCTTAGGCTATCTGCAATTCTGGGCTTATTTTTTGCAGCGCAAGGGCAAGCGCTATCAGAATGATGATATGGTTTTAAATTCTTTTAAAGAAATTGAACGTGTTGAATGGGACACGCTGTTATTCTTTTTCGGAATCATCTTCGCGGTTGGCGGGCTTGGTGTGCTTGGCTATCTGAATTTGGCCAATGGTTTTCTTTATGGTCAATTTGGGCCGACCGTGGCGAACATCTCAATTGGGCTGCTTTCTGCGGTAGTCGACAACATTCCGATGATGTTCGCAGTGCTGACCATGAACCCTGAAATGAGCCATGGGCAATGGCTTCTCATCACTTTGACCGCAGGTGTGGGCGGCAGTTTGCTTGCCATCGGCTCTGCGGCTGGGGTGGCTTTGATGGGGTTGGCCAAGGGGCAATATACTTTTATGAGTCATCTGAAATGGGCACCTGTGGTGCTGCTTGGATACATCGCTTCAATAGTTACGCATATGTGGCTGAATTCCTATCTTTTTTAAAATAATTTCTTTTTTTAGGATTTTTAGCTTGACACCGTACGGTGAGCCTGCTAGTTATTATTACATTCCACAAATGGGTATCAGTTTAGACAAGTCCTGCAAGGTGACTGAGGACAACGTTTGATCTGTTACTGATAGGCGGAACTTTTTAAAACGACGGCTTGGGCCACAATGCATTTTTTTCCGTCGAAAGTGATGCTCGGTGAGCCATAAAGTTCGTAGCCCTCTTCCAAGGCTTTCGAGACTTTTTCGCAGAAGGCTTTATCGTCGGGGCCGGTGAGCAATCGGTATTTGAGTTTTTCGGTCATTTTGCTTGGTTCTGCCATTTGCCGCTTTCGTCTTGACGCCAATAGCTGACTTGGTGACCATCGGTTTTGTGGCGTTTCCATTCGGCCCGGGCTGCGTCCAACGCTTGAGGGTCGTTGCCATCGAACATCAACATCGCTCTGGAAAGCGTTGATATATCTACGGGAATGGCACCGTGGGTATAAATGCGCATTTTGGATTCGTTAGGATTGTCTGCGCTAGTCGTGAGCCAGACGGGTTGGAGCTCGCCCTGCCCGTCTCCTTCAAAGGCGTGGGGCAAAAAGGCCACATCTTCAGCGGCCCAGAGCATATCGGAGATTTTGGTGACTTGTTCTTGGCTGGTAGTTTCTATGACCAAAGGAAGCCCACGTTCAATGGCTTTGGACACAATGCGCGGAAGCACATGATCCAAGGGCTGTTTTTCGAGGTGATAAAACCAAACTTCCGTCATGAGGCTCTTTCACCTCATGACGGAGATTCTTTCAAGCGAGATTATGCGGCAAGCGCTGGATAATCGGTGTAGCCCACTTCATTGCCACCAAAGAAGGTCTTGGGGTCGCCTTCGTTCAGCGTGGCTTTGGCTTTGAGGCGTTCTACTAGATCTGGATTTGACAAGGCCATTTTGCCGACGGGCACCATATCCGCAATACCGGTTTTTACGTCACGATCCAGATTGTCTGGCGTGGCGTTTGGACGGTTGACCAGAAGCGGGTGTTTCCATTCCTTGCGGATGTCTTGCAGCAGATTTTCGTCGCCAGTATGCAAAATGTGCAAGTAGGCAAGATTGAGTTTGTTTAGTTCGGCGACGAGATAATGGAACAGCGCTGGGGCTTCTGGCCCTTGCACCAAACCACCTGCGGTGTTGAGCGGGGACAAGCGAATGCCTGTACGATCTGCACCAATTTCAGCAGCAACGGCTTTTGCCACTTCAATGGCAAAGCGGGCGCGGTTTTCGATGGATCCGCCATATTCATCGGTGCGGGTGTTGGAGTTTGGCGCTATGAATTGCTCGACGAGATAGCCGTTGGCACCGTGGATTTCGACGCCGTCTGCGCCTGCTTCAATGGCGCGCTTGGCGGCATAAGCAAAATCTTTCACGGTTTGCTTTACTTCAGCGTGTGTTAAGGCGCGGGGCTCTGGAGTGTTTTGCATGCCAGTTGGCGTAAACATTGGTTGGTTTGCAGAAATTGCCGATGGTGCGACTGGCTGGCGGTGATGGGGGGTGTTATCTGGATGAGAGATGCGGCCTGCGTGCATGATCTGGATGTATAAGTGTCCGCCTGCTTTATGGACGGCGTCCGTCACTTTTTTCCAACCTTTGACATGTGCATCAGTGTAGATGCCAGGCGTGGTTGTGTAACCTTGGCCATCATCGGAAGGCTGCGTGCCTTCTGCAATCAGCAATCCTAGAGAAGAGCGCTGGGCGTAATAATCTGCGACATAATCATTTGGTGTGCCGTCAGCTTGAGCGCGGCTGCGGGTCATTGGCGCCATGGCCAGGCGGTGTTTCAGCTGCATTCTGCCGACTTCAACGGGTTGCCATAAAGTATTCATTTTAAATTCCCTTATCTTAAGTTGTGACACACCAACGAGGTTGCGGTCGCTCATACTTGGGAACTGTAAATATGTAATACAAGAAGGTACAGTTACAGAATAGAGATATCTGCTATGCAAGAGATTATCTCTAATCGGCGGAACTCATTTCTCGTAGTGGTCTGCCACCAATTTATTGAGCAACCTCACACCCCAGCCCGAACCCCAGCTTTGATTGATAGCGGATTTTTCGGCGTCCATGGCGGTGCCTGCCACATCAAGATGCGCCCATGGCACTTTGTTGACGAAGCGTTGCAGAAATTGGGCTGCGGTGATGGAGCCCGCGAAACGGCCGCCGATGTTTTTCATATCGGCGATGTCTGAGTCGATCATCTTGTCGTAGGCGGGCGTTAGCGGCATACGCCAGACTTTTTCACCTGTCGCATAACCTGCATCCGAAATACGCTTTGCGAGTTCATCATTATTTGAAAATAAACCTGCGTGTTCTTTGCCCAGGGCGACCAGGATTGCGCCCGTGAGCGTGGCCAGGTTGATCATGAATTTTGGTTTGAATTTGTCTTGGATATACCAAAGCACATCAGCCAAGACGAGGCGACCTTCAGCATCGGTGTTGAGAACAGCGATGGTTTGGCCGGACATGGATTTGACCACGTCACCTGGGCGTTGGGCATTGCCGTCAATGGCGTTTTCAACAAGACCGATTGCACCAATGACATTTGCTTTGGCTTTGCGTTTGGCCAGAGCCAACATTAAGCCTGTGACGCAGGCGGCGCCGCCCATATCGCCCTTCATATCTTCCATGCCACCTGCTGGCTTGATTGAGACACCACCCGTATCGAAAGTTACACCTTTGCCGATGAAGGCGATGGGTTGTTGGCCCTTCTTGCCACCATCCCAGCGCATAACGACAAGTCTAGCTTCGAAGGGCGAACCTTGAGCCACACCTAATAGTGCACCCATGCCAAGTTTCTTCATTTGGGCTGGTGTTAGAATTTCGATTTTCACGCCAGCTTTGGCAAGTTGCTTGGCACGGTTGGCAAATTCCACTGGATAGAGAATGTTGGCTGGCTCATTCACGAGATTACGCGCAAAGTGATTGCCTTCGCGGATGGCAGACAGCGGCGCAAATTCGGCTTCGGCTTTTTCTGCGCTTGCGGAATGGATAGCGATGGAATCAAGCGGCTTAGCTTTCTCTGGCTTCTTGGATTTGTATTGGTCGAAGCTATAGACGCGGAGCGATGCGCCCGAAGCCAGCAGTGAAGCGGTTTCTGCTTCTGATAAGGTTTTATGGCTGGCCACAGCAATTGCGGCAATGGTGACTTTGGCAGATTGCAATGAGCCTGCTATTGCGCCGCCGAGCATTTCTGTTTCATGGGCTGTGATCGAATCAGCCTTGCCAAGCCCCACGACGAGAATACGATCATATGTACCGCAGGCGATGACATCCATTATTTGATCGCGTTTGCCTTCGAAATTAGCCGCTTTGACCGCGCGGGTGAGTTGACCTTTGCTGGCTTTATCGACAATAGCGGCGGGGGCAGTCAGCTTGCCGCCCTCTGTTGCGAATACGACGATTACGCCTGATTTTGGCAATGTGGCGTTAGCAAAGGCTATTTTCATTGGAGAATCCTTGATTTGTATAATGGTTTGCATAGCGGGCTGGGCATTTGGCTTCAACTGGACATTTATGAGCTATTAACCAGTACGGTTGGAAACTGGCTTTGACTCTTATTTTCACCAGTTTGTTGCGAAATATTTCTTCCCTTCACGGCGCGGTTAAAAGTCGTTAAGGATTGATTGTCGTTTTGTTTTCCTTTGGTGGTGGTGTTTGGGGCAGTTCAAGCAAAGATCAAGTGCTTTGAGCCGATTGCGGGAAACTGTTTCCTGCGGTGCACTGGTGCTTGGACTTGCGGTGCTGGGTTTTGCTTCACCTGCCCTTGCAATTACTGAAAAAACATTAATTGAGCCAAACCTTAAGATGCCCCCCAAGGGCACCAAGGTTGATGTGGTGGCCGATAAAATTACTTATGATCCGCGCTCGCTCAACGCTGTGGCGACGGGCACGGTGAGGCTGGTTTATGGGCCGTTCACTTTAGTGGCCACACGGGTTGAATATAATTCGAAGACGGGTGCGTTCAAAGCCAATGGTTCAGTGGTGATCCGCGAACCTAATGGCAATATTCTCAAAGCAGATTCCATCGATCTCGCTAATAAATTCAAAACCGGGTTTGCCGAACATGTGAAAGCGTTGTTGACCAACAATGTGACGATCACCGCAGAATATGCGCGGCGCTATGAGGGTGAGATTACGGTTTATACGCATGCGACTTATACAGCTTGCACGGACTGCAAAACACGCAGCGGGCGCCCGCTATGGCAAGTCGTGGCTGATGAAGCAACGCATGACAATAAGGCGCATGATATTCATTATGTGAATCCAAAATTGCAGATCGGTGGCGTGACCATCGCTGCGGCACCTTATTTCACTTATCCTGATCCATCAGTGAAGCGCCGTTCAGGTTGGCTTATTCCCGATGTGAAGTTTGGCGGTGCTTTTGGAGCGGGATTTGCACCTGTTTATTTCTGGGCTTTGGCACCTGATTATGATTTGACATTCGGGCCATTGTTGACCACGCGCCAGGGGCCAGTGGCAGATGTGGAGTTTCGGCAAGCGACGGCCACTGGGAATTATAATATTCGTGGCATAGGTGTGCACCAATTTACGCCTTTGACGGGTGAAGATAATCATGAGTGGCGTGGTGCTCTTGAAACCGAGGGCAAGTTTAAACTGGACCAAGATTGGAATTGGGGATGGAACGGCACGTTTGTGAGTGACCGCACATTCCTTGATCACTATGGTTATGACGGGCGCGAGATTGCCTATAATAATATTTACGCTACCGAAATTCGCGATCAGGATTATGTTTCAGCACAGCTGTTGAATTTTCAATCGCTCTCCACTTATGTCGATCAAGCTGACTTGCCTTATGCGATGCCTTTTGTTTCAGGAGAGCAGGTTTTCAAGGATGTTTCGTTTGGTGGGGACATTAGTTTTGATTGGAGTGCTTATTCGCTTCACCGCGATCAAAGCAGCACGCCATATACCACGGTTAATCATGGCACCGATCAAACCCGCGGCGTGCTTGATGTAAATTGGAAAACGCAATTTACGACCGACAACGGGATTGTGGTTTCGCCATTTGCGAAAGTGCGCAACGAGATTTACATTACCGATAATGTGCCGGGTGCTTCAAGCGCAAGCGAAACCACGGGGCAAATTTTGCCTTCGACGGGTGTTGATGTGCGCATGCCGTTTATTTCGTCTTCGCAATATGGCCAAAGCATTATAACGCCGGTGTTCCAATTGATATCTGCTGCGGATCAGACCAACGTTAATCAGTGGGGCAATGAAGACGCGATTACTTTGAACTTCGATCATACGAGCTTATTTCTGTCTGATCGGTTTACGGGGCTTGATCGTTACGAGGGCGGCACACGGGCGAATGTTGGCGCGACTTACGCCTATTATGATGCCAATGGTGGGTTCATTCGCGCGAGTTTGGGCGAGTCTGTTCACATTGCCGGGCAAAACAGTTTTGTTGCGGGTTCTGGTTTAAGCGGCGAGAATTCAGACGTAGTGGGAAATATTGTTTTCCAACCCTGGAGTGACCTTTCACTTTCTTATGAAGCGCGCATGCTGAATGATTTTTCTGCGCTCGACCGACAAGAGGCTTTGGCCAGCCTCACTTTTGACAGGATTTCCGCCAATCTGGGCTACTTGAACATTGGTGCAGAACCAAACTATGGCCGGATACGCGCTGAAAACTGGGTGCAAGGCGATGTTAAGTTTGGCCTTGAAGATGGATGGAACGTGTTTGGGGGGCTCACCTATGACATTGGTTATAGCCAACTGACGCGCAAAACTTTTGGACTGGAATTTGACTGCGAATGCATGAACTTCAAAGTGGCATATACCGGAACCAACGATCCGTTTACCCACGAAACCGAAGACAAGGTTATATTGTCGCTGGAATTGGCAACACTGGGCAAGGCTACAGTAGCGGCCGGCTTCTGATGATCCTTAGATCGATGTTCGCTTTTGTTTTGCTTATTGCATTGTATCAGCCTGTCAATGCTCAGGAAGCATCGGTCATTGCAACTGTAAATGACCATCCCGTGACGAGCTTTGATATTGACCAGCGCATTAAGTTGTTGGCGATTTTAGGGCAGACGAGCGGCTTTGACCGTAAGAAAATTGGCAACGCGCTGATTGATGATGTGGTGAAAATCGATGAAGCGCGGCGCTTTCGGATCGATCCCACCGAGAAGGAAATTGATGAACGCTTAGGCGGAATGGCCAAGGGGCTCAAAACGGATATGGCGGGCCTCGAAGGCAAGCTGGGCAAGCAAGGGCTTACGCTAAATACCATGCGCCAATATGTTTCTGCGCAGATGTCATTTAGTCGCCTGCTCACTGCCAAATATAAAGAAAAAATTGCGGTTGATCCGGGCGAAGTTGATAAGAAGATGGCGGAAGTTACGGCCGACATTAATGGAAAAGTTAAAAAAATCATGGCTGATCCGCGGCGGCAGCCCATTGAAGTTTACTCGATACTTCAAGTTGATTTTCCGGTTGAGGGTGACGACCCGCAGCTGCTGCAATCTCGCGCCATTGAAGTGGGGCAGTATCTTCAAAAATTCAAAGGCTGCGGTTCAGCGCGCGCTGCGGCAGCTGGGATATTCAACGTTAAAGTTGGTAAAGTGATCGAGGCCGATGGGCGCAAGTTACCAGCCCCGCTGAAGGCGGCATTACAGGCCAAAGGCATTGGCGGTGCCATTGGGCCTGTGCGTGGGCCTAAAGGTGTTCAGGCGATTGCATGGTGCGGAAAGCGGATGATTACGCCACCTAAAATCAATGCGCCTCTGCCAACACGTCAACAAATTGAAAATATGGCTCTGAATGAAAAGTTCGATCGCGTTGAACAGAAATACTTAGCGATTATGCGCAAAGGTGCCGTGATCGAATATAAAGATCAGACTTTCACAAAATGACGCCCCTCGTTCTAACCATGGGCGAACCAGCGGGTGTTGCACCTGAGATTACGGCGCAGGCTTGGTTAGCTTTACGGAATGATCCATCACAGCAGTTTTGTCTAATTGGGGATGCGGCGGTTTTTGAGTCGCGGGCTAAGGCTGCAGGGTTTGATGTTTCGTTTGTTGGTATTGAACGCGTGGCCGATTGTGCTTTGGTTTTTGGGCGTGGTGTTCCGGTTATTAATCGTCCCCTGCCCGTTTCATCCGTTGCGGGAAAACTCGACACGCACAATTCTGCTGCAGTGATTGCCTCGATTGATGAAGCGGTGCGGCTTTGTTTTTCGGGCGACGCTTCTGGCATGGTGACCAATCCCATTCAGAAAGAAACACTTTATGATGTGGGCTTCAAGCACCAAGGGCATACGGATTATCTGGCGTCGCTTGCAAATGTTTCTGGGCACGAAGTGATGATGCTGGTTGGTGCAGGGCTTCGGGCGGTTCCGGTGACTGTGCATATCCCACTGGCCGATGTGCCGAAAGCTTTAACGACGGAGGCCATTGTTGCGCAGGGCAAAGTGGTGGCGGAAAGTTTGAAGCGTTGGTTCGGGATTGCAAAGCCACGAATAGCGGTGACCGGGCTTAATCCGCATGCAGGCGAAAATGGCGCGATGGGCAAAGAAGATCGGTTGGTTGTGGTCCCTGCAGTTGCTTTGTTGAAGGTGGCGGGAATTGATGTGTTTGGGCCGATTTCGGCAGATACTGCTTTTCATGCTGAGGCGCGCGCAACTTATGATGCCATTCTGTGCATGTATCATGATCAAGCGTTGATCCCCGTGAAGACGCTGGATTTTCATGGCGGGGTGAATGTGACCTTGGGGTTGCCATTTATTCGCACCTCGCCTGACCATGGCACAGCGCTTGGGATTGCTGGCAAAGGTGTTGCGAACCCGACGAGTTTGATTGCAGCCATTCGCTTGGCTTCATCGATGGCTGCGCGCGCGTGAGCGACGATGGCTTGCCGCCACTGCGCGAGGTGATCGCGACGCATGGGTTGGCGGCCAAGAAATCTCTGGGGCAGAATTTTCTATTCGATCTCAATCTGACGCGGCGCATTGCGCGGGCCGCTGGCGATTTGAAGGATGTTACTGTTGTTGAAATTGGGCCGGGGCCTGGTGGGCTGACACGTGCACTTTTGATGGAAGGTGCTGCGCGCGTCATTGCGGTGGAGCGCGATGAGCGTACGCTGCCCGCACTTGCTGAAATTGCTGCGGCATATCCGGGGCGGCTTGAGGTGATTTCGGCTGATGCGCTTGAGGTGGATTGGGTAAATGTGATTTCGGGGCCAGCAAAGATTGTTGCGAATTTGCCTTATAATGTGGCCACGGCTTTGTTGTTGGGATGGATTGGTGGGGAAGTCTGGCCACCTTGGTTTTCGTCTCTCACATTGATGTTTCAAAAAGAAGTGGCGGAACGGATTGTGGCCAAGCCCGGCACTGAACATTATGGGCGACTTTCGATTATTAGTCAGTGGCGCTGCGTGGCCACGAAATTGTTTGATGTAAACCGAAGCGCGTTTACACCGCCGCCTAAAATTACTTCAAGCATTGTGCATTTGGTTCCACGCGCCGTTTGTGAACCGGTTTGTGAATTGCGGAATTTGCAGCGCGTGACGGCGGCGGGGTTTGGGCAAAGGCGTAAGATGTTGCGCTCGAGTTTGAAGGCGGTGTTTGAGAGGCCCGAAGAAGTTCTTGAGGGCTTGGGGTTGGAGCCGCAGAAAAGGGCTGAGGAACTGAGCGTGGCAGATTTTGCGAGGTTGGCGCAAAAACTATAATTGCTTCGTCATCGCCCGAACAAACTCCGTCAACCCTACTTGCCTTCGGCGTCGAAGTCGTTCTGCCATTACTATCGCGGTGATCTGGCGGTGCGAGGATTCGATTTCGTCGTTGACGATGACGTAATCATATTCCGGCCAATGGCTGATTTCGCGGGGGGCTTCGGCCATGCGCTTGGCTACGACTGATGATGAATCTTGGTTGCGGCCAATCAAACGATCACGGAGAATTTCTGCGCTTGGTGGCAGGATGAAGATGCGCACTAAATCATCTTCCATGGCTTGGGCTAATTGCTGGGTGCCTTGCCAATCGATATCAAACAAAACATCGCAACCCACGTTGAGTGCGACTTCAACTGGCTTTCGCGGTGTGCCGTAGGAATTGCCGAATACGGTGGCCCATTCCAAGAGTTGTTTGTCGTGCACCATTTTATCGAACTGGGCTTGGCTGATAAAATGGTAATCGCGGCCATCAACTTCGCCGGGGCGTGGCTTTCTGGTGGTGACTGAAACCGACATCGAGATATTGGCGTCTGCACCCAAAAGCTTGCGCGACAGCGTGGTTTTGCCAGCGCCAGAAGGTGACGACATGACAAACAGGATGCCACGGCGCGGGATGTGAGTGTGGGGGTTCAAGTTACTCAATGTTTTGTACCTGCTCGCGCAATTGGTCGATGATGGTTTTGAGTTCGAGGCCGATGGCCGACATGGATTTATCACCAGCCTTAGAGCACAAAGTATTAGCTTCGCGATTAAACTCTTGCGCCAGAAAATCAAGCTTGCGGCCTACGGGTTCTTTGCTGATGAGCAGCTCCTTTGCCGCAGCGACATGAGCGATCAAACGATCAATCTCTTCTTGAATGTCTGCCCGTGTGGCGATCATGACGGCTTCTTGGTGGAGTCGGTCGGGATCAAAGCTATTGCTGGCTTCGAGGAGTTTGGTGATTTGCTCTTTAAGGCGAAGCTTTATGGCTTCGGCGGATCTTGATGGGTTCGTTGCTGCGGCTTGCGTCAGCTCAGCGATGCGAGCAACTTGATCGACCAAAGTCTGTTTCAGTCTGCCGCCTTCTTCCAATCGGGCGATGTTCAATGCGTTTACAGCTTCGTCCAATGAATTCAAAATGCCATTGTCTCTTGCTGTTTGCTCTGCTTCATCAATGGGTGTGACGACGACTTCCAACACTCCACGCATGACGAGAAGATTATCAACACGCGGGGCTTCGCCGCCAAGCTTGCTGTGCAGGTCTTTTGCGAGCGCTAAATATTGATCCAGCACTTCGGCATTGATCGACAGTTTTTCGTGTTGTTTGCCGTTGGCAATTGTGAGCGATGCTTGGATATTTCCGCGTTTGAAATTCTGTTGGATGGCGTTGCGGCTTTGGATTTCAAGGTGATCATAACCTTGGGGCATGCGCAGGCGCACATCCAGCGCTTTGCCATTTACGCTTTTCAGTTCCCACACCCAGCTATAATCGCCGCTGTTGCCAGCACTGCGTGCGAAGCCTGTCATACTCGCCAAAGTCATATTGTTATTGCCGCCTTCGAATCACAGTTTGAAAGATTTTAGCGGGACTGCAAACAACAGTGCTATTTCTTTGCCTTCTTCGGAACGGGAATTGGCACTTTTTTGCCATTTACCGTGACAGTTGAACCGGGCTTTACAGTTGCTGCTGGTTGGGGCGCATCGATAGCAGGTTCTGGCGGAACAGGCTCTCCATCAACAACTGGTTCCGGCGGAACAGGATCTTCAGTGGCTGCCGGTGGTGCGGCGGCAGGCGGCGGTGTTGCAGGCGGCGCGGTTGGTGGTGCGACCACTGGTTGGGCTGGAACTTCTGGCAAGGCTGGATTTACAACGGTGTTTGGATCGGGTTGAGCCGTGGCTGCGGGTGCTATGACCGCTGGAACAGTTTCGTCTGTTCCAGTTTGCTGGGCGCGCCATTTTTTGACGTTGGCATTGTGCTCGTCAAGTGTGGCCGCGAAGGCATGGCCGCCTGTTCCGTCAGCTACAAAATAAAGATATTTCGTGCTATCTGGATTGAGCACGGCCTCTAATGCGGCTTTGCCCGGATTGGCTATGGGGCCGGGAGGCAAGCCACTAATAGTATAAGTGTTATAAGGTGTGGGCGCCTCAAGATCGGCTTTGCTGAGGGGGCGATCAAGTTTTCCTTTGCCGCCCACAATTCCGTAAATCGTCGTGGGATCAGATTGCAGTCGCATCTTTTCATTGAGACGGTTCAGAAAAACTGATGCTACTTTTGGGCGCTCTTCGGCCACGCCGGTTTCTTTTTCGACGATTGAAGCGAGCGTTACAAGTTCTTGCGGTGAAGCGATACTGGTTGTGGGCGGACGCGCCTTCCAGAGTGTGTCAAGCAGCTTGGTTTGCGCGGCCTGCATAATTTCGAGAAGTTTTTCGCGCGTTTGACCGCGTACGAATGGATAGGTAGCAGGCAAAATTGAACCTTCGGCAGGAACAATTTTGATCTCGCCTTCGAGTTCTTTTTGTTCGGTTAGGCGCGCGACAACCATTTGCGATGTCCAGCCCTCGGGGATTGTCACTTTATAAGTGAGGAAGTGGCCGGAGGTGATCATGCCAAGCACATCATACATAGAGGCACTTGCAGGGAATTCATATTCGCCGGGTTTCAATTTGCCAACACGAAATGCATTGACGGCAGCTGCGGCACTAAACAAGCGAGCGTCGGCGATGATCCCCTGATCTTGTAATGTTGCAGCTATCTGTGTGCGATCAAGATTTTTTGCGATCTCATAGATTTTTTTATCTTTTAGCGGCCCGGGCGCGGTGAATGTGAGCCAGGCCCAGCTGCCCAGTGCTGCAAGCAGTCCGCCGACGATAAACAGGAATGCAAATAACGAACCGAGTACGCGCGTGAATGCGCTTCGTCTCACCTTTGGTAGGACTGGTTCTGAAACACGTCTTGGGGGTTCTTCGTCGATCACTCTTTAGCCCTCCGCCCCCAAAACTTTACGCCGCAAAACGACGCAATAGCAAGGATGCGTTGGTACCACCAAAACCAAAAGAATTGGACAGAACTGTGTTGATCGGTTTTTTAACTGCCACTTTTGGAACAAGATTGATTTGAGTTTCCACTGATGGGTTATCCAAATTTAAAGTTGGCGGGCAAATATTGTCGCGGATCGCCAAAGTCGAGAAAATTGCTTCAACTGCACCTGCTGCACCCAGCAAATGGCCAATTGCTGATTTTGTTGAGGACATGTGAAGACCTGCTGCATCATTGCCAAGCAAGCGTTCGACAGCGCGGAGTTCAATTTCATCGCCAAGTGGTGTGGATGTGCCGTGGGCGTTGATGTAGTCAATATCGCCGGGCATGGTCTGCGAACGGCGAAGGGCTGCTTTCATACAGCGATAAGCGCCATCACCATCTTCAGCGGGAGCTGTTACATGATGGGCATCGCCGGACATGCCGTAGCCGATGATTTCAGCATAGATCTTTGCGCCACGGGCTTGCGCATGTTCGAGCGATTCTAGCACAACAACGCCTGCACCCTCGCCCATAACGAAACCATCGCGATCTTTGTCATAAGGCCTAGAGCCTTTGGTCGGCGTTTCGTTGAAATTTGTGGACAGTGCGCGACAGGCGATGAAGCCCGCAATTCCGAGGGGTGAAATGCAGGCTTCAGCTCCGCCTGCAATCATCACATCAGCGTCGTCCATCATGATGATACGTGCTGCGTCACCAATGGCATGTGCGCCGGTTGAACAAGCTGTCACAACAGCAGAGTTTGGGCCTTTAAGGCCGCAATTGATCGAGATCAGACCAGAAGCTAAGTTTATAAGAGAGCCGGGAATGAAGAATGGGCTGATTTTGCGGTAGCCCTTTTCGGCCAACAACAATGCGGTGTCGTTAATGCTGGGCAGGCCGCCAATGCCGGAGCCTACCAACACGCCAGCGCGATATTGTTCATCGGGTGTTTTGGGGGCATAGTTTGCATCAGCCAAAGCCTGTTTTGCGGCCACCAATGCATATTGAATGAAATCATCGAATCGGCGCTGGTCTTTTGGATCTACCCATTGATCGCGGTTTAAGGTGCCTTTGGTACCATCCCCGTTTTTTACTTCGAAAGCTATACGAGCGGGATAGGCTGATGCGTCAAATTTAGTAATAGGACCTGCGCCGGATTCGCCTGCCAAAAGCTTTGCCCATGTGTCTTCCACATTGGCCGCCAATGGCGATACCATCCCTAAACCAGTTATTACGACGCGCCGCATCTCAAATCCCTCATCACTCAAAGGTTGATTGTAACATGACTGCGCGGGGATACAGGTTGCGCATTACGCCCTGCCCCCGCGCGAGATCCGTTTAAATTTGCCCCGCAAAACAAGGCAAAATGTTAAGCTGAAGTCTTTTCAATAAACTTCACAGCATCGCCAACGGTCTGAATATGTTCAGCCGCGTCGTCTGGAATTTCGATGCCGAATTCTTCTTCGAAAGCCATCACGAGTTCAACCGTGTCCAAGCTGTCGGCACCGAGATCATCAATAAAACTCGCTTCTTGCTTCACCTTGTCGGCATCTACGCCCAGGTGTTCAACTACGATCTTCTTCACTCGTTCAGCGATATCGCTCATGTGTTAGTATCCTTTTTAACTCATTACGCAGCGCAATCGGATACCTGAAGAAGGCCCCCTCAAACCACACCGCGATGTTTGTTAGCACAAAAGTGATTGCCGTCAAAAGAGGGTATTTTTCGCCCCGTGAACTTATATTTATGCGGGACAACCTTAGATTTGCAGGGCGCAAATCAGTTAAATCATCGCCATGCCGCCATTGACATGCAGTGTCTGGCCAGTGACATAACCTGCTTCTTCTGATGACAAATATAAGACGGCCGCAGCAATATCATCCGGGCCGCCCATGCGTCCGGCGGGGATTCGTCCCAGAATGGTCTCTTTTTGCTTCTCATTCAAAACATCGGTCATCGGCGTGGCGATAAAGCCGGGGGCGACGCAGTTTGCGGTTACGCCTCGTGCAGCCAGTTCCTGAGCGATGGATTTGGTCATGCCGATGATGCCTGCTTTTGAGGCCACATAATTCACCTGGCCTGGGTTGCCGGTCACACCAACAATCGATGTAATGTTGATAATGCGGCCCCAGCGCTTTTTCATCATGTCGCGCATAGCAGCACGACAAAGACGGAAGTTTGACGTGAGGTTGACGTCAATAACACTTTGCCAGTCTTCATCTTTCATCCGCATGGCAAGGCCATCTTTGGTGATACCCGCATTATTGACTAGAATATCGAGGCCACCCATGGCCGCCTCTACGGCAGGGATAAGTTTTTCAACATCTTCGACATTGGAAAGATTGCATGGCATCACGTGAACATTGTCGCCAATTTGAGATTTGAGCTCTTCAAGAACAGCTTGGCGGGTGCCGGAAATGGCAATGGTGGCACCTGCTGCGTGCAAGGTTTTGGCGATAGCTGCTCCAATTCCGCCGCTGGCGCCTGTGATCAATGCTGTTTTGCCAGTTAGATTGAACATAGCTTTATCCTTGTTTCAAATGTGCCGCCGTAGCGGCTATATCCTCAGGCGTGCCGCAGGCCACCGCCAAGGCATCCGGTGAATTCTTTTTGCTGAGTCCTGTCAATACTTTACCCGCACCTATTTCAACAAATACTTTAACACCTTGGGCTACCATATAACCTACGCTCTCGCGCCAGCGCACTGTGCCTGTGACCTGTTCCACCAGCTTTTGGCGAATGATGGCGGGATCGGTGACTTGGCTAGCCAGTATGTTGGCCACGAGGGGTACAGCGGGCACGTGCATTTTAACGTCGCTCAAGGCTTTGGCCATCGCATCGGCCGCGGGCTGCATCAATGCGCAATGGAATGGTGCGGATACGGCCAAGAGTATTGCACGCTTGGCACCTTTGGCCTTGGCAATTTCAATGGCGCGATCAATAGCGGCTTTGGACCCGGATACGACGACCTGGCCATCCGAATTGTCGTTTGCGGCTTGACACACTTCACCTTGGGCGGCTTCTGCGGCAACCAGCGATGCAGTCGCAAAATCTAATCCGAGCAATGCGGCCATGGCACCGACGCCCACAGGGGTGGCTGCCTGCATAGCCTTGCCGCGGATTTTCAGAAGCCTTGCTGTGTCAGCAACCGAAAAAGTTCCAGCAGCCGCAAGTGCTGAATACTCACCCAATGAATGGCCCGCCACAAATTTTGCTGTTTGAGCCAGAGTGATGCCATATTCGGTTTCCAGCACGCGAAGAGCTGCCATGCTGACCGCCATCAATGCGGGTTGGGCATTTTCAGTCAAAGTTAATTCAGCTTCAGGGCCGTTCCACATTAAGTCAGACAGTTTTTGGCCCAGCGCTTCATCCACTTCTGCAAATACAGCACGCGCTGCCTCTGAGTGTTCGGCCAAAGCCTTACCCATGCCCAATGCTTGACTGCCTTGACCCGGAAAAACAAATGCGATCGACATGTTTAAGAATCCACTTTTAGACCATTTAGTTCACCGACCATGGCGTTGACCAAGAGTCAAGCCGCTGCAAGTGTTTAAATTTTGGCTAAAACAATAGTTAAGAAGTTGTAAAGCCCTGTTTTGATAAATAGAGCTTGCCTAAACTTACTGGGGAGCAAGAGTGGCTCGAATTTTTGCGGTTATTTGGCTGACTTTGGCGACGCTGGTTGCTGTTTTCTCTTACGCAGTTCATCAGCGTTGGACTGAGAACATGATTCAGGCGCGACAGCACTTTATTGAGTTCTCACACAAGGACACGATGCGCGGTGTTGAAAATATTGAAAACAAATTGAAGTCTATCTATGAAAATCTCAGGACACTTTCTTATTTGCCGGGCGTGCGTAATGTTGACCGACATGGAACGAATTTGACGCAAGATGCACGCGTTGCGTTTCAACACGTTTACAACAATCTGGCCGTAAATCTCGCGGTCTCTGAAATTTACATCGTGCCAATCGATTTTGCACCGGACAAGTTTGATCCGATCACGTCAAAAAATGAAATGCCTATTTTGATCGTTGACAAACTGATCCTAAATGCAAGCGACGGCGTGAGCACTCTTGAGCAACCTCGCAAAACTGAAGACGCGGCCAAACCTAGCGCCACAAGGCGTCAAGAAGTCGAAAAATTTGAATATCAACAAATATTGGAACAGATGAAATGGCTCAAAGCAAATTATGAATCCGTGGAAAAAATCAAAGGGTTTGATGTTCCATTCATAAGTGGCAACGAGACCGCCTCTAGAGACAACTCTCTGTTCATAAGATCGCTCACAGAAAAAGATCGGTCCGGGATTATTTTCTCCGTGCCGTTCTACGGACTTGATGGAAGCTTGAAGGGAACTGTGTCAGCGATATTGTTGAGTGAAAGCGTGAATGCACTCGTCCAGAACAACAATCTGGCCCTCGTCAATGCAAATAATGGGAATGTCAATGTTGACCTCAGTGATATTGGTTTGGAAAGCTCCGATAGTTTTGTGAAAGAAGGGAGGCCCGACAACAGCCTTATCTATTCTGAGGTTGTGCCACTGCGGGTTATTGATAGTCGCAGCCCTTGGACTGTTTGGGCGGGGCTTCCTGATAAAAGCTTCAATGAAAGTGAAGTTGTAAAAAGCGCGACAAAGTCTCGTCGGCAGGAATTTTTGACACTTGCCGGCATAGGACTGGCCGCAGCTATCAGTATCTATTTGATGCAGGTCAATCTCGCGCAAGCGCGACGATTAAATAAGGTTATGAAAAATGAGCGTGACCTATCAGCGAAGGCTGAAGCCGAAGCCACTCTCAGCTCTGAAACGTTCCAGACGCTCAACAATGATATTTGGCGGCTGAACAGTGACTTGGCCGAAAAAATAAAGCTTTTGACGCAGGCGCAAGAAGACATTGTTGAAAAAGGGAAAATGGCTCAGCTTGGTAATTTGGTTGCGACCGTTGCACATGAATTACGCAATCCTCTGGGCGGCGTGCGTACAACCACATTTTTACTTCGGCGTAAACTTAAAGATTCTCCGATTGATGTTAATGCGCAACTTGACCGCATTGAAGTAGGTGTTTCGCGGTGTGACAATATTATTTCGCAGCTGCTTGATTTTTCAAGAACACAGCCGCTTTCAACTGAGGCGAAAGATCTCAATCTGTGGCTACAAGATCTGCTGGTTGAAGAAGCCGCAAAACTGCATGAAGACATTAAAGTTCGATGCGTATTGTCGGACTCTGCGATGTTTGCCGAAATAGATTCCGAACGACTGCGCCGTGGCGTGATTAACCTTTTGACAAATGCCGCAGACGCTATGATTAGTAAAACTGGGATGAATCTTGTAGGGCCTGAACACCGGCCAGAAATTATTGTTGAGCTTCACCGCAGTGAACGCGGCATTGAAATAATTGTTCGCGATAACGGACCAGGCATTCCTGCAGATGTGATGTCTAAAATTTCAGAACCCCTTTTCACAACAAAAAGTTTTGGCACAGGTTTGGGGCTTGCAGCCGTTCGCAAGGTTGCTGAGATGCATGCTGGTGGACTGGAAATAAGTTCGGTTCCCGGCATGGGTGCCAGTTTTACGATTTGGTTTTCGGCGAAAGTCACATCAACTATCGCCGCGTAAAGCTTCCTACGATTTCGACATGGGCAGAATATTTGAATTGGTCAACGGGCGTAACCTGTCCTAATTTATAACCACCCTTCACCAATATCGCTGCATCGCGGGCGAAACTTTGGACGTCGCATGCTACGGACACAATGCGTTTTACCTTTGATTTTGCGAGGTTCTTGGCTTGGGTCTCGGCTCCCGCACGCGGCGGATCGAAGATGACTGAATCATACTCGTTCAGCTCTTCTGGCACCAACGGGTTATCGAAAAGATCTCGGGCTACAGCAGTTATAGGCTTGAGCCCTTGGACAAATCTTGTGGCTTGCAGGAGCGACGCAACTGCATTTTTATCCAAGTCGATGCCATGCACTTTTCCAATCTCGGCCAACCTGAACGTGAAGGGCCCGACGCCGCAAAATAGATCGAGAATTTTTTTGGCTCTACTGAGATGAGTTTTGGCTAAGCGCACCAATTCATCTTCGCCAGCAGCTGTTGCTTGCAGAAATGAATTCACCGGCAGTTGAAGATGTGCAGGACCAATGGCGATGGTTGGTGTTGTGAGCTGGGCCACCACTTCATCATTCAGCGCGAGACGCATGATTTTGTAGTTTTCCATGATAACACGGAATTGAGCGATGTGTTTGTTGGCAGCTTGACGTTCAGCCTTGATCGCTACATCCAAACCATTATCGGCAACTGTAATCATCACATCACAATTTCCAAGCGAAGGACCGAAACTTGCGGCCAATGCAGGTGCGTGAGCCAATTGCGGCACGAGCACGGGGCACATATCAATTGCCACCAGATCATGCGATTTGGCCTCCATGAAGCCCGCGACCCACGCGCCTTCGATCTGGCGCACATGAAGTGAAACACGTCTGCGCCCTGCCCCGTGCGCATCAACAAGCGGCGAGACTTCGGAATCAATACCTTGCGACCTGAGTGCTTCGACAACGAGGTTGCGTTTCCATTCAGCATAAGGTTCATGTTGCCAATGTTGAAATTTACAGCCGCCACACGTGTCATAATATTGACAGAAGGCGGATTGTCTTTCGGGCGATGCTTCGACGATGCGTTTCAGTTTGCCGTGAACCAATTCGATAACTTCGCCAGCAATTACTTTATTTACAAACATCATGGCCTCGCCACTGCGACCAATGCCGTCGCCCTTCGAACCAAGGCGATCAATTTTAAAAATAGTCATGTTATTCCAATTCAGTTGGATAGGTGAGAACAAGTGCTGAGCCTGAGAGCAAATTGATGCGCACAGTGCCCATAATGATGTTTGAAAGGGTGAGTGCTGAGCCTAATGGCACATCATGTTTGCTGAGCGGCCATTTCACGCCGGATAATGTGAGGCCGCGCAAATCCGTGAAGGGTGCGATGCTGAGTCTGGTGCCTAAACTCAAATCATCAAATTCGAGTTCATCAAAAAGGGCGCGGGCTTCTTCGTTGCCCGAGGTCATAAAAATATCCATGCCGCGCTTGGCCAGCGCCAACAAGAATCCTGCATGCGCCAGAGTATGATCGAACTGGCCACCAAAGCCGCCCACGAGGACCAGACTCGTCGCACCACGGCGCAAAGCTTCAGCGATCGCTAATTCACCGTCAGTTGCAGCTTTTTCAGCAGGGTGGGATTGACGCAGCACTTCTTCATGTTTGCGTTGGAGGTGCGCACTGGAAGAATCAAAGTCACCGACCCAGAGTTCAGGTTTCAGGGCCAGCACATCAGCATGCTGCATGCCACTATCTGCAGCAATGACGCGCGCACCTTGCATTTGCTTTTTGAGACGCTTGGTTGGTGTGACATGACCACCCAATAAAATCACAAATTTTGAGACTTCTATTTTCGACATGGCCACCATGTAGCAGATGCATCTTGCCAGCGCACCTATTCAAGTCTAGGAAGAAAGCTGCTCTCAACGGGGTGCCATTTATTTGGCTGAGACTGGCTTTACCGCCTAAACCCGCTGAACCTGATCTGGATTATGCCAGCGGAGGGATTGCGAGCGGGCTTTCACCTATGGCGGCCCACTCTCATGCATTTCTGGCTTTTGGAGGAATGATGAAGAAGATTCTATTAACTGCCACGATGTTGTTAGCTCTTGGCGCAGTTGCGCAGGCCAAGGATGTTTTGACTGTATATACCTATGAAAGTTTCGTGGGCGATTATGGCCCGGGCGCAAAAATCAAAGCTAAATTTGAGGAGACTTGCGATTGCGAAGTGAAGTGGGTTTCGCTGGGCGACGGCGTTGCGGTTCTCAATCGATTGAAACTTGAAGGCAAGGACACCAAGGCTGATGTAGTTTTAGGGCTTGATACGAACCTTACAGCAGAAGCCCATGATTTGGGCGTGTTTGGCAAGCACGGTGTCGATGTATCGCGCGCCAAAGTGCCGGGCGGTTGGACGGACACAGAATTTTTGCCCTATGACTATGGCCACTTTGCCTTTGTTTACAATACTGAGTTGATCAAGAACCCACCCAACAGTTTAGAGGAACTTGTAAACGGCGATCCCAAGCAAAAGATTGCACTAGAAGATCCTCGTTCATCGACGCCAGGGCTTGGATTTCTGCTGTGGATGAAATCAGTTTATGGCGATAAGGCACCTGAAAAATGGAAGGTGTTGAAGAAACGCATTTTGATTACAGCACCGGGTTGGAATGAAGCTTATGCGTTGTTCACCAAGGGTGAAGTGTCGATGGTGTTTTCTTACGTCACCTCGCCCGCCTATCATATGATCGAAGAAAAGACAGATAAATATCAAGCTGCGAATTTTGTAGAAGGCCATTACTTGCAGATTGAAGTGGCGGGCGTGATTGAAGCTTCGCCGCATAAGGCTTTGGCGCAGAAATTTATGGATTTTATTTTGACGCCGGGCTTTCAAGACAATATTCCGACAATTAATTGGATGATGCCTGCCAGCGCCACATCTGCGCCGTTGCCTAGTGAGTTTGATAAACTCGTGAAGCCTGCGAAGACTTTGATTTATTCACCGCAAGAGGTGAACGCGCATCGCCGAGATTGGATCAATGAATGGTTCAAAGCAGTTAATGGCTGAACGGACTTATCAACACTTCGCTGCTCAGACTCTCGTTTTGAGCAGCGTTTTCTTGGGTCTTGTGCCGTTGATTTGGTTTGCCATTTCGAGGGGCGGAATTGCAGCATTTCGGCTCGATGCTGGGGTTTGGGATGTTTTGGTTTTCACGCTCGAGCAAGCATTTCTATCAATGGTGCTATCTGCGATTCCCGGACTCTTAATCGCGCGCGCTTTAGCACGGCAGGATTTTCCCGGCCATGCCTGGCTGTTACGTTTGTTTGCGGTGCCGACCGCACTTCCCGCCATCGTCGTGGTTTTGGCACTCACTTCCATTTACGGTAACCGACATTTGCTGGGTGGGTGGATTGAACTTTACGGCTTGGGCGGTATTCTGCTGGCACATGTGTTTTTCAATCTACCTCTCGCGGTTCGACTTTTCTATGAAGCAAGCGAACAGATTGCGCCTGAAAATTTCCGACTTTCCGCGCAACTCTCATTCACGGACAGAGAACTTTTTTGGCATGTTGAATGGCCCGTTTTTCGCAATATTGTTCCGCGTGTGAGTGCGCTGATTTTTCTATTGTGTGCTGCCAGCTTTGTGATTGTGCTGACACTGGGCGGGCCTACTGCGACCACGCTTGAAGTTGCAATCTATCAGTCATTGCGGCTCGATTTTGACATTGGGCGTGCGTTGACATTAGCACTTATTCAAATCGTATTATGTTTCGGTTTGGTCGCACTGTCAGGCCGTGTGATGTTGCAAAATGTGACCCATGCGGGAAATCAATTGTTTCAACGGCGCTATGACGGACGAGGGTTTGGCGCGCGGTTCTTTGACTTTACAATGATTGCTCTTGGGGCGTTTATAGTTTTGCCGCCTTTGCTGGCTTTATTTTCAAGTGGAATGACACAAATACAGATCAGCCCTCAAGTTTTGAATGCCGCTGGTTTTAGTTTTGGCATTGGAATGATTTCGTCATGCCTTGCTCTGTTGCTGGCCTGGAACATTGCACAACAATCTGATTGGTTTTCTCAAGGCCTCGCTTTGTCTGCTTTGATCGTCCCCCCTGCTGTCATGGCAACGGGATGGTTCATTCTATTGCGGGATTTTAGCGACAGCGTGTCCGTTGTGATTGCCACTATTATTGCACTCAATGCTTTAATGGCTTTGCCTTTTGTTATTTCGATTCTTGCACCTGCATTTGAGCGCAACCGCAAAAAATATGACAGGCTTTGCGCGCAGCTGGCTTTGAGTGGATGGCAAAAAATACGGCATATTGATTTGCCATTGATGACACGGCCATTGGTTCAATCATTCTTGCTGGCGTTTATTCTTTCAATTGGAGACCTGACCGCGATCACACTTCTCGGCAATCAAGGTGTCGTCACTTTGCCATCACTCATTCAAATTCAGATGGGGCATTACAGAGGTAGCGATGCAGCCGGAACTGCTTTTCTATTGGCGATTTTGAGTTTGATATGCGCATGGGCTGCACAAAAATTTGGAGACGCGCATGATCTTGATTGAAAATGCAGTTTTCCAAAAAAAGAAATTCTCGTTGGGCGTTGACCTTCATGTGAAGCCACAAAGTTTTGCTGCCATACTGGGTGGAAGTGGGGCCGGTAAATCAACTCTGCTTTCTATTATCGCTGGATTTGAGGATTTGGGACAAGGCAAACTGTGGCTGAATGGCGCCGATATGCAACATATCTCCCCAGCGTCACGCCCAGTCAGCATGATCTTTCAAGATCATAATGTGTTTGCGCATTTGAGTGTGTGGGACAATGTGGCGTTGGGCGTTTCACCTTCGCTCAAATTGAATGCAGAACAAAAGGCGCAGGTTGATGCAGCGCTGGTCCGGGTGGGCCTTTCACAATATGCAACGCGCAAGCCGGGGAATATATCAGGTGGAGAGCGTCAACGTGTGGCGCTTGCAAGAGTTGTGGTGCGCAAGCGCCGGATACTTTTATTGGATGAGCCCTTTGCGGCGCTGGACCCAGGGCTGCGACATGACATGCTCGATCTGGTTTTAGACCTAAGGCGTGAGCATGGGTTGACTGTTTTGATGGTGACGCATCAACCCGAAGAAGCTTTGCGTGCTGCAGATGAAATTATATTTGTGGCCAATGGCAAAGTGCGCGAACCGATTGCCAGTAAGACTTTTTTTAGTATGCACGATGATGGAGCGATAGATTCGTATTTGGGAAAGACGCGTTAGGTTTTACCAACCGCCCCCGCCTCCTCCGCCACCACCACCGCCAGATGATCCGCCACCACTCGAGCCAGATGATGAACCTGGTGCCGTTGCAGAAGATGAAATGGTTGAGGCCAGGCTGTCGCCCAAGCTGCCGCCCATGCCACTATATCCACCATTATTTCCGCTATAACCATACCATGCGCTGGAGGCACCTGCCGCCGCAGCGGCGGCTAGAACTGCGGCGAATTTTTTGTTCCAAGCATTTTCACAATCAAGGGCCATTGCATATGGTAAGTAGCGTTCAAACAATTCCGGGGTTTTTTCGGGTGGGTTCAATTCATCAAGTCGTTTTTCTTCTGCGGTCGTAAGGTAAAGCCTGAAGCCTTCGATTTGATCCAGCACCTGCCGCCCTGTCACAGTTGGCGCTGGCATCAAATAATAGAACATCATGTTGAGCGCACCGATGGCGATGGTCGTGCCCACAAAAGCCAATAGAATCGGCGAGATCGTTTCAGACGAAAAAAATGCAAAGGGAACACCAATTCCCGCTCCAAGAAATGGCACGATGAAAATGAGCGAAACAAGGGATTTGAGTTTAGAAAAGAATCCGCCCGCGCCAAAAATTCCTTTTATTGCCATTCCGCCGACGGTCAGTATGACCAGCCAAAAGGCACTCGAAAATCCACCGATAAACAGGCCCGTGATACCCAAGCCATCAGGAATTAAAAACGCCGAAATTGCCAATCCGATGATTGACAATATTATGCCAATTGCGAACCAGCCATAATTATTATGGAACAAGGTACCGTTGTAAGCCTTCTCAAGGTTGCGCTGAAGATTGTTGACGAGTGAAGCAATCTTAACATGGTTGCTTTGTTCAAGATCAAACGGAATTTCGGGAATCAAGTTGTGGAGCGAAGCTTCAGAAGTGGTTAGCGCTGCGCCCTGCCCTGCCAATCTTTCAATTGTGTATTTGCCTACTGAGTTCGTTATTTTCAAATATTTCTTAACACCAAGACCGACGAACGCGGCAGCAACTGCGGTGTTATCAAAGGCCTGTTTCCAAACATAGCGCACGCCTGCTGGTCCCAAATCTTGTGGGGGATGAAACAGTGGAATGATTGCGCCCTTGGGTGGATCGCGGCCCACCCGAGCCCACGCGCTGAAAAAATATCCGGCGACGCCAAGCAGTGTCAGACCAAGGGTGAAGAAACCAATATTATCGCGCAACCACCAAAGTCGTTCTTGGCTTTGTGAAGGAGGCGACACAATGCCCTTCTGCCAAGCAACCGCAACAGTTAGGCCTTCGTTTGAATGCAAAACCCGCGTGGTTTCGGCCGAAAACACACTTAACGATGAAGAAGTACTCTTTGAGTCCTTGCCTGATGAACCAAAAGTACCTGTATAGACTGCACTCTGCTGGATCACTGCGCCGACGGGCAATTGAATCTTGACGCTTGCATCCTGAATTTCAAAATCCCAGCCATTGCCAGTTACGTTCCAATACAGCTCATCAAACTTATCAAAAAAACCGAGCTGACGGGCCGTTTGATATTTAATTATATAGTTATGGGTTCCGCTTTGAACAAAAACATCCTTACTTCCGATGCGAACGCGTTTTCCATTAGAAATGGATTCGATGGCGTAAGGTTCAGAATGGCCGTCAAGCGAAACACTTTGAACGTCAAATTCGACAGTTACCTGAACGCCGTGCTTATCGGTGTAGCGCGTTGGAAAATCGCGAAAAATACCGTGGCGGATGCGGTTTCCTTCTGACTTCACCGTTATCGCTTCGGTCACATCCATCGACGCATCAGCGTTGACTATCACATCGCTATGGAACCTGAGTATGGCTTCATTCGCATGTGCGATCAGCACCAGACTGAAGAAGCACAAACATGCAATAATGAAGCGTTTCATTAGCGTTGCTTAAAATCAACCGTGGGCACTGCGCGTGCCGCCGCATCGCCAATATCGAAGAAATCAGCTTTGGTGAAATGGAAGTTGTTGGCAATCAGATTGCTCGGGAAGCTTTCAATCTTGGTATTAAAATTGCGCACTGTGCCGTTATAGTAACGACGCGAGAGTTGAATTTCATCTTCGATACCAGAGAGCTTATCTTGCAGATCGCGGAAATTCGCATCGGCTTTGAGTTCGGGATAGGCTTCAGCAATTGCAAACAATCTGCCCATGGCCACGCTCATGGCTTGGCCTGTTGCTGATTGATCAGCCACGCTGCCACCTGCAATGCTTTTAGCGCGCAGTTCGGCAATATCTCTGAAAAGCTTGTCTTCGTGGCTGGCATAACCCTTTACAGTCTCAATCAGGTTCGGGATTAAATCGGAGCGGCGGCGCAGCTGCACGTCAATGCCACTCCAGCCTTCACCCACCATGTTTTTGTTTGAAACAAGTGAATTATAAACGGCGATAAGATAACCCACCACGACTACAATTAGGCCGAGAATAATGTAACCGATTGTCATGTGCTTCCCCTATTGTTGCCTTAGTTCACTATAGCAGTATTATTTAAATTTACATGGGGCATTTGACTGAACCAAACCAAGCGGCTCTAATGGTTCAAATTGTTCGGAGATTCATATGACGGCAACACCCCACCATGCTTTCAAAGGTCCGCTAGGCCAAGAGGACATGCCTTACCTTTTGACCCCCGGACCATTGACAACGTCGCAAACGGTAAAGCTTGCACTGCTGGCAGATTGGGGCTCGCGCGATACCGAGTTTAGGCAAGTTGTGCGCGAAATCCGTTCGGAACTTCTGCGTTTGGCAGGATGCGATGACACTTATGAATGCGTCATCATGCAGGGCTCTGGCACATTTGCCATTGAGGCAGCGCTGGGTTGTTTTGCCCCTTCAAAACGTTTTAAAACAATGGTTGTGGCCAATGGCGCCTATGGCGAACGTGCGGCACAGATTTTAGGGCGCATCGGGCGCAATCATGTTTTGGTCAGCAAAAGCGACGTGACACAGCTTTCGCCTTCACATTTCACTGATAAGTTGGACGAAGACCGTAACATCAGTCACATCTGGCTGATCCATTGTGAGACGACGTCTGGCATCGTGAATCCGCTGGGTGATTTGGCGCGGGCTGCCAAACAGCGCGGCAAAATCTTCATGGTGGATGCGATGTCGAGTTTCGGCGGCATGCATATTGATATGGTGCGCGATGAGATTGATGTGTTGGTATCATCGTCCAACAAATGCATCGAGGGTATTCCTGGTTTTTCGTATGTTTTAGTAAAGCGCGAATTGCTTGAGGCATCACAGGGCCAATGTCATTCCGTGGTTCTTGATCTTTATGAGCAGTGGAAAGGCCTTGAGGCCAATGGTCAATTTCGCTTCACGCCGCCCACGCATTCATTGGTAGCGTTCAGGCAGGCGCTTCGCGAGCTTGAATTCGAAGGCGGTGTGGCGGCACGAGCCGTCCGTTATCAACGCAATGCTGATACTTTGATCAAAGGGCTGGCGGCAATCGGCATAAGGCCTTTGCTCGATGATAATGAAGCTGGCCCAATCATCCAAACCTTCCTTTGCCCGCGCGATAATAATTTTAAATTTGAAATATTTTATGATGCGCTGCGAAAACGCGGTTTTGCCATTTATCCCGGCAAGCTGACCAAACGTGATAGTTTCCGCATTGGCACCATCGGAAAGCTCGATCAGGATGTGATGCAGCGCGTTGTCGTTGCGATAAAAGAAGTGTTGAGTGAAATGAACGTCAAAGACATGGCTCCTGCTGGAATATGATGGATAAAACAGTTGAAGTGAACGGTCGCGTTTACCATTGGCCCAAGGCGCCATTGGTGGTGATCTGCTGTGATGGCAGCGAACCCGCTTACATGGAAATTGCCATGGCGGAAGGTCTGATGCCGAACATGAAGGCGATGATTGCCAAGGGTGAGAATTTGCGCGGGCTATGCGTGATCCCAAGTTTTACCAATCCTAATAATATGTCCATCGTCACCGGCCAGCCGCCAGCAGTTCACGGCATTTGCGGCAACTATCTCATCGATCCTGCCACTGGTCTCGAGACGATGATGAATGATCCAAAATGGTTGCGTGCGCCAACCATATTTTCTGCATTCCAAAAGGCAGGTGCTAAAGTCTGCGTGGTGACGGCTAAGGATAAGCTGCGCTTGCTCTTGGGCAAGGATTTGATTTTTGATGGTACAGCCGTTGCTTTCTCATCGGAGAAAGCCGATCAGGCCACATTGGCCGATAATGGCATCGCTGATGTTTTGACATTTGTGGGAAAACCCCTGCCCGAAGTCTACTCTGCCGATCTTTCTGAATTTGTGTTTGCGGCGGGCGTGAAACTGATGGCGCGTGATAAGCCAGATTTGATGTATCTCTCCACCACTGATTATGTGCAGCATAAATATGCCCCGGGTTCGGCTGGCGGGAATTCATTTTATAAGATGATGGATGGTTACCTAGGCTCGCTTGATGCACTTGGTGCCACTGTGGTGATCATCGCCGACCATGGCATGAAAGATAAGCATTTGGTCGACGGTTCACCCGATGTAGTTTATCTGCAAGATGTTTTGGACGCTGCATTTGGTGTTGGCACCAGCAAAGTCATTTTGCCAATCACTGATCCCTATGTTGTGCATCACGGTGCACTCGGATCTTATGCCACCGTTTATGTGAAGGGAGTGGTGCCAGATGATGTAGCGCGCGTGATTTCAAAGTTGGAAGGCATTGATGTGGTTTATTCCAACGCTGAAGGTTGTGCCAAGTTTGGTCTTCCGCCAGATCGGACAGGTGATTTAATTGTGCTTTCTGGTGGCCCCACTTTTACGAAAGTGATCGGTACCTCTGCTTCAAAGCATGATCTTTCAGGACTCGATGCGCCGCTTCGATCACATGGCGGATTATCAGAGCAAGAAGTGCCCATCATCATCAATCGCAAAGCACATAATCTTCCAGATAATTTACGCAATTTTGATGCGTTTTTCATTGGGTGCAACCATGTTTAGTGTCATCCACGAAACCATGCGCATTGGCGGAAAAAAAGTTGATACCGAAAAGCGCATTGAAGTACGCTATCCATACACCAATGAAGTGATTGGCACTGTGCCCGCCGGAACAGCAGCACACGCAGCACAAGCCTTTGCAATTGCCGCCGCCTTCAAGCCAAAGCTAACGCGCTATGAGCGCCAGCAGATTCTATTTCGCACCGCCGAATTAATCCGCGCCAAAAAGGATGAACTGTCACGTATCATCACATTAGAGCTCGGCCTTTCATTGAAAGATTCAGCTTATGAATGTGGTCGCGCTTATGATGTATTTTCATTGGCAGGCCAATTGGCGATCAATGATGATGGTCAGATTTTTTCGTGCGATCTCACACCACAGGGAAAGTCGCGTAAAATTTTTACCAAGCGCGAACCCGTTGGCGTGATCAGTGCCATCACACCTTTCAACCATCCGCTCAACATGGTGTCGCATAAAGTTGCACCTGCGATTGCCACCAACAATTGTGTGGTGTGCAAGCCAACCGAACTCACTCCGCTTACTGCCATCATGTTGGCTGATATTCTTTATGAAGCGGGCCTGCCGCCGGAGATGTTCCAGATCGTCACTGGCAATCCAGAAGATATTGGCGATGAGATGGTGATGAATAAAGACATCAACATCATTACATTCACGGGCGGTGTCCGTGTTGGAAAAATAATTGCTTCCAAGGCTGGCTACACGCGCGCGGCGCTTGAACTCGGCGGCAATGATCCGCTGATTGTGCTTGATGATCTGAGTGATGATGAGCTTGATAAGGCAGCAGAACTCGCGGTTGCTGGTGCTACCAAAAATTCGGGGCAGCGTTGCACGGCGGTCAAGCGCATATTGGTTCAGCCGAAAGTGGCAGACGCGTTTGTCGAAAAGGTTTTGGCCAAAGCCAAAAGGTTGAAGTTTGGCGATCCAATGAATCCCGAAACGGATTTAGGGTGTGTGGTGAATGCGCGATCAGCCGAGATGTTCGAAAACCGTGTGCTGGCCGCAGCGAAACAAGGGGCAAAGATTCTTTATCACCCAGAACGAAAGGGTGCCGTGCTTCCTCCGATCACAGTCGATTTCGTCGATCCAAAATCCGAATTGGTTTACGAGGAAACTTTCGGCCCTGTTATCCCGATCATTCGCGTATCTGCGGATGACAATGAAGTGATCCGCGTTTCAAACTCTACACCATTTGGCCTTTCTTCAGGCGTGTGCACCAATAATTTGCAGCGCATCACCAAATACATTGAAGGCCTGAATGTGGGCACTGTGAATATTTGGGAAGTGCCGGGATACCGGATAGAGATGTCGCCGTTTGGTGGCATAAAGGATTCAGGGAACGGCATTAAAGAGGGTGTGGCTGAAGCGATGAAATTTTATACCAATGTCAAAACCTGGTCGCTGCCATGGCCTTGAACCGATGAGCGGCCCACTTCAAGGCATTCGTGTTCTCGATCTCACCCGCGTTCTTGCTGGCCCATGGGCCACGCAGATGCTGGCTGATTTTGGTGCGGAAGTGATCAAAATTGAAAAGCCTGGCGAAGGTGATGATACGCGGGGCTGGGGGCCACCATTTCTTAAGAATGCCGATGGCTCGAATGGCGATGCCGCCTATTTTCAATCGACCAACCGTGGCAAGCAATCGGTTTGTATTGATATGGCCAAGCCCGAAGGTGCGATTCTTATCAAAGCCTTGGCGGCGAAATCTGATATTTTAATTGAGAATTTCAAAGTCGGTGGCCTCAAGAAATATGGCCTTGATTATGAAAGCTTAAAAACTGCTAATCCGCGTCTGATCTATTGCTCGATCACTGGCTTTGGTCAGACCGGGCCTTATGCAAATCGTGCGGGTTATGATTTCATGATCCAAGGCATGTCTGGTGTCATGTCAATCACTGGAGAACCTGATGGTGAGCCGATGAAAATGGGCGTGGCCTTTTCCGACATCTTCGCTGGTCTGCATGCGATGATCGGCATTCAGGCTGCGCTCTTCCACCGCGAGCGCACGGGCCAAGGGCAATATATTGATATCTCATTGCTCGATTCACAGGTCGCGGTGCTGGCCAATCAAGCGCTGAATTATCTGGTGGGTGGCAAAGTTCCACAACGCTTGGGCAACGCGCACCCCAACATCGTGCCCTATCAAACATTTGAGACCGCTGACGGTCACATCATCATGGCGGTGGGTAATGATCGTCAGTATACGGAATATTGTAAGATCGTTGGTGCGCCGGAACTGGCCGCAGTGCCTTATGATACGAATAGAGGGAGGGTCGAAAATCGCACCACTCTCATTCCCCTGCTCAACCCCCTGATGAAGAAGCGCACAACAGCAGAATGGGTCGAAGCCTTCGAAGCCGCCGCCGTTCCTTGCGGCCCGATTAACACCGTCGACCAGATGTTTGCCAATGAACAAGTTCTGGCCCGTGGGATGCAAATCGGCATAACGCGTGATGATGGCGTACAAGTGCCCGGAGTTGCAAATCCGATAGTCTTTTCACAGACCCCGATTGAATATTCAACACCATCTCCCAAATTGGGTGCCGCAACTGCAGCAATTCTCGAACGGGTTCTGGGGATGAATGCTCAGGAAATTGCCGCACTGCATGCGCACGGAACAGTTGCCTAAATAAGACCAAAGCCTCAAGCAACTTTCTCTGTTAAACATATAAGAAATAACGTATTCTGTTCTCTAAAGTCGTTAACATTTCTTAACACTGCTTTGTTCATAGTTCCGCTTGACCAATTTTGATTCTGGGGAGTTATCGTCATGAAGGCAAACTATCTGTTACTCGCGTCTTTGGTTTTTACAGTTCCAAGTTTTGCTATGGCAGCTGAAACTGTCAATTTTTCGGTCAAAGCCTCCCAGCCTTCACTAGCTGACAAAACACAACCAGACAGTTTTGTTGTCAGTTTGACTGATAAACAAGTTGAAACAAATTTGCGGGTCGAATGCAAAAGTGCGCAAGCAGGCTTCATCACACGGCAAAATCAATCATGTTCCGTGACAGGAACGGGCGCGTTGATCAACCCGTCAAATGGCCAGAAGCTGCAACGGGCGCAATATGCCGGTGGGCTAGATGTGCAACAGAATGGCTTTGCCGATGGAGCTGGCATTTCGACAAACTATCTCACCCTCGGCAAGGTTCCTGCATCGACTGGATCTTTTGGCGGCAACATTATGTTGAAACCTGAGAAGATCAGCACGGGTGCGAGCGCATTGCGCGACGTGTTGATGAAAAATTTCTCAAAAACCCAAACTGGGATGATTGATAAGCGCGTCGATACAATTTCTTTTAACAACTTCACCACACCGTCCGCAGGTCTGCCTTCAGACAAGGGCTGCACATGGAACGGTGACATGCTTTACACGTACCAAACACAATCGTGGTTCATGAATATAACTGCAAAATGTGATACCAAAAGTTTTGTGATGAAAGGTAATATGCCATTCACAGAAACGCCCAATGTTGGCAGCCAACACCAATATGATTTGACACTCACCCTGCCCTCGGCTGAGGCCTCAACAGATGAAGGCGTGTTTGCCAAACCTACAGGTGATAATGATTTGTTTGCAGTCGCTGACGGCATTTCGGGCCAGATCATCATGAAAGAGAGTAACTTTGTAGACACCGAAGTTGATGGCAAAATGGATAAGGTGGCGAGTGAGATTAATGCAACTGGCACGTTGACTGGGCAAAATGTGCCCATCGAGTTGGTGCGTTCATTTTCCCAAATCATCGGCATATTATCGCGCACATTCTTTGGCGCCTAAGAGACTAACGCGGAGGCATAGGCAATGAGTTTGTTATCAACTCTGATCATTGGGTTTGTTGTTGGCATCATCGCCCGATTTTGGATGCACGGTAAAAATAGCCCACGCGGATTTGTGCTTACGGCACTGATCGGCTTGGCTGGTTCATTTGCCGGCACATTTCTGGGCCAATTTTTTGGCTTTTATCAGCCGGGCGAAAATGCTGGGTTCTTTGGTTCGGTTATTGGCGCAGTCGCGCTGCTTTATGTTTGGGACTATTTTGCAAAGAAGCGTGCACCGGTAGAGCCTGCAAAGAAAATAGATAGCAAAAGTTAAAACCGCGTCGTCAGTGTCGTCAACCATTCAGGTGAAGCGTCGACCAATGCCGCCTCCAAAAACTTATCTTGGCCTGTGATGATCATCACTCCGGTAAATACAAATAACCCGCCCAACACCGATCTCACCACAAGGCCCGACGACAGCATCCGTCCGCGCCAGCGCATAAGAAGTTCGCGCGACATCATGCCAATGATAACTAGCGGCACAGCGACGCCAAGGCCAAAGCTCATCATGGTAATGGCCACTTGCGCCAGATTTTGGCCTTGGGCGGCTAGCAATGACGCCGCTCCTAAAGTGGGTCCAACGCAAGGGCTCCAAACAGCGCCAAGCAATAAACCAATCCCGAATTGACCACCTGCCTCGCCGCCGCCAAAGCGCCGATCAACCCAATTGCCCACTGGCCCTGATGCCACCGCAAATTGACGTTGCAGATACGGGACTGCCAGCAGCAAGCCGATCGCAATCAACATCACTGCTGCGACCAAACGAAAGAATTTGCCATCCAATCCAATTGAGAATCCAACCAAACTCACAAACATGCCGATCACGACGAAAGATAACACCAATCCAGCTGCAAGAAGTATTGGCCCGTAGCGGCCCTTTGAGGCCGCCGTGCCGAGCACAACGGGAACCAGCGGCAAGACGCAGGGCGACAATATGGATAGGCTTCCCGCCGCGAAGGCAAAAAAGAGATTTAGGAACATGAAGCGCTTTTAGATCGCCGTTGCGAGCAACGCGCCGATTGAACCAGATACGGTATCGCCCACCGAGCGACCGGTCTCTTTAGCCCCTTTGAAAACAATCAATGTGCTTTGCGACTGAACATTTAACGCTTTTAAAACATCAAGTTGCGTATCAAAGTTAACGCGGAACATCACCATGTCCTTGTTCTTGGGGTCGGCCAGCAGGGTCTTCAAAATCGGCCCCTGTGCCTTGCATGTCGGGCACCATGACGCCCAGACATCCACAAGGATCGGCTTTCCAGCTTTTTGCGCGGCTTTGAAAGCTTCCATTGTAAATTCTGTTACAGCGGCGCGAGCAAATGCTGATGGCATGGCGACGCCGACTGCGGCGAGTGTTATAATGTTGCGGCGTGTTGGCATGGGGTAAATCCTATCAACTGTTATATCCGTAGCATAGACCATCGAAGTCCAGAACGCATTGAAGTTAAATGGGGCTGAGATCACAATTTCGTTGGTTTAAAATTGATGATAGAATGTGGAATAATTAAAAACAGGAGTTCAACATGCCTAAAACCACTGCCAGCTGGAATGGTCAAATTATCGCGGCCAGTGATCACTGCATCCAAGTTGAAGGCAACGCCTACTTCCCGCAAGATGCGGTTGCCATGAAATTTTTCAAAACCAACGCCAACACCAGCCTGTGCTCTTGGAAAGGCACGGCCTCGTATTTTGATGTGGAGGTTGATGGCAAAACCAATGCAGGAGCCGCTTGGATTTACCGCGAGCCGATGGCGGCAGCCGCCGCCATTAAGAACTATGTGGCATTTTGGAAAGGCGTTGAAGTGAAGGGTAAGGAAGCCGCTGTACCGATGGTAAGGTAGTGAGCGCGGTCATTTTAAAGAAAACCCCTCTCTACTAACATGTCATTCCCGCGAAGGCGGGAATCTCTGTTTAGCTTAACAGCAAACGCAGATGCCCGCTTTCGCGGGCATGACGAAGCAAAAAAAGATCAACTGAAACTAATCAAACTTTAGTCTGGAATTACTTCGGCAGTTCGATTTTACCTGAAATTCCGAACTTGGCCGAAATTTTTTCGAGGGTTCCATCTTTTACAAGCGACCCTATTGCGGCACTCAGCTTTGTTTTCAGTTCTGCCTCATCTTTGCGCAAACCAAAGCCAACCCCGAGCCCAAATACATCTGCATCATAAGGCACAGCAGTTTTGCTTTCCAAGATATCAGCAGTGGATTTCAAGAAAGCGTCGAGCGCCAACCCGTTGGCCAATATATAGTCGATACGGCCAGCGCTTAAATCTTGATTGGCTTCGTCTTGGGTTTGATAAGTTTTTATTGTTGATGTCTTGGCGAAGTATTTTTCAAGATAAGCCGCATGAATTGTCGAAACTTGCACGCCAATGGTTTTTCCGGCCAGATGGGCGGGTGTCACATCCATATCACCGTCTTTTGCACCTATCATCACAGCAGCTGACTGATAATAGGGGGCGGAGAAATCAATGACCTCTTTGCGCTTTGGCGTAATTGCCATGGATGCCGCAATCACATCGATCTTGTTGGCGTTAAGCGCCGGAATAATCCCGTCCCAAGCTGTTTCAACAATCTCGCATTTCTCGTGAACAGCGGCGCAAACCGCGTTCACCACATCAATTTCCCAACCCACCCACTGACCTGTCGTGTCTTTGCTGGTGAATGGCGGATAAGGCTCAGCGGCAACGCCGATTTTTAGATCGGCCAAGGCTGAGCTGCTGGTTATCGCCCAAAGCCCTGCACAGGCGATAATCGTTTTTTTGAAATTGGACATTTGAAACTCCGCAATTTGAGTGGCCATCTTAATTGGAATTCAGTCGTAAGATCGATCCCCAAGGGAGACAAGACAATTGCGTTGTTAGAGTAACTTATTGAAGACAATTTGAAGCAGATTTTAGAAGTTCAAAAGATTGCCTATATCCGCTAGCTTCCGGCGAACTTACTTCCCTCCCTGTCGTTTTCGCGCTATCTGCCGCTTTTGAAACAAGGCATATCGAACATATGGCTAATCTCATCATCACTTATTGGCGCGATATTCCGTCCGCCGTTTCCGTTAAAATCGGGCGCAAAGAGGAAAAACGCATGTTGGATAATCGCTTCATGGAAGCCATTGATATGGCCGCCATGCGCGATGGGGCGACTGACACGGATTCATATTTGGCCGACTGGCGGCGCAGCGAGCCTGTGGTTGTTGGAGATGATATGTCCGCTGAAGTCGAAAAAGCCAAAACTGATCTCGAATCGCATTATACCCACGACCTCATTAAACAAATGATCGGCAATGGAGGCCGTACCATCTCATGACGCATACTCTCGTAGCCTCAGCCACGCGCGAACACATCATCGGCTTTGACAAGCCGTTCACGGTGATCGGCGAGCGCATCAACCCAACCGGCCGCAAAAAGCTGGCCGCCGAAATGCAAGCCGGCAATTTTGAAACAGTCATCAAAGATGTGTTAGCGCAGGTTGCTGCAGGTGCGCATATCTTGGACGTGAATGCTGGTGTGACCGCAGTCAACCCAAATGAAACCGAGCCGCCATTGATGCGCCAAACACTAGAGATTGTTCAGTCGATGACTGATATTCCGCTCTGCATTGACAGCTCGGTTACGTCTGCGTTGAAAGCTGGCCTTGAAACAGCCCGTGGCCGTCCGTTGGTGAACTCTGTCACAGGCGAAGAGGAAAAGCTCGAAGCAATTTTGCCATTGGTGGCGAAATATAATGTTCCAGTCGTTGCTATCTCGAATGACGAAACAGGCATCAGCGAAGATCCAGATGTGCGCTTTGAAGTGGCGCGTAAGATTGTGAACCGCGCTGCTGATTTTGGGATTAAGCCATGGGACATTGTGGTTGATCCATTGGTCATGCCGATTGGTGCCATGGGTACGGCTGGCCAACAAGTGTTCCGTCTCGTGCGGCGCTTGCGTGAAGAGTTGAAGGTCAACACCACATGCGGCGCATCCAACATTTCCTTTGGCATGCCCAACCGCCGCGCGCTCACAGGCTATTTCCTCGCCATGGCCGCATCGCACGGCATGACATCAGCGATCATGAACCCGCTGCATGATGAAGACATGCATGCCATTTATGGTGCCAATGTTCTCAACGGCACAGATGCGCATTGCAAATACTGGACAAACCGCTTCCGCGAAATGACCAGCGGTCCGTCGGCATCGGCACAAGCGGCAGGATTGCAATCGTCAAATGAAGATATCGAAGCCCGGCGCAAGGCGCGTGAAGAAAGGCGTCGGAGATAACGTCCTCTCCCGCAAACGGGAGATGGTCGTTTAAGAGCGAGTTGATATGACCGACAATACCCCCCTCATTGTTTTCACTCCCTCCGGTAAACGTGGCCGCTTTCCCGTTGGCACACCTGTGCTCCAAGCAGCGCGCGCACTCGGCGTCGACATCGACTCCGTCTGCGGAGGCCGCGCCATCTGCGGGCGCTGCCAGATCAATGTGGGCGAAGGTGAGTTTGCCAAGCACGGCATCACATCTGCGCCAGATCATGTGACGGCCATCAACCAAGTTGAAATCCGATACGATAAACTACGTGGCCTTGCTTCGGGTCGCCGCCTCTCGTGCCAAACGCAAATTCTTGGTGATCTCGTCATCGACGTGCCGCCTGAGTCCCAAGTGCATAAACAAGTGGTGCGCAAGGAAGCCGACACCCGCGCTATTGAGTTTGATCCCGCCACGCAGCTTTGCTTCATCGAAGTTGAAGAGCCGGATATGCACAAACCCTCTTCTGATCTGGAGCGGGTATATATCGCGCTGAAAGAACAATGGGGCGTTGAAAATATCACATGTGATTTGCCCATCATTTCCGCCTTGCAAAAAACGCTGCGCAAGGGCGAATGGAAAATCACCTGCGCCATTTATTCGCGCGCTGCTGGCGGCGGCAACCGCCTTGCTGCAATCTGGCCGGGCTTTCATGATCAGGCTTACGGCCTTGCCGTTGACGTGGGCTCCACAACGATTGCCGCCCATCTCACAAATCTCTCCACTGGCGAAGTTAAATCTTCCGCAGGCCTCATGAACCCACAAATCCGCTTTGGTGAAGATTTGATGAGCCGCGTTTCATATGTGATGATGAACCCGGGCGGCGAGGCAGAAATGACCACCGTCATCCGTCAGGCGTTGCAACAGCTTGCGGAAGAAGTGTGCAAGCAATCGGACACCGACATCACCAACATCATGGAAATTGTGCTGGTGGGCAACCCCGTCATGCACCACCTCTTCCTCGGCATTGACCCCACAGAACTGGGCGGTGCGCCCTTTGCACTTGCCACCGGCTTGCCGCTCACCTTCCCGGCGCGAGAAATGGATTTGAAATTGAACGCAGGCGCATTCTGTTATGTGTTGCCATGCATCGCTGGCCATGTGGGTGCTGATGCTGCTGGCATGGTGCTTTCTGAAGCGCCGCACGAGTCAGATGAAATGATGCTGTGTGTGGATGTCGGCACCAATGCTGAAATCGTGCTGGGTGATAAACACCGCCTGCTAGCCTGCTCGTCGCCCACTGGCCCCGCCTTTGAAGGTGCGCAAATCTCATCAGGCCAACGCGCTGCCCCCGGAGCCATCGAACGCATTCGCATTGACCCAGTCACCTTAGAGCCGCGCTATAAAGTAATCGGCTGTGATTTATGGAGCGATGAGCCAGGCTTTGAAGAAGCCATCGCGCAAACGGGTGTGACGGGCATTTGCGGCTCAGGCATTATTGAAGCGATTGCTGAGATGTATCTCTCCGGCGTTGTGAATCAAGACGGCCTCGTTGATGGCGCAATGGCTTTGCGCAATCCGCGCATTGAGCCCTATAAGCGCACCTTCAATTACGTGGTGCGCGCCGCCAAAGTAGGCGCCAACGAACCCTCCATCCGCATCACCCAGAACGACGTGCGCGCCATTCAAATGGGCAAAGCCGCTTTATATGCAGGCGTGCGCTTGTTGATGGATAAGCTGGGCATTGAGAGCGTAGGCAAAATCAGATTGGCCGGAGCGTTTGGAAGCCACATCGACATGAAATACGCCATGGTGCTGGGCCTGATCCCCGATTGCGATTTATCCCGCGTTCAGTCTGCGGGCAATGCGGCAGGCACAGGTGCTCGCATTGCACTGTTGAACAAAGCCGCCCGTGACGAGATCGAACACGTGGTGCGCCGCATTGAGAAGATTGAGACAGCGGTGGAACCCATGTTCCAGCAGCATTTCGTGGAAGCCATGGCATTCCCGCATAAGACGGCGGATTTTGTGAATTTGAAGAAAGTGGTGACGTTACCGCCGTATAAAGATGTGGTGACGCTAGGGGATGATGGCGGGGCGAGACGGGTTAGGCGGCGGGGGTGAAATGAAAAACACCAGTAGTTCAAGTTGGTTACCTTTTGCGCTCCTAGTAGTTGTGGTTATCATACTTTGGTTGATGTCACCCGTAGTCATCAACCTGATATCTGGTTCGAACGACTTAGCGGGAAAAGGGCAGTTTGGTGACTCTTATGGTGCTTTAAATGCACTTTTTTCAGGGCTCGCTTTCGCTGGCCTTGGGTATGCTATTTACCTCCAAAGGCAAGAGTTAGCTGAGACTCGAAAGTCACTTCTCGATCAAAAACAAGATGCTAAAATACAGAATGATGGTCTCATTCGTCAATCTTTTGAGAATGTTTTTTTTCAACTGCTCCGTCAGCATAGCGAACTGATTGGGACACTCAGTGCGAATCGAAATGGGCAGTTAGAATTTGGACGATGGTGTTTCCAAGACTGGTTTCATAATTTGACTAATCGATACCAAAATAAATCAAATAATACGTTGGGCTCAATAAAGATTGTTAAGCAAGTACTCCAAGAAATGGATCCCGCTCTTGAACAGAGTACGGGACATTACTTTAGATCTTTATTTGGTATTTTGCGCTTTGCTGATCAAAGTGGCTTACCAAATAAGGAAACTTACATTCAGCTTGTTCGAAACCAACTTTCAACATACGAAATCTCAATTCTATTTTACAGATGTGCTATTTCTGACGATTATATGGGGCTTAAGTTATTGGTCGAAAAGTATGCGCTATTGCGCCATATCAATGACAGTTGCTTTATTGCCCGACCCGACCGCAAAGAACTATTTAAAACCACCGCATATACAAAAAACTAAGTGTCATTGACTCTAAATCTCCGCACCTTCCCACTTCGCTGCGCTTCGCAGGCCCCACCCTCGCCCCAAGGGGGTGAGGGAATTAGAGCGCAACCGACGCGGCCGCGTATTTAAGAACTGCAGTAATATCCGCGTCTTCTAAATAAGGATAATCCTCAAGGATCGCTTGCCTAGTCTCTCCAGCCGCCAGTAAATCCAAAACATCACTTACACGCATGCGGGTGCCTTTAATAACGGGCCTTCCGCCGCAGACTGCTTGATCAGCTACAATACGTGGGGCTAAATAGGTCATGATATGAATTTGGCATAACTGCAAGAAACTGACAATCTGGCAATCGAGCATCACGCCGCACTTTCCAATTGAAAGGGCAATAGGCCCCAACCCTCTCCTCAACGAGGAGAGGGAAAGTGACGTTACTCCCTCACTTCTCCGCTTCAATCTTCAACAGCGCGGTCTCTGGCGATTTTGTGAGTTCAACGAATTTGTCTTTCGTCATCTGTTCATTGGCCGTGCAGTCGTCACCCTTGAAGTTGATCGCGTCTTTCATCGAAACGTTGGTTTTCAAAACTTTGCAGCTCAAAATATTCAGCACCAGCGCTTTGCCTTCAAATTTTGCCAAGAGATAAGTGGCGGGCTTGCCCGTTTCGTTGGTTTGCATTACCCACCATTGGTCACTTAGCTGCGCGAAGAGAACATTGATGTCGCCGGATTTATCCTGCACCACATAATGATTTCCAACCGTGGTGAATTTCACAACATCATCTTGCTTTTTCCACTCGCCGCTCTCGCGGTTAAATGCAACGAAGCTGTTTCCAAATTGCTTCAGAACAGGCTTGCCTTCATTTTCGGCAAATATTGGTTTTGGCGATTGCAGAATACAGCCGCACAGCAGCAGACAGAGTGAAACACCAAGCCAGCGAAACAACATCATCATTCCACTTCGCCGCCGCCGTCTTTCCATCCGGCAAAGCCACCCATGTTCAGCACATTCTTGTAACCCATATCTTTCAGCGTCTTCCCGCCTAGGGCCGCGCGGCCGCCTGCGGCGCAATAGGTGATGATGGTTTTGTCTTGGGTCAAAGCTGGGGCGTGTGATAGCGAAGCGGGATCAGCTTGGAATTCCAGGAGGCCGCGCGGAATATGCACAGCCCCTTTCACCCTACCGCTGGCCTGAACTTCGATGCCGTCGCGCAGGTCAACGAACACCACATTTGGATCGCTCGCCATTTTCATGGCTTCTTGCGGGGTGATGGTTGGCACTGCGGCGCGGGCTTCGGCCAGCATGTCTTGAACAGTTTTTGTCATGAAAACTCCTGATCGGGTTCATTTCAATGATAATCGGTTTTGTTTTGGATGTCAGATTTGATTTCAATCGACGGCGTTATTGATGCAGCCGGGCCAGCGTTGTGTGCCCATTTCGATCTCACGCGCAAATGTCGATGATATCAATGTTTAGCAGGCTAACCGTACGGTGTCAACACTTATTTTCAAGTTACAGCATTTATTTTCATATCGCGTTCCAATTCCCCATACCCCGTGAAGCGGTATTCATATTCCAGCCCCAGTTTCATCGCCGCCAATTCAGCCTGGCGTTTCAGGCCTGCATCATCAGTTTGAGCCAAATAAATCAGCTTGGTATAATTTCCAAAATAATCGCTCAGCAATTCTGGATGCCTGTCTAGCCCCATCCCCTGCCACATCAATTTATCGAAATGTCTCGCAAGATAATCCGTCAGATAGAAGCTCGTCATATCCGCATCAGCGCGCGCCGCGAAAAGTTCATTGCCAGTGTAGAAGGCATAGCAATGCGGGCCACCGATACGCTCTACGCCCTCCTCTGCCAACATCGCATCGAGCAAGCCGCCCGTGCCGCAATCGCCATAAAGCACGAAGATCGACTTATAGTTGGCTCTATTATTTTGAATTTTCTCGCGCAAAGCAGGCACAATGAATTGCGGCGTGTTATGCCACTTGGCAGGCAAGCATTGAATATCGAAGGCCTGCCATTTGTTGATCTCAATCAAATCAACGATCTCGCGGGCCAGTGCGCCACAGGCCAAAAGCAGCACGCGCGCATCATCCGTGTGCTGAGCATAATGATCTGAAGGGCCTAGATCGAGGGTTGTCATCTGCATATTTCCATTCGCCAGATGTTAACCACGTTTTCGCGTCTTCTGCAAAATTCGAAATATAGGCACAATTCGACAGACCGATTTTAACTGGCGTTAATAGGTGTCGCGTAGTTTGCATACATATCCACTGGCAACCAAGCATTTGCAAGGACTGGGGATAGGTGCTGTAAACAATAAATTGGAGAGTTATATCATGAAGAAGTTCATTAAAGACGAATCAGGCGCAACTGCAATCGAATACGGTCTGATCGCCGCTGCTATGGCTGTTTGCTTGCTCACAGCAATGCCATACATCACTGCCGCTTTGGTAACAAAGTTCAACAACATCGGCGCTGCATTGAAGTAATTGATGCCTTGGCGGTTTTGCTTCACCGCAAAACGAGCTACGTTAAATACGGAAAAAGGCATCGCTTTGCGGTGCCTTTTTTATGACTCTGAAAATTCTATTAGAGGCTTGTTAACTAATAGCGAACAGTTCTCAATTCTTCGCAGAGTCCTATCTAATCTTCGGTTTGAATTTCAGAGAGCGTTAATGTCTAAGCGATACTCTTATTCCAATAATGAGGGCCTGACGGAAGTTACGGGCACGAATACTAAGGAGACTACGAATGCTGGCTTTTTTTAAAAATGAACGTGGTGCAACAGCAATCGAATATGGCTTGATCGCAGCTTTGATGGCCACCTGTTTGCTTGTTGCTATGCCATTCATAACCGATGCATTCTTAAGTGATGCAAACAAACTGGCTAACGCCCTCAAATAAAAAAGAGCGACCCGAAAGTCGCTCAAAAATTTCATGCGCGAAAATATAATTAAGCCGGAAGTTGGTTATGCTTCCTGGCCATAAAGCTTTTAGCTGTTTCGACAGCAACAGCCGCATCGCGGCAATAAGCATCAGCACCCACAGCTTTCGCAAACTCTTCGTTCAGCGGTGCACCACCAACCAGAACGATATAATCATCACGAATACCTTTTTCCTTCATCGTGTCGATCACGACTTTCATATAAGGCATCGTCGTTGTGAGCAGCGCTGACATGCCGATAATGTCTGGCTGGTGTTCATCAATCGCCTTCAAATAATTCTCAACAGGATTATTGATGCCGAGGTTGATGACTTCAAAGCCCGCACCTTCCATCATCATGCCTACTAAATTCTTACCAATATCGTGAATGTCGCCCTTCACCGTACCGATCACCATCTTGCCAAGGCGCGGTGCGCCAGTGGCAATCAGCAATGGGCGTAAAATGGCCATCCCGGCTTTCATGGAATTGGCGGCGAGCAGAACTTCTGGCACAAACAAAATGCCATCACGAAAATCGATACCAACAATGCGCATGCCTTCAACCAAGCCTTCGGTCAAAGTTTTGTAGGGAGTCCAGTTCCGGGCGAGGAGAATGTTAACCCCCTGCTCCACCTCTTCTTTGAGGCCATCATAAAGATCGTCGTGGATTTGCTGAACCAGTTCCTCGTCGTTGAGGGAATTCAGATCAAGTTCGCCTTCGTCGCTCATCACAGCACTCCAAATTTCTGCTTGGTGTCTAAAGATACAAGCGCTTTGTCAAAAAACTCCACACTTGCACGACATGCACTTGCCTGAAACCGACTGTTGAGACAAGGCTTTAAGCCCGCTAATGATATCTCAATCGGAGAATCCAAATTGCAGTATAAGTTTGATGTTGAGGCCGCCAGAGCCCAGTTTCCCTCGCTAATCTTAAAAGATGCTGGAAATTCGAGGGTTTATTTTGATAACCCCGCCGGAACGCAAGTTCCGCAACAGGTCATCGACCGAACAGTTGATACTTTAATTCACCATAACGCAAATTTGGGCGGCTATTTCAAAACCACAATGGGTGCTTCGGCAATGGTGGACGAGGCTCATCAAGCCTGCGCCGATTTTTACAATGCCGCATCTGTTGAGGAAATCATCTTTGGCCAAAACATGACCACATTGACCCTCCACATGTCGCGCTGCCTCGGCAAGCGCTTCAATAAGGGCGATGAAATTGTGCTGAGCCGCATGGACCATGATGCCAATGTTGCACCTTGGTTACTGCTCGCCGATGATTTGGGGCTGGTCGTGCGCTGGATGGAATTTGACACTGAGACGTATGAATTTCCTGCGGATGTTCTCACCAAAGTTCTGAGTTCCAAAACCAAACTGCTGGCCATGGGTATGGCTTCCAATTGCACCGGCACAGTTCATGATGTTGGCCAGTTTGCCAAAGAGGCCAAAGCCGCTGGCGCGCTTGTATATCTCGATGCTGTCCAATACGCGCCGCATTATGCGATTGATGTGCAAACGCTGAACGCAGATTTTGTCGTATCCTCGGCCTATAAGTGGTTCGGCCCTCACATGGGTATTCTTTGGGGTCGCAAAGAATTGCTGCTCGAAACTTTTGGCTATAAAGTTCGCGCCGTCGGAAATGAGCTGCCACATAAATTTGAAACCGGAACTTTGAGCCATGAAGGCATGGCGGGGTGTTTGGGGGCCATTGAATATCTCGAACAATTTGGCACTGGCGAAACGCGCGCGGCAAAACTCAATTCGGCTTGGGGTAATTTGGCCGAATATGAAAAAGGTATTACATTGCGTCTGATCGATGGCCTGCGCAAAGTGAAAGGCCTTACTATCCGAGGAGTCACCTCTGCCAACGCCATGCACCGCCGGGTGCCCACCGTTTCGTTTACGATCAACGGCGTTCACCCTGAAAAATTGGCCAAACACTTTGCAGACGATAACATGTTTGTGTGGTCAGGGCATAATTATGCTTTGGAACCGATCAAGAAGATGGGCCTAGTGGACAAAGGCGGCGTGCTGCGCGTGGGGCTGGCGCATTATAATACTACGGCCGAAGTCGATGGTTTTTTGGGGTCGCTCAATAGAGCGTTATCATAAATCATGAACCACCTCGGTTCCCCCAGACTCCGGCATCCCAGCGAAGGCTGGGATCCAGCTAGCCAAAATTCGGGCTCGTTGAAAGTAAGCTGGATCCCTGCTTTCGCAGGGATGACGGCGGTGTATATTATAAATAAAATCTGGAGCGCCAGCTATGCCCTTTAAAATCGCCGTCGTCGGCATTGGCAAGATCGCCATCGATCAACACTTGCCCTGCATCGCCAAAAATAAAAACTTCCAACTGGTCGCCGGCGTCAGCCGCCATGCAACATTGGACTATGTGCCGTGCTTTGATTCACTCAGTGCACTGATCAAATCAAAAATAAAAATTGATGCTGTGGCCCTCTGCACGCCTCCATCCGTGCGCTTGGCAATGGCAAGGGAAGCATTGGATGCGGGATATAATGTTTTGATCGAAAAACCACCCACGCCGACGATAGGCGAAATGGTTTCGATGATTGACTATACGAAAAAGAAAAAGCGCGTGCTCTATGCCACATGGCATTCGCGCTATAATCGATCCGTTGATGAAGCCAAGAAACGCCTCAAAGGCAAACACGTTAATTTCATGCGCATCACTTGGAAAGAAGACGTAAACAAATGGCACCCCGGCCAAAATTGGATCGCCGAGCCCGGTGGCTTTGGTGTGTTCGACCCCGGGATTAATGCGCTTTCGGTGGTCACCAAAATTTTGCCCGATCCGATCTATGTCGAGTCATCGCGTATTGAAGTGCCAGAAAATTGGAGTACACCAATTGGTGCCGACATTAAGTTCAAACGCGGCGACGGCAAACCCGTTGATATGAGCGCGTCCTTCGATTGGCGGCAGCGCGGCGAACAGATTTGGGACATCAAATTGGCGACCGCTGATGGCATGAAAATGAAGTTGAGCAAAGGCGGAACGGTTTTGCATGTGAACGGCAAACTGATCATGGAAGCACCGATGGAAGAATACCAAATGATCTACAAGAAATTTGCGAAACTGCTGAAAGCCAAGAAATCTGAAACTGATTACTCGCCTTTGCAATTAGAATGCGACGCATTCATGCTGGCCAAGCCCGTGGTGGTTGGGAAGTTTGAGTGGGATTGACGGAGGCGTCTTTCAACGCCTCCACCTGCTAAACTATTTCCAAGCCGAAGCATGATCCTTTGCAAATTGAGCAAATGTTGTTGGCTTGTGGCCGAGCAGCTTTTCAACATCAGGGCTTATCGCGCCAGTATAGTTCGCGCGCACATAGCCCATCAGAACGCTCATCAACTCCGTTAGCTTTGGCGGTGCGTCGGCCATGGCTTTGCGTAAACCCGCATCGTCAACATTCACAAACTTCACGGGCCTGCCAATCGCAGCACTAATTGCAGTGGCCACTTCATTGCGGTTCAAAGCTTCGCCACCTGTCAGCAAATAGCTTTTACCTTCGTGGCCTTTCTCAGTGAGCGCTTTCACGGCAATGGCAGCAATGTCACGCGTATCGATGAAAGATGATTTGCCTTCATCGGCTGGTTCATAAAATGCGCCTTGATGCTTGATGCTGCCTGCTTGTTGCACAGCATAATTTTGCATGAAGAAATTGGGGCGCAAAATTGTGTAGGTCAAACCCGAATCGTGGATGGATTTTTCAACTGCACCGTGAGGCGAAGTTGAATCTTCATCGGCACCCTGAGTTGAAATCTTCACGATATGTTTCACCCCTACTGCTTTTGCTGCGGCCACCAAATCAATTTCTGGCTGAGGCAGAAGCTCATAAGGTGTTGCGGTGAATATAGCGCTCACACCGTTCACAGCGGCTTTGAGTGTTTCCGGCTTGCCAAAATCCACAGCCACAACTTCGGCCTTTGGATAAGAAGCCTTCGCCTTGGCGACATTGCGCGCTCCGATGCGCACTTTCTCGCCCTTGGCGATTAATTGATCGGCTACTTCCGCGCCAACTTTGCCGTTGGCATTTAATACGAGGATGGTCATTTGTTTTCTCCTTACTTGTTGATGAACAAAATATAGGCTCCAGCAATATTCTATGCTATTGAATAAGCATCATGACTAACTTGAACGATACTCAACTTAGAAGATTAGATGCCACTTTGCTTTTGGTGTTTCAAACCGCCATGGAAACGCGAAAGCTTGGTGATGCGGCCACACGGCTGGGTTTAACGCCATCGGCCATTAGCCACGCTCTAACGCGGCTGCGTGATATATTTGAAGACCAGCTTTTCACCCGCCAGCATGATGGTGTCACACCCACAAGGCGGGCTATCGAACTGCAACCCAATATTTCAGCAGCGCTTCAAGCCTTGCGCAGCTCCCTCAACGTTGCGCCCTTTAATCCGGCAACAATTGAACGCACGTTCAAAATTGCGGCCCTTGATTACGCGATTGTGATCATTGGCCCCGGCCTCATTCGTGCCATCACACAGCTGGCGCCCGGAGTGCGTTTGTCTTTTGTGACTTTGGGTCGTGTTGAATCACTTGAAGCCGTTGGGCGCAATCAACTGGATATGAGTATTGGGGTATTTTCTGGTCTTGAAGACAAGCTAACATTGACACCACTCACGCAAGATCACTTTGTGCTCGTTGCAAGGCGTGGCCATCCTGCTTTCAAATGGCCGCTGACAATCGACAGTTTTGCGAGCCTCGATCATATCATGGTCTCAGGCTCTGGCGATTTAACTGGGCCAATTGATGTGGCATTAGAGGCGATGGGTAAGAAGCGGCGTGTTGTTGCAGCCGTCCCGCAGTTTCTCGCCTCATTGGCTAGTGTGCAGATTTCAGATGCTATTGCATCGGTGCCGCAAAAATCGGCGGAGCGTTATGCCAAGCGTTTGGGCTTAGAAATTTGGCCCACGCCGCTCAAGATTCCGCCCTTTCAGGTTTCGGCTGTGACATTATCATCGGCCAGCAATGATCCCGCCTTGGCCTGGTTACTTGAACAGATGCAGAAGCATTTTGAGGAGTAGGAGAATTTTTGCCAACCTTCTCCCCTTGCCGGAGAAAGTGGATTGCGATGACTTCATCGCAAGACGGAAGCGGGGGCTGATACAGCTAGTCTTGCTGCTGACAATTTGACTCGCTGAACCAGCCCCCACACCTGTCATCCTCGGTACGAGCCGAGGATGACTGTCCACTCCCGCAAGGGGAGTGGATCGACTAAAGAGCATTGACGGTAAAGTTAACTTGGGCATAGTCTCATTATTTTACGGAGACACCAATGCCCGGACTTCTTCCTGATGTAGACCCAGATGGCTTGCAAGAGTTTTCAGTGGTGTTCACTGATCGCTCGCTTAATCACATGTCGGCCAAGTTCCAGGGTGTGATGCGCGATATTTCCACTCTCCTCAAGGAGGTTTATAGCGCTGACGCGGTGGCGCTGGTTCCCGGTGGTGGCACTTATGCGATGGAAGCTGTGGCCCGGCAATTTGCCAATGGCAAACATGCGTTGATTGTTCGCAACGGTTGGTTCTCATTTCGCTGGACGCAGATTTTTGATGCGGGCGGTTTTGCTGCCAAGACCGCGGTGATCATGGCGCGGCAAAATGCAAATCAAATTCGCTCGCCCTATGCGCCACCGCCGATTGAAGAAGTGGTAAAAAAAATTCACGAAGAAAAACCCGATGTCGTGTTTGCACCACATGTGGAAACATCGTCCGGCATTATTTTACCTGACAGCTATCTGAAGGCGATGGCCGCAGCTGCGCATGATGTGGGTGCGTTAATGGTTTTGGATTGCATCGCGTCAGGTGCGATCTGGGTCGATATGAAAGCAACGGGTGTAGATGTTTTAATTTCCGCTCCGCAAAAAGGTTGGTCAGCTTCGCCTTCCACAGGGTTGGTGATGATGTCGAAACTTGCGGAGACAAAACTGGCTGAGACCACATCCAACAGCTTTGCCATTGACCTTAAAAAATGGCGCACCATGATGGCCGCTTATGAGGGCGGTGGATTTGCCTATCACGCCACAATGCCGACCGATGCACTAGTTGGCTTTCGCGATGCCATGAAGGAAACGCAAAGCTTGGGATTTGAAAAATTGAAAGAGTCGCAATGGGCGTTGGGTAAAGCCGTGCGCGCTTTACTCAGTGCCAAAGGCGTTCAATCACTCGCCGCAGAAGGTTTCGGCGCACCTGGTGTTGTGGTTTCCTATACTGATGATTCAGAAATTCAAAACGGCAAAAAGTTTGTCGCACTAGGCATGCAGATCGCAGCGGGCGTGCCATTGCAAGTTGGCGAAGGGCCGGAGTTTAAAACATTTAGGCTTGGGCTATTTGGGTTGGATAAGTTGAAGGATGTTGAGGGCACGGTTGAGCGGTTGCGGACGGTGATTGATAAGGTGATGTGAGAATATCAAAACCAACTCACCAACCACAAATCTAATTTTGATCCGCGCGGATAGAACGTGTTCACGAGATAGGCTGTCACAAGAGCCACCCCTGCTCCGCCAAGAATATCGCTCGCATAGTGCATGCCCACAAAAATGCGTGAGAAGCATACGAGTGCACCAGCGCAGAAGAATACCAGTGCATGTTTGCGATAGCCAGTGAGCAAGAATGCAAAGGCAATCGATAGCGATGCAATGGCGTGATCGGATGGGAATGACCAGTCGATGGTTTTGTCGATGATCAAATGACTTACTCCAGCGTCGTATGGTCTGATGCGGTGGATAAAAAGCAATATGACTTGTGCAATTAGAAGGCCGAACAAGAATGTTAGCCCAGCGATAATTGTGGTCTGGCGTAATTCCTCACGCGGGCGCTTTCCCCACCATTGAACAAAGACGGCCAACACCATCAATGGCACACCAAATTTTGTGATCAGAATAAAAACTTGATCGGCAACATTGTTTTGGCCGATGAGATTATTGATTAGTTGGGTGATGATTACGTCCAATTTTATGTCTCGCTCAAACTAATGATTTTCTTGCTGCAATTTTTGCAAAGCCGCCATCGCCCTCTCCGCATCTTCCACGCTCACAAAAATATGATCGTGATAATAGGCGGCCACGACATTAGCGGATATGCCTTCATCGCCAAGAGCTTTTGCGAAGGCCGCAGTGAGGCCTACGCCAGTTAGCGCAGAGTGCACGGTCAAAGTGATCCATGCGCCGCGAAATAGAATTTCGAGGCCGGAATTTTCGGCAGCGGTGAGTTCCACGATGAACGTCGTCGCTTCTTCTTCACGGAAAGCTCCGATGATGGCGTCGGGCGGCAGTTTGGCAAAGACGGCTTGAACGTCCTTCGATGATAGGTAAGCTACGCGGCTATCGTTTAATTTTGGCGACATGGAGGCCAGCATGGCTTTTAGATTTGAGACAGGCTGGCTCATCGTGACTTAGCTCCGGCGGCGTTCTCTGCGTGCGGCACCGTCAGCGGCTTGATCGATGCCTTTGGCAAGGGCTGAGACTGCGCCGAGTTTTGCTTCGACTAATTCAACAGTTGGCCGCGCGCCTTTGGTATGACCCTCAAGCGCTTGGCGCATGGAGGCCAGATGCTCTGGGCTGGTGCCGCAGCAGCCGCCGATGATCCGTGCACCTGCATCAAGCGCGATGCGGGCATAGTCGGCCATCAGTTCTGGCGTTCCTGTGTAATGAATGTGGCCATCGCGGTATTGTGGTACGCCGCAATTGCCTTTGGCCACAACATGCGCATCGGGACGTGCGGCGGTGATGCCCATGACGGTTGCGATCAATTCCGAAGCGCCAACACCGCAATTTGCACCGATTGCTACTGGCTGGGTTCCGAGCGTTGAGGCCAATGCGCCAAATGCTGTTGGCGTGATTCCCATCATGGTGCGGCCATTGGTGTCAAAGCTCATGGTGGTGACGATAGGAAGGCCAGCAGTGGCGGCACCCTCCACAGCAGCGCGGAGTTCTTCTTCGCCCGACATGGTTTCAATCCACAACACGTCAGCGCCTGCTTCTTTTAAGGCGGCGGCTTGTTCGGCAAATGCCGATACGCCTTCCTCATAGGGGAAAGTTCCCACCGGCATATAGATTTCGCCCGTTGGGCCGATGGAGCCTGCTACGAAAATTTGGCGGCTGGTGAAAGCATCTGCTTCGGCGCGGGCGTTTTTCACAGCTGCCATATTGAGCTCGCGCACGCGGTCTTGGCCATCATGCAGCTTCAAACGATGGCGATTGCCGCCGAAGGTGTTGGTGAGCACAATGTCTGCGCCGGCTTCAATGAATTGGCGGTGCAGTTTGCGCACCCGGTCAGCGTGTTCCACATTCCACATTTCTGGCGCATCACCCGACATCAGGCCCATCTGAAAATAATTGGTGCCAGTGGCCCCATCGGCCAGCATCCAAGGGCGGCTGTTCAGGGCTTGGGTGAAAGTTTGCTTTTGCATCGTGGAACCTCAATTCATCTATATAAAGAACTCTTTATATGATTTTCAAGACGATTGCCAAGGGGCAAATGCGGCCTTACTGGCCAGAAGCGACACCCGGTCGTTTATCACAGTGTTTTCAGGTTGGCCGCCCTCCTTTTTAAGTCTTGTAAGGGCCCGCTGCAAATCCACAACGTCGGCCACTTTCATTTCTGGGGCCCTCTGGCCCTGAGGTGCTGGGTCAGCCCCATGGGCACCAAACAGGCGGCAAAACATTGGGCAATGTGCCAGCAAAGCTTCAGCGCTGGTCAGATAGTCAGCCAAATTGCTGCCCGGCACTTGGGCATAGAGCGCCCCTGGGTAAATAAAGTCGGCCACTAGTAGGATGTTATCCGGCTTTAAATACAATGTGACCGAGTCTGGTGAATGGCCCGGTGTATGCAGCACCTCAAGCGTTCTGCCGCCCAGATCGATCTTCGACCCGATGGCAAGCCAGCGCGACACGCTAAAGTGCGGCCATTTCAGGTTTTCCCAGTCACCCAAAAACAGGTCAGCATTTTCTTGGATCACCCCGTTTTGGTCGAGGGCACGCAGCAAGGGCAAATCTGCCATCGCAATACTGGAGAATTTATGAAGGTTGCCAACATGATCAAAGTGAAGATGAGACGGCACCACAATGAGTGGCTTTTTTGTAAGGCTAGCGACCACCAGCGCAATATCGCGAAGGCCGGGGCCAGTGTCAAACAGCAGCGCTGAGTCTTTGCCTTCGATGAGGTAATTCCAATTGCGATAGTGATAGCGCGGTTCGCCGATGGCTGTGACACCAAATGCGATATCTTCCAGCGCGAACCAATCGTCAAACCAACGCAACCCCTCGGCCAAAACTTCAGGCAAATTGTTTTCCATAGTATAGGCCTACCACATGTTCGGCTTCTGCAAAGAATAACCAGCGCTCGACCCAAGCGGCTATGGCGATTGCGGGGACTGCCAGATAGGTGAGCCATTGCCAGTTGGTGGCAAGGTACATCAGCAGAAAACTCAAGTTCAGAAAGAACAGTACGACGAGGCGCAATTTTCGTGCATGGCGGCGGCCAACCACATAGCCCATTTCTTTCATAATGAAATTCATCGATGTGTGCGGCACTTCCCATTGGCTGACACCTTCGCCAAGGCCAGTTGCAGCAGCCATTGTGTGCGTGCGCTTGGCATTGTCGATTTTGCGCCAATAAATGAATTTCAAAATGCTGCACGCGACGATGGCTATCATTGCAAGGATGGCTTGAAAGATAACGAAGCGGCCAAAGGCGTTTGCGATTGCGGCAGTGAGCACTGCACCTGTGGCCAGCGCGAAGGCGATGTAGATTGGGCAGACGAGTGGATTGTTCCAAGCGCGAATAGTTTTAAGCGATGAATAGATTTTGCCTGTGCAGAAGACGGTTATCCAACACATGATGGCTGTGGCGTAGCCTAACGGTGCTACGAGAGCTGGCGCATCAATCAGTCCAGACCAGCATGCGCCGAATGCAATTGCGATGGGATAAGTGATGATGGCGGACACCCCTTCGCGCGAGAGCCACGATGAGCGCCATTGCGATAATGCCCGCCATGCGCGTTCGGGGCGACCCAAATGCATAGTTGAAGAGAGGAGGCCTGTGGTGATGAGCGCCAGTGCGATGAACAGTGAGGTGAACGCAAAAGCCTGCGTGGACGCGCGGCCATGACTTGCGCCCGCTAGCGCCAATAAAGACAGCAAGCCATAACCAGCGCCGGATGCAGTGGTAAACAGGATGACGGAATAGGCGGGGTTCATCCCTCTAACTTTCCTGAATTATCATCTGGATTAGCTGCGGCGGATGCGCTTTTGTTGCTGAGTAATTTATCGGCCCAAAGAAAAAGCTTTTCCATTGTCGAACCATCAGATTTTGGAAGTTTTTCAATGTGAGCTTGCTCGGTGTTGCGTCTGGCTCGGGGTGGAAGATATTTATTTGTGGGCTTATAGCCCATCTCTGGCAGCAGATCATAACCGCCGCGCTCTTTGACCAGCAGCGACACATCAGAATTCACATCGCCCAAATCACCGAAGTGACGCGCACCTGTTGGGCAGGCTTTAACACAAGCGGGCACTTGGTCTTCGGGTTCCAAGTTGGTGTTGTAAATGCGGTCGACACAGAGCGTGCATTTTTTCATCACACCTTGGGTGTAATCATATTCGCGCGCGCCATAGGGGCAGGCCCATGAGCAGAGCTTGCAGCCAATGCAGGTGTCAGGGTTGATCAGCACAATGCCATCTTCGGCGCGTTTGTAGGATGCGCCCGTTGGGCAGACTGTAACGCAGGCGGGCTCTTCGCAGTGGAGACATGAGCGCGGGAAGTTGACGATGCGCGAGTCATCACGCCACTGCTCTTTCACTTCATAGCCGTGAATGCGATTGAACCACGGGCCAGTCACATCTTTGCCTTGCGGGTCAGTGTCAGTCAGCGGGCCGGAGTCACCTTGCGCGTTCCACTCTTTGCAAGAAGTGGCGCAAGCTTGGCAGCCAACGCAGGTATCGAGGTCGATGACGAGGCCGAGTTTTTTGGCGGATGGCGTAGGGAGTGAGGTCATTTGGCGAAGGCCTTTTTGAGTGACTTCAATTTAGAGAACTGCGGCCAAGATTCATTTTTTTGGTCAGCGCTCTTCTCAACGCGCACGCGCAAATCATACCACGCCGCCTGCCCCGTAATCGGATCGCTGTTTGAATAGCGATATCCTCCTTCACGTTCTGGAAGAAGATCGCTGATTAAGTGGTTGAGTAGGAATCCTTTTTTGGATTCGGGTGAGTCCGGCGACAAACCCCATGCTCCTGAGCGCTTACCAATGGCGTTCCAAGTCCAGACTGTGTCTTCATTCTGGCCGTCCAATAATTTGGCTTGGCCTTTGATGCGACCGTGATGCGAAATTACATCCACCCAATCGCCTTCTTTGATGCCAAGTTTATCAGCGCGTTTCTTATGAATGTATAACCAATTGCGGCCGAGAATTTGGCGGAGCCAGGAATTTTGCGAGCCCCATGAATGATACATGGCCATGGGGCGCTGGGTGATGGCGTGCATGGGAAATTCGGTTTCGCTCACCATGGTGCCTTCAAATGGCGGATACCAAAATGGGATAGGGTCGAAATATGTTTCGATGCGTTTTTTGTGTTCAGCCGGCGGCTGCACTTTGCCGTGGCCGCGCGCAGACAGGCGAAACTTTTGCAGCGTTTCGGAATAGACATGATGGATGATGGGATCAGGGCGTGGCAGGAAGCCAAAGAAGGTGGCCCAATCGAGATAGTCCCAGTTGACATGGCGATAATATTTCATGTTGTCTGGCAGTTCTTGATACCAGTGGCAGCCGTTATCGATATAGGCTTTGAGCTGATTGGGGTTGACTTGCCCCCTACCCGCCGCCGTTCCATCCTTTCCACGAAAGCCTGCCAACGGCCCAAGGCCTGGGGCGCGTTCGTGGTTCACAATATAATCGGGATAGCCACCGGGATAGCGCGGATTGCTGTCCGCATTGGTCATGCCCGGCAGGCCAAGCCTTGCACCCAAATCAAGCAACACGGTTTGAAAGGGTCGCACATCGCGGTCTGGTTCCACCACGGGTTGACGGATTGAGTCTGCGGGGCCATCGGCTTCGGAGATGGGGCGGTCGAGCATTGAGATACAATCCCAACGCTCCAGATATGTCGTGTCTGGCAAAATCAAATCGGCGTAATGAACCATCTCAGACGCATAAGCATCGGAGTAAATGATTTTCGGGATCACGTATTCGCCGTCTATGCGCTTACTTGTAAGTGCCTTTAACGTGTCGGGCACGTTCATGGCTGAATTCCAACTCATATTGGCCATATACATAAACAGCACGTCGATATTATAGGGGTCACCCTTTGCCGCATTGTTGATGACCATGTGCATCATGCCATGAGCGGATAATGGCGCATCCCATGAATAGGCTTTGTCGATGCGTAGCGGGGTTCCATGCTCATCAACCAGCAAATCTTCGGGGCTGTTGACGAAGCCAAGTGGTGGGCCGGGTAATGGCGTGTTGGGTTTCACCTGCCCCAATTTACCCGCAGGCTTTACGTTGGGTGGAATGGATTTTGGGAATGGCGGTTTATAGCGCGTGCCGCCGGGCACATCGATGGTGCCCAACATGATTTGTAAAATATGAATAGTTCGGCAAGTCTGAAAGCCATTGGAATGGGCGCTGATGCCGCGCATTGCGTGCATTGCGATGGGGCGGCCAATGGTTTTTTCATGGCGGCGACCGAGATAATCCGTCCACGGAATATCAAGCTCAATGGCTTCATTGAACGCAGTGTGAGCCAATTCCGACGCGATGCGCCTTGTGGTTTCGGCGGCAACTCCGCATTTGGCGGCGACGGTTTCTGGTGAATACTCAGGACTGCTGAAACGCTCGGCGATCAGAGTGAAAGATGTCACCACTTTTCGGCCATCTGGCAAAGTGAAGCGGCCCAGCAGACATGGATCAGAGCCAAAGGTCATGGCCACTTTGGTGGCATTGGTTGTGGGGTCCCACACAAGCGGCGTTCCCGCAGCATTGCGCAGGATCAGGCCATCATCTGCGCCACCTTTATTTTCAATCACCAGCCACGGCGAATTTGTGTAACGCGACAGATACTCGCCATCAATCTTTTGTGCTTCGAGCAAGCAGTAGATGAGTGCTCCGGCAAATAGTCCGTCGGTGCCTGGTGTAATCCCCACCCATTCATCGGCGATGGCCGAATAACCTGTCTTCACAGGATTGATGGAAATGATTTTCGCACCACGGGCTTTGAGTTTGCCGAGGCCTGTTTTGAGCGGGTTCGAAGCATGGTCTTCAGCAACGCCAAAGAGCAGAAAATATTTTGTATGTTTCCAATCCGGCTCGCCAAATTCCCAGAAGGAACCGCCGTAAGTATAAAGGCCAGCTGCTGCCATGTTCACTGAACAAAAGCCGCCATGCGCCGCATAGTTTGGCGTGCCAAATTGCGAGGCCCACCAACCTGTGAGGCCTTGGGATTGATCTCTGCCTGTGAAGAAGGCCAATTTCGCTGGATTGGTATTTCGGGTTTCAGAGAGCCAAAGTGTTGCCGTTCGCAGCGCTTCTTCCCATTCGATTTCGCGGAATTCGCCGGAGCCACGTTCGCCTACGCGGATCAGCGGCTTTGATAGCCGCGCCGGGGAATAGTGTTGCTTGATGCCAGCAGCGCCTTTGCCGCAGATCACACCCTTATTGACGGGATGATTGCGGTTGCCATCAATGTATGTGACTTTGCCATCTTTCAGATACACTTTGATGCCGCAACGGCAGGCGCACATGTAACAGGTTGTGGTTTTAACTTCGTCCCAGTTTTTGGGCGATGTGTTGATTTGAGGTTGGGGGAAGACTCGCATAGGGTAACGATAGCCAAACAATTCAAAGCGCACTATGGCCCATATTTTTGCGGCATGTGGAGCCAGCTCTTGGCAATTTTTTAATCTGGCTCTATGGTGGTGCCAATTCTGAAAATTGGACCCAAACATGCGCGATTGGCTTATTCATATTAAGCGGGGCGAATATGCTTCGTTGCAGACGCAAATTCGCGAGGCCTTGGTCTCGGCTATTCTTGATCGCAAGTTGGATAGGTCTGAGCCCATTCCTTCGACGCGCAAAATGGCGAAATCACTTGGCGTATCGCGCAACACTGTGGTGTTGGCGTATCAAGGGCTTTTGGACGATGGCTATCTTTTAGCTAAGGAACGTTCTGGTTATTTCGTTTCTGATAAAGCGATTGATGACACTGTTGCAAAACCCCGTTCGGCCAGAAATGGAATTGCGAAAGTATCTACTGAACTTGATTGGGGATCGCTTGTGAAGCAGCGGCCCAACAGTTTAGAAAATTCAGTAAAGCCGCTGGACTGGCAAGACTACGATTATCCATTTATTTATGGGCAGGTTGACCACACGCTGTTTCCGCTGGCCGAGTGGCGCGATTGCACCAGACAGGCATTGGGCAAGAAATGGTTTGGGGCATGGACCAATGATACTTGGTCCAACGACGATCCGCTGCTTGTCGAACAAATCCGCCGCCGCATTTTGCCACGGCGCGGCATTATGGCGGCAGATGACGAGATTTTGGTGACGCTGGGCGCGCAGAATTCTTTGTTTCTGTTGACGAGTCTTTTGGTGGATCGCAACACCACCGTGGCGATGGAAGAACCCGGCTATCCGGATATGCGCAACATGTTCAAACTGGCGACTGATAAGGTGAAGCTAGTGCCGCTTGATGAGAAGGGCCTTGTTATTGGTCCGCAGCTTGATGATGCTGATGTTGTGTTCACCACACCAAGCCATCAATTTCCGACTACTGTTACGATGCCGCTGGAACGGCGCATGGCGCTTTTGAAAAAAGCATCGGAAAAAGATTTCATCATCATTGAGGATGATTATGAATTTGAAACCAACTATGTAAACGAGCCCTGCCCTGCTCTCAAATCTCTCGATGATGAAGGGCGCGTGGTTTATGTGGGATCGCTTTCGAAGACATTGTTTCCGGGGCTTCGCATTGGCTTTATGGTTGGGCCAAAGGCATTGATTGCTGAAGCCCGCGCGCTGCGGCGATTGATGGTGCGACATGCGCCGAGCAACAATCAACGCACTGTAGCTTTGTTTTTATCGCTAGGCCATCATGACACTCTGATCAGGCGTTTGCATAAGGCTTATCGGACGCGCTGGGAGATTATGGGGGCGGCACTTGAATCGCATTTTCCGAGCTCAACGCGGATTCCTTCATTTGGTGGCACCAGTTTTTGGGTGAAGGGCGGGGCGAAGTTAGATAGCGAGATTTTGACAAAGGCGGCGGCGGAAAAAAGTATTTTGATTGAACCAGGGCGCGTCAATTTTGGCGCCGCGCAACAACCTAAAAACTACTTTCGTTTGGCGTTTTCTTCGATTGATGAAAAGAAAATTGAGCCGGGCGTTAAGCTACTTGCCGAAACGATTAAATCACTCCCATGAGCACGGATAATAAACTCCAGGCCATAGGCTTGGTCATGCTTGCAGTATTGATGGCATCAACACAGGATATGATCGTCAAATCAGTTTCGGGTGTTTATCCCGCTTATGAAATGGTGATGTTTCGCTGTGTCACATCAGTGCCTATCTTAGGTATTTGGTTGGCGATGAAGGGTGGGCTGCCGACCCTTGCAACACCCTATTTTCCACGTATTCTATTGCGCAGTTTGATTTTGGCTTCGGCTTACTTTGCTTATATTTTATCACTTTCGTCTTTAGCGATGGCCAATACTGTTTCGATCTATTTCACGTTGCCATTGTTTGTTGCCGCTCTATCTGGATGGGGGTTGGGGGAACGCGTTCCGTTGCATCGGTGGATTGCAATTATTGCGGGCTTCATCGGCGTATTGGTTATGGTTCGGCCAGCGACGGGCAGCTTTCAGCCCGCATCGCTCTTAGCGCTCTATTCGGCCTTTGCTTATGCCGTTGGGCAAATGATGGGACGTTCGCTTTCGCAGAAAATAGATACGTTGGTGATCGGCAATTGGCAGAATTTGATTTATTTGGCAGTCGCTGTTTTAATGGGCCTCGTGGTTTCGGTTTTTGGTCTTGCGAGTGAAGGTAGTAAAACACTAGCGTTCTTAACGCGCCCACCAAGTTGGCCGGAAACCGGTCACTATGCGGTTTTACTTTCGATGGGGTTTCTCGCGGCGGTTTCCATGATGGCTTATGTAAATGCTTACCGCTCAGCGCCTGCAAATTTTGTTGCTCCATTTGAATATTCGGCGATGATTTGGGCGGTGCTTTATGGTGTTTTGTTCTTCCACGACTTTCCAGATTTCTGGACTTTGGTAGGTGCAGCCATTGTGGTCAGTGCGGGCCTGTTTATGCTGTGGCGCGACCATGTGATGGGTCGTCAAACCACGGGGTAGCCTCCCCAAGCTTTAACGGCTCTTAGCGCGAGAGATGATTGCAAGCGTTGCAAGCCAGGCAGACGCGAGAGTTTGGTACGGTGGATGCGTTCGTAATCAGTCGCATCGGCTGCAGCGACGCGTAGAAGATAATCGAATTGTCCGCTCATCAAATGACATTCTAAAATTTCGGGAACGCGCTGCACTGCTTTCTCAAATTTTTCGAATGCCTCTTCGGTTTGGGCTGCAAGCGAGACTTCGACGAAGAATTCATTAGCGAGACCGAGTTGTTTGCCGTCCAGTGTTGCCGTGTAGCCGGTGATTATGCCCGCTTGTTCCAAAAGCTTCACGCGGCGGTGGCATGATGAAGGAGAAAGGCCTGCGCGTTCGGCCAATTCAGCGATTGGCAAGATAGCCTTGCGTTGCAGCTCAATGAGGATAATTTTGTCGATCTTGTCAATTTCGTGGTTTTTCATTCTACTATGCTCTCATATCTTAGAATTTTTGTCCAGTTTGTGTAATCAAAAGGTCAAGGAATGGGAACTAATTTCAGACGGCTTGGGTTATTCTGGTAGCTCAGAATAAAGGGAAACACAAAATGCTGATCGGCGTGCCAAAAGAAATTAAGAACCACGAATACCGCGTTGGCTTCACGCCGACGTCGGTGCGCGAAGCTGTGCGCAATGGCCATCAGGTCTTAGTACAAAACGGTGCTGGGCTGGGCATAGGGTCGAGCGATGCAGATTATGTGGCTGCAGGTGCCAAGATGGTTGCTGATGCGCCAGAAATTTTTGCCAAAGCTGATATGATTGTGAAGGTGAAAGAGCCTCAGGCCAATGAACGCGCTATGCTGCGTGAGGGGCAAATTTTGTATACTTATTTGCACTTGGCTCCAGATCCTGAGCAGACGAAGGATTTGGTGAAGTCGGGTGCAATTTGCATTGCGTATGAAACTGTGACTAACGCGCGCGGTGGTTTGCCTTTGTTGGCACCGATGAGTCAAGTTGCTGGCCGCATGTCGGTTCAGTCTGGGGCACATTGTTTGGAGAAAGCACAAGGCGGGCGCGGTATGTTGCTTGGCGGAGTGCCCGGCGTTGCTTCGGCGAAAGTGGTGATTCTTGGTGGTGGCGTTGTGGGCACGAATGCTGCCGTCATCGCACTTGGCATGGGCGCTGATGTAACCATCATTGAGCGCAGCACAGACCGCATGGAAGAACTCGTTGCGCGGTTTGGGTTAGGTGTCAAAACACTCTACTCAACGCAGGGCGCTATTGAAGATGAATGTGCCGCTGCTGATCTGGTGATTGGCGGCGTGCTTATTCCGGGTGCGGCTGCGCCAAAGCTGGTGACCAAAGCCATGCTGAAGGATTGGAAACCTGGCTCAGTGTTTGTAGATGTGGCGATTGACCAAGGTGGTTGTGCTGAAACTTCGCATGCCACAACGCATGCAGAACCTACTTATGTTGTGGGTAACGTGATCCATTATTGTGTGGCCAATATGCCCGGTGGTGTGGCGCGTACATCAACATTTGCGCTCAACAACGTCACACTTCCGTTTGCAATGGCAATTGCCAATAAGGGTTGGAAGAAGGCGTTGGCTGATGACGTGCATCTGCGTAATGGCCTCAACGTTGCTGCGGGCCATGTGACTTACAAAGCTGTGGCTGATGATTTGGGTTATACTTACAAGTCAGCAGAGAGCGCAATCGTCTAAGGTTTCGTCTTCAAATAGTAGTTGGCGTTCTTGCCATAGATCAGCCCGCGCAGAACACGCCGGGCTGTTTCTGTTTTGCGTAAAGGATCAATCACCAATCGCACTGCATCATGTGCTAATACCTTGGCGGCGTCCATAGTCGGTGAAACACCGGGGCCGCGCTGTGGCATGCCAAAACGGCGCAGGGTGCCGTTCATCAGGCGAATTTTATTGAGGCGCAGAACCTCCGGTGTTTTCCATGTCATGGCCATGGAAATTGAATAGGTGTTGCCAGTGCTCACCCAATGCGGAATCATATAGGGCATGTGAACGGCATCTCCGGGTTTGAGCGTATGCAGCGTAGCGCGTTCTTCGAACCAAGTTTCATAGTTGCGGTTACGGTGACGGCTAGGCGAGATTTCCAAATCTTCTTCTGAAAGAAGTGCGCGATCATCATTATCGAAGGTGCTAACGAATTTATCACCCTTGATTTGAATCAGAATGTTTTCTTCAGCGTCATTATGGAAGGGTGTGGTGGCTTTAGCAGACGAAACGAAAATGAAACCTTCAATGTCCGAAAAATCTGACGGCTTGCGGCCTGCGGCAATGTTCGCTTCGGTTACAAACTGCTCAAGTAAAGCGCGATATTCTGGTTTATTTTCGACGTGCTTAATCACCATCCAGGCATTATCAGTTTCGATGGATTTGATGACGTCTTCAGCCGATCGATCAATTTTCGGCACATCCTCAGGCCTCGCACCTATGGCAACTTTGCCGGAATTATATTCGATGGCATCACTCGGCAAGGATTTAGCCAAATCAACTAAGCGCGATAGCGTAAACAGCGGATTGTTCGCCAGCGTGTGTTTCAAACGAAACGGCTTTTTCAGAAAGTTTTCGCGGGCAATTTTTTGATCGACAATGACGACGCTCATGATCTGTGCTGTCCCTTAAGTTTGTAATATAAGTCGCGGGCGAGCCCACGCCAATGAATGCGCTGTTGTTCAAGCTTGACGATGGTGTGGAATTTCAGTTTCGATATTGAAGACGGAGCAACGAACACATTGACCATCTCTACTCTGTCGCGCCAGATGCGGTCGATCATCGGATGATTTGGAATAGCACTTGAGTCGATTTGCTTGATCTGCGTTTCAGAAAAAAGTGCCTCAGTCGAATCGAGAATGATTTGAACACCCGGCGAATATTTCGCAAAGGCCTCATCATAAGCAATTTTACCGAGCCAAGCCTGATCGCCTTCTACGATAGCATAGAGTGATGCAATGGCCTTGCCGTTTAAGTTCAAACTCCAGAAGCGGAGTTTTTTAGCGCGGTGTAGATTTGCGCAAGCTTCTACAAATGCCAATTTGAGTTTAGGGTTTGCAGCAATTGCGGTTCCACGACCGCCCTTCCAGCCTTTGGCTTCAAGCGCCAACAAATCATCAACGAATTTCCTGGCGTCTTGGCCTTGGTGCAGAATATCGGTTGTCATGTCGCCCTGCTCGCTGAGGCGATTGCGCACGCGCTTAAACTCTTTGCGGCGTTTTTGATCGAAGTTTGTTTGTAACCAATCGTCAAAACTGCCAGTGGGCTTTAACGCTGCACGCCGCCATATTTGAACAATTTGAAAATTGGCCGCTTGTTTTTTTAGTGTTTCAATTAAAGCCCCTTGCGATGGTATGGCATCGAACAAAACCGGTTTAGCCTGAGCATTTATAAATGCGAGCATCACGCTGGCGCCGAGTTCTGAATTAAGGTGAGGTAAGCCGCAACTGGTGAGTGGTGTTTCCCAAGTTTTTAAGAACAACCGCTTTGATGAAGTTGGAAATGCCATCAGCAAATCTGGGCCATGGCTCACGGTCTGCAAATTCGCTCCGCCAACGTGCTTCAACAGTGGAAGAATAAGTTCCGGCGCATTGCAACCAGCAGATTGAATGGCACTGGCGCTGAGGTGATTCCAATCAGCCGCAAGGGAATGCGCCGCATCTGCGCTTAAGCTTAAAACTTTAAAGTCTTGCCACCGTCCAGCCAACATGCACCCCAACTTGCAATTCAACGGCCAAATACATGCAAGGCAATAAAAAAAGGCCCCAGAAACTGGAGCCTTTTTGAAAATCTCGTAAATAAAGGCTTAAACTTCAGCCTTAATATCCATAACCTGACGGCCACGATACATGCCAGTCTTCAAATCAAGGTGGTGTGGACGACGGAGTTCGCCTGACTTCTTGTCCTCAATCCAAGTTACGGTCTGCATTTTTTGACCTGAGCGGCGCATGCCAATGCGGCTGCGAGACATTTTTTTCCGTGGAACGGCCATAATTTAACCCTCTGATATATAATGATTCTTTGTAAACAATGGCCGTTAGACCAACATCTGTTGGCGGGCTTATAGCCGAAGGCTTTAGTGGATACAAGTCAGATAGGCGTCAATATCATTCATGCGGCCTTGGATGCTATTGGCCACAATTTTCACCCCGCGAGAGGGTTTACCAGCATTGCGCTTGATCGGGTTGGGCAAGACGGCAGCCAGCAACGCCGCTTCGCGCTTGGTTAACTGGCTGGCCGATTTTTTGAAATGATATTGCGAGGCGGCCTCAGCGCCATAGATGCCCGGCGCCCATTCGACAATGTTGAGATAGACTTCCAGCATGCGGTGCTTAGTCCAAATGAAATCCATCCAATATGCTGTTGGAATTTCGAACACTTTGCGAATGCCGCTTCCGCGCCCATCCCACAGGAACATGTTTTTGGCGGTTTGCATTGAAATGGTGCTGGCCCCTCTTGATGGGGCCTCACCGTCTTCAAAGGTTGCTCCAAAAGCATCCTGAAATTCTACCCAGTCAACGCCGTTGTGGCCACAGAAGCGAGCATCTTCACTGCTCACCACGGCGCGGGCGAGATTCGGCGACATTTGATCCAAATTCATCCACTGCTTATGAATGCCATTTCCCGAAATGAGACGGCTGAGCATAAGGTTTGAGACGGGTGGCGGCAGAACACCGTAAACCAACGTCATCAGAATCGGCCAAGCGATGATGCAGCCAACAATCCCTAAGACCCAACGCTGCCAACGCGAACGCCTGCTCCAAAAGCCTTTTAGGCGTGCTCGGACATTCGGTGGCATATAGTTGAGTTTCGTCTGGGATATCATTACAGAGAATCTATAGCATGAGGAATTAAGCTTTGGCAGCACTGCCTTACCGGGTTTTTGAAGATGTTTTGGCGGCGGATGCGAAGGCTGTGGAGGCTAGGCTAGATGCGCTGCTGCCTACACTTTCGGGCAATCGTTTGCGTGAGGCGATCCGTTATGCGGTTTTGGGGCAAGGCAAAAGGTTGCGGCCGTTTTTTGTTCTGGAGTCTTGCAGGCTACATAACGTTGATCCAGCCTTAGCGTTGGATGTAGCTTGCGCTTTAGAATGTGTGCACTGCTATTCGCTGGTCCATGATGATTTGCCAGCAATGGACAATGATGATCTGCGGCGCGGTCAGCCCACAACGCATAAGAAGTTTGATGAAGCGACGGCGATATTGGCGGGCGATGGAATGCTGACTTTTGCGTTCGAGATTTTGGCACAGGCCAATGCGCCGACGGAGATTATATTGCAACTTGCAAAGGCATCAGGGCCCGACGGAATGGTCGGTGGACAGATGTTGGATATCGAAGCCGAAACTAAGAACTTTGATTCCATCTCAGCGATATCATCAATGCAAAGCAAGAAGACAGGCGCGCTTTTTGAGTTTGCGTGTATTGCTGGCCCAATGGCAGCTGGGGCCAATATTTTGTATTTGCAAAAATATGCAGAAAATATTGGTATTGCCTTCCAGATTGCCGATGATGTTTTAGACGTTGAAGCGAATGTGGAAACGCTTGGCAAGGCGACCCAAAAAGACAAGTCAAAAGGCAAAGCGACATTTGTCGATTTTTTAGGATTGGCTGAAGCAAAAGAAGAGGCCAAAAGCAAAGTATCAGCCGCTTCGCATTGGTTGGCGTTTTATGGAAAAAGCGCTGATGTTTTAAAACAGGCCGCCAATTTTATGATCGAGCGCCGGAAATAACGTCGCGTGCTTGTTCGTATGAGCTTACTTGATGCACAAAGCCGCGCCGAACGGCATAAAGCCATTTCAGTTTTTGAGAATGGGCAATATCGTTGGGTGAAACGGCCAACAGCCCTGCGCGATCATATGAAGCCACGCCCTCTTTTAATAATACACAATCTGGGTCGAGATTATTGCGGCGCTTGGCTTCGACCAAGCCATATTGAATATAACCACTGCAAATAAACGTCTTCGGTGTCCATGGCTTATAAGCGGTGGTGCGGCGGTTGATGCGAGACCAGCCGAGCTTGATGCCAAACCAAACCGAAAGCCCCAAGTTCACGGCAATTCCGTAGTCGTAAGCAGAATTCACTTGATCAAGCATAATGCCGCCTACCTGCTTGAAATAGGCACGATCAAGGCCATGGCCTTGGAGGCGAAGTATTGCGATTTCTTCTGGTGGATTTTGACCCGTGATCCATCCCTTGATATTGGCGAGACCGACCCCGGAAGGCATGCTTTCAAGAACAAATGTATTCTGAAAATTCTCCCTTGGACTGGGCAAAAGAAATACAAAAGCCGCGTGGGTGAAAAAACTGCCCGTGCCAATGTGGACAATGCGGCTGCCGATGGTTTTGTTACGCGTGAGAATGATGTCTCCACGATCTAAGAAACGATCAGACTGTTTCAAGAATTCCCCGACACGCATCGGGAAGTGAGACACTTCAGCCCCAGCGCTTGCTGACATAGTTTTCAACGATTTCTTGGAACTGCTGCGAAATATTTTCGCCGCGCAAGGTTTTCACTTTTTTGCCATCGATATAGATGGGTGCGGCAGGTAGTTCACCTGTGCCCGGCAATGAAATACCGATGTCGGCATGTTTGGATTCGCCGGGGCCATTGACGATGCAGCCCATGACGGCGAGTGAGAGATTTTCAAATCCGGGATAAGTTTCGCGCCAATCGGGCATACGGCCTCGAACATATGATTGAATATCTTGGGCTAGCTCTTGGAACACAGTTGATGTGGTGCGACCGCAGCCGGGGCATGCAATGACCATGGGGGCAAACGCGCGAAGGCCCATGGTTTGCAAAATTTCTTGGGCAACGATTACTTCCCGCGTCCGGTCACCACCGGGTTCAGGGGTGAGCGAAATGCGGATCGTATCGCCAATACCTTCTTGCAACAGCACTGAAAGGGCCGCCGTTGAGGCCACGATGCCTTTTGATCCCATGCCCGCTTAGGTCAAGCCCAAATGCAATGCATGGTCTGTGCGTACCGCCATCATGCGGTAGACGGCGATCAAGTCTTGCACCTCGGAACATTTGGCGCTGATGATAATTTTATCGCGTGCGAGACCCAACTCCTCTGCAAATAATGCTGACTCGATTCCAGAGCGAACAATGGCTTCATGCATCACGGCGCGTGCTGGCATAGGGGTTGCGGATTTGGCATTTTCGTCCATTAATGACGCAAGCATGGCCTGATCAAGCGAGCCCCAATTCACGCCGATTCGGATAGGTTTATTGTGTTTGATCGCTACCTCAATCATGGTTGAGAAGTTGCGATCTTTCTTGTCCTTAAAACCCACATTGCCGGGGTTGATGCGATATTTGGCGAGCGCCTCAGCACAATCTGGATAGGCGGTGAGCAGGGTGTGCCCGTTGTAATGAAAATCCCCCACCAGCGGCACATTGCAATTCATCTTATCAAGTGCTGCGCGGATGGTAGGCACGGCGGCGGCAGATTCTTCGCGGTCAACGGTGATGCGCACCAGCTCTGAGCCAGCTTTGGCCAATTCAAAACATTGCTTGGCCGTTCCTTGAACATCTGCTGTATCGGTATTGGTCATGGACTGTACGATGACCGGTGCACCACCGCCAACTTTGATGTGGCCGACGTTCACGCCAATGGTTTTTCGTCTCGTTTCGATAGCTGAATAGGTCATGGTTTTTTCTAATTGCGCTGTGATTTTAGCAAGGTCAAGACAAACAAGAAACTGGCGGAGAGTACGATGGACGGGCCAGCGATGGTTCCGTAAAGAGCTGACATTAACAGCCCAGCGATTGCTGCTATGCCCGCAAAAATAATTGACCAAACTGCCATCGTTTCGGGCGAGTTTGCCATGCGTCTGGCTGCAGCGGCGGGGATAACAGTGAGAGCGGTGATCAACAGAAGGCCAACGATTTTCATCGCGAAGGCGGTGACAGCAGCCATGGTGATCAAGAAAACCAGTTCCACCCATTGCACGTTCACACCCTCTGCCCGCGCTAAATCTTCATGGACGGAAATGGCGATCAAGTCGCGCCAGAGATAGGCGATAACGGCAAGCACGGCGAGAGCGCCGATCCATATCGTAATCACATCATTTCTCGAAACAGTCAGCACATCACCGAATAAAATATCCAGATGACCTGTTACTGCGCCAGTCACCAATCCGATTGTGATTATGCCTAGGGCTAATGCCGTATGCGAGAGGATGCCAAGCAGCGTATCCGTCGCCACTTGCTGTTGGCGTTTTAGAGCTAGCAATAAAAAAGCAATGAGGATCGCCGCAACCACAGCACCCAAAGTGATGCTGACATTAAATAAAAGACCTACACCAACGCCCAACAATCCTGCATGGGCTAGCGTTTCACCAAAATAGGCCATTCGCCGCCAGACGATAAAGCAGCCAATAGGCCCTGCCACGATAGCAACGCCAAGGCCTGCGAGCAGTGCGCGGATGAAGAAGGGTTCGGAGAGGATGGAGAGGTTCATGGATTAATGCTTGTGCCCATGACTGGGTTTAAAATCGCTAAAATGCGAATGCTCATGACTCTCATGATCGTGATCATGATGATGCGAATATCCTGCAATCATTGCTGCTGCTTTGGGGCCAAACATTTTTGAAAATTCGGGGCTCTTCTGAACGGCGATGGGCGCACCCTCGCAGCAGATATGGCCATTCAAGCAAATCACGCGGTCACTTTCGGCCATCACCATATGCAGATCATGGCTGACCATGAGAATGCCGCAACCACGCGCTTTTCGGATATTTGAGATCAACTCATAGAGCTTCAACTCACCGTCAAAATCCACGGCTTGCACAGGTTCATCCAACACCAGCAATTGAGGCGTGCGCAACAAAGCGCGAGCTAATAGCGCGCGTTGCAATTCACCACCAGAAAGATCGGCCACACGTGCGTCAATCAAATGAGCAATGCCCGTTTCTGCCAGAGTGTGCTGCAATTCCAGATCATTTGCTTTGTGAGTGAGTGTGAGCAAACGGCGCACAGAAAGAGGCACATTCGGTGAAACCGGGAAGCGTTGCGGCACATAGCCCACACGCAAATCATCGCGCTTATGAATATGCCCTGAGGTTTGTGGAACAAGGCCAAGCATGACTTTAATCAAAGTCGATTTGCCTGCACCATTGGGGCCGATTACAGTTACAATTTCACGGTCATGAACAGAAATATTCACATCGTCCAAAATATTCCGCATACCGATTTTTAGGCCAAGGGAATGAGCGGAGATAAGGGCAGGATTGATTTTCAGCATTTCAACTGCTCACCGCGCATTGGTTGCAGATGCCAGATAATTCAATGACAATCTTGTTGATCGCAAAGTGCTTTGTTGCTGCTGTGCTTTGCAAACTGCTGTTGGTCTCTGGTTCTATGACTTCATCAACAATGCCACATTTATCGCAGATCAACAGCGTCGGTTGATTGTTTGCATGGCTGCCCGAGCAAGCCACATAAGCATTGCGGCTTTCAATTTTATGCACCAAATCATGGTCGAGCAAAAAATCGAGAGCGCGATAAATTGTTATTGGTGCGGGTCTCACACCGGCTGATGCCATGCGTTCGATTATTTCATAAGCCCCTACGGCGCTATGGCTTTCGGCCACGCTTGAAAGAACGTCTTTCCTCTGCTCAGTCAGCCGCGTGCCGCGCTTAGCGCAGGTTAACTCTGCTCGCGAGATCAGCTCGGCGGTGCAATTGGCGTGGTTGTGATGGGTGATCGGCATTGACGTTATATTATAACATTGTATTCAATTTGCAACTGGCTCTTTTCAAAATCGCAGATTGGCCGCAAGTTATAAAAAAGGAGACTGTCATGATTGGAACAGCCAAAGCCACCGTTTTTGTAGAGAATGAACGCGTGATTGTAACGGAATATCGCTTCCAACCCGGCCAAAATACAGGCTGGCATAAGCATGGGCATGATTATGTTGTGGTGCCTTTGATGGACGGCAAAGTGAAGTTGGAAACCATTGACGGCACAAGCTTGGCCGAAATGAAAAAAGGTGTTCCGTATTTTCGCAAAGAAGGCGTTGAACATGATGTGATCAACGCCAATGAAAGCGAATATGCATTTATCGAGATTGAGCTTAAATAGGCTTAGACCATCGAGAGCAGAAGCGCTGCGGTATCGACAATATCTTCTACGCTAGCACTGCGTGAAAGGTCGGAAACAGGTTTGGCAAAGCCCTGTAAGATCGGACCAATTGCCTGCGCTCCGCCTAAATATTGCAAGAGTTTGTAGGCAATGTTGCCTGCGTCCAAATCAGGAAAAATCAGCACATTGGCCCTGCCTGCCACATCGCTGGGTCCTTTAATTTTTCGGGAAGCAACAGCTTCAGACAACGCCGCATCTCCTTGTAACTCGCCATCAATTTTAAGATGGGGGGCACGTTCGCGAGCGAGGCGCGACGCGGCCACCACCTTATCAGCGTCAGCGTGGCGGCCACTGCCTTTGGTGGAAAATGAGAGCAGCGCGATACGCGGCTCTTGGCCTAATATCTTTGCGGCGCTTGCTGCTGATGCCAGCGCAATATCGGCCAGTTCGGAGTCCGTAGGCTGAACGTTCACGGCACAGTCGGCAAACACCAACCGCTTATCCGGCCATTGCATCAGAAAGAAGCTTGAAGCTGTTCTAATATTTGGCGCTAAGCCTATGGTCATCATAGCGGCCTCGATCACGCGAGCCGTGGGATTGGCAACGCCGGCTAACATGGCATGTGCCGCACCCGTAGCCACCATTGCACCTGCCGCATAAAGTGGTTTTTTCAAAAGACGCACTGCCATTGCTTCATTCATTTTTTCGCGCTGCGCCAACACCAATGCGATAGCTTGCGGCGAAGTTTCTGGCACTTCCAAAATCGGCTCGGCCAGTCCCTGCTGTTTCAGTATTTTCGCGGCAGCCTGAATGCGAGGGTCATCACCCTCTGGCATCACCAGCTTGAGGTTTTGGCCCTTGATCTTTGCTTTGGCTTCGTCAATCACATTATGCATGAACCATGGATAACGAAAATGGCTGAAGAAGAGAAGATTCAAATCAACCGTGGCCTTAAAGGCATCTATTTTGAGCGCTCCACTACGACTTATATCGATGGCAAAGCGGGCGAGTTGCGTTACCGTGGCTATTCCATCCACGATCTCGCAGAACATTCTAGTTTTGAGGAAACCGCCTATTTGCTGATCAATGGCGAACTTCCCACGGCTGCCGAGCTTAGAGATTTTGATAAGGCCCTAAAGGAAGAGCGAAAGCTGCCACCTGAAATCATTTCGATCATCACCACGCTAAAATCTGCCCATCCCATGGATGTCATGCGAACATGTGTTTCTGCTTTGAGCGCATTCGATCCCCTTGAGACCGACAAATCTATTGAAGCCGCGCGCACAAAAGGCGTCAGGCTTTCATCGCAGATCCCGATGATTGTTGCGGCCCATGCGGCCATTCGAGCTGGCAAACCAATTCCACAGGCTGATCCATCATTATCCCACGCCGCAAATTTCCTCTGGATGATCACAGGTCGCACGCCCTCTGCCGATGCTGCGCAATTAATGGACTGCGACCTTATTCTTCATGCTGAGCATGGCAGTAACGCGTCTTCCTTCACCGCTCGCGTGGTGATCGGAACCGAAGCTCATCTTCATGGTGCAATAACTGCTGCTATTGCTGCTCTTGCAGGACCTGCGCATGGTGGTGCGGCGGAGGATGTCATGCGCATGGCACAGGAAATTGGAATACCCGAAAACGCAGCTGCTTATGTGAAAGCCAAACGCGCCGCTGGCGAAGCGGTGACAGGTTTCGGACACCGCGTTTACCGCACCGAAGACCCACGTGCGCGGCATATGCGAGACGGCGTAGAAAAACTAAGCCTCGAAATGGGAGAACCAAAGTGGTTTGCGATTTTGCAAGCCGTTGTCGATGCGATGAAACCCTATGCGCGGTTTGGCGTAAATGTGAATGTCGATTTCTATTCTGGAGTTATCTATTATCTAAATGGCATTGCACCAGATTTATTCGTGCCTATTTTCGCCGTTGGCCGCGTGCCGGGCTGGACGGTACAATGCATCGAACAAATGCAGAATAATATCTTGATCCGTCCCCTCACACTTTATGATGGTCCAGGGCTGCGCGCCTATCTGCCGATTGCCCAGAGATAACCTTTAACCTGCCCCCTGATCGCCACAATCCGAGCTGAAAAAGCTTGCGTGTTGCAAAACAGTTTCAGTTTTTGCAGGGCGGGATGGTGCAGTATGTAGGTGGAGGAGTTTGCCATGAGAGCAATCTTATCAGCTCTAGGGTTGTGTTCTTTCTTGATCAGCACGAGTTTTGCTGGAGCAGAAACAAAATCTCAAGAGACAGTGATTGGATTGCTTGCCGCAGAGCCACAATGGCTTTCTGCAGCAGCAAAAATAGCAACAAAGCTTGATCATGAAAACGGCATTCGTGTAGTGCCGATGTTAGGTGCAGGCGGGCTTCGCGCGCTTAACGATCTGGAGAGTTTACCCGTTGCTGATGCTGCAATCATAACTTCGGATGCGCTGATCTATGCAGCTCAACAAGATATCCTAAACGGACTACAAGCTAAGTTCAGTTACATTGCGAGGCTTTCTGCTGTTGATGTGGTGTTGATAGCGCGACGTGACATTGCCAATGTTGAAGGTTTGGCAGGCAAACGCGTCGCAACGGGACCAGCACAAAGTGCAGCATTCGCCACGGGCGAACTGGTGTTCAACGGCCTCAATATTCAGTTCACGCGTGTTGCAAAACAAGATGATGCGGCAATTGATGCCCTAAACAATGGTGAAGCTGACGCAGCCTTAATTTTGGGAACAGACATTTCGACAGCTGCATTAAGCGACGGACGCTTCCATGTTTTAAAATTACAGGTGCCGCCACAGCTTGCGAAAATCTATCAACCCGCCATTTTGACTTCGCGTGAATTACCAGGGTTGGTTGTGGGTAAGCAGAGTGTGGAAACACTGGCAACCTCTCTGACGCTGGCTGTCTATGACAAGCCAAATGATCTAGCCCATGCAAAATCTCTCCAGAATTTCACCTCGATGATGTTCAAGCTATCCGCTGGCGATAGTGGAGGAAATCTGGCCGCTGCAGTTCCGGGCTGGAAGCGCCATGCTGAATCGCAAAGAGTTTTAGATCAATCACAAGCAAACAGTTTGAACGGCGCCACTATTACACCTACAGGGAGCAAACCATGACGCAAATACGCGCAAAGCAAAATGACCATTCTTCTGACGTGAACTCGGCTTCGGGCGATTCAAAACAATCAAATTTCAAAACACCGAGTTGGTTCGTGCAGGAGCCACAGGAAACATCGCAAGACTTGTATAACGATATCTATTCTCAGCCTTATATCGAAACACCAGACGCTCAGGCTTACGAGTCCTATAAACTCAGATTAGAACAGCGCTTCCGCGACGCCCAAGCGGTTTATGATCAACCTAATTTCGTGGCACCACCAGCAAATCTCAAAGGCCCACAGCCACGCAGACCAACTTTGCCACTTCATGAAATAAACGGCCGTAAACGGCATTATCAGTTGGAACAACAAGATCATGCAGGGCAGATGGCAAAAGGTAAAGCCTCCTCGCTTCCGTGGATGCGAATGATGGCGTTCGGCATTGTTGCAATAGGCGTCGGCACTATTGCTGGATATGGGTTTTCGAATGGTGAATTCGTCAAACAAAAATATCAAGCAGCTTTGGGAATGTTGCAAACCAATATTGAATCACTTACCCGCTCTCCGCCCGTTGCGCTGGCAAAGTCGGTTGTTGTTGCAAGTCATGAAAGTGTTATCACAAAGAAATCGATTATCACCGCAACACTTGACGTAAATGATGTCAGAGGCACATTGGGTGGTATGATCCCTTTGCTGCTCACCGCGCAAAACGCGGATTCATCAGAGCCTATTTCACTCAAAATTTCAGGGCTTCCTGATCAAGCCTATTTAACAGCTGGCGTGAAATCCGCGCAAGGAAATTGGACGCTCAAACCGTCTGAACTTGGTGATGTGAATCTCGTTGTTCCTCATTCCGATGTCAAACAGTTTGAAATGGAAGTGGCGGCGATTGAAGACCGTACTGGCCAGCTGGTTGCGCCTATCAAAGCTATGAGTGTGGAACTCCAAAACGTGGCTCCGAAACCCGCCGCTCTGCCTCTCACCCAAGTTGGTGATGGTAAAGTAAATGCTGAATTGGCTGCGACAACGCTTCCTCCACCCATTGTGGTTTCTCCGGTCAATGCCGCCCCGGAAACCGCAATTGAAAAGCTTAATGAGCCATCTGCAATTCCGACACCTAAATCTGAGGCAGAAGATTTGGTCACCAAAGGCAACGCACTTTTGGAAAGCGGTGATATCGTTTCGGCAAGGCAATTCTTTTTGCGGGCCTCTGAAATGGGCAATGCGCAGGGAAGTTTTGGGGTGGGGCGCAGCTATGATCCAAAAGTCTTTGCCCAGCTGAATGTGGTTGGTCTTCAACCCGACGCGAAGATTGCTGCTGACTGGTATAAGAAAGCGGCCGATGCGGGTGTCGTGGCTTCGACGCAATAGCCTTTTGTTATCGACAATTCCGACCGATAAGGGCATTAATTCACCGACAAGATTTATTTTTGAAGGTGAATAATGCGCGCTGCTGATTTTATTGTTGCCAGTCTTAAAGCCCATGGCGTTGCGCGGGTCTATTGTGTGCCTGGTGAAAGCTATCTCGCTTTGCTGGATGCGCTTCATAAAAGCGGCATAGAGATCATTGTTTGTCGGCATGAAGGTGGTGCGGGTTTTATGGCGATGGCTGAGGCCAAGCTCACGGGTAAACCCGCTGTGTTGCTGGTCAGCCGTGGACCGGGGGCAACTAATGCTTCGATCGCTGTTCATTCTGCCGAACAGGACGGTGTCCCACTCATTGTGATGATTGGCCAAGTTGCTCGCGATGAACGCACGCGGGCGGTGTTTCAAGAGGTGGATTACGGCCAGTTCTTTGGTGGCATGGCTAAGGGCATTTATGAAGTGAATGAAGGCGCCAAGTTGATTGAACTGTTGCCGCGTTCGTTCCGCCTTGCATGCGAGGGCGTTGCAGGCCCTGTTGTCATTTCGCTGCCTGAAGATATGTTGCGCGATGAAATTGATGCTCCAGAACCGGTCGTCTTTCCCCTGCCCTCAATTGGTGGTGGCCCCCAAGAAATTTTAAAGATTCAAGAGCTGATTGTGCAAGCCGAGCGGCCTTTGATCATGGCGGGTGCGAAGCTTCGTGGCACTTCGGGAGCTGATGCATTGGCGCGCTTTGCATCTTCACAGCGCATTCCTGTTGCAGTGACATGGAAAAATCAGGATGTGTTTGACAATGGTTCTGATTTGTTTGCAGGCCACTTAACACCTTCCGCGACGGCAGCTCAGCGCAAAGTCTTGGCCGAAGCGGATTTGATTATCGCAGTGGGCACAAGGCTTGGGGATTTTGCAACACTCGGATTTACATTGCCCGAAGCCCCTGTTCCGAAACAGACACTGGTTCATATCTATCCTGACGCAGCGCCAATTGGCAAAGTGATCCGCGCTGACCTCGGAATTGTTGCTGATCCTGTTCAAGTCTTGAACGGCCTTTCGCAAACAGTGCGCGTTGTATCTGCGGTGCGTGAGCGTTGGGTGAGCGACGTGAACGCCGCCACCAGGGCCGCGCAGAAATTTACATCGCCCATGCCAGATGACGGGGTTGATTTTGGTGTGGTGACGATGGCGCTGGCCAAATTGGCACCTGCTGACGCAATTATCACAACAGATGCTGGCAATATGAGCACATGGCATCACAGGCACTGGCCGATGACACCAAATGGTATGCTGCTGGGTTGCATCGCCGGAGCCATGGGTTTTGGCGTTCCCGCCGCCGTGGCCGCACAATTAGTTTATCCAAGCCGCATGGCGATTTGCTTAGTGGGTGATGGTGGTGTGCTGATGACCGGCAATGAACTTGCCACCGCAATGGCTTATGGGCTGGCAATAAAGATTGTGATTTCCAACAACAACATTTATGGCACCATCCGCTCGCATCAGGAAAAGAACTATGCTGGACGAGTTTCAGGCACCAATTTGGTGAATCCTGATTTTACAGCATGGGCCAAAAGCTTTGGCGTGGAGGCATTTGAGCTTGCGATGGGGGATAATGTTGAGGCCGTGGTGGGTGCGTTCTTGGGTTCCAAGGGTGCAGCTGTTTTGCACGTGAAATCGAGTGCGAAGGCGTTGTCGGCTGGTGGTGTGTTGAAGGGGTAGATTTTGATTATCGTTGACTGATCCACTACTTTAAACCGTTATGCCCGCGAAAGCGGGCATCTGTGTTTGAAAGCAAAGGAAACAAAGATTCCCGCATTCGCGGGAATGACGTTCTGATTTGAACGAAATTTGCTACGCTAAGATCACACTTTAGCGCGTCAGGCTATTTAACTCCCTGCCCGTCCAAACAGTGCCTCATAAAGCTTCCGGTCACGCCCATAAACATCAGTCCTAAACTCAATGCCATTTTCGCTTGAAAACGCGGTCGCGTAAATCAGATGAACCGGGATGGGCGCGGGCAGGTTTACTCTGGTGTTTTGACCTCCTGCCCACACATTGTTGACGGCGGATTGATCCATTCCGCTGCGTTCAAGTAATGAGTAAGCCAATCTTGTTGGATCAGACAGGCGGATGCAGCCGTGGCTGAAGGCTCTTGTGCTGTTGGCGAATTTATCTTTGGCTGGAGTATCGTGAAGGTAAATGTTAAATTTATTCGGCAGCATAAACTTTACTTTACCAAGTGCATTCTTAGGTCCTGGCAACTGTCTAAAAGTGAATGGAAATGAGCCACCGCCACCATAAGATGACCAATTGATCGAATTCCAATCAACCACTTTGCCACCTGCAAACACCTCAAAATCACCCGCATAAGCCATCGGGTTGGCTTGCAATTTGGGGAGCATTTCTTTGGTGGCTATAGAATATGGCACCGTCCAATAAGGATTGAGCTCGAGATATTGCATGGCGCCTGAAAACTCTGGCGTTTGCGTGGCCACAGCGCCAACCACAACATCCATCCGATCAACAATGATATTGGACTGCCAATGTTGCAGTTGAAACGACGCGATGTTTACGAGGAAATGTTCGTCACCCAAATTATCCGGCATCCAGCGCCAGCGCTCCATATTGAGCATGATTTGGCGTTGGCGTTCTTCTGGCGAGATATTCAAAGCGACGATGGTTTGTTTGCCTAAAAGCCCCTTGGCTTCCAAGCCATGTCGCAGTTGAAATTTGCGCAAAGCAATGGCGAGGTTTTGGTCAAACATTGCTGAGCCCGTGTCATTCCATTCATAATCACCTGTGATGCTCAAAATTTTACGTACGCCCGGAATGCGCGGATCAGACGCACCCGCTTTCACCACGGCCCCTTGTGCGATGGTCGGCCACGATAGGCCTTCATCAATCACTTGGGTGTAAACTTTCAACATTTTTTTCAATGATTGATAGTGAACATTGCGAGGCTCAAAGCCCGCCAAAAATTTGTTGGGATCGGACTGCTTTTTGAGATCAGTCAGCACACGCTGCACATCAATGGTCTTCTGTGCGCGAAAAAGATTGGGGTCAACCTTTTGTGGCGCGATGCGGCCAATTTTTAAATCGGCGGCATATGAAACGAAGAACGCAGAAAAAGCCAGTTCGGCTTGCGCAGCAGCCTGTGGATCATTCGGATTCAGATCATCGCGCAATGACGACAAAAATGCGACCGGATAATCTGCCGAATTCAGCCCATCAAGTTTTGCCTGTTTTAGCCGTGCAATAAAACTGTCCATGCGGCCAGTCCCGACCCAGTAAATAGCACCACGGCCATTTACATAATGTGCAGTGAGCGCAGGACGGATGCGTTCAACAGGAAGGGCGAGGCGCTGGCCGCTGGTTAGCAGCTGCGCAATGGCAGCCTGCACTTGGCCCGCATCTTGGGCAAGCGCTGAGAAAGGAGCCACCAACAACAACGCAACGACAACAACAAATCGCAATAAAACTCGCATTCTTTCCTCGCCGTGTTCGACTCAAATCATCATAGCGCGAAACTAAACGTTGAGTAGCAAAAACTCGCGTTCCCACGAGCTGATCACTTTGCGGTAATGCTGCATTTCTTGAAATTTGACGTCTTGGTAAGCTTCAACAAACTGCTCACCCAAAACTTGCTTCAGTGGCTTGTTATAATTCAACTTATCAAGCGCTTCGTCCAAGCTGATCGGCAAGGTGTGCGCATAGCGATAGGCCGAACCCGTAACAGGTTCGGAAGGCTTTATTTTTTCCATCATGCCCAGATAGCCGCAAGCCAATGACGCCGCAAAGGCGAGATACGGATTAGAGTCAGCACCACCAACCCGGTTTTCAACACGCAAATTGGCAGGGTCGGATGCTGGTACACGCAAAGAAACCGTGCGGTTATCGGTGGCCCAATGCACATTGGTTGGCGCGTCGGATTCAGGCACCAACCTTCGGTAAGAATTCACATTTGGTGCCAGCAGGGGCAAAGCGCCCGCCAAATATCTTTGCAATCCGCCGATATGGTTGAGGAAAAGTTTTGAAGGCTGGCCATCTTTTCCAGTGAAGATATTTTTGCCGGTTTTTGAATCCATCACCGATTGATGAATGTGCATGGAAGAGCCTGGTTCGTTTTCATGCGGCTTGGCCATGAAGGTGGCATAAACATCATGTTTCAAGGCCGCTTGGCGCACGGTGCGTTTGAACAGGAAAACCTGATCTGCCAGTTCCAGCGGGTCGCCGTGGTTGAAGTTAATTTCAAGTTGAGCTGGGCCCGCTTCATGGCTCAACGTATCAACATCAAGTTCTTGGGCTTCACACCAATCATAAATATCTTCAACGATCGGATCGAAATCATTGGCGGCGTCGATGCCATATGCTTGGCCGCCGGATTCCTTGCGACCTGATCTACCGACAGCGGCTTCGAGGGGATAATCGGGATCAAAATTCTTCTTCACCAGATAGAACTCAAGCTCAGGGGCCACCACAGGCCGCCAGCCCTTATCTTTGTATAGTTGCAACACGCGCTGCAGCACATGGCGAGGCGAGATTGTAACGGGATCATGGTTCAAATGAAACGCATCGCAAATCACTTGCGCTGTGGGTTCGGTGTACCAAGGCACAATGCGGATCGTATCCACATCAGGCTGCATATAAATATCGATGGCACTGTCGCTCACCGCATTGGTGTCAGACACAAAACGGCCGTTGATAGTAAGTGTAAATACTTCTTCAGGAACGCGCAGGCCCTTGGATTTATGGCCAGAGAGGAATTTTTTAGGCGGCAGGATTTTTCCCCGCGCTGTGCCTGACATATCGGCGACAAGGCATTCTACCTCCGAGATGCGGTTGCTTGAAATATATTCCTCAAATTTGGCTTGGCTCATGACACCTTATACTGCGTTGTTGATATTGAGTCGCAGCTTAGCGCGGGTTGTTGACCAATAGGAAGGGGGGAGGTTAGAAGGATTAATGCCCGCATCCATTTCAAATAAATCATACTATCAAGCCACTGCCAACCGCACCATCTCTACTGTTCCGCTCGAAGGCAATGTGACGGCGGATGTCTGCATCATTGGGGCTGGCTACACGGGTCTATCGGCCGCGTTGGAACTGGCCGAAGCGGGATACAAAGTCGTCGTGTTGGAAGCAGAAACAATTGGATTTGGCGCGTCAGGCCGAAATGGCGGGCAAATTTGCACGGGGTTCTCGTCAGGCCAAAGCAAGATTGAAGGGCAAATTGGCAAGGCTGACGCTAAACGCGCTTTTGATTTATCAGAAGAGGCCAAACAGCTGATATTAGACCGTGTCGAGAAACACAAAATCGATTGCGATATTCGCTGGGGCTACATGCATTGCATCCCCAAAGCCCACCAGTTCAAGCACTTGCAAGAATGGGCGGATGAATATGAAGCATTGGGCTATGGCGGTAACACGCTGCTCACAAAAGCTGAATTAGAACAAAAACTTGGAACCAACCTATATCATGGCGCTTTAAGGGAATCTCATGCCGGGCATTTCCATCCTTTGAACTATTGTTTGGGTTTGGCGGCGGCGGCAATCAAGGCGGGCGCCGTGGTGTGTGAACATTCGCGCGTGGTTGAGGTTGACACCGGCCCTGCCCCATGGGCGCGCACGGCGAAAGGAAAAGTTTCCGCCAAATTCATGATCATTGGCGGCAATGCCTATCTCGGCCAATTGGTAAAGCCGCTTGAAGGCAAAGTGATGCCTGTGGGCAGTTACATCATCGCTACCGAACCACTGGGCGAAAACCGCGCGAAATCTTTGATTGCCGATAATGAAGCCGTGGCCAATACGAATTTCATTGTCGATTATTATCGGCGCTCGGCTGATCACCGCATGTTGTTTGGCGGCCGCGCTTCATATTCGACTTTCGAACCGCCAAATTTGGGCGAATATATGCGCCCGCGGATGACATCGGTTTTTCCCCAACTCAAAGATGTGAAAATCGATTACGCATGGGGCGGCTTCATCGCCATCACCTCAAACCGCATTCCCGATTGTGGCAGACTTTCCCCCACGGTCTTCTACGCCCACGGCTATTCCGGCCAAGGCGTTTCGCTGGCGGGCATGTACGGCAAACTGATGGCCGAGTGCGTGCGCGGCACGGCAGAGCGCTTTGATCTCTTGGCCAAAATCAAACACCTGCCCTTCCCCGGCGGGCGCTTGCGCACCCCGCTGCTGGTAGCGGCGATGGCTTATTACAGAGTGCGGGATGCGTTGAGTTAATCCGGCATCTTCTCCGCCCGCGCACCCTTCTGCCAAGCGCGCAAACAAATATATTCCATGACCAAACCCGCCGCTGCGCCGCTGGTAATCTCCGCATGATCATAAGGCGGTGACACTTCAACCATATCCATTCCAACAAAATTAATATTCTTCAGCCCACGGATGATTGATGCCGCTTGGTGATATGTCAGGCCGCCTGGAATAGGCGTGCCCGTTGCTGGTGCGGCTGATGGATCGAGGCAATCGATGTCGAAGGTCAAATAGGATTTCTGCTTGCCAACCTTTTTTTCAATGATCGAAATCAGATCAGCTGTGGATGTAGCGTGCACTTCATCGGCGTAGATGATGCGAAAGCCCATGATGGTTTCGCCAGCGAAAGTCGTGCGGATACCGATTTGGACAGATTTATGCGGGTCAATCAAACCCTCGCGCACGGCATAGCCAAACATTGTACCGTGGTCGATGCGGCCACCATTGTCGATCTCCACATCGCGGTGCGCATCAAAATGTACCAGCGCCAATGGCCCGTGCTTTTTGTGATAGGCTTTGAGAACCGGATAAGAAATATAGTGATCGCCACCAAGCGTTATGGTTTCTGCACCCGCATTCAAAATATCAGCGGTGTGTTTTTCCAGCGTGGCTGGGAAATCTTCTTTCTTGCCCCAATCGAAAAAACAATCGCCATAGTCTGCGACGGCCAGCGTATCAAATGGATCAAACATCCAAGGCCAAAATGGCCCCCACGCATTCTCCGCCGAAGCCTTACGAATGCCTTCCGGCCCCATGCGTGTGCCCGAACGATGAGACACGGCTTGATCAAAAGGAACACCCGTCACCGCAATATCAACGCCCGTCAAATCGCGGGTATATTTGCGGCGCATGAATGAAAGCGCACCCGCATAGGTCGGTTCCCATTGCGTGCCCTTCAAGCTTTCGCGGCGAAAAGCTTCATCGCCGGGCGGGCGGGTTAGCTTATCCATTTCAAGTGCCATAATTTACTCCGTTAACAAAAGTGCGTCTTGGGGATCAAAGCTCACCCATAGCTTCTGGCCGCGATCAAAACCAGAGCCACCGACGCGTGAATTATTCTGCACGTTAATATCCAAATGTTGGCCGTCGGCAATATCTGCAACCACGTGACTGGTATCGCCATAATACGCCACATCACGAATCGTCGCTTTGGTTTTGATCAAGCTCGCGCCTTTGGGTTCGGCTGTCGAAAGCTTCAATTTTTCCGGGCGTATGGCAATAGTGGCCTTATCACCGCAGGTTTTATCGGTGCCCACCTCAATCTTGCCGAGGCCAGCGGCCACGCAATTTGCAGTCTTGCCATTTTGGCCCAGCACGGCAGCGTCTATCAAGTTCACCTTGCCAATAAAGTCAGCCACAAATCTGGTGCGCGGTTGTTCATAAAGTTCAGCAGGTGTGGCGATCTGTTGAACAGCACCCTTATCCATCACTGCGATGCGCGTGGCCATAGAGAGCGCTTCATCTTGGTCATGTGTAACGATAATGAAGGTAATGCCGACAGTTTCTTGCAAGCGTGTAAGTTCAAGCCGCATGCCATCGCGCAGCTTTGCATCAAGGGCCGAGAGTGGTTCATCGAGCAGCAAAACTTTTGGGCGCTTTACCAATGCGCGCGCCAAAGCAACACGTTGGCGTTGACCACCCGACATTTGGTCCGGTTTTCGTTCTGCCAGATGTTCCAACTTCACCATTTCCAAGGCTTCGATGGTGCGGCGCTTGGCTTCATCAGCTGCCACGCCCGTTACGCGCAGCCCGTATGAAACATTATCCATCACCGTCATATGTGGAAACACGGCATAGGATTGGAACACCATATTGGTTGGGCGAAGATTTGGTGGCGTGAGCGCCATATCCTCGCCACCAATCATGATTTGCCCTTGGGTTGGTGAATCAAGCCCAGAGATCATGCGCAGCAAGGTGGTTTTGCCGCAGCCTGAAGGACCGAGCAATGCAAAGAATTCATTTTGGGCAATGTCGATTGATACATTGTCGACAGCCATAACCCCGCCAGAAAAGCGTTTAGACACATTACGGATGGAGACGATGGGATCGGTCATGTTAAGATTTTTCCGTTTTGACAGGCGCTTGAATTTTCATGGCAATGAAAGTTGCCAACAATGTAATGACAATCAACACCGTTGAGGCCGCATTGATTTGCGGCGTTATGGTGGTCTTGACCATGGAATATATCTTCACCGGAAAAGTTACCGAGTTTGGCCCCGATGAGAAGAAGGTGATGACGAAATCATCAAGCGATAACGTGAATGCCAGAAGGCCGCCAGCGATGAGGCTGGGCATCAAAAAGGGCACAATCACATTGGTAAAAGTTTGCCATTCCGAAGCACCTAAATCCTTCGATGCTTCTTCGAGTTGGCGGTTAAACCCAACAAGACGTGACCTTACGACGACCGCCACGAAGGGAAATGAGAAGGCGATATGTGCAATAATAATGTTGATCAAATTCAATGGCCAAATCCAGTCACGCACAGCCGTCATCATGCCGGTTTTTGAATAAAACAGTGCAAGTGCCACACCCATGCAGATTTCCGGCACGACGATGGGGAGTGCAAGGAAACCTTCAAAGGGCGTTTTGAAAGGAAATTTAAAGCGCCACAATGCGAGCGCCGTCATGGCACCTAAAATTGTGGAAAAAATGGTCGAACAAAATGCGATGGCCAGCGAGTTGGACAAAGCATTGAAGATCGCATCATTATGCCAAGCCTTGATATAATTTTGAAACGTAAAGCCATGCCACACGCCGGTCTTATCAACGTTGAATGAGAAGGCGATCAGCGAGGCGATCGGCGCATAGAGAAACAATAATACGACTGCGAATAAAATTTTCAGCCAGAGACGCGAGCCATAATCAAGCGGGCCTTGGCCCGGTTTCAATCGTGCGGCCATTATGCATCGACTCCCTTTGATCTGCGGGTCAGCATGGCGCGGACGAAAAGAACAAAAAAAGTGGCATACATCAAAATGAAAGAAAGGGCCGCGCCAAACGGCCAGTTATTTGCTTCGCCAAATTGGTTTTGAATAGCATTGCCAATCATCCAATTATTCGGCCCGCCCAACAAATCTGATGTTAGAAATGAGCCGAGGCAGGGAATGAAAACCAGGATGATTCCAGTGATCACGCCCGGCATTGTGAGAGGCAGGGTAATGCTCCAGAACGTTCTTGGCTGGCTTGCGCCCAGATCAAGACTTGCCTCCAAATAGGACTTATCGAGCTTTTCAATTGTGGAATAAAGCGGCAGCACCATGAATGGCAAATACACATAAACGAGGCCCATAATCACCGCACTTGTACCAAATAGAATATCGGTTTGTGGCAAATGAAAGAAACCCAAAGCCTGATTGAGAAAGCCGTTTGTGCGCAAAACCTGAATCAACGCATAGGTTCTAATCAACAAATTTATCCAGAATGGCAGGATCAAAAGAAGCAACAATATCGGCCGCCATTTGGGGGCGGAAAAACACACTGCAAAGGCAAGCGGATAGGCTAACAAAAGGCATACGATTGTCGCAATGGCGCTCCATAGCACCGCTCGTCCGAGCAGAACCAGATAGCTCGATCCCGCAGCATCAACGTAATTCGCAATGGTCGAAAAATAGTTGTAATCGAGAATTGAGGTTTCGCCATTCACGATGGCTTTAGATGAAAACGACAAAACAAACAGAAACCCCATGGGCACCACAAAGAAAAGCAGCATCCAGAACGAGCCCAGCGTCATCAATGTGAAAAAGACTTTCCGAAAGTCTTTCCAATAATCCAAATTCCCTGCTCCCGCTATCCGAGCTGTTGCCGCCCGTTCAATCGTAGTAGAAAGAGCGGCTGGATGCCAGCCGCCCTTGTTTGATTACGCTGCTTGAATTGCAGTCCACAATTCGTCGCGATATTTGGTTGCATCTTCACCGAGATATTTACCCGGATCGCACATGGCTAACTGCTCATCCGACGGGAAGATATTTTTGTTGTTTTTATACTCATCATCCATCAAAGCGCGGCCAGCGGCATTTGGCGTGGCATAGCCTATGGTTTTTACGATGTTGGCGTTGTTTTGCCCATCCAAGATAAAGTTCAAGAAAGCGTGTGCATTTTCTGGATGAGGTGCACCTGCCGCAATGGCAACCGTATCTTGCCAACGGTTTGATCCTTCTTTGGGAATGACATAACCCAAATCATTGGTCGTATCGGCTTTCATAACCTGTACGATGTCACCAGAATACTCAGCGCAAACGTCAACGTCACCTGATGCAAGTAAATCTTGACCATTGTCTTTTGCAAAAATCTTGATGTTCTTTTTCGACGCAATCAGCAGATCTTTAGCCTTGCCAAGCTCGGTTGCATCAGTCGAATTCCAATTATAACCAAGCGTTTTCAAAGCAATTCCAAAGCCAAATTCGGCTGTTCCTTGAATTGAAATACGGCCCGCATAGGTTGGATCATCCAGCAATAAATGCCATGAATCGGGCGTCGCTTTGGCTTTTGACTTGCGGTAGCCAATGCCAAAAGTTCCCCACATATAGGCCAATGAATATTTGCGGCCCGGATCAAAATCAGCGTCCTGAAATTGCTTATCAAGATTGGCGATGTTTGGCACTTTCGCATGGTCGATCGGCATTAACATATTGGCCTTGACCATCCGTTCGATGTAGTTGCTTGAAGGGACAATGACGTCGTAGCCGGGATTACCCGCCTTCAACTTGGCAAAGAGCTCATCATTGCTGCCAAACAAATCCATTTTGGCGTCGATCCCCGTCGCCGCATTGAAATCAGCGAGGGTCGTTTCGCCGATATAAGTATCCCAATTGTAGACGTTCAGTTTCTTTTCTTCAGCTGCCATGGATTTATAAGGCATCAAGGTGATCCCGACCATTGCGGCCCCTGCACCCTTGAGAAGTTGTCGGCGATTACTTTTTATATTATTCACGGTTTTCTCCCTTGATTATCTGTTGAAGTTTCAAATCAAACAAAATTGCGTTTTATAAACTACTTTACATCTCCGCTTTCACATCAGCATAGGTCTTATCCAATGCCAGCCGCACGAGTCTGATCATTTCATCAATTTCCTTCTTCGAAATAATGAAAGGCGGTGAAAGCACCATCGTATCCCAACACGCGCGCATAATAAGGCCGTTGTTGATCGAATGATCGCGGCAGATTGTGCCCACGCGGCCGCAGTCATGGAAGCGCTCACGGGTCTTTTTGTTTTTGGCAATTTCGATGGCACCAATCAATCCAACCGACCTCGTTTCACCAACGATGGGATGATCGTTGAGCGAGGCAAGGCCAGCGGCAAAATAAGGTGCCAGCTCAGCCACACGTTCAACCAGCTTTTCATCTTCAATGATTTCGATATTTTTCAATGCAACAGCAGAACACACAGGATGGCCCGCATATGTCATGCCGTGGTAGAATTCGCCGCCTTTTGCAAAGAAGTCTTTAATCAAATGTTCGCTGAAAGCTGCAGCTCCAATCGGCTGATAACCGGATGATAGTCCTTTGGCCATGGCCACAATATCAGGGTCAAAACCAAAAGTTTCAAAGCCGAACCAATTGCCCGTGCGGCCAAAGCCGCAGATCACTTCATCGGCCACAATCAACACGCCATATTTTTTGCAGATGCGCTGAATTTCAGGCCAATAGGTTGAAGGCGGAATGAGAACGCCTGCAGCGCCTTGAAGGGGTTCACCGTAAAACGCAGCCACATTATCTGGCCCCAATTCAAGAATTTTCTTTTCCAACTCTTGTGCCGCTTCTAGGCCGAATTCTTCAGGTGTTTTATCGCCACCAAAATCATACCAATAGGGTTGTTGAATGTGGTGGAAGCCAGGAAGCAAATCACCGCCCTGCCCGTGCATGGCCGGAAAGCCGCCTAAGTTTGAAGCAACCCAAGTCGAGCCATGATAGCCACGACGCCTGGCAATAATGTGCTGGCGATAAGGCTTGCCCATCAGCTTCCAATAATGACGGATGAAACGCACAATCGTATCATTCGTCTCGCTGCCGGAATTGGCAAAGAAAATGTGCTTGAAACGCTCAGGCAACACGCTCGAGATTTTCTCTGCAAGCATGGTGGTCGGCACTGTCGTGGTTTTAAAGAAGGTGTTGTAAAACGGCAAATCCTGCATTTGTTTATAAGCAACTTCGGCCAATTCCTTGCGGCCATAGCCAATATTCACGCACCAAAGGCCAGCCATGCCGTCCAAAATCTTGTTGCCCTTGCCGTCCCAAATATAAACGCCGTCGGCATGAGTCATCACGCGCGGGCCGCCATTGGCGTGAAAGGCCTTGTGATCCGTGAACGGATGAAAATGGTGGGCGATATCGGCTTTAACGATTTCTTCGAGATTAATGTTTTTTGGGACGACGTTCATGATGGTGCTCCAGATACGAAAAGGGTTCCAGCGTTCAGGGCTGGTTTCACATAACAATCAGGGCAGAAATGCTAAGGCTTGAATCCGATACGCGCACAATTGACCATAACGTCATCGCGTAAAGTCCGACCAATAATGGTGGAATGAATTTTCATATGATTAGTATGGCAGCTTGGTGGAAGAAATGCAAACTGCAGAAATTCTTGCTCGAGAGTCAATGAAAATTTCCGCTCGGCAACATTCGTTTCAGGGTGTCGTCACGATCAATGAAATGATGTTTGAGCGCTGCTGCAACATGCAGGCCAATGAGAACTAACACAAGCTTGCCGCCCCAATTGTGAACCATATGCCAGTTCATGCCAAAGTCAGGGAGAAGGGGGATTTTGAATCCAAACCAGCTTGCGGGTCGCGCACCCAAAGAGCGTCGCACATGCTCAGTAAAAGCAAGCCATCCCGTAAGGGGAATCAACACCATGGCCGCGTAGAGCATAATGTGCGCAAGCCTCGCAGCCCTCTTCTTCCAATAAGAAGCCTCCAATGGCGCCGGAGATGGATTTTTCCAGCGCCAATAAAGTCTGAAACCAAGCATCAGGACAATCAACAATCCAAGACTGGCATGGACAGTTGGTAAAAAATGTGCGTTATGACTGCCCATAGTCTGCTGTCCAAAAAGCAGTAGGCCAAGAATAGGCACGGCCATCAACCAATGCAGGGCAATGGCCGTCTTGGTGTATCGCGGTGACTTTAGCTTCTGCACTAAAGTATCAGTGCCCATTCTTTTTAAGCCAGTCCTTCATGAAGGTAATCTCACCTTCCTGCGCACCCACAATATCACCCGCCAATTTGAGCAATGAAGGGTCTTTCGCGTATTGCTGCGCAACTTTCGCCATATCAATTGCACCTTGATGGTGCGGAATCATGCCATTTACGAAATCAACATCAGCATCGCCAGAATAAGTTGCTGACATATTTTTCATCATCACTGACATTGCTTGTTCATTGGCTTTGGCAGAGTCAGGAACGACGGGAAATGCTGCTTGATCTGCTTTAGTAAGCCAATCTTTCATGAAGGCAATTTCGCCTTCTTGGGCTTTGACCACACCTTCTGCCAGTTTCTTAATCTCAGGGTCTTTGCCATATTGCAAAACCACTTTGGCCATATCGATGGCCCCTTGGTGATGGGGCATCATGCCCTGAACAAAATCCAGATCGGGCTTTCCTGTCATTTGCATCATCATACCCTTCATCATTCCAGCCATCGCAATCTCGTAACCCTTTGTGGAATCCGACGCGTTTGCCATCGTCATGGCCGAATGATCCATACCCGGCATATTGGTGGATCCTGTCCTTTGCACGAATGCATAGCCTGCTGAAGCAGCAAGAGCGATAAGGGCAACAGCCATGATGCCTTTTGTATTCATGTTAGATCTCCAATTTGAATATAAAATTCTATTTGTTGCTACGCCCTAAAATCTCAATGATTTCAGAGATTTTCTGGCGCTGGTCTTGTTTGTTGCCACTCGAAATGGCGTGTTCGACACAGTGGCTAACGTGATCGCGGAGAATTTCTTCTTCAGCACGGCGCAAGGCCGCTCGCACCGCAGAAATCTGCGTGACAATGTCAATGCAATAGCGGCCATCCTCAACCATGCGGGAAAGACCACCCACTTGGCCCTCTATGCGTTTGAACCGTTTGAACACGGCGATTTTGGCTTCTTTCTGCATACTTGATAAATACCTATAGGGGGTATAGGTGTCAAGTAAGGAGATTGCACGATGGATCACAAGTTTGAAATGAATCATTTGAAAGATGGCACCGCTGTCGACCCTGTTTGCGGTATGAGCGTGGATATTGCCACTGCCAAGAACATAGCCAATTACCAGGAACAGACTTATTATTTTTGTGGCGCAGGCTGCAAAACCAAGTTTCAGGCTAGTCCCGCAAAATATCTTGATGTGAGTGCCAAGGTTGCCGAGCCCGTTATTGCAGGTGCGATCTACACCTGCCCCATGCACCCACAAATCCAGCAAATTGGCCCCGGCACCTGTCCGATTTGCGGCATGGCGCTTGAACCACAAACTGTAACGGCAGATGGTGGCCCGAACCATGAACTGATCGACATGACACGTCGCTTCTGGATTGGCCTTGCACTGACGCTTCCGGTCTTTATCTTGGAAATGGGTGGCCATGTGACAGGCCTCACGATGTTGCTGGGGCAACAGCTTTCTAATTGGATTCAATTGGCATTGGCCACACCTGTTGTGTTGTGGGCGGGGTGGCCGTTTTTTGTGCGAGGCTGGCAATCGATGCTCACGCGCAACCTCAATATGTTCACGTTGATTGCCATGGGCACAGGGGTCTCGTGGATTTACAGTATCATTGCAACAGTTGCTCCCAACATATTCCCTGCCGCATTTCGGCAAATGGATGGTGCGGTCGAAGTTTATTTCGAAGCGGCTGCCGTGATCACGGTGCTGGTCTTGCTGGGACAGGTGCTTGAACTTCGCGCCCGCGATCAGACGTCGGGAGCAATCAAAGCACTTCTCGGACTTGCACCAAAAACAGCACGGCGGCTGAATGCCAAAGGTGACGAAGAAGAGGTATCGCTTGATCTCATCGCTATAGGAGTTCATCTCCGCGTCAAGCCCGGCGAGAAGGTGCCCGTCGATGGTGAGATTACGGAGGGGCGTTCATCGCTGGATGAATCCATGGTGACGGGCGAGTCTATGCCCGTCAGCAAAGAGGTTGGCGAGAAGGTGATTGGTGGTACCTTAAATGCCAGCGGCAGCTTTGTGATGAGGGCCGAAAAAATAGGCAGTGAAACCATGCTGGCCCGCATTGTCCAGATGGTCGCCAATGCGCAACGCAGCCGTGCCCCCATTCAGCGCATGGCAGATCGTGTTTCGGGCTACTTCGTGCCTGCAGTTATTGCTGCGGCTATGGTGGCATTTGCCGCGTGGTCGATTTGGGGGCCGGAACCTCGTTTTTCTTACGGATTGGTTGCTGCTGTGGCTGTTCTCATCATCGCTTGCCCCTGCGCGCTGGGTCTCGCTACGCCGATGTCAATCATGGTGGGTGTCGGGCGCGGCGCTCAGTTGGGTGTTCTCATTCGGGATGCTGAGGCCTTAGAACGCATGGAAAAAGTCGATACAATTGTCATCGATAAAACAGGCACCTTGACGGAAGGTAGACCTTCGGTCACGTCAATCATTGTAATTGATGGTCAAATTGAAAATGAGCTGCTGCGGCTTGCGGCTTCGGTTGAACAGTCAAGTGAACACCCCTTGGCAGCAGCCATTGTGAAAGCAGCAAAGGAACGCAAGCTGGAACTTGTAAAGGTAATGGGTTTTGACTCGCCTTCTGGCAAAGGGGCCATCGGCGTGGTGGAGCGTAAGCGTATGGCCATTGGTAATGCCAAGTTCATGGCCGAACTCAATATAACCGTCGATAGTCTCTCTGCCAAATCCGATGCAATGCGCGGCGATGGTGCGACGACCGTATTTGTGGCCATCAACGGCAAGTTGGCAGGCATAATAGGTATTGCCGATGCGGTGAAAGAAACGACCCCAAAAGCGCTCGCCGCATTGCGCGACGCGGGCATTCGCATTGTGATGCTGACGGGCGATAATCGTATCACGGCTGATGCCATTGCAAAGCGCCTAGGCATTACCGAAGTTGAAGCCGACGTACTGCCTGATAAGAAAGCAGACATCGTAGCCAAATTCAAATCGCAAGATCGTGTTGTGGCTATGGCGGGCGATGGCGTAAACGACGCGCCAGCCCTTGCCGCCGCTGATGTTGGCATCGCCATGGGAACTGGTACCGATGTGGCGATAGAAAGTGCTGGCATCACATTGCTGCGTGGTGATTTGATGGGCATCGTTCGCGCCCGTAGCCTTTCCAAAGCGGTGATGGGCAATATTCGACAGAACTTGTTTTTTGCTTTCGTCTATAATGCAGCAGGCGTTCCCATTGCCGCAGGCGTTCTTTATCCGGTCTTCGGAGTTCTGCTCTCTCCCATGATTGCAGCGGCAGCTATGGCTTTGAGTTCAGTCAGCGTGATCGGCAATGCACTCAGGTTGCGCGGAGCATCATTGGAGAATTGACTATTCCCTTATCCTTGAAGGCTAAACGTTCCGAAAATAAATGCACAAGGGGCGCAACAAAAACCCGACAACAAGTGTTGCCAGCGTGGCTCCAGTCAATAGCAAATTGACAGGCATAAAGACTTTTTGTATATTGAGAAGATAGATCGGAATGGCGCAACCCGTGAGGATGATAACCGGTAACCAAGCTTCGATGGCATGAAGCGCTCCCGGCAAACCGGTATCTGAAATTTCGGCCTTTAAGAAAGCCGATACCAACAGGCTGAACAATAAGGAGAGCAAAGCCATAGCGGTGAATAATAATTCAGAAGAAAGTACTATGCCTGCAAACCCCAATCCAGCAGTGAACACCAGAACAAAAGCCAAGCTTGTCAAAAACGCGGCGGCCACTCCAGCTGCTTCCCCTATCGCCAAACTCGCAACAACAAACCCAGCGAAAACGCTCGATACAAATACAATGAGAACAGACGATCTGGTGGCTTGCTGCTGTTGATTAATCACCAAAGATGGATGGGCCACATTCATGCCCTGTTGGAAAAGTATTTGTGCAAGCGATGCATTGGTTTCGCCCTGAACCGGAGTTACTTCAAGTCGGTACACATTATCACCAGATAAAAACAGCGTTTTCAGTCTCGCGTCCAGCTCTTCTAAATTTGGTTCCTCAATCGCTACCAGTTGATTGGCGCGGTCATGCAGCGCGTTGAATCTGCCAAAGATGCGATTTTCAAATTCGATAACTTCAGCATTGCTGCTTGTGGCAGACAGCAATGCCAAACTGCGCCTAAACTCATCTGCTGCTTTGCGCAATTCCGGGCGTGTTGCGGGCTCTGCAGCGATGTCACTCAAACTATCCTGCAAAGTTGAAATTTGGTCGCGCAAATCATCAGGTGTTTGAGCAACCAAAGATCCAATCTTGGGGAACTGATCTTGCAATGGTGCAAGCGCTTGTTTCTTCGCATCAACATCTTGTGGCAAAAATGCGCCCAGCCAACGCACGGCTTTGGCTTGCGGGATGAGCATTAATTTCAGAAGTGATTTCTGGGCTTCATCAAGGTTTGAGGCGACGATGTTAACAGGTTGGTCGGCAGCCTCTTTCAAAACCTTTGTCTTCAAAACATTGGGTGCGAGAAACAACCCAGCACAAGCCGCAACCAGCAATACGAGTGTCAGGATCGTTCTTAACCCTCGCCAAGCCTTGTTACCAAAAATCGTACCCAGTAACGGCACAATCCAATCTTGCGCGCGCCAATCAATCGGCCTGCCAGAAAGCCCGATAATTGCTGGCGCGATCATCATGTTTGCAATGAACGACGCTAGTATACCGATGCTGGCAGTCGCAGCGAGAAAAACTGCTGACCTCCCCCACAGCGCCAAAAATCCAATCCACACGGCAATGCCGATGGCTGCCTGCCACGCAATTCCGGCACCCTGTTTTTGCGCGGCAAACATAATGGCCGTTTCGATTGAACGGCCTTCTGACATTGCTTCAACATTTGCAAAGGACGTGCGCGCTGCCATAATCAACGCGCTGAACCCAATTCCCACATAGATAGGCCAGAGCGCGATCACCGTTGCGGGCAATGCAAAGCATGTAAAGACCACAGCAATTGAAATTCCCGCCGCCATTGGCAAGCCAATTATGACAATGAGATTGACACGACCCAACACAGAATAGAGCCCCATAAAACACAACAAGCACCCCATAAAAATGGCTTGGACGATACGGTTCTGCGGCACAAGCTGCGGCGAAACCTCGGGTGATTTATGAAGTGGCTGTTCGACCACAACATGCGTTGTTTTGTCTTGCTCTAATGTTTTCAAACTTTGCGCCAGAGACAAATCCACGTTTTCGGTCTGCCCCTCCTTCGGAAGAACCAGCACCAAGGCTGCAGTCGGTGTGGGGTCTAAGTTGAGGCCGGCAATTTGTGTCCAATCGACTGGCTCATTTGTGCCCTGCATCAGTGCCTGCAATGATTTGGCTGATTGCGAAAATAACTCGTCGAGGCCTTGCGGATCACGGCCTTGTTTTATTGTCGCCGATACTTCGTTGACCAAAGTCGACAGACTTTCCGCACTTGGGGCTGCGGCGATTGCTGAAAAAAGTGGGCGCAGCGAAAGAGCATAAGCCACACGCGTATCGATTTCAGTTTTTGAATAATATAAAATAGCGTGGTCTTCGTAATAGGGTCCTGTTCCCGGCGCAAAGACCAGATCAAACTTATCCTTTTGTACTTCCAGCTTTTTGACCAACGTCTCTCGGACTTGGCTTAAAGCTTGGGGATTGGGATTGCTCAATGTAATGGTGATAAGAGATTCTAAATGTGGAAAATTCTGATTTAGAATTTTCATATTTTCCAACGGCACTGAATTTACAGAGAATTCGAATGGGTGTTGCTCGACAGTTGAAATTTTTTGAACAGCCACATAACTGGCCATTCCGATGATGGCACACCACAGCAAAAGAACGAAAGTTGCATTGCGAAATGCAAAACGCGCAATTTTCGCAAACATGTTGGGCTGAAGCCGTTGCGGCCTGAGTTCAGGGGTGTAATCGTCAAACAGTGTCTTTCTCGGAATGCGGTTCATTAGTTTGCCGCCTGCCCTCGCTTACGCCTTTGATAAGACACAAAACTCACCGGTATCAACAACAAATAGAAGCCAGCAATAATCGCCAGCGACTCCCAAGGAAATGCAATCAAAAATAAAACGCCCAAAGCCATCGCTGCAAGCAGCGGCAACACCACCTCGCGTGGAACGCGCGCTAAAGTTTTGCCAGAAAAGGTTGGCACACGGCTCACCATTAAAATGGCAATCAAAACCACAAAACCCGCAATAAATTTGGCGTGGTCATGTGCATCAGCATAAAACCCTAGAAACTGATAATAGAATGGCGAAAGCGCCAATAACGCGCCAGCCGGTGCAGGAATACCTGTAAAATAAGCGGCGCCCCAGCTCGGCTTATGCGGGTCGTCCAACGCCACATTAAAACGTGCTAAGCGCAATGCGGCAGCAATGGCCAGCATCAAGCACACCACCCATCCAAACGTTTTAAGGCTGCTCAACGCACTAAAATAAAGCATCAGCGCTGGTGCCACACCAAAATTCACAAAGTCTGCGAGCGAGTCAAGTTCTGCTCCAAAGCGTGATGTGCCGTTGAGATAGCGCGCCAACCTGCCATCCATCGCATCAAGTACGATGGCCAGAATGATAAAGCTGACAGCAATTTCATAACGCCCTTCGACAGAAAAGCGGATCGCCGTGATGCCGCTGCAAAGTGCGAGCAGCGTCAAAAGATTCGGCAACAGAAATCTGATCGGCACGGGCTTAAATCGTTTGCGTTCGCTATCCTGTGGCAACATGTCAGACATCAGTCTTTGCGGCCATTTCTGCTCGGTCCCAGTTGACTTAAATCTGCCAAAACCGTTTCGCCCGCAACAGCGCGTTGGCCCAAACAGGCAAGGCTCGCCACGCCCTTTGGCAAATAAACATCCACCCTGCTTCCAAACCGGATCAAACCAAAACGCTGGCCAGCCTGCAAGCTTGTTCCCTCATCAACAAATTTCACAATGCGCCGTGCGATCAACCCTGCAATTTGCACAACACCGATATTCACACCTGCCCCGGTCTGCAATGTTAAAGCTTGGCGTTCATTATCTTCGCTGGCCTTATCAAGTTCAGCATTCACAAAAAGCCCAGGCACATAAGTAAGCTTAATGATACGCGCAGCAATCGGGCTGCGGTTTACATGCACGTCAAACACATTCATGAAAATCGAAATGCGGGTCATCATCTCACGCGGCAGATCAAGCTCTGGTGGCGGGATCACGCTTTCAATGGCACTCACACGGCCATCGGCAGGCGAAATCACCAAACTATCTCCGAGTGGTGTCATCCTCTCAGGATCACGGAAGAAATAAGCACACCAAGCGGTCAGCACCACGCCAATCCATGCGATAGGTTGATAGCCCAGCCAAAACAGCAGCAGGGTCACACCTGCAAATATGGCAATAAACCGCCAACCCTCGCGGTGGATCGGGGCAAATGAACTGGTAACGCTTTGGATAATCGACATGGGCACTCTGTAGCGGGTTTGACTGGGTAATGGAATCAATTCGTTGTCACTGTATAACAGTAAAAAGCCCGCATTGCTGGAGGGAGCAAGGCGGGCCATTTTAGAGCGTTTAATAAACTTAGTGCAGATAGCTTCCCACAACCCGCAGCGCTGGCTTGGGGATGAACGGGATTGCCGAGAATGCATCGTCGTTGTCGGCATTCTCAAAGGCTGGCATCGCTGCTGGCAATGCTTCGGTGCGCACTGCTGTACCTGTAGCAACCGCTGTAAACATGCCTTCCGACATTTCAAACACTTCCAAGCGCATGCCGATGATTGCATCAGCACCTAGGAACTTCGCCTGCGCCTGAGCCTTTTTTTCGGCCTCCTCTCTCGCAACGTTCAATCCTTCAGCCATGTCGTCCATGCTGGAATATTGCAAGGTGCGTTGGCCGCCGTAGCTATACTTTGTGATGCGCTTCGACCAAAGGGCCGATCCGCGCACAACACCGAGCGTTTCTTCTGTACTACGCCCAGCAATAGTCTCCATCGTGGTAATCTTCATTTGACTTAGTCCCCAAATTGTTATGGTGCTGTCTTCTGTTATTCGAAAACTTTAGCACCGGTCCCGTTTCCCGCATTAAGCTTGCGGTTGATGGAGGTAGTATTAGGTTGCAAACGTAAACAAAGATGAATCTGAATCGCATTTGCATCAAATTTGAAGCGAATTATCAGCTCATTTGAGCGACTGGGTTAATGGCTGCTTGGAGATCGTGCTTACCGAAAAGTTGATTCACTAAGCATTCACTTTGGTTCTTAATAGCTCTTCAGCTTTCGGTCCGCGCTCGTCCAAATTCTGCGCCAATTTGCGCCGCGCCTCATCAGCCTCTTGCTGGCGGTTCCACATATCAGAGTAGAGGCCCTTCTTTTTCAGCAATACTTTATGCGTGCCCCGCTCAGCGATTTGACCCTTTTCAAGCACGATGATTTCGTCGGCATCAACAACGGTCGAAAGGCGGTGCGCGATAACGACCGTAGTGCGATTTTTTGAAATCCGCTTCAATTCGTTTTGAATGTCTTGCTCCGTCAAGCTGTCCAGCGCCGACGTTGCTTCATCCAGAACAAGGATGGGCGGGCCTTTCAAGATCGTTCGTGCAATCGACACGCGTTGCTTTTCACCACCCGAAAGTTTTAATCCACGCTCACCCACCATGGCATCATATCCCAGCGGCAAGCTCATCACGAATTTATGGATCTGCGCCATCTTTGCCGCTTCTTCCACTTCGGCGTCGGTGGCGTCAGGGCGCCCATAGCGAATATTATAGCGGATCGTATCGTTAAACAGCACCGTGTCTTGCGGCACCATGCCGATTGCGCGGCGTAATGATTCTTGCTGCACATCAGCAATGTTTTGCCCGTCAATCAAAATGCGCCCACCCGTAATATCATAGAAGCGGAACAACAAACGCGATATCGTTGATTTGCCAGCGCCTGAAGGGCCGACGATAGCCACAGTCTTTCCCGCTGGCACATGCAGTGAGATATTTTTTAAAATGGGTCGCGCCGCATCATAGGCAAAGGAAACATTATCAAAAACAATATCGCCCTTCGCTGCTTTAAATTCCGGCGCGTTTGGCTTGTCGGCAATCTCGGCGTTCTGGCGCAAAATGCCAAACATGCCTTCCACATCGATAAGGCCTTGCTTGATTTCACGGTATGATGAGCCAATAAAATTGAGCGGCATATAGAGTTGGATCATAAGGGCATTGATCATCACAAAGTCACCGATCGTGCTGGCGCCCTTGGTAATCGACAGTCCGGCCATGACCATAACAATGGTGAGGCCCACCGAATAAATCGCTGCTTGACCAGCGTTCAATACGGCGAGCGACACCCAAGTCTTGATTGCCGCCTGTTCGTAGACAGCCATTGAACTGTCATAGCGGTTGGCCTCATGGGCTTCATTGCCGAAATATTTGACGGTTTCGAAATTGAGCAAGGAGTCGATGGCTTTGGTGCCTGCATCATTGTCGGCGTTGTTCATGGTACGACGAATATCAATCCGGCGCTCGGTGGCCCAATAAGTAAACCAGAGATAGGCTACAACCGTCGCCGCGATCACCGCAACATAAGTCCAACCAAATGAATAGGCCAACACACCACACACCAAAGCGATTTCGAGCATGGTCGGAAAAGTGTTGAACAGCGAAAATCGCAAAACAGAATCGACGCCATTTATGCCGCGCGAAATAATGCGCGAAAGTCCACCTGTGCGGCGTTCCAAGTGAAACTTTAAACTCAAGGCATGCAAATGTTTGAACGTGCTAAAGGAAAGCTCACGCACCGCGCGTTGGCCCACCTTGGCAAAAACCGCATCCCGCATCTGGCCAAACACCACCATCATGATGCGCCCAACGCCATATGCCATAACCATAAAGAAAGGCACACTGAGCAGAGCCACTTCAATGCCTTTGCTGGCCGCCAATGAGTCCGTCGCCCACTTAAATGCATAGGGGGTGAGAACGGTGATGATCTTCGAACTCACCAGCAACAATAATGCGATCACAACGCGCGTCTTGATATCCGTCCGGCCCTTGGGCCAGAGCAGCGGCAGTAAACCCTTCATGGTTTCCCACTGGCTGGTTTCGCCAGTGGGTTTCGTCATCGTCGAATCCATCATGGAGTTGCGGCCAGCGGCGTTGTAATAATCTGACCAGGATAAATCAGGCGCGGATTTTTGATCAGCGCTTTGTTGGCTTCATACAAAACCGTGTACTGACGACCATAACCATAAAGATTTCTCGAAATCACCCAGAGATTATCGCCGGGCTGGATCGTAAGTGTTGTTGGCTTTGCCACTTCAACTTTTACCGTGGCAGGCGCTGATTCAACCTTCACCTCTGGGACTGGCGTTTCAACCTTGGCAGGTGGATTGGCAGCGGCAACAACAGCTGCGGCCTTTGCTGCATCTTCACGCTTGAACGGAACTTCAATGCGCGAAGCCACATCGCCCTTGGCATCCATCTGGTCGAGGCGCAGCGTAAACGTTCCGGGTTTAATCGACGTGCCACCACTGTAATTCCATTTTCCCAAATCATCAGCCTTGGTTTCGCCTAGATAAATATTATCAACATAAAGGCGCACAGGCGCATTTGCCGAAGCACGGCCCGCAAACAAAATATCGCCCGTGGCGCCATAATCAATGGCATCAAGCGCCACGTCATTTGTCAATGGTTTCGGCGCTTGAATTATTTTCGTCGGCGCATCAGGCGTCAGCACAGCAACAGTATTCTCGCCTTCGCCCTTTGGCTTTACAGCAACAGCAACTGTTTGCGAGGAGACTTGAGTGTTGCCTGCAGTGGTGGTTTCCAGTGTCAGCGCGCCTGCCCCCGCCGGAAGTGCTTTTTCAGGAATCATCACGAATGAACCATCCGCAGTCGCCTTCGCTGTAGCGACAACTAAGCCGTTGAGTTTGGCCACTACATCGCTGCCCGGTGTTGCACGACCGGCGATCACAGCCTCGCCATTGGTTTCAATTCGAACGGTATCAAAGCTTGGGATGATGGGTTCAACCACCTTTGGCACTTCCACTGGCTTTGCTGGTGTAACAGCAGCGGCCACTTGTTGCTCAACGGGTTTTGCTGGTTCAACTTTTGGCGCTTCAACAACAGGCACTTCAGTCTTGGGCACTTCAGCTTTGGGCGTTTCGGCAACAGGTGCTGTGACCTTTGTTGGTTCGGGCAACGTAACCGGACGGGTGGAAACATAACCAAAGGCACCTGCCGCAATTACAGCAAGTGAGGTGAATACGGCGATGGGGTTAATCTTCATGTTGTTTAAAATCCGTCGGGTTAAGTCAAAACGTTATAGTTGCTATATAAGCACGAGTCGGGCGCTTCATAAGGCCCCGCTTTACACAATGCAAACTGGAGAAACCATGGCTATTCCTACTCATCGCCTCTGCGTCTATTGCGGTTCTGGCCCGGGCCGGAACCCGGCTTATATGCAGGCCGCCGACGATCTGGGCATTGCGATGGCCAAGGCTGACATTGGGTTGGTTTATGGCGGTGGCGGCATGGGGCTGATGGGCCAAGTGGCGCGTGGTGTTTTGTCGGCGGGCGGCCATGTGACGGGCATTATTCCTGAGTTTCTGGTGAACCGCGAACGGATGCTTGAAGGCGTTTCGGAACTCATTGTCACTAACACAATGCACGAACGCAAAACCATGATGTTTGAAAAAGCCACAGGCTTTGTGGCCCTGCCCGGCGGCGTTGGCACGCTCGAAGAGCTGGCTGAGATCACCACATGGGCGCAGCTTGGCCAACACGCCAAGCCCTTGATTGTGTGCAATATTGAAAATTATTGGGATCCTTTATTGGTGTTGCTTAATCACATGCGCGCCGAAAGCTTTATCCGGGCGGGCATGGAAGTTTTGGTTGAAGTGGCAAAAACAGCCGCAGACGTCGTGCCGATCTACCAGCATCGCCGTTCAGTGACTGTTGACAAAGTTCCGTTGAAGATAATTCAGGATAAGCTTTAGAAACTTTTTAGCTTTGCCTATCCCTATTGTCGTCATTCCCGCGTAGGCGGGAATCTGTGTTTTAAATCCGGATGTTGTGTTGAAACAAAGATTCCCGCCTTCGCGGGAATGACGGACTATGGAGAATTGACCGAATTGCTCGGCATGTCCTCTGTCCCAGCTCACTGGATTTATAGGTCTCTAGCTGATCCACCGTACGGTGTCAAGGATTATTTTACTTCTTTAGAACTTTCTGTTTGAAGCGCAGAAATCGAGTATATCGCAAGTGCCAGCCAAATGATCCCAAACGAGATCAATTTCCATTGATCAATAGTCTCATGGAAAACATAAATCGCCGCCAAGAAAACCATCGTCGGTGAAAGATATTGTAACAATCCCGCAGTTGAATAGCGGATACGTTTCAGAGAAGCCGCGTAGAAAATCAGCGCTCCAGAAGTTAAAGCGCCACAGCCCATAAGCATTAACGTATTAAAAGCGTTATCCCCAAAATGCGTCATCCCATTTTTTGCGAGCCAAATCTCAACACCAATAAGCGGCAGTGCAATCAAAAGCACTTCGACAAAAAAACCAGGAACGGGCGAAACAGCGATTGTCTTGCGCAATAACCCATATAAACAAAATGTGGCAGCCAGAGACAATCCCAAAAACGGAAATACACCTGTTGCAATCGTTTCAAACGTCACCGCAACGCAAGCCAATCCAATGGCCAACATCTGCAACTTGTTAAAACGCTCATGCAGAAAAACATAACCAACGGCCACATTCATCAACGGATTGATAAAATAACCAAGGCTAGCTTCAAGTGCACGACCATGTTGAATGCACCAAATATAAAGCGTCCAATTGAAAACGATAATGGCACTCGTCAATGTTAAAATTAAAACCATCTTCGGATTTTTGATAACAGCCAAAACTTCAGTGAATTGGCCAAGCCACCACACCACAACGGCCGCAATCGGAATTGACCACACTCCGCGATTGACGGCGATCTCCATCGGATTGATGTGTCGGATCAATCCAAAATAGACTGCCATGCCGCCCCAGAACAAATGGGCGATGACGGCAAAGAGAACGCCCTTGTTTGGCTCACTCAAATTTTTCAGCATGAATTATGCGCTCACACCTTCGCGCAACAGCTTGAAGATGATTGCATCGAGCAAGGCTTGGAATGATGCTTCAACGATATTTGGCGAAACACCAACCGTAAACCAGCGTTCACCCTTCGCATCTTTGCTTTCGATCAAAACCCGCGTCGTCGCACTGGTGCCACCATTGAGGATACGCACTTTGTAATCAACCAATTCCATATCATCGATATAGCGTTGATAACGTCCAAGGTCTTTGCGCAAAGCGACATCAAGTGCGCTCACAGGGCCATTGCCCTCGCCCGTGCTGGTGAGGATTTCATCGCCCACCTTCACTTTCACTTCGGCCTGCGAATACATCTGACCATTCTGTTGGCCCACATTCACCTGGAACGTTTCGACATCAAAATAATGCGGCACATTGCCAAGCGTGCGTCTTGCCAGCAATTCAAACGAAGCGTCAGCGCCATCATAAGAATAACCGTTGTTCTCGCGTTCTTTCACTTCGCGCAACAGATGATCCAAACGCGGATCATCCTTCGCAATATCAAGATTGATGCGCGTGAGTTCAGCCAGCAAATTCGATTTTCCCGCCTGATCAGAAACCAGAATGCGCCGATTATTGCCTACACTTGAGGGTGGAACATGCTCATAAGTTTCTGGCTCTTTCGCCAAAGCTGAAGCATGTATGCCGGCCTTGGTCGCAAATGCACTTTTGCCAACATAAGGCGCTTGCGCATTGGGGGCACGGTTCAGCAGTTCATCAAAGCCACGCGAGATTGATGTGAGCTGTTTGACATCAACACCAAGCTCAAATCGCTCCGTGTACTGACGTTTCAGCGCCAGCGTGCCAATGATCGAAATGAGATTCGCGTTGCCGCAACGTTCGCCTATGCCATTCAGCGTTCCTTGAATTTGGCATGCACCCGCTTCAACCGCCGCCAGAGAATTAGCGACCGCCTGCTCCGTATCATTATGCGCGTGAATTCCGAGATGTGAGCCCGGAATGACTTTCGTCATTGTACGGACGATTTCACTCACCTCAGAAGGCAGAGTTCCCCCATTGGTGTCGCACAGCACCACCCATCGCGCACCAGAATCGTAAGCAGCTTTTGCGCAAGCCGTGGCATATTCAGGATTTGCTTTGTAGCCATCGAAGAAATGTTCGCAATCAACAAGCACCTCTTTGTTTACCGCTTTCGCAACAGCAACAGAGTCAACGATGCTTTCTAAGTTTTCTTCATTGGTGCAGCCCAAAGCAACCCGCACATGATAATCCCAAGACTTGGCCACAAAGCAAATCGCCTTGGATTTGGCCTGCAACAAAGTCTGCAACCCCGGATCATTCGAAACCGACCGCCCTGCCCGCTTGGTCATGCCGAAAGCCGTGAAGGTGGCTTTGGTGTTGCGCTCTTTAGAGAACAGTTGATTGTCAGTCGGGTTCCCACCGGGATACCCACCCTCAATATAATCGACACCTAGCTTATCGAGCATGTCCATGATGACGAGCTTATCGTCGAGCGAGAAGGTGACGCCCGGCGTTTGCTGCCCATCACGGAGTGTGGTGTCGAAAAGGGAAAGGCGGGTTTTCATAATCAAGCTCTGCCCTCTCCTGACTTGGGGCTCAGCCGCAAGTCTGTCTCTCCCGCTAGCGGAGAGACTTGGCTGTTAGACGACCTTTTCTTGCTTGAGTCTCTCCCCTCGCGGGAGAGACAGCCTCGCTCTTGCGAGGCAGGAGAGGGAAGTCCAAGCGCATCATGAATAGCCAACAACGTTCCATCCATTGCCGCGTTCACATCATTATTCCAAAATCTTAAAACGTGAAAATCCTGTGACCTCAACCATGCGTCACGCTTCATATCATAAGTCGAACCTTCATGCTGCGATCCATCCAATTCGATGATCAGTCTTTTTTCGAAGCAGATAAAATCAACGATATATGGCCCGATTGGAACTTGGCGGCGGAACTTGTAATCTTCAAACCGCTTAGCGCGCAGTTGTTGCCAGAGTTTGGTTTCAACATCGGTCATATTGGAGCGAAGCTTTTTAGCGAAGCTCCGCTTCGACCCCTCTCCTGACTTGGGGCTGGGCCCCAAGTCTGTCTCTCCCGCAAGGGGAGAGACTTGGCCTGCAGGTTCGCCCTTCTCTTCCTTACTCAAGTCTCTCCCCTCGCGGGAGAGACAGCTTCGCCCTTGCGAAGCAGGAGAGGGCCGCGTCATCGCTTCACTTCCCACGTCGTCGTCCCATCCTTGTTATCTTTAATCGCAACCCCCATCGCATCCAACTCATCCCGAATACGATCAGATTCTTTCCAGTTTTTGGTATGACGAGCAGCGAGGCGGTCGTTGATGAGATCAACGACCAACTCCCGATTGATGTTAGTTTTCAATGGAAACTGTCTCGCTGACAAAAATTGATAATCGATTAGACCCATTAAATTTAATGAACCAAAAAGATATTCAATATCCATTTTTTGTCGCGACTTCGCAAGCTTATGAAGAACTGTAAATCCAGCGTGAGTATTGATATCATCGGACAACGCGTCAATAAAATCCTCATGCGCAGTAAGCGAATTGTAAGTTTCTTGATTGTCTTTGGTAAACTTCAAGTGACTGCTGTATAGTTCACCGTTCCAATCGACCAATGTTTTTTGCGATGCTAGCAGTGCGTCCTTCGTCCAATCTATTGGCTGACGATAGTGGGTCATCAACATTGCAAGTCTGAGAACTTCGCCATTCCAGTTTTGCCCGCCAAACTTCTCAGTTTCCAACAAATCCGCAATCGTCACAAAATTCCCCAAGCTCTTAGACATCTTCTGCCCTTCAACTTGCAAGAACCCATTATGCATCCACACATTGGCCATCACGCTAGAACCATGGGCGCATCTGGATTGGGCGATTTCGTTTTCGTGGTGGGGGAAGATTAAATCTAGGCCGCCGCCGTGGATGTCGAAGATTTCACCGAGATATCGTTTGCTCATGGCACTGCATTCGATGTGCCATCCCGGCCTGCCCCTGCCCCATGGGCTCTCCCAGCCTGGTTCGTCGGCGCTTGATAGTTTCCACAACACAAAGTCTGCCGGATTTTTTTTGTGGGCTTCCACGGCAACGCGGGCACCCGCCTGCTGGTCTTCCAGTTTGCGGCCAGAGAGTTTTCCATAATCAGCCATCGACGAAACGCTGAACAGCACCTCACCAGCAGCCGTATAGGCATGACCCTTATTGATCAGTGTACTGATAATATCAATCATGCCTTGAATGTTATCTGTGGCGCGCGGTTCTTCAGTTGGTGTCAAGCATCCAAGTGCCTTGGCATCGGACTGAAACTGATCAGCCGTTTTTTGAGTCACCGCCCGGATCGCCTCATTCAGCGGCAAGTTTGGAAAATCACGTAAAGCCCTTGCATTGATCTTGTCATCAACATCGGTGATATTTCGAACATAGGTAACATGTTCCGCGCCATAAAGATGGCGCAGCAGGCGGAACAGCACGTCAAACACAATCACCGGACGTGCGTTGCCGATATGGGCAAAATCATAAACCGTGGGGCCGCAGACATACATGCGCACATTATTCGGATCGATGGGGGAAAACTCCTCCTTCGTTCTCGTCAGCGTGTTGTAAAGGCGCAAAGTCATAGGTCTTCCTCTTGGCTTGCCGCCTGGGAGATGCGCTATTCAGATTTTGAGTAAGCGGCGCCCAGCCAGCGATATGTCGCTAGATGCAAATAATAATGCTGCAAATAGCAGCGAATGGGCGGGCAGTGGTCATGGTTGCAAAATGCGGGAAAACTTCTGCTTCGTCAAGGGTGACCCGAAACAGGGTTGCCATGCCGTTTACGACATGGCCCCGCCCCAAGCTGGCTGATAAGTAATGGTGATGAATCAGGATCAACATCGAATAGGCCTTTTGATCTGTTGCATGGCCCCATTGGCATGGTCTCTTTCTGGATTGTTCACGCGGGCGATTTCAACGGACTTGATGGCGCTGTTGTTCTGGCGCGGGCTGTTTTCCGGAACGGCGGTGTTTGTTGCATTCCTCGTTCTCGAGCGCGGCCAAGCTTGGAACGCGCTGCAAAAACTGCGTTGGCCCGCATTGGCCGTGGCGGTGTTATCAGCCGCAGGCATGATCACTGGCATTGGATCCTTGCGCTATGGGTCAGTGGCCGATGCCATGGTGATTTATGCCACCGTTCCATTTATCACAGCTGGCCTAGCATACGTGACCATCGGCGAAAAACCATCGCGCTCCACCATGATTGCCTCGGTGGTCGCTCTGGCTGGTGTGCTGATCATGCTGGTGGGTTCAGGCTTTGGCGGAGGAACCATGTTTGGCAAAATGCTGGCATTTGCGATGACGTGTTGCATGGCTAGTTTTTCAGTTTTGCTGCGCCGAAACCGCGATGTTCCCATGTTGCCTGCCATGGCAGCCTCAGCATATTTAGCAGCATTCTTTTGCTTCTGGTTCGCAGATTCGTTGAACGTATCAACACAAGATATTGTGTTGATTGGTTTATTCGGTGTTGTACAAAATGCTGCGGGATTGGTTTTCTACACGCTGGGATCACGGCTTGTGCCTGCTGCTGAGGCAACTTTGATTGCCGCCCTCGAAGTTCCGCTCACGCCCCTATGGGTTTGGCTGTTTATGGCCGAGGTCCCCAAAGGCCCCACCCTGCTGGGTGGGGCTGTGGTTTTGGTGGCTTTATTCGGGCATATTTATAACGAGCTGCGCGGGCGAACGAAATCTGAACCGGAGGGCTTTGTGAGTGGGGTTTAGGCCCCCTCCGCCCTTTGGGCACCTCCCCCAACAAGTTAGGGGAGGGTAAAAATTGTCGCGCTCCACCAACTTGTTGGGGGAGCTGTCCGAAGGACTGAGGGGGGCCTAGTTACCGCGCCGTCTGCCCGAACAACACCTTCTTTTCCTCTTCTGTCATCGGCCTGGGTGGCGAGCCCTTGGCATATGCTGCGACCACAGCAGGACGCGCCTTTATTGCCTTAAACCAACGATGCAGATGCGGAAAGTCTTCCAGTTTTTGCTTATGGTTTTCGTAAGGCACGATCCACGGATAGCTGGCCATATCAGCAATAGAATATTCGCCCGCCATAAACTCACGGTCAGCCAGCCGCTTGTTCAACACACCATACAGGCGGTTGGTTTCTTTGGTGTAGCGCTCAATGGCATAAGGCACTTTTTCAGGTGCATAGACATTGAAGTGTCCGTTTTGGCCAGCCATTGGGCCAAGACCGCCCATCTGCCAGAACAGCCATTGCAGGGTTTCCACTCGGGCGCGGATATCGAACGAGATAAACTTGCCTGTTTTTTCAGCGAGGTAGAGAAGTATGGCACCCGATTCAAAAACACTGATCGGTTTTCCACCATCTTTAGGCGCGTTATCGACGATTGCTGGCATGCGGTTATTGGGGGAAATACTCAAGAATTCTGGCTTGAACTGGTCGCCCTTGCCAATATCTACTTTGTGGATGGTGTAAGGCAAGCCTGCCTCTTCGAGGAAAATCGTAATTTTGTGGCCATTTGGGGTGGGCCAATAGTGCAGGTCAATCATCGGGGGAGCCTTTTTGTAATTATTTAGATTACAGATATAGGGTTTCGCAAAATGGTTTCAAGCGTTCTTAATCGCGGCCATTGTTTCCAATGTTTCAACGCAAGCGGCAGCGGCTTCACGGCCCTTATTATGCGCATCATCGCGGCTCCGCGCGATGGCTTGCTCGTCGGTATAAGTAGTGATGATGCCAAAGGTTATGGGCATTTCCATTTTCAAAGTGGTTTGCATCAAGCCGTATGTGGCACCCAAGCTGATGAATTCAAAATGCGCCGTGTCACCCTTGATCACACAACCCAAGCAGACTACGCCATCATATTGTTTTGATTTGGCCAAGGTTTGCGCGATGAGCGGAATTTCGAACGCGCCGGGTGCAGCATAAATATCGCCCTCGGCTACTTTAATCCCCTGCTCGCCCAGATAGGCCAATGCGCCGCGTTTGAGTCCGGAGGTGACTGGTTCGTTGAAGCGGCTCACCACAATGGCGATGCGGAAATTTGATTTTGGCATTTTAGTTTCTCACTTTGAGTTCAAATGAATGGCCAAGCTTCTCGCGCTTGGTGGCCAGATAGTTTGCGTTGAAAGGATTGGCTTCGATCACCAATGGGCGCTGCTCAACAACATTAAGACCCAACTCTTGCAGAGCGTGAGTCTTATCAGGATTGTTGGTGAGCAAGGTTAGCTCAGAAACGCCGAGCGCCTTTAGCATGTGTGCCGCTGCCGCATAGTCACGCGAGTCATTGGCAAAGCCAAGCATCGCGTTGGCTTCCACCGTGTCGTGACCTTGATCTTGCAAGGCATAGGCTTTGATTTTGTTGGCAAGGCCAATGCCGCGGCCCTCCTGATTGCGCATATAAAGCACAATGCCACCTTCGCTTTCTGAGATCATGCGGATTGCGGTTTGCAGTTGCGGGCCGCAATCGCAGCGCAGCGAACCAAGTGCTTCGCCTGTGAGACATTCGGAATGCACGCGCACCAACGGTGTTTTCGGCAATGGGTGTTTGACTATGGCCAGATGCTCTGTGCCGTCGATGCGGCTACGGAAGGCATGGATCTGAAGTGGTTCATCGGCATAGGCTGTGGGCAGTTCGGATTTGGCCACTTCATCGATCAGCACTTCGGTTTGCAAGCGGTGTTTTATGAGTTCGGCAATTGAGAGGATTGGCAGTTTGTGGGTTTTTGCGAAAACTTCCAATGCTGGACGCCGTGACATTTCGCCATCATCACCCATGATTTCACAGATCACACCAGCGGGTTGGAGGCCCGCAAGTGTCATCAAATCAACCGCACCTTCCGTGTGGCCGGCGCGTTTCAATACGCCGCCTGCTGCGGCGCGGAGTGGAAACACATGCCCGGGTGATACGATGTCCTCTGGTTTGGTGCCTGGGTTGATGGCCGTCGCGATTGTATGAGCGCGGTCAAATGCGGAAATGCCGGTGGTGATGCCGTCGCGGGCTTCGATTGAAATTGTGAATGCGGTTGAACGACTTGCGCGGTTGATTGGTGCCATTGGCGGCAGGTGGAATTTATCAAGCTGCGCCGCCGTCATCGGCAAACAGATGAGGCCGCGGCCAAAACGTGCCATGAAATTCACGGCTTCAGGCGTAGCAAATTGCGCTGCCATCACCAGATCGCCTTCGTTCTCGCGGTCTTCATCGTCGGTTAAAATGATCATTCCGCCATTGCGCAGTTGCTCTAGAGCTTTTGATAAGGCTGACATAGTCTCTCCACATATTTGGCCATCACATCAACTTCGACATTGATGGCGTCACCGATTTTCGCGGCATAAAGATTGGTGTGTTCCCAGGTGTGCGGGATAATGGTGATGGCGACTTGGGTGTCGCCATTTTTTAATTCGGTTAGACCGTTGATGGTGAGGCTGATACCATTCAGACAGATCGAACCTTTTTCCACGCAATAGCGCGAAAGGCTTTGCGGAAGGTCAAACGCCAAACGATATGCGCCATCTTCGGGAATGATTGATGTGAGTGTCGCTTTGCCATCGACATGGCCTTGCACCATGTGGCCGGAGAGGCGTGTGTTCAAACTTACAGCACGTTCAAGATTGACGTGGCTGCCGGTTATAATTTTATCGAGATTGGTGCGGGCTAAAGTTTCGGCACTGGCGAAGAAATCGGCAGCACCATCTTTGTCGAACTTTGCAACAGTGAGGCAAACACCGTTCACAGCAATGCTCTCGCCAAGACTGAGGTCGCTGATACCTGTGGCCACCGTGCATTGCAGAGCGCCGTTTTCGTGCACGGCATTGGTGACCTTGGCCACACGTTCAATGATTCCGGAAAACATGGGATTCCTTGTTTTGAATGATTTGGATTTGGTCGGGATCGCCCTTGGTGATCAGCACATGCTCATCCCAGAGACCACTGTTTAAGAATGATTGGGTGAGCGAGGGGCCAGCTTCGACGAGCACTTCGAGTGCACCCTGCTCTGCCAGATGTTTCAACACTTGCAAGAAATTATCAGCGAATGAAATTTTGAAACCGCGCTCGATTGCAGCATCGAGATAGATTTGCGGAACGCGGCGGCGCCGATCGAATAAAACGAGATGGCGTTGTTTGTTTGCGAATTCCTCAACCAGTCGCACAGTGAAATGCGGGTCATCGGCCAACACGGTTCCAGAGCCAGTAATGATTGCATCAGCGCGGCGGCGTAGTTGATGGGCGAGGATCAATGATGATTTCGATGTGAAAGTCTTTTGACCAGATGGCGGAATCATGCTGCCTTGCACATTGACGGCTTGTTTGATTGTAACCCATGGCAGACCATGAAGGGCACGCTTTGCGAACGGTGCGATTAAGCGTTGCAAATCGAATTTCAGTTTTGGAGCATCGACTTCATTCAAAAGCTTCACATTCAAACCAGCTTTGCGCAAGCGCGCAGCACCGCCGCCCGCAACATGCGGATTTGGATCAGCCATTCCGATCCAAACATTTTTTGCAGGCGTTGACAGAATGGCTTCTGTGCAAGGCCCGGTGCGGCCCGTGTGGTTGCAAGGTTCGAGGGTGACGACGACGCTGTGAATGAGTTCTCGCTTAGCACATTGTCTTATGGCCAAGGCTTCAGCGTGAAATGTGCCTGCTTTTTGGTGAGCTGCCACGGACAGCACGTTGCTGTCTTTATCAAGTAATACGCAGCCAACTGGAGGATTAGGCGCGGTGGCTCCCTCAAACTTCAGAGCCTCAGACAAGGCAAGTTTCATGGCTGGCAAGATGCCTGCCGCCGATTCCAAACTTGCTCTTTCCTTTGTAAGCTCCATGCCCTCGACTCGTCATAACTCTGACGTCAACAGGGCAAATGACACCACGCGTCCACCGCTTTCCAAAGAAAAGCAGATTCCGCGCGTCATCATTGTTCTCTTCCATCCGGACTATACCGTCGGCCTCGGAATTTAACCGAGTCTGCTGACCCTATGCGAAACAAACGTTTCACTTAAGCGCTCGCGGGCTGATGAAGTTTCCTTCAAACACCGCCGGTGGGGAATTACACCCCGCCCTGAGAACGTATTCTGTAACTTATATAGTCATCATTTTCCGGAACTGCAAGTCAGCTCCGAAACTCGAAATCACTCCGCAGCTTCTGCCGCTTCCTCATCAACCCAAGTCTTAGGGCGTGAGGCCATTTCTTTTTTCAGCTCATCGGCCACAAGGAACGAAAGTTCCAGGGCTTGAGCTGCGTTGAGGCGAGGGTCGCAGAAGGTGTGGTAGCGATCGTTCAGATCTTCATCACGAAGGGCACGAAGGCCGCCCGTGCATTCGGTTACATCCTTGCCCGTCATTTCAACATGAACGCCGCCTGCGTGTGTGCCTTCAGCTTGGTGCACGCCCATGAAGCGGCGCACTTCAGTCATAATCGCTTCGAATGGACGAGTCTTATAACCAGATGTTGCCTTGATCGTGTTGCCATGCATCGGGTCGCATGACCAGACAACCACGCGGCCCTCCCGTTTTACGGCGCGGATCAAATCTGGCAGATGTTTTTCAACTTTGTCTGCACCGAAGCGGGCAATCAACGTGAGACGACCTGGTTCGTTTTCCGGATTCAGAATATCGATCAGCTTGATTAGCTCATCTGGTTTCAACGATGGCCCACATTTGAGGCCAATTGGGTTTTTCACTCCACGTGCGAATTCAATATGCGCGTGGTCAAGCTGGCGTGTGCGATCACCAACCCAGATCATATGGCCCGAAGTTGCGTAATAATCGCCGCTTGTGGAATCAACGCGGGTCATTGCCTGTTCATAGCCAAGCAGCAGGGCTTCGTGACTTGTGAAGAAATCAGTCGTGCGCATTTGAGGTGCGGTTTCAGCAGTGATGCCGCAAGCCCGCATGAAACCAAGCGTCTCGGTTATCCGATCAGCCACTGCTTGATATTGTTCAGAAGCGGGAGAATCTTTCAGATTGCCTAACGTCCATTTATGCACATGTTCCAAGTTGGCATAGCCACCTTGAGCGAAAGCCCGCAGCAAATTCAGCGTGGCAGCAGACTGGCGATAAGCCATGATCTGGCGTTCGGGATCGGGCCTGCGGCCCTCGACCGTTGCTTCTGCGTCATTGACGATGTCACCTCGGTAAATTGGATATTCCACACCATCAATGGTTTCAGTCGGCGTAGAGCGCGGCTTGGCGAATTGGCCAGCAATGCGGCCCACTTTTACAATCGGCTGACCGCCCGCAAATGTGAGAACAACCGACATTTGCAAAAATACCCGGAAAAAATCGCGGATATTATCAGCTGAATGCTCTGCGAAGCTTTCTGCGCAATCACCACCTTGAAGCAAAAAGCCCTTGCCTGCCGCAACATTTGCCAGCTTGCGCTTTAATTTCCGGGCTTCACCTGCAAAGACCAGCGGCGGAAATCCAGCCAAGCGGGCTTCCACAGTTTTCAGTTTTTCAAGATCGGTATATTCCGGCATCTGCATCACCGGAAATTTCCGCCAGCTGTCAGGTGCCCAAGTCGCGCTCATTATGTTAACTCCAATGACAAAATAGCCCCTTAGTATAGGCCGTTTGGTTCCTATTATCCAGCACTACAGATTGGCGCAATGGAAATTGCGACGAACTGTTAACCTATTGACAATATAAGGCCGAGGTACGGGTCGGTAAGACGTGTAGAGGATAGGATGTACGATTTACTTAATCGGATTCAATGGATCGAAACTTCAGCCTTTTTGACTTCAGGGCAACCTTCTTTGCTTATGCAATTGGTGGCGTTGAATGCACTTTTTCTTATTGCCATTATTGTTATTCGCATGCGCCGCAATCCCGACGCCAAGCGACGTCCACATTACTTTGTCCAAGAAATACTACTTTTGGTCAATCTTTTCATTCTCAGCGAAGATCAATTTGCTCCGTTTTACTTTCAGCGCATTGAGCCATTTATTTACAATTTCAAACATTGGGTTCTGTGAATTATTAGCCTTTATCGGCGAAAGATTCGACAGCTGAGCGGTAAGCTACCTGTTTATCAACATTCCAATAGCGCAGATCATCAATGCGAATTGGTGCGCCGGAAATGGCACAGCGCACATATTCGCCCTCGCGAACAATCTGGAAATCGCCATCGAGATACTTCACTTTGGCTTCGCGTTGGGGTGGCAGAGTGGGGTCGATGAAATTCATGGCATTCAGTTAGCGATTATGACAGGGAATTAAAAGAGCGAAGCCTGGGATTTTTTCGGGGTGGCGATGACGTCCAGTCGGCCATCTTGCATTTCGATTTCAAGTGTAGTGGGTGGCTTCACGCCTGCAATTTTTTGTAGCGGTTTGCCATGTTGATCACGGATTACGGCATAGCCGCGTTTCAGCACAGATTGATAACCGAGCGCGCCAAAGAGTTTGAGTTCGGATTTTAGCTGATCTGATTTGCGTGTCGTTGTTTGAGTCATTGCCCTCTTCAAGCGGTCTTTTTGGTCTTTCAACCTGCGGCGCTGTTCCGACACGCGCTGCGCCATTGGCTTTATGCTGAGTTTTCCAGAGCTTCGAGCAAGTAGAACCGCATGAACTTGGACATTGGCTTTCAGCGCTTTCGGCAATTTTGATGCAGCCACGTCCAAACGCTGACGTGCAGTGGCCAAAATTTCGTCAGGTTTTGGCAATGCGCGGGCGGCGGAATGAAGCCTGGTTTTGGCATCGCCGATCACACGGCCCATGGTGCGTTTTTGGCGGGCATTGAGTGAGGCGAGTTCAGCCAGCAGATCGGCGCGTACTGGAACGGCGCGTTCGGCAGCAGCGGTGGGCGTGGGTGCACGGAAATCTGAAGCGAAGTCGATTAGCGTGGTATCGGTTTCATGGCCGATGGCGCTGATCAGCGGAATGGCGCTCGATGCTGCTGCACGAACGACGATCTCTTCATTAAATGGCCAGAGGTCTTCAAGCGAGCCGCCACCCCGCGCCACGATCAACAGATCAGGCTTGTGTTCCATGGCATTGAAGCCGTGGATGGCCGCCGCCACCTCTGCCGCTGCTGTCTCGCCCTGCACACGCACGGGCCAGACGATCACATGGCGGGGAAAGCGATCATTGAGACGGTGCAAAATATCACGGATCACTGCGCCTGTGGGCGATGTGATAATGCCAATGGTGCGTGGCAGATAAGGCAGAGGTTTCTTGCGGTCCTGATCAAAAAGTCCTTCAGCGGCAAGGGCTTTTTTGCGTTCTTCCAGCAGCGCCATGAGCGCGCCCACACCTGCGGTCTCTACGTTTTCGATGACGATTTGATAGTTGGATTTACCGGGATAAGAGGTGATCTTTCCCGTGGCGATCACCTCCAAACCTTCTTGCAATTTGGAACGCAGCTTATTGAAAACACCGCGCCAGATTACAGCATCCAGTTTTGCGCCGTCATCCTTCAGCGCGAAATAAGCATGGCCAGAACTGTGTGGGCCACGATATCCAGATATCTCGCCCCGCACCCGCACGTGGCCAAAACGATCTTCCAGCGTGCGTTTTAAGGCATGGGAAATCTCGGTGACCGACTGCTCGCCTAGGTTTGGCTTAGTGCCTTCGATGATTTCGCCCGTTTCGGGGTCGTAGTCGGGCATTGTGGACATAGGTTAGTTTCTCTTGATTCTCGCAGCAGGCATGTCAGAACCCAGTCTAGCACAGGATATCAATCTATGAACGTTCTTCTCATTGGCTCAGGGGGCCGCGAACATGCGCTGGCTTTTGCTTTGGCGCGGAGTCCGCTGCTGACGAAACTCTATGCCGCTCCAGGCAACCCGGGGATTGGGAAACTTGCTGAGTTGGTTTCAGTTAAAGTGACTGACCATGCGGCTGTGATTTCATTTTGCAAATCGCATGATATTGGTTTTGTGGTTGTCGGCCCAGAAGCGCCTTTAGTGGCGGGGTTGGTGGATGATTTAGCGGTGGCTGGCATCAAGGCGTTTGGGCCTTCGAAATTTTCGGCGCAGCTGGAAGGCTCTAAAGGTTTCACCAAAGATATTTGCGCAAAATTTGGCATTCCCACCGCTGCTTATGGTCGCTTTACGGATGAGGCCAAGGCACTCGCCTATTTGAAAAAGCATGGTGCGCCGATTGTGATAAAGGCCGATGGGTTGGCGGCAGGCAAGGGCGTGACTGTGGCCATGAACATGGCCGAAGCCGAAAACGCTATCGCCGAAATTTTTGCGGGTCGTTTCGGGACGGGCGAATGTGTGATTGAAGAATTTATGGAGGGCGAGGAAGCGAGTTTCTTTGCGCTCTCTGATGGCGTGAATGTTTTGGCATTGGCCACGGCGCAAGACCATAAGCGCGTGGGTGACGGCGACACTGGGCCGAACACCGGCGGCATGGGCGCATATTCGCCTGCCCCTTGCATGACACCAGCCTTGTGCGCCGAGACGCTGGAAAAAATCGTGAAGCCTACTGTGGCAGCGCTGGCATCGATGGGACATCCTTATAAAGGTGTTCTGTATGCGGGACTCATTCTCACGCGTGATGGGCCGAAACTGATTGAATATAATGCCCGGTTTGGCGATCCGGAAACGCAAGTTATGATGATGCGTTTGAAAGACGATTTGCTCACGCTGCTGATGGCCAGTGTGGATGGCACGCTTGATAAAATGTCAGTGCGCTGGCGCGACGAGACAGCACTGACGGTTGTGATGTGCGCAAAGGGTTATCCCGGCGATGTCGTCAAAGGGAGTCATATCAATGGCTTGGCACAGGAGTTTGGCAAAGACGTTGAAGTGTTTCATGCAGGCACAGCGCTGGACGGCGAGTTCATTGTGGCCAATGGCGGGCGGGTTTTGAATGTTACCGCTCTTGGCAAAACGCCCCGCGATGCCCAGATGAAGGCTTATGCAGCAGTTGACAAAATTGATTGGCCCGAAAGTTTTTGTAGACGTGATATTGGCTGGCGTGCGGTCTAAATGAAAATTGGTTTGGCTTTAGGGGGCGGGGGTGCACGGGGCTTGGCCCATATTCCGATGCTTGAGGCGTTTGATGAGTTGGGATTAAAACCTGCAGTAATTGCAGGGTGCAGCATGGGAGCCGTGGTGGGTGCTGCTTATGCTGGTGGCATGTCAGCTGTGGAAATTCGTGAACATGCGCTTCGATTGCTTTCCAATAAGATGGAAATGGCGCGGCATGTTTTTAGTGCGAAGCAAGCTAGAATCGGCGATATTTTTTCATTGAAAGGTTTAACTTCGCTGCATCTTGATGGGCAAAAGCTGGCGGATATCGCCCTGCCTGATCATCTGCCTCAGTTGGTGGAAGACCAGAAAATTCCATTGAAATTGGTGACTGTGGATTTTGAGCGGATGGAGGAGGTGGTTTTGACCTCCGGCTCTATTCTTGAAGCCGTTGGAGCATCAATTGCCATCCCCGGATTGATTGCGGCACCGCGCATCAATGGCCGTATTCATGTGGATGGCGGGGTGAAAAATCCCGTGCCATTTAATCATGTGACTGAGGGTATGGATTTGGTGGTGGCGATTGATGTGACCGGGAAACCCAAGGCCATCAGCCGCGCGCATCCATCCAATATTGAACTGGCTGTTGGCTCTCTGTTGATCATGTTTAATGAATTGGCTGAATTGCGCCGCTTGCAAACACCTCCAGATATTTATATTTCGCCGGAGATCAATGGATTTGGTCCGGGTGATTTCTTTAAAGTGAAAGATATCTTTGCAGCGGCGGAAAAGAGCAAAGATCAGTTGAAGCGCGAATTGGAATTGCGAGTCAACGCATTGGCTTAACGGCGTGTCTTGAAGAAATCTCTCAGCAATTTTTGAGCTTCAGTTTCGCCTATGCCGCTATAAACTTCGGGCGCGTGGTGACAGGTAGGTTGGGTGAAAAAGCGTGGGCCGTTTTCGATAGCTCCCATTTTTGCATCACCTGCCGCGAAATAAATTCGCCTGATGCGTGCGAATGAAATGGCAGCGGCGCACATGGCGCAGGGTTCCAACGTCACGTAGAGATCACAATCGATGAGGCGTTCTGAGTTCAGTGCTTGGGCCGCCGCGCGGATGGCCAGCATTTCGGCGTGGGCTGTGGGATCTTTGAGTTCCAAGGTTTGATTGGCCGCTTTGGCGATTATATTTCCCAATGCATCCACGATCACCGCCCCCACAGGCACTTCGCCACGTTTGGCTGCGGCTTCGGCTTGCTCAAAGGCTTGCACCATTGGCTCTGGCAGTTTTTGTTTCATGGCGGTACATGAGCGATGGGTTTGGCTTTGGTCAAGGGGATTTGAATGCGCATTGTGGGTGGAAAGTTTCGAGGGCGAGATATTTTGGGGCCTACCACGGGCGACACCCGCCCTACGTCTGACCGGGTGCGCGAATCTATTTTTAATATTCTAGCTCACGGCATTGGAGATTTTACGCTTGAAGATGCCCGCGTGATGGATGTGTTTGCAGGAACGGGTGCGCTGGGGTTGGAAGCGATTTCGCGTGGAGCGAAGTTTTGTCTGTTTGTTGAAGAATCCGCCGAAGCACGCGGCATCATTCGCAAGAACACGGATGCGTGCGGTGTGATTGGCCAGTGTAAAATATGGCGGCGTGATGCCACTGATTTAGGGCCATCGGCACCGCAATCTCCGTTCACGCTGGTGTTTGCTGATCCACCTTATAATAAAGGCTTGGGCGAAAAGGCGTTGGTTTCGCTGGTTCAAGGCGGCTGGTTGGCGACGGGGGCGATTGTGGTTTTGGAAGAAAATGTGAAGGCTGTGGTGACTGATGTTGCTGGCGTGACGCTGATTGATGAGCGCGCTTATGGTGATACGCAGGTGCGGATTTATAGAGCGTCCTAACTCCTTCCGAACAGTCTTTCTATGTCGACCAGTTTTAATTCAATAAAAGTTGGCCTGCCATGGTTACATTGGCCAGAATTGGGTGTCACTTCCATTTCGCGTAACAGCGCGTTCATTTCCTCAACACGCAACACGCGGCCCGCTCGAACTGAATGATGGCAGGCCATGGTGGCCAGGATAAGGTTGATACGTTCGTCGATGGTTGAGATGTTTTCAAATTCGCGCACATCATCAGATAAGTCGCTGAGGATTGCGACGATGTTTGCGTTGCTCAAGGCGGCCGGAACTTCGCGCACGAGGATGGCGCTTTCGCCAAATGTTTCGGTAACGAGACCCGCTTTGGCGAGCAGGCTCTCCACCGAAGCGATTGTGGCTACAGCACCGGAATCAAGATCGACCACTTGCGGAACGAGGAGAGGCTGAGTGACTACGCCCTGCCCCGCGCGTTCGCGTTTTAGGCGCTCATAGACAATCCGTTCATGGGCAGCATGTTGATCCACCAATATAAAGCCATCTGCTGTTTGCGAGACGATATATGTGTTGTGGATTTGGGAGCGGGCCACGCCCAATGGAAATTCCATTTGGGTTTCGGATAATTCTTCGCTCGCCATAGCCTGCAATGGCATTTGCATTTCGAAGTTGGCTTGGGCCCCTTCGGCAAAGCCATCCGTGTACTGATTATAAGTGTTGCTAAATCCGGGCCGGAAGGATTGGGCTGTGGTGAATGATTTTGATGTATCGGGCTTGGCAATTGTTCCCGCAATTGCGCGGCGGATGGCCGAAACGATAAGGCCACGTACAAAACCTGAATCACGAAAGCGCAATTCTGTTTTGGCGGGGTGCACGTTCACGTCCACACGGTCAGGCGCACAGGAGATGAACAATACCACTGCGGGATAGCGCCCGGGTGGCAGCACGTCGGCATAGGCGCCGCGTATTGCGCCTAAGATCAACTTGTCGCGCACAGGCCTACCATTTACAAAGCCGAATTGCATGGTGCTTTGGCCGCGCGCGAAGGTGGGCAGACTGGCATAGCCTTTGATGCGGATGTCTTCATTCGCGTGATCAATCTTCACAGCGTTTTCGAAAAATTCACGGCCCAGAATACGCTTGATACGATCTTCGTGGCTTTCATTTGTGGGCGCATCGAGCCAGACTTTTCTTCCGTGATGAAGGCGAACCCAATTGCGGGGTGGGCGAGGCTCAGGCGGCGGAGAACGTCTAGTGCCTCTGAAGTTTCGCTGCGATCTGTCTTTAGAAATTTCAGGCGGGCCGGTGTGGCATAAAACAAATCGCGAATTTCGATCTCGGTGCCTTCGCCTAACCGCGCAGGGGTGATTTCGGATTTATGGCCTGCTTCGATTTGCAAAGTAAAGGCATTGACTTCACCTCTCGCACGGGAGCTGAGCGACATGCGGGATACGCTGGCAATTGAGGGCAAAGCCTCACCGCGAAAGCCCAAGGTGTTTATGCGGATCAGTTCATCATCCGCGAGTTTAGATGTGGCGTGGCGTTCGAGCGCCAATTCGATTTCTTCTGGCAACATTCCGTAACCATTGTCGGTTACCCGGATGAGGGATTTGCCGCCGCCCCTGAACACCACTTCAATTTGAGTGGCATCAGCGTCGATAGCATTCTCAACAAGCTCTTTCACCACGCTAGCGGGGCGCTCAATTACTTCGCCAGCCGCGATGCGGTTGATGGTGCCTTCGGGGAGTTTACGGATTCTCATGCGAACAGGATAGACTGTTGCGCCAGAACGTCACAATGAAATTGAAAGGCTTTAAGCGATTTTAACTTTTCCCTGAAAAGTTAAAACGCTCTATTGGTCGTTAAAAATTGCGCCTATATTACTTACGGTTCCGTAGTTCGGATTGGTTTCACGTTTCTTTTTTATAATTGCGGCTTTCAATTCAGCCTGCAACAATTCAGACTTTTTGGGTTTGCCGTCTGCGTCGACTTTCGAAATCCCGTATTGGCTATACAGGTCTTGCTTGACAGGAATAGGTGCCGTTGGTGCGGCACTTGCCATTTTCTTCATTGGCTTGGTGGCCGGAGCGCTTAGATTTGGATCAAGGGCTTCTGAAACAACAGGGCCATTGGGTTCATAGTTTTCTGACGTTTGGGTGGGAGCAGGCAACTGTAAATCGGGTGGCATGGCCAAGGCGTTGCCGACCGGAATGTTGGAAGCTTGAGGCACGTTTGATTTGCTGTTTAACAAAGACGAGCCGTTCGAACAACCAGCCAAGGCCAGCCCAGCCACAATCACAACCAACTTGGTAGAAACAGTTTTCATCAAAAATAATATCCTTCGCGCCAGCCTATCGCCCCTGAATCTGGCAAATGCATGTCCTAAACTGGCCGTTTATCCATAAACGATTCATATAGCAGCAAGCCCACGCCTGCAACTATCGCCATGTCGGCAGGGTTAAAGATATACCAGTTCCAATCGCCCCAGTGCAGCAAAAAGAAATCTGCAACTGCTCCGTGTACTGCACGATCTAGTGCATTGGCCAATGCGCCGCCGATGATGAGGCCGATGGCCGCCGCTGTGGTTGGGCGGTGGCTGCGGCAGGCCCATATCCACAGCACGATAGAGATCAGTATGCTGACGATTATGAGTAAGGCTTGCGTGTTGGTGCTGAGGAGACCGTAGGAAATGCCGTGGTTCCACGCCATCACCAGATCAAAAAACGGTGTGATGGTGATTTGGCGGCGCTCTTCCATATGCACAATGTTTAGCAGCCACCATTTTATAGTTTGGTCGAAGCCGAAGGTGAGCGCCACAAGCGCCAAGGCAAGCGGCGATAGATTGCTCCAGAGTTTAGGAAAATTCATACGGTTTTCCCGAAGCGGTGCATCCACTCCCGAACTGCTGCGGCATCACGCGGGGTGATGTCGGGGAAGTCTTTTTCCGTACCTATGTCTTTGGAGATTTTCCATGACCTTGCGCATTTTGTGCCTTCGGCTTTTTCGACTACGACACCGACGCGTTTTTCATTTTCGAGGAAAAACGCGCCTTCTGGTGCTTCAGCGCGGATGACTTCAATTCCCGAGGTAATGCAAATTTCGGCGAAGTCTTCATTGCTCATCGCATAAAATTTTTCGACATAGACTTTGGGTGATGCTTCGAGCGATGAGCCAATGGTTTTGTTGGCACGTGCGATTTCAAGTGCGCCTGTTACAACGCTGCGCACCTTGCGGATTGTATCCCATTTTTTGGCGATGGCTTCGTTTTTCCAAGCGTCCTGCATTTGCGCAAATTGCATGAGATGCACCGATGAGCCTTCGCCGTTAAAGCGCGACAGCCAGACTTCTTCCATCGTGAACACCATGATGGGTGCCCACCATGTTGTTAGGCAATGGAAGAGTTGATCCATCACGGTGCGGCAGGCTTTGCGCTTCAGGCTGCTCCACGGGTCGCAATAGAGCGTGTCTTTGCGGATGTCGAAATAGAAGGCGGAGAGTTCGACGTTCATGAAGTTGGTCAGAGTAGCTGCGACTTTTTTATAGTCGTAAACTTTATAGGCCTCGTCCACCGTCTGCCCGGTTTCCCACAAGCGGTGCAGAATATAGGCTTCGAGTTCCGGCATGTCTTTGGGGTAGACCGTTTCCCAATCATGCAGGCCTTCAAGCGCGCCCAACATATAGCGGAAGGTGTTGCGCAGTTTGCGGTAATTTTCCACGGCGGATTTAAGGATTTCCGGCCCAATGCGCATGTCATCGGCATAGTCACAGGTGGCGACCCAGAGGCGCAGAATATCGGCACCAGAGTTTTTGATCACCTCTTGTGGCACCGTTGTGTTGCCCAAGGATTTTGACATTTTGCGACCATCTTCAGCCAACGTAAAGCCGTGGGTGATCACTTGGTTGTAAGGTGCGCGGCCTTTTGTGCCGCAAGATTCGAGCAGCGATGAATGGAACCAACCGCGATGCTGGTCGGAGCCTTCGAGATAAACATCGGCTGGCCATTTGAGATCGGGGCGCTCTTCGAGAACGAAAGCGTGGGTGCAACCAGAGTCGAACCACACGTCGAGAATATCGCGCACTTGTTCGAAGTCGTCGGGGTTATGATCGGGGGCGAGATATTTTTGGGCCGCACCTTCGGCATACCAAGCATCAGCACCGTGTTCACAAAATGAATCATAAATGCGTTGGTTCACCTTGTTATCATTGAGGATTTCGCCCGTAGCTTTGTTCACAAAAACGGCGATGGGAACACCCCAGGCGCGTTGGCGGCTGATCACCCAATCAGGCCGTTGTTCGATCATACCACGCAAACGGTTTTGACCTGTAGGCGGAAAAAATTGCGTTTGCTCAATGGCGGCAAGCGCCTTTTCACGCAGCTTGCCCTTGTCCATCGAGATGAACCATTGCGGCGTGTTGCGGAAGATGATTGGCTTTTTGGAACGCCATGAATGGGGATAGCTGATGGTCTTTTTTGAGTGGGCCAGCAACATGCCAGCTTCTTTCAAAGCTTCGATCACGCGTGGGTTCGCATCTTTCCATTTGCCATATTGGTCGATAACGCGAGCGCCATCAAAACCGGGGGCATCTTTAGTATAGAAACCGTTTTCATCGACGGGTGTGGGCACGGTGTCGTCGATGCCGCGCTTGCGCAGATTGGCCTGATTGGCGATCCAGACATTATAGTCGTCGGCACCATGCGAAGGCGCTGTGTGAACAAAGCCTGTACCAGTGTCGTCAGTAACGTGATCGCCATCTAGCATGGGCACATAGAAATCATATCCCAAATTTTCTAAGGGATGGAGGCAAGCATTTATATGAATTTTCGGCTGAACCTCACGAACGCGCCTGAAGCCGTCAGGTTCAATTCTTGCTTGGCTGAACACTTCAGAGGCAAGTTTATCTGCGATCACTAATTTTTCACCCGCTTTAACCCAATTGCCTTCTGCCGCAGATGTTACTTCATACAAACCATATGCAATTTTGTTGGAATAGCTAATTGCCCTGTTGCCGGGAATTGTCCAAGGTGTTGTTGTCCAAATCACAACACTTGCGTTCATAAGTTCTTGTAAATTTTCGCTTCCTTCTGCGCCCGCCACAGAGATAGGAAACTTCACAAAGATCGTATCGACCGAAATATCTTCATATTCGATTTCAGCCTCAGCCAGAGACGTGCGCTCGACCACGCTCCACATCACCGGCTTGGAGCCGCGATAGAGTTGTCCATCGCCCGCAAACTTCAACAGCTCACGCGCGATGATGGCTTCGGCTTTGTAGTTCATGGTGAGGTAGGGATTATCCCAATCACCTTCCACGCCGAGGCGCTTGAACTCTTCGCGTTGAATATCCACCCAGCCTTGCGCAAATTCGCGGCATTCTTTGCGGAATTCGTTGATTGGAATATCGTCTTTGTTTTTGCCAGCGGCGCGATATTTTTCTTCGATCTTCCATTCAATCGGCAGGCCATGGCAATCCCAGCCCGGCACATAATTGGAATCCTTGCCACTCATCTGAGCGCCACGCACGACAAGGTCTTTCAGAATCTTATTTAATGCATGACCGATATGGATGTTGCCATTGGCATAGGGCGGGCCATCATGCAGCACGAATTTTTCTTTGCCTTTGGATTGCTCGCGCAGCAACTTGAACAAATCCATATCCGCCCAGCGCTTCAAAAGCTCAGGTTCTTTTTGAGGAAGCCCGGCTTTCATGGGAAAGTCGGTTTTCGGTAGGAACACGGTTTCACGGTAACGGTCGGTCTTTTTAGGTTGGTCGGTCATGGGAACTCTTTTGATTTGTGGCGCTTGTAACAGGAAGGCTTTGCGGAATAAAGTGTTCTCAAAGGACGCGCAAAATGACCTCATTGATCACCATCCCTGCCCGCCGTGGCGTGGCCACCCGCCTGAAAGCAGGACAATCCATCAAGGTGATCAACACCCATGGCAATCAGGTGGTGGATTTTTGGGCCTTTAATGCAGGGGATTTGCGCGAATATATGGGCATGGAACATTGCCGCGCGTTTTGGAGTAGACTTTACCCCATCGCTGGTGACAAAATGATAACCAACCATCGCCGGGCTATCTTGACGATGACCGAGGATAATTCTCCGGGCCGCCACGACACCCTGATCGCGCCTTGCGATAATGAGCGATATAGTCTTTTGGGCTGCACACATTATCACGACAATTGCCGCGATAATATGCATGCGGGATTGGCCAATTTAGGGATTTTTGTGCCCTATACGCCAGACTCTCTGAACCTATTTATGAACATCCCGTGGCGACAGGATGGATCACTTGAATGGGGCAATTGCCTGTGCAAGCCGGGCGACAGCACCACATTTCGCGCCGAGATTGACACGACAATCGTGATGTCCGCCTGCCCGCAAGATTTGCTGCCAATCAATAACGGCATCACAACCGAAGCGCATTATCAGATTTTGGATTAGGTCTTTACCGGGCAAAGTTTTGCTTGGGCTTCGCGGGATTGGATCATGTGGAAGGCGATGCATAGCAGGCCCAAGCCAACCGAACTCAGAATTCCTGGCAATGCGCCGTGATCCAAGGCCAATGCAGTTCCGCCCAATATCGCGCCACCGCCCAAAGACAAAATCGCAACCTTGGATGCACAGCAGAGAAGACAACCAATTCCGAGACTTCTTGAAATGTTCATCAGCACAATTCCTTTGCAAGTAGCCTATGCCGATCTGTGGGGTTGGCAAATCACAATTCGTTGTTTGGTTATTGGGGGGTTAAACGGCTTCTTGATATTCAAATCTTAGCAGTATTGCTCCGCTGACCCTTGCTGTTCCACCGAATAACGATTGCCATGGGCAAAGCCGATCGGCAGAATTTCTTCAATATCTGCGAGGTCCTTGGCAGATAGATTTATGTCAGAAGCTTTGAGATTTTCGGCGTGGTGTTCTGCTGTTCGTGTACCGGGGATGGGGATGATGTGGTCGCCTTGTGCGAGCACCCAGGCATTAGCCAAGGCGGCAGTCGTCCAATTTTTGCTATGGGCATAGATTTGGAACTTTTTGATATAGGCCATATTGTAAGTAAAATTCGGTTCGTTAAAGCGTGGCATCGATTTGCGCCATTCCGTATCTGGCATTTTTGCGGGCTCAACAATTGAATCAGTCATCACACCGCGCGCCACGGGAGAAAAAGCCACCAGCGCCGTGCCATGGCGTTTACAGGCTTGGATCAAACCCAATTCTGGGAGACGTGTCCAAATCGAATATTCATTTTGTACGGCGCGCACATGATGCACTTTTGAAGCGCGCTCCAAAGTATGCGGGGCAATTTCGGAAAGGCCGATGCCGCCGATTTTGCCCTCTTTCACAAACTGCGCCATGGTGCCCATCACATCTTCGATGGGAATGGCGTGGTCGCGGCGGTGGACATAATAAAGATCAAAATGATCGACGCCGAGACGTTTGAGTGAGCCTTCGAGGCATTCACGCATGAACGCCGCGGTGTTGCTGACACCGCGCGGATTTGGATTAATGCCGCCCTTCGTGGCGATCGAGATTTTGTTTCGAGCGGCGGGATGTTTTTTGAGGTGCTCGCCAATCAGGGTTTCTGAAATATAGGGGCCATAAATGAGTGCAGTATCAATGTGCGGGCGATCTTGGGCGAAAACCAAGTCCAGCGCTTTGCGACTGGTTTCATCATCAGCTGGGCCGAATGCGCCAGCAATACTCATTGCGCCAAAGCCCACTTCATCAACCAAGGGGCCGTTTTTTCCAAGTTGTCTCTGTTTCATCATCGTTCATTATCAGATGGTGCGAAATTACGCCATTCTTGACGCATGCGCTGAGTGCGGCTACGGCATGCAATTATGAACATTGTACGCTTTGCTCCATCGCCCACCGGGCGCATTCACATCGGTAACGGCCGCGCCGCTATCTTGAACTGGCTGTTTGCTTTGAAAACAAATGGCCAATTTATCTTGCGCTATGATGACACCGATACGGCCCGCTCCACGCAGGAATTTGCCGATGGCATCAAGACCGATGTGGAGTGGCTGGGGATTACGCCGCACAGGGTTGAATGGCAGAGCAAGCGTTTTGATCGCTATGACGAAGTGGCCGCAGATTTGCGGGCGCGTGGGCTGATTTATGCGTGCTATGAAACCGCTGATGAACTTGACCGCCGCCGCAAGCGCCAGCAGGCGCGTGGGTTGCCGCCGATTTATGACCGGGCCTCATTGAAGTTGACGGCTGAGGAATTGGCCGTGTTTCAGGCTGAGGGACGCAAACCGCATTGGCGTTTCAAGTTGGCCAATGCGCCTGTTGACTGGGTGGATATGATCCGTGGGCCTGTGCATATTGATACGGCAACCTTATCTGACCCCGTGCTCATCCGCGAAGATGGCACTTACTTGTATACGTTGCCTTCGGTGATTGATGATGTGGATATGGCTGTGACCCATGTTATCCGTGGTGAAGACCATGTGGTGAACACGGCTGTGCAGATTGAGATTACGCGGGCCATTGGTGGCGTGGTTCCAGCCTATGGGCATTATTCGATGTTGCTGGGGTCTGATGGCAAAGGATTATCGAAGCGCATTGGTTCGCTCTCCATTCAGTCACTGCGTGAAAGCGGATTAGAGTCGATGGCTGTGGTTTCTCATGCGGCGCTGCTGGGCACATCTGACAATATTCATCCGTGTACGGATATTCAGGAATTGGTGGACGGGTTTGATCTTGCCAAGTTATCGCGCGCGCCTGCCCGCTTTGATGAGGCGGAATTAGCTGGGCTGAATGCGAAGCTTTTGCATATGACGCCGTGGAGCGCTGTTAAAGATCGCTTGAATTTTGGAGATGAAGCGTTTTGGCTGGCTGTGCGCGGCAATATTGAAAAGTTGGATGATGCCAAGTTCTGGGATGATGTGATTCAGCAGGATTTAAAAATGGATGTGGCGCTTGAAGATGTAGATTTCATCGCGAAGGCACGCGAACTTGTTCCGCAAGAGCCATGGGATCAGACCACTTGGAAGGTTTGGACTGAAGCCATTAAGGCCGCAACCGACCGCAAAGGCAAAGCGCTGTTTATGCCGTTGCGCCAAGTGTTGACGGGGCAAGATCATGGGCCGGAGTTGGCGGCGCTTTTGCCGCTCATTGGGCGGCAACGGGTTTTGGATCGGATGGGGCTGATCTAATATTTGCCCACTTGCGCGAATACCCTAACAGCGCAATGATATTGGCATGATCTTAGTTGGCCAATATGACTCGCCGTTTGTGCGCCGTGTCGCTGTCACGCTGCATCATTATCATATGCCGTTTGAGCGCAATGCGCTTTCGGTTTTCTCCAACATGAAGGCGATGCGCGAGATTAATCCTTTGGTGCGCGTTCCTGCTCTGATTATTGAGAATGGTGAGACGCTGATCGATTCTGGCGCTATCATTGATTATCTTGACCATAAGGCGGGGCAAGCGCGATCACTTACACCTGCCAACGGACCAGAGCGGCGCAAAGTTTTGCATGCGGTGGCTTTGGCCACGGGTTGTACGGAAAAAACCATGGCAATTTTTTTTGAACGCTATTTTCATGAGGGGAAATCACTTTCGAAAGAATGGGAAAAGCGTTGTTGGGATCAGCTACATGCAGGGCTGGTGGCTCTGGAGAAAGATTGCGGAACGCCGTGGTTTTCGGACTTACACATGAGCCAAGCCGATGTTTCAATTGGTTGCTTGCTGGGATATATTAAGCTGCGTGTACCTGAGGCCTTTCCGGCCGATAAATATCCAAAGCTTCACAGACTTTCGATGCACTGTGAAATGCGTGAAGAATTTACATCTTGCAGACCAGCTGCAAATGAGACTGTGCCAGCGCGATCATAAATTAAAAGGCGGCAATGCATTTTCCAAATTGGTGATACGGTGATAGGCACCTGCCCCAAGATTTGAAAAACCATTCATCAGCAAAGCTTCACGTGTGGTTTTGAGTTCTGGATCGGCAAAGGTTTTTGTCAGTGCAATGCGCAGGTGCTCAGGATTGCCCGAGCGCGTGACGAACGGAAGGCTTGGCACCATTGGAGACTGGGTAATTTTCACCAGACCCTCCAACACCTCTGGACGATATTTTTCGGCAAGCGCCACGCATACTGCATCTATGGCGCAGACATCGGCCTTGCCTTCGCGCACTGCCTGCAGAGAGTTAAGATGTCCGTCGGTAATTAATTTACGTTCAAAGAATTCACCACCTTTCACAAAGGGGGCAAAAACCAACTTCAACGCCAACATGCCGGACATAGAATCCATTGCATTCACGGCCGGGATTTTTCCACGAAATTCATGAAGTGGTGTTGCTTGGCGCGCTAAGATGAAACTGGAATAATCGGCATCACTGCAGCCTACACAAACATAATGCGGGGTTGCAACATAAGTCAATAAGTCTTTGAATTCATGCGTAAATGGATAGCCACAAGTTTGGCTAAAAATGAGCTCTGGATTGCGCCACGGGTCGGAATAGGCGCTCTCGCGATCAAGTTCCACGCTCAATCCAGAGTGACGTTTGAAGCTTTTCCAAAAGGCATCCGTATGCTGGCGGATTTCCGGCCAATCATACATAGGGAGAGATGCGATAGTCATGGTGCTTCGACAGGCCTGTTCAATTTCGGTATCATCCTATAGAATTGAGCCATAACGGCAACTCGAATCCTTCCATGAATTCACAGCGCATCGCCCGTATTGAATGGCCGACCCTCGCTTTAATTGCGATGGTCTATGCTGTTGTAATTTGCCTTGTTTGGTTCCACGCATTGTTGCCATGGTGGGTTATTTTACCATTTGGTGCATATGCAGCGTGTCTTCATTCATCGCTGCAACATGAAATATTGCACGGGCACCCGACGCGCAGCCGAACCGTGAATGAGCTTTTGGTTTTTGTGACCCCGCATCTTTGGCTGCCTTATGGCAGGTATCGGGATTTACATTTGAAGCACCATAATGATGCGCATCTTACATGTCCAGTTGAGGATCCTGAGTCATACTATCTGCTGCCAAAAGATTGGAATAATATGCCGGGCCTGAAGCGCGCGTTATACACATTCAACAACACCCTCTTAGGCCGCATGTTGATCGGGCCAGCTGTTGGTATCATTCGCTTTTGGTCAGACGAAATAATGCAGATTCTGAAGGGGCGCCGAGATACAGTGAAGTGTTGGAGCGGATTTGTTGTTTCCAGTTTCATTGTTCTGACGTTTGTCTATTGGGTAGGGATGCCGATTTGGCAATACATTCTGCTCGTCGCCTATCCAGCGATTTCACTGGCATTGGTGCGCTCATTTTGCGAACATCAAGCTGCGGAAAATGTTGGAGAGCGCACAATTATTGTTGAGGCTTCTGCTTTCTGGTCGCTTCTATTTTTGAATAACAACTTGCATCTGCCCCACCATGACAAGCCCAGCTTGCCTTGGTATCAATTGCCCGGTTATTACGTCAAAAGGCGAGAAGAATTCCTGAGCAAGAATAACAATTATCTGATGCATGGATACGGCGAGATATTTCGGCGTTACTTTTTCAAACCCAAAGAGAGTGTTTCCTATCCAAACCTGTCTTGGATCGCCTGATATCACTATGATCCAACTTTAACTGCATGGCGTAACATCGACGTGGGTAAAATTTCTGTCATTATTCCGACGCGTGATCGTCCTGAATTTCTGGCCCAGGCTGTTGGGAGTGTTTTGCAGCAGAGCTTTCCAGAAATTGAACTCTTGATTGTGAATGATGGAGCAACGCCGGTTGCAGATTTTGGTGATGACCGTGTGCGCGTTGTTAATAATAAAATGCGCGGGGCTGTGCCTGCTCGCAATTTGGGAATATTAGAGGCAAGCGGCATTCATATTGCCTTTCTTGACGATGATGACTACTGGACCAATCTCTCTCACCTGGCACAAGCCAATGCGAAATTGGGTGGTTTAGCAGATTTTTACTTTGCCGATGGTGCCATGTTATTTCCAAATGGGGAACAACGCCCGTTTTCTCGAAGCGCAGATAAACAATCGTTGATGTCCGATAATACAATACTCATTTCGACAGTTTGCTACCGGCGTGACTTGCATTTCCAAATTGGAAATTTCGATGAAACACTGCCCTATTATTGGGATTGGGATTGGTATTTGCGGGTTGCCAAGGCTGACTTTCGAATTGCTCACTCGAGCCAAGCGGCAGTCGCAATTCGCGTTCACCCGCAAAATATGTCGGGCGAGACCAACCGAGAAGCTCGGCAGGAGAATTTAAATTTGCTGATTGCCAAGCACGGACTCAAAGATATTATTCTGAAAAACCATCTCGATTTTGTCTGACATCGCTTAAGTCATTGTAATCATATGTTTCTTTTTATGACACCTCGTTAACCATTAATTAACCCTGTATTTTTGCCGCTCTTTTGATTCTCGTTTGAAAAGAGGCCCTAAAAATAAGGGTTTTCTTGGCTGTCTTGCTCCTGTAGTTTTTGGCTTAGTTTGATTCGCCACCAAAAAGGAGAGAGCCATGGCTGATGAAAAAGTACTGACCGTTGCGTTGACAAAGATCGCGGCTGAGTTGGCCGAGACGCATGAAATGTCGAAGAAGGCATCTGCTGCGTTCTTGAGCGATTTCGTAGACCATGTTGTTAAGAACCTGAAAAAGGGTCACAAGGTTCGTGTGACTGGTCTTGGCATTTTCCAGGTGAAGAAGCGCCCTGCCCGCCTGGGTCGTAACCCACTGACCGGCGAGCAAATCAAGATCAAGGCATCGAAGAAGCTGGCCTTCCGCGCTGCTAAAGAAGTGAAAGACACAATCTAAACTTTTTTAATTTGAATTTTACGGCCCAGCAGAAATGCTGGGCCGTTTTATTTTTGGCGTAGTGTATAAACAGCAAGGTCACGCGCAGTTTCACGATACTGATAGTGAGCCCATATTTCCGAAAAACGTGGATCATTCTGCCAAAAACCAATGTAGTCGAATGAACCACCGGGCACGTAAGCTTGGTCTTTGCCAGTATCTACCATCACAACATCAGGTTTCATTGCGATGAGATCGCTCACCGTCCATTCCATTGCGCTGTTCACGATATCATCTTGCGGAAGAGAGCCACTCTGCCATTTTGATGCAGCGTATGGCGTTAGCCATTGCGTTGGCAGGCGGGAGGCCCAAACCAAATTATGCTTTTGTACGAAGGGAAAACCATCGTCCAATCTGGTCGATGCGATGAAGATTGATTTTGCATTTGGTGCGTTGTTGGCAAGCAGAGTGCTGACGGATTTGTAGGAATTGACATAGGTTTGTGGCACGTCAGACAAAACGAGGCCTCCCACTGCGATTGCAGCCAAAATGTGAACCGATAATTTTTTTTCAATCTGCCACAGCAACACCGCCCCTGCTGCACAAGTCAGCCACATCAAAATATTGGCAGGCATGATCTGATAGGTGAAGCCTTTCATCTGCACTGCATAAGACAACAAGAAGCCAATTGATGCGGCCATTAACACCGCCATGGTAGTCATATCGGCTTTTAATGCCTTCAGCCGAATTATGATCATCGTGCCAATGAGTAATGCTATGATCGACCAGCGTGCATTTAACGCGATGATATAGATTGGATAGCCGTAATATGGCACGTATGCTTTTGCACCGATGCTGATCATTTCCGTAAGAAACAAAGGCGCAAAGATTATCACGCTCAACGTATAAACAATAGCAACTGCAACTGCGCCCAAGTTTTCATACGCAAGTGTTTCAATGAGTTTACAATTGCGTGCGTACAATATGAGCTCGACAAAGGCCGGTGCAAAAACACTTTGCGGCTTGATGCAGATTGCAATTCCTGCCAGAGCCCCCACGAGTAAGCGTTCTTGTCTAAGCGGGCTTTCAGCCGCCGCGGGTAAAACGCGCAAAAGTATCCATGGGAGGAACAACAGAATGACGAAATGCTCACGCTCTGCAAAAAATGCGGCAGGAAAAAATAAAATTGCCACTGCAATTGTAATAATAAATATGTAGCGCGGAGTTGATTGAAGTAGTCCATTCATCCGTAAATAACGATTGCAAAGTAACAGCGATCCTGCGCTGATGACCAACAGAGTTATGTAAGTTGTTGAAACAGCACTGATCGATAGTGCCTTGGCGAGCCAGACGACCGGCACAATCATCCACATGCCGAGCGGCGGGTTTACTTCTTTGATATCTGCATAAAGCGTCTGACCGTTAAGCAAACGCTCGGCAACATCGATAAACCACGCGCAATCCTGAATGATATCTGATTGAAAACGCAAATAGGCCTGTGCTGCAATGAGTATCGCAATCGTGACAAGAAAAAATGCGCGTTGCATGGCTCGCTCGCAATCAACCCGGTGGTGTATGTGTAACAAATACGCGTGTTTTGCTGACCCAGAAACTGAACGGCGGAATGAAAGCAACCACAGGTATCATAGCGATCCAGAGCGGCATGTGAAAAATATGGGTGACGATAAATACAATTGTCTGATTCACTGCAAAGCAGGTGCTGCTCAAAGCAACAAAGCGCGGTATGCTGTTAACAAATTTTCCAGCTTTCGAAAATGTCCAAAAATAATTTCCGCAAAACGTGAAAACTGACGCGACTAGAAAAGCCAAGAAATTTGACTCTAGCGCTGTGAAACCAGCAAAACTATTGAACAACAGCGCGAAAACAACATGCAGCGCTGTGGCTCCCGCTCCGATTGTTGCAAACTTTGCTGCTTGTTTGAGAAGCCCGTGCATCAGGCGCGCTGCGCAACCGCCAGAAGCGAAACACCCACCGGAATTGAAACGCGACCGACCCAGTTGCTTTCAAAACTAAAAATCGATTTCAAAACCAAATTCACCGCTGGGGAAGGCATTTTATCATCTGCAGTTTCTTTAATATTCAATGCTTGGCGTAAGAGGCGGATGCTAGCAATCATCGGAAATAACAGTGTGTTGAAATAACTGATGCGCACCGGCTTCAAGCCAGCCTGCATAAGCGCCTCATTTAAACTGGCTTTGGTGTAGCGACGATAGTGGTGATGAGTTTCGTCATGCTTGCTCCACAACCAAGGCATGGCTGGAACTGTCATCACCAAGCGACCGCCCGGTGCTAATTGTTTGCCTAAACTGGCCAGGCTTTCAACATCCCGTTCCACATGCTCTATCACGTCGAATGCCACCACAATATCAAAGCTGCCAGGTTGATAAGGAACGTGGTCGGGAAGCATGCCGCTTTTTATATCCATTAGCAATTTGCCTTTGGCAATCACGCGAGCTTCATCATCAAGTTCAAATGCATCAAGCTTGCCGAAAGACGACAGCATTTTCAAATTGCCGCCTGTGCCGCATCCAGCTTCCATCAAACGCAACTGCGCTTTTTTAGGCGCAAACTGTGAAATGACGTTTTTTAGGATCTTGCGGCGTGCCGTAAACCACCAGTGTTGACCTTCGAGTTGATCGAGGCGGTTGTAGACAGTTCTTTCCATTTTTCATTATCCCCTTGAAACTCAATCCCACGTGTTTCGCGCACCAGATAGAGCGGCCGATTGCGCACTTCCGAATAAATACGACCCACATATTCACCCAAAATTCCTGTTGCCATGATGTTAAATGAGCCTAGAAATAAAACGGCACTCATCATTGAAGCATAGCCCGGCACGTCTATGCCCCAGATCATTGTGCGTGCGACAAGCCATGAGGCATAGAAACATGCAAACACGCCTATGGCACCGCCAAAATATGTCCAGATGCGCAACGGCACAGTTGATGAACCCGTAATGCCATCAATGGCGAAGTTCCACAGTTTCCAGTAGCGCCACTTGGTTGTTCCGGCGGCACGTGCTTCGCGGCGATATTCAATGCCGACTTGTTTAAAGCCAACCCAGGCGAACATGCCTTTCATAAAACGAGTTTTTTCGGGCATGTGCTTTACGGCTTCAACAACACGGCGATCCATCAAACGGAAGTCGCCTGTATTGTCTGGAATGCGCACCTCGGCGATCCAATTATACATGCGGTAGAACAGGCCTGCAGTTAAGCGCTTTGTTGCATCATCGGTGTCGCGGAAACCCCGGCGGGCGTATACCACATCATAACCTTCGCGCCATTTTTCGACCATACGACCGATCAACTCTGGAGGATCCTGCAAATCTGCATCAATCGGAATCATAGCTTGGCCACGGCAATAATCAAGACCCGCAGACAGCGCGGTGTCTTTGCCAAAATTGCGGGAAAGGCTGAGAAATTTAATACGAGGGTCACGTGCGTGATGCTGCATTAGGCTGATCATCGTACGATCAGAGCTTCCGTCATCAACGCAGACTATTTCATAGTCAGTGGTTATTTCTTCGAGAACAGGCGTCAAACGATTGAAGAAAAGATCTGTGCCGTCTTCTTCATTGTACATGGGGACAACGATCGACAAGAGCGGTGCAGGCTGGTCGCTGGCACGACGGCTGGACAATTTCACTGTTAATCTCCGCGTTACACAATACTTACTGGGTGCGAATTTAGAGGATGCCAGTTAAGATTTAGTGCAATGAAATACAAAATGCCGAGATAGATTAGTTAATTTTGAATAACCAAAATGCGTTGAAATAAACTCACCTGGGTTGGTGATTGCGGCGCGGCAGGTTTGTCGTTAAGTTTTTGTTTAGAATTCGAAAATGGAATGAAATATGAAAACTTCGGCGCAGGTGGTGGTGATTGGTGGTGGTGTTGTGGGGTGCTCAGTCCTCTATCATCTCACGAAAGCAGGTTGGAAAGATATGGTGCTTGTTGAGCGCGATATCCTGACTTCCGGCTCCACTTGGCACGCTGCTGGCGGTTTTCACACGCTCAATGGCGATCCGAATGTGGCGAAGTTGCAGGGTTATACCATTGGTCTTTACGATGAGTTGGAGAAGATTTCTGGCCAGGCTTGCGGGCTTCACCGTTCTGGCGGTTTGATCTTAGCCGATACCAAAGAGCGGATGGAATGGCTTAAAATGGCCCATGCCCGTGCGCGTTATCTGGGGCTCGAAACAGAAATGCTTTCAATGGCGGAGGCGAAGAAGCTTAATCCGCTTCTGGAAGAGAAATATTTTGTCGGCGCCATGCTGGATGCAGCTGATGGCAATCTTGACCCTGAAGGCACCACGCACGCTTATGCCAAATCTGCGCGCATTGGTGGAGCTGAGATCTATCAGGGCACGCGCGTTACTGATTTGCAGCACCGTGCTGATGGCAGTTGGGATGTCATTACCGAAAAGGGAAACATTCACGCCGAGCATGTTGTGAATTGTGGTGGCCTTTGGGCACGTGAAGTGGGTCGGATGGTGGGGATTGAACTTCCCGTGCTTGCCATGGAACATATGTATCTGGTAACCGATGAGATGCCAGAAGTGGTGGCATTCAATCAAGAACACGGACATGAGCTTCCGCATATCATCGATTTCAAATCTGAAATCTATATGCGCCAAGAACGCTCCGGCCTAGTGCTTGGCACTTATGAGCAAGATTGCAAGCCTTGGCAGCCAAAACAAACCCCATGGGAGTTTGGCCGCGAATTGTTGCAGCCTGATTTAGACCGCATCGCTCCAAATTTAGAACTGGGATACAAGCATTTCCCGTCTCTTGCTAAGGTTGGCATTAAGCGCATTATCAATGGGCCGTTTACCTTTACGCCCGATGGCAACCCATTGGTGGGGCCAGTGCAAGGGGTTAAAAATTTCTGGTGCGCGTGCGGTGTTATGGCGGGCTTTAGCCAAGGCGGCGGCGTTGGTTTGGCGCTGTCGCAATGGATGGTGAATGGCGATCCGGGTTTTGATGTTTGGGCTATGGATGTTGCGCGCTTTGGCGAATGGGCCACGCGTGCTTATACCAATGAAAAAGTGCGCGAGAATTATTCGCGCCGCTTCTCAATCAAGTTCCCCAATGAAGAATTGCCGGGTGCACGCCCGCATCAGACGACAGCGCTTTATGATACGATGATTGCGCAAGGTGCCGTAATGGGCGACAGCTGGGGTTTGGAAACGCCGCTTTGGTTTGCACCAAAAGGCGTGGAGCCCAAGGATATTTTCTCGTTCCGCCGCTCAAATGATTTTGAACATGTAAAGGCCGAAGTTTTGGGAACCCGCAATGGCGTGGGCGTGACCGAGATTGCCAACTTTGCCAAATATGCATTCAAAGGTTCGGGTGCTGAAGCTTTTCTTTCGCACATGATGACCAACAAGATGCCAAAGCTGGGCCGCATTGTTTTAACGCCAATGTTGAACCCGCAAGGCAAATTGATTGGTGACTTCACCATAGCCAAAGCCGGTGATGAACATGGCCTTGATGTCATAGCGGGAGATGAACTCGGGGTTGACCTTGCTGTAGTGCATGACCAGCGCCGGATGCCCCGTCAACTCCTCAAACCGCATTTTCTGCGACCAGGCACCGCCATTGGCCGGATATTCCTCGGGTTGCGCCATGCTGGCAATAAGGATCATGTCAGGATACCTTTCCTGGCTCGTGACACTCCTTTCGCCACCACCCAAGTCAGGTCCTCCGTCCGCCCCCCCACTAGCCAACCATACAGCCGCTAACAAGAA
>JANYLQ010000044.1 GCA_025363755.1 Hyphomicrobiales bacterium | reverse complement strand
ACAGCCGCCCAGTTCCAGAGACTCTCGTTCACCAACAGCAAAAATCGCCGCAAAAGCGTGGGTGCTTATAGGCACCACCATAGCCGGAACACCCTACCGGCATATTCGTGTTTGTTTGCGCCCGCGCAACCCTTCACTTCTTTCTGCCCCCGAAACGGAATAACCGTTTTCATCAAATGCGGACTCGCGCCCATAATCCCCCGCGACAAAACAAGGCCATTGCAGCCCTCGGGCCGATTAGATATGAGATTGCAATATTTAAATTCAGGGATTCTCCAATGGCTTCACATTCCTCACCTTCGCCTGCTCCAGCCAAACCAGGCTCAGCCGAAGATTTAGCAGCTCACAAGGCGACTTATGATGGGTTTTTAGCATTCTCAACGGCAGGCTCCCTCATATGCCTCTTCATCGTCGTCGCACTCGTCGTGTTTCGCTTTGTTGATAGCCCCTTTAACTTGCTCCTCGGTTTCGGTGGCATGATTGTCGGTATTCTGACGAGCATTATTGCCTTGCGCATGGGTGGCAAGTGGATGCTGCCAATAGCGATTTTAGTATTGTATGGGCTGTTCACGGCCATGAATGTGCATATGTCTTGATCGGTAAAAACGCCTCATGAAAATCGCGGTTCCCTCCGAAACAACAGCGGGTGAAAACCGCTGTGCAGCTTCTACCGAAAGCGTGAAAGCCTTCGTTAAAAAAGGTTTGAAAGTCGCAGTTCAATCCGGGGCTGGATTGGGCGCAAATATTTCAGATGCTGATTATGCAGCAGCGGGTGCTGAAATTATTAAGGGCACCAGCGTCGTCAAAGATGCAGATATCGTTCTCAGCATCCGCCGCCCGGCCGATGCTATTTTGAAAGCCATGAAAAAAGGTGCTGTGCTTGCAGGGGGCCTTGAACCGCACGGCGACCGCAAAGCCCTTGAAGCCTTCGCCAAATCGGGTGTCACAGCATTTGCCATGGAATTGATGCCGCGCATTTCTCGCGCTCAAGCCATGGATATTTTATCATCCCAAGCCAACCTCGCTGGCTATAAATCAGTGATCGATGCAGCCGCCTGTTATGGCCGCGCCATTCCAATGATGATGACGGCAGCTGGCACAGTTCCGCCTGCAAAAATATTTATCATGGGAGTGGGCGTTGCAGGCCTCCAAGCCATCGCCACAGCGCGCCGTTTGGGCGGCATCGTTTCCGCCACTGACGTGCGCAAGGCCACCGAAGAGCAAGTCAAATCCTTAGGGGCAAAATTTGTATTCGCAGATGTGGCTGATGCTGCAACATCAGGCGGCTATGCCAAAGAACTTTCCGCCGAAGACAAAGCCAAGCAAGCAAAGCTAGTGGCTGATCATGTCAAAAAACAAGACATCGTTATCACCACAGCATTGATCCCCGGTAGACCAGCCCCCGTTTTGATCACCAAAGAAATGGTTGAATCCATGAAGCCCGGTTCCGTGATCGTTGATCTCGCCGTCGAACGTGGTGGCAATTGCCCACTTTCAAAACCAGATGAAATCGTCGTCCACAAAGGCGTTTCAATTATTGGCACGGTAAACCTAGCAGGCAAACTTGCTGGCAATGCCACGCCCCTCTTTGCCAAGAACTTACAAAACTTTATTGATCTGATGATCAGCAAAGAGGGCAATCTGGCCATCGATTTCGAAGATGAATGTATAAAAGGCACACTCATCGCCAAAGATGGCGCACTGGTTCACACAATGTATGGAGCGAAATAATGGAACAACTGGCCCATAGTGTTGATCCCTTCGTCTCGCTCTTTGCGATTTTTGTACTCGCCGTATTCGTCGGCTATTTTGTGGTGTGGAGCGTAACGCCAGCCCTGCATACGCCGCTGATGTCCGTCACCAATGCCATCTCATCGGTGATCGTCGTCGGCGCATTGCTCGCCGTCGGTGCAGGTGCCATCGCATCGGGTTCAGTCCTCGCAATGATCTTTGGTTTCTTTGCCTTGATCTTTGCATCCGTAAACATCTTCGGTGGCTTCATGGTCACCAGCCGCATGCTTGCCATGTATAAGAAAAAGGAAAAGTGAGATGAGCGCTAATCTCGCAGCCATCCTTTATTTGGTCTCCGGTTCGTTATTCATCATGGCCCTGCGTGGCCTGTCGTCTCCCGCATCTTCACGCAAAGGCAATCTTTACGGCATGGTCGGCATGGGCCTCGCCATCCTCACCACACTCGCTGTGGCAATGCCAAACAGTCCACTCGCTTGGGCACTCATTGTCGGCGGCATAGCCATCGGCGGCGGCATCGGCGCATATCTCGCCCGTACGATTGCGATGACAGCAATGCCACAATTGGTTGCTGCATTTCACTCTCTTGTCGGTCTCGCCGCAGTCTGTGTTGCTGCCGCAGCGTTCTACGCGCCTGATGCATTCGGCATCGCGACCGATGGATTGATCCATGCCCAGAGCCGTATTGAAATGTCATTGGGTGCCGCAATCGGCGCACTCACTTTCACAGGTTCGATCATCGCATTTCTAAAACTCGATGGCCGCATGTCTGGCGCTCCCATCATGTTACCCGCAAGACATCTGATCAACATCGCTTTGGGCTTAGCAATGCTGGCCTCCGTCGTGCTGTTCTATATGTCGCCAGCCGCAATCTGGTTCTGGCTCATCATCCTCATTGCATTCGCACTTGGCCTGCTTTTGATCATCCCCATCGGCGGCGCTGATATGCCAGTCGTTGTTTCAATGCTCAATTCCTATTCAGGCTGGGCGGCAGCAGGCATTGGCTTCACATTAGCCAACACAGCCTTGATCATCACCGGTGCACTCGTCGGCTCATCGGGCGCCATCCTGTCTTACATCATGTGCAAAGGCATGAACCGTTCTTTCATCTCAGTCATCCTCGGCGGCTTTGGCGGCGAAAGCGCTGGCCCTGCTGCTAAAGGCGAAACCAAGCCTGTCAAACAAGGCTCCGCAGAAGATGCAGCCTTCATGATGAAGAACGCTGCTTCAGTGATCATCGTGCCCGGTTACGGCATGGCTGTTGCCCAAGCTCAACATGCATTGCGCGAAATGGCAGATCATTTGAAAGCCTCAGGCGTTTCCGTAAAATACGCTATCCACCCCGTTGCGGGTCGCATGCCCGGCCACATGAACGTGCTGCTGGCCGAAGCCAATGTTCCCTATGATGAAGTCTTCGAACTTGAAGACATCAACAGCGAATTTGCCCAAGCCGACATCGCCTTCGTCATCGGCGCCAACGACGTCACCAACCCGTCCGCCAAAGACGATAAAACTTCTCCAATTTACGGCATGCCAGTGCTGGAAGTATGGAAAGCCAAAACCGTAATGTTCATAAAACGCGGCATGGCCTCAGGCTACGCCGGCGTCGACAACCCCCTCTTCTGGCGCGACAACACGCTGATGCTATTTGGTGATGCGAAGAAGATGACGGAAGAAATCAATAAGGCGATGGGTTGATCATCCCTCTCCCCCTTTGCCTTCTAATCGTCTAGATTGTCCTTCAAGATTCTTTTACATGAGCGGGAATGGGCATGGCGCAAGAGGCAATTGTTGTAGATAGACCCACAGTGCATCTGGTGCATATGTTGGTTTTTTCATTGCTGGTGGCGATTATCGCAGCAGTTTTATTTCCCAACATCAAAAATGCATTCATGGCTAATCCAGGCCTGAATGGTTTGATCGTGGCCACACTTGTTGTCGGCGCTCTTTATGCCTTCCGCATGGTATGGCGTTTGTTTCCCGAAGTCAGCTGGTTAAACGATTTCAAAGTTGGCCAAGGTGCTGAACAATCGCCACCGATTTTGCTCGCACCAATGTCCACACTTCTGGGCGATGCCTCAGGCCGCACCGTTTTATCGCCGCAAACAATGCGTTCATTGCTCGACTCGCTTGCATCACGCCTCGATGAATCGCGCGATCTCTTGAAATATTTAATCGGCCTCCTGATTTTCTTAGGCCTGCTCGGAACATTCTGGGGCCTCCTTGCAACGGTAACATCAGTCGGCGATGCCATCCGCAATCTTGATGTGGGTTCAACCCAATCATCTGCCGTTTTCGAAGAGCTGAAATCTGGCCTGCAAAAACCACTGGCCGGCATGGGCCTTTCATTTTCATCTTCGCTGTTTGGTCTGGCAGGATCATTGGTGCTGGGCTTTCTCGATTTGAAAGCAGGCCAAGCCCAAAACCGTTTCTATCACAATCTCGAAGACTGGCTTTCAACCATCACGGATGTCCAAGCCGGAGACAACAGCGGTGGCATGAACCCAGCTTATCTCCGCATCGATATGCAGAATTTACAAAAATCAATTGAGCGGCTCGGCACAAGCGTCGAACTGCGCGGCGGAGTAGCTTCACCGCCCGCAGGCAGCGATGATAACGCAACCGAACAATTGGCAGATGCCGTCGCAAACCTTGTGCAGCAGATGCGCGAAGAACAGAAAATGGTGCGCCAATGGATTCAAAGCCAGCAAGTGCAACAAAGTGAAATTCAACGCTTGCTCATTCGCAGCAGTGGAAAAGGTTCATAAGCAATGGCGCTCTCTCGCCGTCGCCGCACCGAGGAAGCCCCCTATTGGCCGGGCTTTGTCGATGCGATGGCGCAACTGTTGCTGGTCATAACCTTTTTACTTTCAGTTTTCATGATCGCCCAGTTTCTGTTGGCGAGGCAAATATCGGGGCAAGATTCAGCACTGGGCCAGCTGCGTTCGCAGATATCAGAGCTCACTCAACTGCTCGCTCTTGAGAAAGCAGGCAAAGCAGATTCAGACGCGCAGCTCATGGCGCTGACCGATGATTTGAATGCACAAAAAGCTAAAACCGCGGATTTATTGGCCGGCCTTGCAGCCGAAAGTAACAAAGGGGCCAATGCGGGAACAACAATCAGCGGACTTCAAACATCGCTCGATTCCGAAAAGAAAATCTCTTCAGATGCCCTTGCAAAAGTAGAACTCCTCAATCAACAAATCGCCGCGATGCGACGTCAACTATCTCAAATTTCTGCATTGTTGGATGACTCAGAGGCGCGCAATCGCACGTCTGAAACACAAGTTGCGGATTTGGGGCGCCGTCTGAACACAGCATTGGCACAAAAGGTTCAAGAGCTTTCAAAATATCGTTCTGAATTTTTTGGTCGCTTGCGCCAAATCCTTTCGCAGCGTTCAGATATTTTAGTTGTGGGCGATCGCTTCGTTTTCCAATCTGAAGTTTTATTCCCTAAAGGTGGTGCGGATTTAAGTGATATTGGCCAAGCTGAGATGACAAAATTGGCCGATGCATTAAAGCAACTCGAAAAGGAAATCCCTGCTGATCTGCCTTGGGTTCTGCGTGTTGATGGCCATACCGATAATGATCCCATTTTGGTGGGCGCTAAATTTGCTTCGAACTGGGAGCTTTCATCAGCGCGCGCGATTGCAGTTGTTAAGTATTTAGCGGCTCAAGGTGTAACTCCAAACCATTTGGTCGCGGCTGGCTTTGGCGAGTTTCAACCCTTGGCCCCCGGCAGCACCGAAGAAGCGAAATCTGAAAACCGGCGCATTGAACTTAAATTAACGGAACGCTGAACTGCAGTTTTGCCAGCTTGGAATAGAGCGGGCTTTTCTTCATTAACTGAGCGTGAGTGCCTTGCCCCACGATCTTGCCATTTTCCAAAACAATAATGCGATCAGCATTACGCACCGTTGCTAGGCGGTGCGCAATAACCAATGTCGTGCGGCCCTTGGTGAGCCCTTCTAATGCTTCCTGAATAAGCGCTTCACTTTCTGCATCCAACGCACTGGTAGCTTCATCAAGCAACAATACGGGCGCGTTGCGCAAAATAGCACGGGCGATGGCCAAGCGTTGGCGTTGGCCACCCGAAAGCGTTATGCCACGCTCGCCCAGCATTGAGTTATATTGTTCAGGCAGCTTTTCGGCAAATTCGGAAACGCGGGCTGCCTTTGCAGCGGCAATCACTTCATCCATTGAGGCATCGGGGCGACCTAAACGAATGTTATCGGCAATTGTGCCAGAGAATATTGTCGGGTCTTGGGGCACTGTCGCGATGTTGTTCCGCAATACTTCAAGATCAAGTGTATCAATGTTCAGGCCATCGAGTTTTACAGAACCAGAATTGGCTTCTTGGAAACGCTGGATCAATGCATAGAGCGTGGTTTTACCAGCGCCAGATGGGCCGACAATGGCAATAACTTCGCCCGGTTTGGCTGTGAATGAAATATCACTGAGCACTTTGGTTTTAGGGCGTGAAGGGTAAGCAAAATCCACATGCTCAAACTGAACTTCTCCACGCACAGGCAAAGGCAAATATGCGGGTTGAAGAGGAGAGGTTATTGCGGGCGTTTCATTGAGCAATTCAGAAATTCGCTCAGCGGCACCCGCAGCAGATTGCAAATCGCCCCAGACCTCAGAAAGCTGACCGAGCGAGCTTGAAGCAAATAATGCATACAAAACAAATTGACCAAGCGTGCCCCCAGTAATATTTCCACCAAGAACTTCATGGGAGCCAAACCACAACAACCCAACAATAGCACCTGTCCCCACACCAATAATGGCAAATGTCAAAATAGACCGCGCCCACGTTCGTGCTTGCGCCGCCTCAAAGGCCACAATTGTCGCTTTTCCAAAAGCCAAGTTGGTAGCTGGCTCTTGAGTATTAGCTTGTATAGCCACAATGCCTTGCAGTCGCTCTTGCGCATAAGCCGCAGATGAAGCCAGTGCATCTTGTGCTCTTCTCGACAATGCCCGCACCTTACGGCCATAAACAACCAGCGGCACCACAATTGCCGGAATTGCCAAAGCAGCCAGCCCTGACATGCGTGGACTGGTATAAATCATCATGGCCACCGCGCCAATCAACATGACAGCATTACGAAGGGCAATTGAAGCCGTTGATGAAAATGCTGATTTGATTTGTGTCGTATCGGCAGTAAGTCGTGAAACGACATCACCGGTTTTTTGGGTTTCATAAAAATGCGGCGTGAGTGTCATCAGATGACTGAACAACGCGTCACGCACATCGGCCACAACACGCTCGCCAATCCAAGTCACATAATAGAGCCTAACGGCAGAACCCGTTGCCAGCAGCAACACAACGCCAAACATCACCAAAAAATATCGGTTGATAAGTTCGATGTTTGCGGCGTTAAAACCCTGATCAAGAACCTGCCTCACAGCAATGGGCACAACCAAAGTTGCCGTCGATGCAACGATAAGCGCCACCAAAGCAATAGCTGCTTGCTTGCGATACTGCGCCAAAAAAGGAAGCAATTTCAACAGGGGACGGAGGTCTTTCGACCGGAGTTCTGGATCAGAATATCGTGCCATTTTGCCTTTATTATACCGCTCTTGTGCGCCCCATTGAATTCGCCTATAGACCGCCGCTGAAACGGCTGAAACCTACAGATTGGGTGCAGGCACCCGAAGCACAAGTTGAAGAGTTAACCGCTATGAAAGCAGATATCCACCCCGATTATCACCCCATCACCATTGTGATGACAGACGGTACAAAATTCGTGACACGCTCGACCTATGGCAAAGCTGGCGACACCATGAACCTCGATATTGATCCAAAGTCGCACCCAGCATGGACCGGCGGCCAAGGCACAATCGTTGATCGCGGCGGCCGTGTTTCGCGCTTTAAGCAGAAGTTCAGCTTTCTCACGAAGTAAACGCTTCTTTCGTCCATTTAAGAAACCCGGCAATATTAGCTGGGTTTTTTCTTTTTAGCGGAACCTCAAACTACCACTGGTAGATAATAGAACGCGAGCGCCAACAACAAATATATGCCCAGCAACATGGCACCCTCCAACCAATTAGTTTCGCCATCCCGCGATACACCCGCCGTAATCAATGTTGCACCGACCAGTGCCGCCATTTCCAGCGGCCGGTGGATAACCAGATCCATAGGTTTGCCAATCAAAAATGAAACAATAACCAACAAAGGCGCAACCAACAATGCAATCTGGATGGTGGCTCCCAATGCAATTTGAATACTTAGATCAAGTTTATTTTTCACCGCAAACACAGACGCCGAATGTTCTGCCGCGTTGCCAATGATTGGAATGATAATAAGGCCGGCAAACACTTCGGAAAGGCCAAGCCCTTTGCTGAAGCCTTCAAGCGAACCAACTAAAACTTCTGAAAGCCATGCCACCACCAAAGTGCAAACGACAAGCGTTGCCATCGAACGGCGAACCGGCCAGCCTTCCTCTTCATGTTCCTCACCACTTGGCGAAAGCATATCCTTATGCGTGACCAACGCGAAAATCATGTTGCAGACGTACAGCCCTATCAACACCACGCTTGCTGCCAGCGAAAAATTTCCATCGCTGGTTTTTGTTTGCGCCAACGTGATGCCAGAAACATGTTCCGTGACATCAAACAAAGCAGGAATGAGAAAAGCAATCATGACAATCAACAATAAGTTCGCCAAAGCGCCTGCTATTTCTTTATTGAACGTTTGTTTTTGATATTTGAGACCGCCGAGAAATAATGCCAAGCCCAAAACCAGCAGCATATTTCCGATCATAGAGCCTGTAATCGAGGCTTTCACAACTTCGGGCTTGCCGGCTTGCAACGCGAAAAACGCAATGATCAACTCCGTGGCGTTTCCAAATGTGGCGTTTAATAAACCGCCAATCGTCGGGCCAACTTTCGTCGCCAAATTCTCCGTCGCCTGCCCCATATTGGCAGCAACCGGAACGATGGCAAGTGCTGCCGAAATAAAGAGAATGGTATCACTGGGATGAATAAAAAATTCGAGGCCCAAGGTGATGGGAATGAAGATGAGTAGCCAGTTTAACAATGGAGCCCCCAAGGCAAATCAATTCAACATTCATCTCCTTTTATAATGGGGCCAACAATTCGCCATTAAAATCTTTTAATTCCCCTTCCCTTCGCAATGCACTACAATGCTGCAATGCAACAAAAATCAGCAACCGAAAAGAACATCCTTGTCCTCCAAGGCGGTGGCGCTTTGGGCTCTTATCAGGCAGGCGCCTATGAAGCCTTGATGGGGTCGGGACACGAACCCAGTTGGATTGCGGGTATTTCGATTGGGGCAATTAATGCCGCTATTATAGCGGGCAACAAGCCTGAAGAACGGGTGGCCAAGCTCAAGACGTTTTGGGATAAATTATCATCGGGGTTACAAGGCATCTCAATGATCCCCGGTGATCAAGGTCGCAGCTTCTTTAATGAAATAAGCAGCCTAACGGCCACCATGTTTGGCATTCCCGGATTCTACAGCCCACGGATGGTTTCACCATTATTTTCTTGGCCGGGAACCGCCGGAGCCACAAGCTTTTATGACACAGCCCCTTTACGCGAAACGCTGCTTGAATTGGTTGATTTCAAACTGATCAACGAAGGCCCAACCCGGTTGAGCATTGGCGCGGTGAATGTGCGTTCTGGCAATTTTCGCTATTTTGATACAACGACAGATAAGATTACCGTTGATCATATTATGGCGTCGGGTGCCCTGCCCCCGGGCTTTCCGCCTGTGCTGATTGAGGGCGAATATTATTGGGATGGCGGGTTAGTATCGAACACGCCACTTCATCATGTGCTAGACCAAAATGATCGCGGGCTTGCTCTATGCATTTACCAGATCGATCTATTCCCAGCTACAGGAGCATTGCCACGCACAATTATCGAAGCCGTTGAGCGCGAAAAAGAAATCCGATTTTCCAGTCGAACACGCATGAACACGACAGCTGCTATGGCCGAACATAAGCTTCACAAAGCGGCAATGAATCTTTTAAAAAAACTGCCTGAGAATTTGCAAAATGATCCTGATGCGAAAATATTACGTGACGCAACGAAGGAATCAGGTGTCACCATCATGCATCTGATCAAGCGCTCAACTGATCTTGACTCGCAATCCAAAGATTATGAATTCTCGCGCCTCACCATGGATGAGCATTGGGCCGAAGGTCATCGTGACGTGGTAAAGTCACACGCAGCTAAAGCATGGAAAGCCCGTAGAATTCCTGCCGATGGCATGATCACATTCGATTTTGGAGTGGTGCACAAAGATGAAGCTCGCTGACGTTAGAACAAACGCTTTTGCCATGCCGTTGACGAGCCCCAGCTATCCGCGTGGGCCTTACCGGTTTGTGAACCGTGAGTATCTGATCATCTCCTATCGTACAGATATGGATGCTTTGCGCGCCGTGGTGCCAGAGCCATTAGAGATCGCCGACCCTATCGTAAAATATGAATTCATCCGCATGCCGGACTCGACTGGATTTGGGAATTATACCGAAAGTGGCCAAGTGATCCCTGTCACTTACAATGGTGTTTCTGGTGGCTTTGTGCATTCGATGTATCTCGATGACGATGCGCCGATTGCGGGCGGTCGTGAGATTTGGGGTTTTCCAAAAAAGCTCGGCGCACCAAAGTTACGCGCGGAAAAAGACACGCTAGTCGGCACATTAGATTATGGCTCGATCCGCGTGGCCAATGGCACAATGGGTTATAAACACCAAGCGCTCGATCTGGCCAAAGTCAAAGCCAGCATGGAAACGCCAAGCTTTCTGTTAAAGATTATTCCACATGTCGATTGCACACCACGCATCTGTGAATTGGTGCGATATTATTTGACTGATATCAATCTAAAAGGCGCATGGTCTGGCCCCGCTGGATTGGAATTATTCGATCACGCACTTGCACCTGTGGCCGAACTTCCGGTGCGCGAAGTGCTCTCCGCTACCCACATTCTCGCTGATATCACCCTCGGGTTAGGCGAAGTTGTTCATGATTATTTGAAGGATTGAAAATATGAATCTAAATAACAAAGTGTGCATTGTTACAGGCGCCGCATCTGGCATCGGCCAAGCCATCGCTGAGCGCTACGCCGCCGAAGGTGCAAAAGTCGTCATCGCCGATTTAAATTTGGATGCTGCCAACGCCACAGCAGCTTTGATCAACACAACAAAACCCGGCATGGCAATGGCTGTGGCGATGGATGTGACCAGCGAAGATCAAGTGAATGCGGGCGTTGCTGCAGTCGTGGCCGCTTGGGGCACAGTCGATGTGTTAGTCTCTAATGCGGGCATTCAGATTGTGCACCCGCTCGAAGAATATCCCTTCGCCGATTGGAAGAAAATGCTCGCCATCCATTTAGACGGTGCTTTCTTAACCTCCAAGGCCGTGCTGCCCCACATGTATAAACAAGGTTCTGGCTCCATCATATTCATGGGCTCGGTACATTCCAAAGAAGCATCACCGTTGAAATCTGCTTACGTGACGGCAAAACACGGCCTCATCGGTCTGAATAAAGTCATCGCCAAAGAAGGAGGCAAGCACGGCGTGCGCAGCAATGTCATCTGCCCCGGCTTTGTAAAAACCCCATTGGTTGAAAAACAAATCCCCGAACAAGCCAAGGCCCTCGGTATTTCTGAAGATGACGTGGTGAAGAAAGTGATGCTTGGCGGCACTGTCGACGGCGAATTCACAACAGTAGCAGACGTAGCCGAAATAGCCTTCACCTTCGCAGCCATGGAAACCAACGCGCTAACCGGGCAATCGCTGGTGGTTAGCCATGGTTGGTTTATGGAGTGAGAAAGGCTAAATCCTCAAATACATAAATGGCGTCGTCCAGCTTGTAGCCATCCCAATCATAGGTGCTCGTTTTAACGAAGCGGGCACCTAGTTTTTCGTAGAACAAGCGAGCGCTGGCGTTTTTAGCAAGGACGCCCAAGGTAATGCTTTTTCCACCTTTGGCAAACCAATCAGCGGCTGCAGCCGCAATCAGTTCGCGCCCAATGCCTATGCGATGATATTTGCTTGCAATGTAGATGGCCCATAAATGTCCGTCTTGATTTTCAATATGCTTTTCGTCTGTCGAACCAGAGATGACAAAGCCAACGGGCTTTCCTTCGTCGTAAGCAGCCAACACAAAACGCTCAGGATGAGTGGTAACAGCTCGCCACATTGGCAACCGACGTTCGGTGGAAAAAGTCGACATCAATTCAGGAGGAACAAATCCAACATAAGCCTCGCGCCAACATTGCACATGAAGCGCCGCAAATGCTTCGGCTTCGTCTAATCGTGGACGACGATATTCAATCAAAGCGTCTCCAACTCATCAATCAAAGCTGAAATCACGCTCAGCCCCTTTTGCCAAAACTGCGGATCAGTGGCATCCAAACCAAACGGCTTCAGCAACTCTGAGTGATGCTTCGTGCCACCTGCCTTCAACATCGTGAAATACTTCTCTTGGAAGCCCGCTTCACTCTCGCGGTAGCGCGCATAAAGCGAATTCACCAAGCAATCACCAAACGCATAGGCGTAAACATAAAATGGCGAGTGAATGAAATGCGGGATGTAGGTCCAGTAAGTTTCATAGCCTGGGCCGTATTCGATGGCTGGCCCCAAGCTCTCCGCCTGCACTGACATCCAAAACGCATTGATTTGATCAGGCGTCAATTCGCCTACTTTGCGCGCTTCATGCACTTTGCGTTCAAAAGTATAAAATGCAATCTGCCGCACAACGGTGTTGATCATGTCTTCAGCTTTAGACGCCAGCAATATTTTGCGTTTGCCTTTATCGGTCGTTTCCTTCAGCAAAGTTTGGAAGGTGAGCATCTCACCAAACACTGAAGCTGTTTCAGCCAGTGTGAGCGGCGTGTTGGACATCAGCGGCCCTTGCTCTGCGGCCAGCACCTGGTGCACACCGTGCCCCAATTCATGCGCCAATGTCATCACATCGCGCGTTTTACCGAGATAATTGAGCAACACATAAGGATGCGCCGATGGCACTGTTGAGTGAGCAAATGCGCCTGGTGTTTTGCCCGGACGACATGGTGCATCTATCCAATTCTTGTCAAAAAAAGTCTTGGCGATGCTCGCCATTTCAGGTGAGAACGCACCATAAGCTTTCAGCACCAAAGCTTGCGCTTCATCCCACGGCACTTCGCGCGTATCCTCTTGCGGCAAAGGCGCATTGCGATCCCAATGCATCAGCTTTTCTTTGCCCAGCCATTTGGCCTTCATTTTATAATAGCGATGCGAGAGTTGAGGATATGATGCACGCACAGCAGCGACAAGCGCATCGACCACAGCAGGTTCAACACGGTTGGATAAATGGCGACTTTCCGCAATATCTTTAAAGCCCCGCCACTTGTCTGAAATGTCTTTGTCTTTGGCCAATGTGTTGGTGATCAGTGTGAACAACTTGATATTATCGCCAAATGTTTTGGCCAATGCTTCAGAACCCTTTTTGCGTTCGGCCTCATCAGCACTTTGCATCAAATTTAAAGTGGGTTCGATCGACAGTTCTTCGCCATCAACCTTAAATCGTAAACCCGCCATTGTCTCATCGAACAGCCGGTTGAATGCGCCAAAACCTGTTTGTGATTTTTCGAGGAACAGCTGTTCCGTCTTGTCATCCAGCTGATAAGGCTTTTCTTTGCGCAGATTTTCAATCCATGGCCGATAGTGGCCCAGCGCTGGAGTTTTCATCGCCTTTTCAAGTGCACCATCATCAATTTGATTAAGCTCAAGCTCAAAAAACAAAAGCTGAGAACCAAGATCTGTCAGCTTGCCGCTCACGTCGCCATAAAACTTGCCTCGATTGCTATCGCTCGTGTCGCCAACATAATAAAGTTGAGCATAAGAGCCCACGCGGCCAATGAGGTCAGACATCGCATCATAAGTTTCAACGGCTTTTGCCAAATGCGCCCCGTCCAAACTTGCAAGTTTGCCCTTGTATGATTCGGCAAACGCTGTCGCTTGGGCGGCGCTTTTTTCCAAATCAGCTTTAAACTCTTTTGAATCTGGGGCTGGATAGAGATCAGCGAGGTTCCATTCAGGCAAATTTCCAAGTTTCGGGCTGGCTTGCATAAAACATTCCTTTTAATTTCATTTCTGCATATGGCCCACGTTTATAAGGAAAACAACACTTGTTCAGCCTTCAACTTAGATGGAAAACAGCCACCTGTATCTAAATGTGCTATATTGTTAAGCTGGCCTTTACCACTACCTGCCACAAATTGCTCAACAAGCGGTCAGCTGCGGCGAGGCAGACGCGAAACTGACCCAGTGAATTGGTGAGCGAATAAACGTATGACATCCAGAGTCCTTATAGTTGAAGATGAACCAGCCCAGCGTCGTATTCTGGAAGAAATGGTCAAGCGTTTCGGTTTCGAAGCTGTCGCTGTTGAAAATGGCAGCAAAGGCATAGAGGTACTAAGCTCTCAGTCTGGCTCTACCATCGGGCTAGCAATTCTTGATTTGATGATGCCGGGCATGAACGGCTTAGAGTTTTTGGAAAAACTTCAAGCTATTCGCGGCGATTTGCCGGTCATCGTGCAAACATCACAAGGCTCTATCGAAACAGTGATTAAAGCGATGCGTGCGGGCGCGGATGATTTTGTTGTAAAGCCCGTCTCGCCAGAGCGTCTGCGCGTTTCAATGCAGAATTTGTTGAAAGTAAATGCACTGACGGAGGAAGTAAAACGCCTCAATAAGAAAGTAACGGGCGCATTAAGCTTTGACGATCTAGTTGCCTCATCACCCGCCATGGCCAATGTCATCCGACTTGGTCGCCGTGGCGCGCAATCCAACATTCCGATTCTCATTGAAGGTGAATCAGGCGTTGGCAAAGAAATGATTGCTCGCGCAATTCAAGGCGAAAGCGAACGCGCAGGAAAACCATTTATTGCCGTTAATTGTGGTGCGATCCCAGAAAACTTGGTGGAATCGACTTTATTCGGCCATGAGAAAGGTTCTTTCACAGGCGCTAACAACAAGCATCTCGGTAAATTCCAAGAAGCCGACGGCGGAACACTTTTCCTTGATGAAGTCGCTGATTTGCCACTTGAAATGCAGGTCAAACTGTTGCGCGCCATACAAGAAGGCGAAATTGATCCCGTCGGCAGCCGCAAGCCTGTGAAAGTGAATATTCGCCTGCTTTCAGCCACCAATCGCGATATGATCGAAATGGTGAAGGCCGGAAAATTCCGCGAAGACCTCTATTATCGTTTGAATGTCTACCCTATCATGGTGCCGCCGCTGCGTGACCGGAAAGATGATATTCCAGCATTGGTCAACCACTTCATCACCAAGCTTGCCGCAGAAGAAGGCCGAAAAGTTCATGGTATCACTGCGCATGCATTACAAATGCTGCAAGCTTACGCGTGGCCAGGCAATGTGCGCCAAATCGAAAACACGGTATTCCGCGCTATCGTGCTCTGCGAAACTGACATTCTCGATATCCAAGACTTCCCGCAAATTGCCGCTTTAGTTGATGGCTTTGAGGTTAAAATTCCAGCAGCCCCAATTCCCGCGCCACACACTTTGCGTAGGCCCGACGGTAATAATCAGGTGCGTACAAATACCAACCAAGTCAGCGACGGCAATGCCATCGGTGTTTCAATTGTAACCGACGGTGGCCATATCCGTACTTTGGAAGAAGTTGAAGCGGATATGATCAAATTGGCAATGCACCGCTACCGCGGGCAAATGTCTGAGGTGGCGCGTAAGCTGGGCATTGGGCGGTCAACGCTTTACCGTAAGATGCGTGATTTAGGTCTGGAAGAGGCCGCTGGGTAACACCCAAACAATATTATAGTATTGCGGGCTTATACCCATTGAATCGCCACAAACACACGTTTAACTTGCGCTAACTTTGGGGGCTTGGTTGAAAGATGGGTAAAATGTCTAAATTTTCCTCTAACTTACTAGTTGGATTGGCCGCCTTTGCCTTGTTTGCTGGCACGGCTGATGCTGAACAAAAGGTTTATAAAAAGCGCTTAGGTTTCTTTGAAAGCTTATTTGGTGGAACGCAGACACGCACACCATCTCGTCCACTATTCGGTTCAACTGATGGTGCCAAGCTGACGTGGTGGGAGCAAAACCAAATTGACAAGCAAAATCAAAATGAATCCGACGGCATTCGCATCTTTTACGGCGAATCTGTGCCTTCGAAAAAGCAGCGACAGAGGGAAATACTAGCGGACCAATCTGAGCCTGATCCATTGCCGGGCCTTGGTCTGGGCAACGTCAGCTACTTCCCGCCTTTGGTCGTTCCGGTTTATGACTCTGCCCTTCTGAAAATAGAAGCCAAAAGCCAAGAAGCTGAATCAATTCGTATTGAGCTGATTAACAAGGCTACAAATATTCGCACCGTTGACTCGGAACGCAAGGCTATTTTAGCTTTTTATGGCGCGAATAGTTTCAGACCGATTTGGACGCAAGGCGGACATATCACGCCACGCGCAAAATCTGTTTTAAAATTGATGTCTAATGCCGCAGTTGATGGTTTGGCTGCAAAAAATTACCTGCCAGTCGGCCTAATCAGTTTTGATAACGTCGACGAAGCTTTGGCCGGCAACCCGTTGAAAATTGCCCGGTTTGACATCGCAATGACTGTTGCCGCCGTTAAGTACGCACGGCATCTTTCGGGTGGCCAGTTTGATCCAAATCGCTTGTCGCTTTACAATGATATAAAGCCACAAACAGTGGCCGCAGATGCCGTGATGAAAGTAATTGGCTATTCGCCATTTCCGGAATCCTATTTTGCCAGCTTGGTTCCAACCCATCCGCAATATGCGATTTTCAAAAAGGCATTGGCTGAAACAATTGATGGCGGCAAAAAGCTAAACGTAATTGCCGACGGGCCTGATGTAAAAGTCGGCGCTGTTGATGAACGCATCCCCGCCATTCGCACAAGATTGCAAGGTCTGGGCATTGCCGTTGCTGATCTTGATAGCAAGGCTGATCCAAAAGTTTTGGATAAAAAACTAAGCAAAAGCCTTCGTAATTTTCAGGCCAGTAGCAAAATCAAGTTAACCGGCATTGTTGACGTAGCAACGCTCGACGCTCTAAACGCCGATCACAGCGCTGATGAGCGTCAACGAATTGTGTTTAACATGGAGCGCTTGCGCTGGCTTCCAAAAAATCTTGGCACGCGCTTTGTGTTCGTCAACCAGCCTGCTTATGAAGTGAATGTCTTTGATCACAACAAAGTGGCGTGGCATAGCAAAGTTATCGTTGGCAAGCCGATGAACCAGACCTATTCATTCTATGATCAAATTGAAACTGTGGTATTCAATCCGTCTTGGGGTGTTCCAGCTTCTATCATTGTCAATGAATATGGCCCCAAGTCCCGCAAAGATCCGAGCTATCTTGATCGCAATGGGTTCAAACTCGTGGACTCCAATGGTGATGTCATTTCCTCAAGTGATGTTGATTGGTGGGGCATGGGCCAAGCACCAACATTTGGCGTGCAACAACCGCCTGGCTCTGACAATGCTCTGGGTGAGTTAAAATTCCTGTTCCCGAATGCGCACGATATTTACATGCATGATACGCCTACCAAGAACCTGTTTGCCGAATCAACCCGTGCCTTCAGCCATGGTTGTGTGCGCGTTCAAAACCCACGTGAATTTGCGGCAGTTCTCCTTAATATGAGCCAAGAAGAGGTGGCACAGAATCTTGGTCAAAAAGCAAAAAAGAATAAAAAAGCAGATCCAACAGAAGCTTTCGTTGACAGTCACTCCATAAATCTTGCTGAAAAAGTGCCGGTTTATCTAACCTATTTCACAGCTTGGGCAGATGATTCCGGTAAGATTCAATTCTATAATGATATTTATGGTCGAGACACAGCCATGGCCAAGGCCTTTGCTTATGACCCATTGGCCAAAAAACCCATTGATTCCGGTGATATAGCAACCGCCGGAGCAATTGATGGCGGTTTGAATCAAAATTGAACTTTTTAAACTCCCATTAAGTACATTCGGGCAAACTGCATTAACCAAGGGAATGCCTTATCGCTGCCCCAATCTTGTCCGAAGTGCCGTAAGTAGTTAAAGTGGGTTACTCTCACCGACACTAGAGACGGAGACGAATATAGGAGTCGGGTTCCGCCCGGTGTGTGTGTTGAGTATGGTATTAAAAATCTGGAACGCCGGACATCGTCAAGACTTGCAGTCGCGTATGAAAAAGACCCTGGTTTCGACGGCTATTGCGGGAACTCTCGCAGTGGGAGCCTTTGGCTTTGCATCTGCGCCAACCATTGCCGGTGGTGAAACCCGAACTATATCGCTCTATCATATGCACACGGGCGAAAGCCTGAACATCACCTATAAAAAGGATGGCAAATATATTCCGTCCGCAATGAAGCAGATTAACTATCTGCTGCGCGATTGGCGCAAGCAACAAACCATTACCATTGATCCACGCACCATTGATCTGGTGTGGGAATTGCACGAAGATTTAGGCTCGCACCAGCCGGTTCATATTGTGTGCGGCTATCGCTCACCCGCAACCAATGCATTTTTGCACCGCATCGGCCGCCATGTGGCCAAGCAAAGCCAGCACATGGTTGGCCACGCCATTGATTTCTATTTCCCTGATGTGCCGACCCAAAAAATCCGCAACGTGGCCTTGGCCCACCAAATGGGCGGCGTAGGTTATTATCGTTCCGCGGGCGGCCCAACCGGCTTCTTACATGTTGATTCTGGCCATGTGCGCCATTGGGGCCCACATATCAGCGACAGCCAGATGGCTTCCATCATGCGTGATGGCCGTAAATATGTCGGTCGCTATGTGCGCGGCGGCAATAGCGGCGGCAGCAACCCAGAGGTTCAAGACGAAGATCAACCCACAAAAGGTGGCGGTCTTATTGCTCTGATCGGCAGGCTGACAGGCAAGAAACAACCAGACGCACAAGTGGCAGCAGCTGAAATTCCAACAGCTAAGCCAGTTGAAACCGCTTATGCAGGATCACAAGAAGATATCGCTGATCTTTCAGCTGACGCTGCAACACCTCCAGCGCCCAAACCATCACCGGTTGCTGGCACAAAGGTAAACGCTGATCAAATGGCGTCTTTGGGCGATCTCGCGCAGGATGCAGCCGCACCTCCGCCAAAGCCAAAAATTGTGGCTCCGGTGAAGGCCGAACTTGTGCCGCCTGAACCTGTCGTTGAGGCCGCAGATAATGGCGCTGCTGAACCACAGGTAAAGCAGGGCTACCCCATTCCAAAGCCACGTTTGAAGCCAGTTGAAGTCATGTTGATGGCTGCGGCAAATATGAAGCCTGCGCCACAAATGTTCCGCATTTCTGCAGCCAGCGCCCCACCAGATAATCAATCTGGCCAGGCATCTTCCCCATTGGGCAGTGCCGCTCTAAGCACTTTGATGGAACAAGCCTCCGCTGAGCCTGATCCAACAGTTAAAATTCAGACCTCGAACAAAAAAGGCAAAGGCAATTTTGCCGCCGAACTGCGCGCAGGCACAGCAACAGAAGTGCCTGTTATCAAGCCGCTCCTTGCTTCGGCGGGTGGCAGTGATATCAACTGGTGGCCACAGCTCTCGCTGAACCCCGACGCCACAATCCGCCGTGACGGCGCGCCATCGATGATCGGTGACAACAGCGAATCTCCACTGCCCCTCCAAGCATCACTGGTTGGTGAAGCCACTGATCCTTGGACCAGCCAACAGACGGCTGAAGGTAAGGGCGATTTGGTGGTGATAAACCGCGACGGCAAAGGCAATCTCGACGCGGCCGTGCCAAAGACCGCGAAGCTGTTGAAGGTCGGGCAGTTAGTAACCCAGTAATTATTGTGGAATTAGAAGTGGGGGGCTTCGTGGCGCCTTATTCGCGATTAAGCCTCCTTCGACTGAGTCCATTGTAAAAAAATATTTGTTAATGCATCATCGCGCATCGGTTTCCATTTGAAGGAATCATCCAGCCTTGTGTTCCACAAGCTGAGCTGCGCACTTTGCCCACCACTGTCATATCGTGCGGACTTCTCTAGGCGTTGCTGGTAAGAGAGAAAAACGCGTTGCAAATGATAAAGTCGAGCTGACCGTGGAGCATGCCAAAATGGAAATGGTAATTTCCACTTGGGGACATGAAACCCAGGCGTGTGAACTTTCTCGATGACTTTTACTTTGTTGCGATTGAATAGTCGGTACTGTGAATCCACGAAGAGCGGCGCATAGGCAAGGCGATCAAAATGATCATCTTGCCAGATCAAATCATCTCTATCAAACCCACAATAATGATCAGTAGGACGTGCTGAAAATTTTTTACAATGCTCAAGCATCGCTAAATTTGGTACTTCATCGCAATCAATACGCAAGACCCAATCTGTATCCGCCAAGTCCAAAAAGTTTTGAAAGTTCGCTTCATAAAATGAGCCGGGGTTTTCATAAATTGCTACACTTCTTCCCAACAATGCTTCAACTTCATCCCGTCGATCAATACGCTTAGAATCCAACACATAGGTCGGGTTCAGCACCAATTGATCAAAATAGAATTTTGAAAAGGAAAGCGCAGCTGTCTCTTCGTAGATAGGTATGAGAATTGATATATTTTTCATTCGCACTTACCGAAACGGCTGTACTCATTTCTACCTTTTTCAAGCCGCCTCGCTCACCACTTTCATGCCAAGTGCCGCCAAATACAAATCAATCATCGCTTCTTCTTCAGAGCGCTCATGCGGCTCTTTTTTGCGCAGTGAAATCACCTTGCGCAAAATCTTGATGTCAAAACCGTTACCCTTAGCTTCGGCGTAAACTTCTTTGATGTCAGCGGCGATGGTTTTCTTTTCTTCTTCGAGGCGTTCAATGCGCTCGACGATGGTCTTAAGTTGGCCTTCAGCGAAATTCGATTTGGTAATGTCAGCCACAAGTATCTCCGATGGTTAAATTTAATGTGATGGTGTTTTGATCGTTTGGGTGGGGCTAGATTGGTGCTTGGCCTTCCACTCATCATAGGGCATGCCATAAACATGTTGGCGCGCATCGTCTTTCGTCAAAGCAGCGCCCTGCTCCTTGGCAGCGTCTTCCAACCAGTTCGACAAGCAATTGCGGCAAAAACCAGCGAGATTCATAAGGTCAATATTCTGCACATCCTCGCGACCACGCAAATGTGTGATCAGGCGGCGAAAGGCAGCGGCTTCAAGCTCAGTTTTGGTCTTGTCATCAAGGGCCATGGGGTGAAATCCTGTTTTGCCTTACATAGGCGTAACCTGCCCCCGCGCCAATCACAGTTTAGCGCAATCCACAGGGTGAAACACTTGTACATGCCACCATATTGCCCTAGTTCTATGCCGATTTGAATGATTTGAAACGGCAAGTGGAGGAGGCGGCATGACGCGTAATTTCTGGGCAGGACTAGGGGCATTATTGCTTCTGAGCGCCGCCGGAACCCCTGCAAAAGCTGATCTCAAGCTTTGCAATAACACCGCCAGCCGCGTTGGTGTGGCAATCGCTTATAAAGATAAAGAGGGCTGGGCCTCAGAAGGTTGGTGGACGGTAAAACCCCAAGAATGCCTTCCCCTCATTAAAGGTGCTTTGGTTTCCCGCTACTTTTATGTTTATGCAGTGGATAATGAAAAAGGCGGCTCTTGGGGCGGCAAAGCGCAAATCTGCATCCGTGATAAGATATTCACAATTCGCGGCATAGATCAGTGCACTGAGCGCGGATTTCAAAAACAAGGTTTCTTCGAGGTTGATACCGGAGAAGAATCCGATTGGACAGTTTCGCTCTCCGGCGACAAAACAACACAAGGTCAATAATTTTGCATAGAAAACGTAAAGTCAAAATCCTGGCAACACTGGGGCCGGCATCCAATTCACTTGAGATGATCGAGAAACTGTTCATTGCTGGTGTGGATGTGTTCCGCATCAATATGAGCCACACCGATCATGCGATGTTAAAACAGCTGCACGGTTTTATCCGCGCTGTAGAAGTAAAAGTGAAGCGCCCGATTGGCATTCTCGCCGATCTGCAAGGCCCCAAAATCCGCATCGGCACATTTGCTGAAAAGGAAGTGAAACTTACTGCAGGTGAGGCTTTTGCCTTTGATACCGACATTACTCCGGGCGATGCAACGCGCGTATACCTGCCCCATCCAGAAATTTTTGCGGGCGCCAAAGCAGGCGACAGCTTACTTTTGAATGACGGTCGTTTGCGTGTAGAAATCACCAAAGCTTCGCCTACGCGCCTTGATACCAAAATCATCTATGGCGGCATGCTGTCCAACCGCAAGGGTGTGAACCTGCCAGATACTTTGCTGGCTATCCCCGCGCTCACCGAAAAAGACCGCGCTGATTTAGAAGCAGCGGCAAGCTTGGGCGTCGATTGGATCGCACTGTCCTTCGTGCAACGCGCCGAAGACGTGGCTGAGGCCCAACGCCTTGTGAAGGGTCGCGCTGGCGTCATGGCCAAGATTGAAAAGCCATCCGCACTTCCAGTGCTCGATGAGATTTTAAAAATTTCCGACGGCCTGATGGTGGCACGTGGCGATCTTGGCGTTGAGCTTCCGCTCGAAACGGTTCCCGCTCGTCAAAAGCAGATCACCCGCATGGCCCGCCGATATGGCAAACCCGTGGTTGTGGCAACACAAATGCTTGAATCAATGATCACTGAGCCTGTTCCAACCCGCGCTGAAGTTTCAGATGTGGCAACAGCAGTTTATGAAGGCGCTGATGCTGTCATGCTATCTGCCGAAAGTGCTTCTGGTGCCTGGCCTGAAAAAACCGTGCAGACCATGGATAAGATCGCCCAGTCTGCCGAGAATGATCAATATTATGGCAGCATCATTCATTCACAACGCGCCGAACCAGGCGCTACAGCCGCTGATGCAATTTCAGCCGCCGCCCGCCAAATTGCTGAAACACTCAACGTGCCCGCTATTGTTTGCTACACGGGCTCAGGCTCCACTGGTGCCCGCGTGGCGCGCGAACGCCCTCTCATGCCCATTCTTGCGCTTACCCCGATCATCAACACAGCGCGTCGCTTAGCACTCACATGGGGCACCCATGCTGTATTGGTCGAAGATGCAAAATCATTAGATGAAATGTTCGCCAATGCGGGCAAGATCGCGTTCGATGAAGGCTTCGCCAAATCTGGAGAACGCATTCTCATCACCGCAGGCGTTCCTATTGGCGCGCCCGGCACCACCAACATGCTGCGCATCGCCACCGTCGGTCCGGGCGGCAAGGGCGTTTAGTAAGCCTTGGATTCAAGGCTTTTAAAGAACCTCAGATATCCGGCTGCTCTTTTTCCAACTCTTTAATCGACTGCTGAACCGAAGCCATATGAGGATTAATCGCCAGTGTCTCTCGCAACACGCCCAAGGCTTCGCGCGTGTGGCCTTGCGCGCGCAAGATTGCCGCCTTGCCTGCAAGTGCCCCAAAATGCCGTGGCTCTAAATCAAGCACATGCTGAATATCAGTTAGAGAATTATCGTAACGGCCCATGATGAAATAAAGCGTGGCGCGCTTGTTCCAGCCTTCGGCATAATTAGGATAGCTTTCAATCAGCTGGACGAAAGTTTTTTCGGCCGCATCAAATTCATGCGCATTCATCGCCGCAGTGCCTTGGCGGATCAGAAGCTCTGCCGTCGGAGAATCATTGCTGCCCCAAATCTGCCAAATATCGGCGATGATTTTATCTGGGTCGCGTGATGTCTTAGCCTGATGCAAATCGCCAAACAGCTTATCCAGCTGATCGTCTCTTTTGAGATTATCCCCGGCGGAAAATGCTGACGAACTTAGAGCCAACAAAACCGATAACACTGTCAAAATGCGCATTTTTCAAAGATGACACATTTTCCGGCATAAATAAATGCCAAACGCGCCGGGTGGTGCCCAGCGCGCTTACAAATAAACGTGAACGAAAGTTAGCCCTGACGAGCCTTAAAACGAGGATTCGTTTTGTTGATGATATAAACCCGACCCTTGCGGCGAATTAATTTGTTGTCGCGGTGGCGTTTCAACAATGCTTTGAGTGAGTTACGAACTTTCATGATATTCACCTAGTACCGGACAATAAGCTGCCCTTGATTTCGGGGCGGAACATAGTCATGAGATTTCCCACTGTCAACCATCTGAAATATGCAGCAAATACAATGTGGAATACTGAATTTTGGCTTACTTTAAGCGTTTTTGGACTGGGTGCAGCCCTCGGCGGATCTATGGTTTGGTTAGAAAAGCGCCCCAAGCAAGAACTTAACCCCCGCCTCTTCCCCACAACCCTCGTCCTGCTCATTGGCGGCGCACTAGCCGTATTTGCAGGCATCCACTTGCTGAACCTCATCGGCCTTCATACAGGCCGCACACCATAAGTCTGCCGTAAAACATTCTTCTGAACCTTGCCCATCGCATTGCGCGGTAACTCGTCCACAATAATGATGCGCTTGGGGCATTTAAAGCTGGCGAGATTGAGTTTGAGCGATAAAATGATGTCTGCACTTGCCAGTGATGCACCCGTTTTCAAAACCACAACCGCCGTCACGGTCTCACCAAAATCAGAGTCTGGCAAACCAATAACCGCCGATTCCAAAACACCGGGCATAGCATCAATCAGCTCTTCAACCTCTTTGGGATAAACATTGAACCCGCCTGTAATGATCAAATCCTTGGCACGGCCCGAAATGACGAGATAACCCTTTTCGTCAAAATGACCGAGATCACCCGTCATAAAATATCCATCGTCAGTGAATTCAGCTCTGGTCTTTTCAGGATTGCGCCAATAGCCCTTAAACACATTCGGCCCCTTAACCTCAATGCCACCTTCGCGCACACGCACATCAGTTTCGGGCAAAGCCATCCCCACAGTCCCCGCGCGGCGTTCACCCGCGTAAGGGTTCGAAGTGTTCATATTGGTTTCCGTCATGCCATAACGTTCCAAGACCGCATGGCCCGTTCGTTCAAAAAATTCCTTATGCGTTTCAGCGAGCAATGGCGCAGAGCCAGAAACAAAAAGCCGCATGTGTTTCGTCGCATCCCGCGTCAGACCCTTGTTCTGCAACAGCCGTGTATAAAAAGTGGGAACCCCCATCAATGCTGTCGCTTGAGGCAAGACGCGCATGATATCCTCAACTTCAAACTTGCGCCGAAACAGCAACCGTCCACCTGATGCAAACACCGTGTTCGTTGCCACAAACAAACCATGCGTGTGATAAACTGGAAGCGCGTGAATCAATCTATCTTGCGGCGTGAATTGCCAAAGCTGCGCCAATGCATGGGCATTGCTGGCAAAATTGCCAACGCTCAATATCGCTCCCTTAGATTTGCCAGTGGTGCCAGACGTATAAAGAATAGCAGCCATCCTCTCAGCATCATCGGCTATATCTTCAAACACACCTGCGGTCTGGCGGGCAGCATCAATCAAAGTTCCTCCGCCAACATCATCCAGAGTCAAAACCCTAATGCCTGTAGGTTGGGGTTTTTCGGGCGATATGATGAAGATCGAAGGCTCGGCATCACCCAAAAAATACGAAATCTCATTTGCCGTGTAAGCCGTGTTCATCGGCAGAAAAACCAGACCACTGCGAACACAAGCATAAAAAAGAGCAATAGCTTCAACCGATTTTTCAACTTGCACTGCAATTCGATCACCAGGCTTTGCACCTTCTGAAACCAGCGCCTGCGCAAATTGCCCCGCCAAATGCCAAAATTGGCCATAAGTAAAAATCCGCCCATCATCGCATTCAATAAAAATTGAGTCTGGATCCCGCAGACGCGCTTGTGCAATTTCCAGAAGCGTCATTTTAATTTGACTAACTCCTCAAAAACCGAGACTGAACCAACGGATTTTACTACGGGAGATGCACTGTCAAATTGGACGAGCCACCGATGCCCCGTCTGCGCCATGAGAGGAAACTGCAACAGATTTTCAGCTCTGTTGATAACCAGCGCCACGCGCTTTTCATTGTTACTCAACATCAAACCTAGAAAATCTTGCGGTCCGTCACTCCAGTCAAAAGGCTTACCATCTGCACCAAACCAGAAGGATTTGACTTCACTCCCCGTTGGATTTGCCGACAAGAACACCGGGTCAACAAACATCGGTATAGCTTTCCGAAGTCCAGCTAATGTGCTAACATAGTTGATTAAAGCTTGATCAGCATTTTTCCAATCGAGCCAAGTGATTTCATTATCTTGCGCATAGGCATTATTGTTGCCTTTCTGCGTGCGCCCAAATTCATCGCCTGCAGTTAGCATAATAACCCCACGTGACAAAAACAGTGTGGCAAGCAGAGCGCGAATATCACGCCCAACGCACGTCACTTCATCGCTTTTGCCATCACGATTATTTTCGCCATTGGCAAAATTATCTTTCACACGAAATTGCGTCACATCGCGCAAAGTAAACCCGTCATGAGCACTCAGAAAATTCACCGACTTCGTCACGCGGTTCTTGCGCTGGAATACATCAGATGAGCCTGTTATCCGAGTAGCCATACTATTTGTGCTATTCGCATCGCCGCGCCAAAACCGACGCACATCGTCACGATACCTGTCATTCCACTCAAGCCACCGCGGCGGAAAATTGCCGAGTTGATAACCCCCCGGCCCCACATCCCATGGTTCTGCTATCATGATGCGTGTCGACAACACAGGATCGCTTTCAATGGCCAGCAACAGAGGGGCGTATGAGTCAAAGCCATCGTCACGCCGCCCCATGATCGTCGCAAGATCAAACCTGAAACCATCAATGCCACATTTCAAGACCCAATGGCGCAGACTATCTACCACCATTTGAACCATATGCGGGCGATCAAGCGCGAATGTATTTCCACACCCCGTATCATTGATCAATTGACCATTAATGTAGCGATAATAGCTGCAGTTATCCAAACCCCTGAATGAAAGCGTTGGGCCAAACACATCGCTCTCGCCAGAGTGGTTGAAGACCAAATCGAGAGTAACATTGAAACCTTCTGCGTGGAGAGCCGCAACAGTATTCCTCAATTCAGGAATACCGCCTGGTGCCAGCTGCGGATCAAGCGCAAAGAATGAAACCGGGTTATAACCCCAAGCATTGGAAAGTCCCAATGGTCTGAGGTGGCGCTCATCAATCCACGCGGTAATTGGCATCAACTCAATTGTATCAACACCGATTTTCTTCAAGTGCGAAATGACGCTTGGATGCGCCAGCGCCGAAACAGTGCCGCGCTGGTGTTCAGGAACTTCAGGATGCAATTTTGTAAATGACTTAACTTGCAGCTCGTAAATAAACCTCGGCTCATGTAAATGCCGCAACGGTAAATCCTGAAGTTCATCCAACACAACAGCTTTTGGAATAAGAGCTGCACTATCGAAACCTTTCTCACCCAGCCGCGCATCATATGTGAAAGCGCGATCTATCTGTTTTGCATAAGGATCAAGCAAAACTTTACTCTGATCAAACAACAATCCGGCCTCTGGTTGCCACGGCCCTTCGGCGCGCAGGCCATATTTTGTTCCCGCTTTAACACCATCAATAAAAGCAAAATGCACATCATTCTGACGCCCAGCCAGCGGCGTGCACGAGACCTCATTGTCGTTTGCGTCAAAGACACAAAAAGAAATATGAGTGGCGTGGGCCGACCATACGGCGACATTGGCGCCACCCGGCAAAAGTATGACACCCAGCGGTGAAGCTGTGGCATTATGGATTTCTGATTTCATCAGGTAATGACTGTTGGCGCAGCGCGGCCCGTATTGGCTTGGATCGCAGCAATGCTGTTGGCCTGCCCAATCAAGTCGGCAAGTGCAGCTTGCGTTTCAATATTATGCTTGGCAACATCGGCTTCATATTTTTCAATATACACACGAAGCGTGGCACCTGCCGTGCCCGTACCAGATAGACGGTAAATAATGCGTGAGCCGTTTTCATATACCAAGCGAATACCCTGGCCTTCAGTAAATGAACGATCCACGGGGTCGCGATATGAAAAATCATCTGCGGTTTTGATGCCGTTTTTACCGACAAAGCCGCTCAAGCTTTTGCGCAAATTATTCATCAGATCATTGGCTCGTGCCAAATCAACTTCTTCATAATCATGACGCGTATAAAAATTGCGGCCATACTCAAGCCAATGTGATTTTACGATCTTCTCAACACTCTCGCGGCGCTTGGCCAGAATATTAAGCCACATGAGAACAGCCCACACGCCATCTTTCTCACGCACATGGTTTGAACCCGTACCAAAACTTTCTTCGCCACATACAGTGGCCATACCTGCATCGAGCAGATTGCCAAAAAATTTCCAACCCGTCGGCGTCTCGAAACTTGGCACACCCAATTTCTTGGCCACTAAATCCGCTGCACATGATGTGGGCATGGAACGCGCTACACCAGCAATACCAGCCGCATAGGCAGGCGCTAGCTGCGCATTGGCCGCAATGATGGCAAGTGAATCCGATGGCGTCACATACATATTGCGCCCGATGATCAGATTGCGGTCCCCATCGCCGTCAGAAGCCGCACCAAAGTCCGGGCCGCTGCTAGACAAAATTAAATCACAAAGTTCTTTGGCATGAACCAAATTTGGATCAGGATGATGACCACCAAAATCTGGCAAGGGAACGCCATTCATAACAACGTTCTTGGCACCTAAAATATCTTCAAAAATCCGATTGGCATATGGCCCGGTAATAGCGCCCATGCCATCAAACTTCATCTTGAAACCTGATTTAAACAAATCGCCGATGGCATCAAAATCAAACAGGGTTTGCATCAGCGCGGCATAATCAGAAACCGGATCGACAACTTCAACGATAATATTGGCGAGTTCAATCTCGCCAATTTTGTTGATGTCTATGTCCTGGGTGTCGAGCGTTTTATAAGTTGAAATAGTTTTTGTTTTTGCAAATATTGCGTCCGTAATTTTTTCCGGTGCTGGCCCACCATTGCTCGCATTATACTTGATACCGAAATCACCATCAGGCCCACCTGGGTTATGACTGGCCGATAAAATAATGCCCCCGAACGCAGCATTCTTTCGAATAAGATGAGACGCGGCGGGTGTCGATAATAATCCCCCCTGTCCAACGATCACCCGTCCAAAGCCATTAGCCGCCGCCATACGAATGGCAATTTGAACAATGTGAGAATTATAGTAGCGGCCATCACCGCCAATCACCAAGGTTTTGCCAGCAAAGCCTTCGAGTGAATCAAAAATTGATTGAATAAAATTCTCCGCATAATGCGGCTGCTGGAACACAGTTACTTTTTTGCGCAGTCCCGACGTGCCGGGCTTCTGTCCATCAAAAGGTTTGGTGGGAACCAACTCAAACATTAAACAAGCCCTTTATAAAGTGCGGAATATGCAGCCGCGCTATGATCCCATGAAACATCTGCGTTCATTCCCCGCAGTTGCATATTTTTCCAGGCAGTCTCGTTGTTGTAAAGTGTTGCGGCTCGCGTCAACGCGTTTTGTAATGAAAAACGATCGACAGGCGAAAATTGGACGCCCGTTGCAACCCCTGCCCCCAACGCAGCATCATTGGCATCAATGATCGTATCGGCAAGTCCGCCTGTGCGCGCCACAACGGGCACGCAGCCATAGCGTAGCCCATAAAGCTGAGTGAGACCACAAGGCTCAAAGCGTGATGGCACCAGCATTGTATCGCATCCACCCTGTACCAGATGTGACAGCGCTTCGTCATACGCGGTCACCACGCCAATGCGGCCGGGATGTTTGGCAGCAGCGGCCATAACCGCAGCTTCAATGGCAGCTTCACCCGTACCGATAAGTGCAAGCCTGGCACCAGTGCCAACAAGCCAATCCAACAGCGATGCAAAAATATCGAGGCCTTTTTGCCACGTCAGACGGCTGACCACGCCATGAATAATCCCGTCACCCGGTTCCAAGTTGAAACGCTTTTCAATTGCGCGCTTGTTGGAGGCACGATTTGAAATATCTGCCGCAGAATAATTCGCTGCCAAAGCTTTATCTGTTGCAGGGTTCCAAACATCAATATCAATGCCGTTAACGATCCCGCTCAAACTCGCTCTACGAGATTGTAAAAGCCCCTCAAGTCCCATGCCATAATCAGCGGTGCAAATTTCACTGGCATAAGTGGGGCTGACAGTGGTGATCGCATTGGCACACGCAAGGCCGCCCTTGAGAAAACTCAGATTGCCGTAAAATTCCACTCCATCAATGGCAAAGGCCTGTGGTGGCAAATCGAGAATATTAAAATACGCGGCCGGAAACTCACCTTTAAATGCGATATTATGTACCGTCATAACGCTTTTTGGGCCGCTATTATATTTGATGTAAACCGCAGCGAGTGCTGATTGCCAATCATGCAGGTGCAACACATCTGCCTTATAGTTCCCAAGTTCGCCTCTTGCCAGTTGCGCGGCTACTTGGCTAAGAGCCGCAAAGCGCTGGGCATTGTCGGGCCAATCTTTACCGTCTGGCCCTAGATATGGATTGCCCTTGCGATCAAACAAATGCGGCGCGTCGAGCACAAATACATCAAGGCCTTTGGCCTTTCCCACAAGAAGCGTTGCCGTTCCACCCATCAATTTCGCAAAACTATGAAATGAGGCAGGCTTTTCCAACGCTGCCATCACAGCGGGATAACCCGGCATCAATGTGCGCATCGTAACGCCCTGTTTTGCCAAAGCGGCAGGCAAAGCCCCCGCCACATCGGCAAGCCCGCCGGTTTTAATCAGCGGGTAGACTTCAGAGGCGACCGACAGAACCTGCATCAGGAAAGACGATCAATCATCGGTTGGGTGATCAGGCAAACACCACCTTCGCTGCGCCGGAAACGTTTGGCATCGAGAATTGGATCCTCGCCAACAACAAGACCTTCAGGAATCACCACATCGCTATCAATCACCACCTTGCTCAGTCGCGCATTGCGGCTGACGAAGACGCGCGGCAACACCACGGCTTCATCCAACGCTGAAAATGAATTCACTCTTACACCAGTAAACAGCAATGTGCGCTTGATCGAACCACCTGAAACAATGCAACCGCCTGACACAAGTGAAGAGACAGCCTGACCGCGTCTGCCATCAATATCATGCACGAATTTTGCTGGTGGTGTGACTTCACCATAGGTCCAAATCGGCCAATCCTGATCATAGAGATCAAGCAAAGGCAGCGTGTCAGTCAGATCGACATTGGCTTCCCAATAGGCATCAATGGTTCCCACATCGCGCCAATAAGAGGTTTTCTCCAGGGGCGAACGCACACATGATTTTGTAAATCGGTGCGCAACGGCCTTACCACCGCTCACTACACTTGGAATAATATCTTTACCAAAATCGCGCGATGAATTGGGATCCGCTGCATCTTTCTTCAAAAGATCGATCAAGAACTTTGTTTCAAAAACATAAATCCCCATCGAAGCCAGTGCCATATCAGGTTGGCCAGGGATAGCCGGCGGATCCTTAGGCTTTTCAACAAATGCAACAATCCTGTCTTTGTCATCGACATGCATAACGCCAAACCCAACGGCTTCCATGCGCGGAACTTCAAGACAACCAATAGTCACGTCGGCAGCTTGGTCGACATGCTGCTGCAGCATCGGCTCATAATCCATTTTGTAGATATGATCGCCTGCAAGAATGACGATGTATTTTGGATTATAGCTCTCGATGATATCAATATTTTGATAAACCGCGTCAGCTGTGCCTGCATACCACTGATCTTCTGAAACGCGTTGGCTGGCGGGGAGAATATCAAAACCTTCGTTGCGCTCATTGCGGAAGAAGTTCCAGCCGCGCTGCAAATGACGGATCAAGCTATGGGCTTTATATTGCGTGGCCACACCGATGCGGCGGATGCCTGAATTGAGGGCGTTGGATAAAGCAAAATCGATAATGCGCGATTTTCCGCCAAACGGCACAGCGGGTTTGGCACGCCTGTCAGTGAGCTCGAGTAGCCTGCTGCCTCGGCCACCTGCCAAAACATATGCCATTGAATCGCGCGCCAGCGGGCCTGATTTTCTTGTCGGTTCGGTCATTGCTGTTTCTCCCAATCTAGCGTTACTTTTTATTATTCCTCTGCAGCAAAATACAAAGTGGCTAAAGGCGGAAGCGTTATCCGAGCACTGGCGGGTTTGCCGTGTGACGGGCCACCCAATGCTTCTATGCGCCCCATATTGCCTTTGCCTGACCCCCAATATTGTTCTGCATCACTGTTGAATACTTCACGCCAGATTCCTGATTTTGGCAAGGGCAGTATGTAATTCTCACGCAAAACCGATGTGAAATTCGAAACCACCACAACAGGTTGCTTGCCATCACCAGAATGGCGCACCCAGGCAAACACCGAATTTTCGGCGTCATCGGCAATTAACCATTCAAATCCTTCGCCTTCGCAATCACGGGCATGAAGAGCTGGCATTGATTTATAAATATTGTTCAAATCGCGAACCGTTGATTGCATGCCCCGGTGCGGCTGGTGTTGCAGCAAATGCCAATCCAAACTTTTGGCAGCGTTCCATTCCGTCCAAGGCGCCATCTCTTGGCCCATGAACAACAGCTTCTTGCCTGGATAACCCCACATAAATCCAAAATAGGCACGAAGTGTTGCAAATTTCTGCCAATCATCACCCGCCATTTTATTGAGAAGCGAGCCTTTGCCATGCACCACTTCGTCATGCGAAAGCGGCAATACAAAATTTTCCGAAAACGCGTAAAGCAAACCAAATGTCAGATCATTGTGGTGGTGTTTGCGGTGAATGCCTTCGCGCTGAAAATATTGCAGCGTGTCATGCATAAACCCCATGTTCCATTTAAAGCCAAATCCAAGACCGCCCGTACTCGTTGGCTTGGAAACACCTGGGAATGCAGTTGATTCCTCAGCGATGGTCATGATCCCCGGGTGTTGACCGTAGGTCTCATGGTTCATGCGTTGCAGAAACGAAATCGCTTCCAAATTCTCACGGCCACCATATTGGTTCGGAATCCACTCGCCCTCTTTGCGCGAATAATCCAGATAAAGCATCGAAGCCACAGCATCAACGCGCAGCCCATCGAGATGATAACGCTCCAACCAGAACAAAGCATTGTTCAAAAGGAAACTAATCACTTCCTTGCGGCCGAAATTGAATATCGCTGTGTTCCAATCGGGATGGAAACCTTGGCGCGGATCGGCATGTTCATAAAGCGCCGTACCATCAAACTTCGAAAGGCCATGCTCATCGGTCGGAAAATGCGCGGGCACCCAATCAAGGATAACACCAATACCAGCCCCGTGCGCTTTATCCACAAACCGCGCAAACCCATGGGGATCACCAAAGCGCGATGTCGGCGCAAATAGTCCAGTGGGTTGATAACCCCATGACGGATCATAAGGATGCTCACTGATCGGTAAAAGCTCAATATGCGTAAAGCCCAAATCCTTCACATAGCCAATCAACTGATCGGCCAACTCATCATAGCTCAAAAACAAATCACCATTCTTTTTGCGCCATGAACCAAGATGCACTTCATAGATTGAAATTGGCATGCGTCTTCTGTCGGGCGCAATGCGGGCTTTCAAATAATCACTATCCGACCATTGAAAATTATCGGTGCGCGTAACGCGTGAGGCCGTATTCGGGCGTAACTCAGCGCCAAAACCATAGGGATCACATTTAAGCGGCAAAAGTTTTCCCGCCTTATCGATCAACTCATATTTATAACCTTGGCCTTCATGGGCAGCGGGCACAAAAATTTCCCACACCCCCACATCCATGCGCTTGCGCATCACATGGCGGCGGCCATCCCACGCGTTGAAATCACCCACCACCGAAACCCGTTCGGCGTTAGGGGCCCAAACTGCAAAATGCACGCCATCAATTCCGTCCATTTTCAGAGGATGTGCGCCAAGCTTGTCATAGAGGCGCAAATGGTTGCCCTCAGCCATGAAATAATCATCTTGCGGCCCAAGCACGGGGCCAACGGAATAGGCGTCGGTGACCATCCATTGGCCGCCAGCATTCGAACATGCATACTGCAAAACTTGAGCTTTGGTGGTTTTAATCTGGCCTTCAAAAAACCCGGCATCATGGCGACGGGTCAGTTCGCCTAAATTCTGGCCATCAGCGCTCTGTGCGACAACTTTCTCAGCACCAGGTATGAAAGCGCGCGCAATCCATGATTTGCCAGATGTATGCAAACCCAAAATTTTAAATGGATCAGCATGCCTGCCATTAACAATGGCTTCGATTTCAGGGCCGCTAGTTTTCCACTTCGGTTCGGCCATTCCGTTTCACTTTCTGTCCCGCCTTATATGACGGGTACATTCCATATTTCCTTGGCATATTCCCTGATCGTACGATCCGATGAGAACCAGCCCATGTGAAGCGTATTCTGAATCGCCTGATACGTCCAGTCTTTCTGATTGCCCCAAAGTTTGGAGACTTTGTCTTGGGACAATGCGTAATCATCAAAATCTGAACCGACCATAAAATAATCGCCATTGTATATGGAATTGATAATCGGCTGATAAAGGTTTGTGTCGCCACCAGAAAAATCACCCTGCCCCAAAGCTTGCAAAACACCCCGAAGCGCTGGTGACGATTCGACAACAGCATGGCCATCGACCCGCGCGCGGCGTTTGGCTTCCACCTGCGCAGCAGTCAGACCGAAAATGAAAATATTATCAGCGCCTACATGCTCGCGCATTTCGACATTGGCCCCATCCAGCGTACCAATCGTAAGCGCACCGTTCAGCGCAAACTTCATATTCCCAGTGCCTGATGCTTCCATGCCAGCGGTTGAAATTTGTTCTGACAAATCAGTGGCCGGGACGATCACTTCTGCCATGCTCACATTATAGTTTGGCAGAAACACCACCTTCAATTTATCACCAACAGACTTATCATTATTCACAATCTGCCCAACGTCATTGATCAGTTTGATAATCAACTTGGCCTGGAAATAACTCGCCGCCGCCTTGCCGGCAAAAATCTTAACGCGTGGTGCCCAAGTGGCTTTCGGATTAGCTTTGATCGCTTGGTAATGCGCGATCGTTTCCAGAATATTCAACAGCTGGCGCTTATATTCATGAATACGTTTCACCTGCACGTCAAACATCGCCTGTGGATCAACTTTCACATCCATGCGCGACAAGATGAGATTGGAGAGAGCTGCTTTGTTGCGCAATTTGATTGCGACAAATTTTTCAACAAACTGCTTCTCACCAGATTTTGGCGCAGCGCGAACAATCAGTTCGGCATTATCTAAAGACTCTTTGCCCGCTGCATCCGCGAGCAATGCCGAAAGCTCAGGGTTGACACCATGCAACCAACGTCGCGGCGTAATGCCGTTGGTTTTATTATTGATGCGACCGGGGTACAAGAGATTAAGATCGTGGAACACACTTTCTTTCATCAAGCTAGTATGAAGTGCTGAAACGCCATTAACGCTATGCGATCCGGCAAAAGCCAATTGCCCCATGCGCACGCGTTTTGATCCATGCTCATCAATCAAGGAAACAGATGATATAAATTCAGCCGATGCATTGGTTTTCAAATTGCGCGCCCGCACAATCAATTGATCATTAATCGCGTAGATCATATTGAGATGGCGTGGCAATAATTTTTCGAACAATGGAAGAGGCCAGCTTTCTAGTGCCTCAGGAAGCAGGGTATGATTGGTGTATGACATTACGGCCTGCGTGGTCGTCCAGGCCCGCTCCCATGGCAGATTGTGAACATCCACCAACAAGCGCATCAATTCTGCAACTGCGATTGCCGGGTGCGTATCGTTGATTTGCACAGCAACCTTATCAGCCAGATTCGTGAGATCCGGATATTGTTGCAAATGCCTGCGAATAATATCTTGCAAAGAAGCCGAGGTGAAAAAATATTCTTGTCGCAAACGAAGCTCTTGTCCCGCTTCTGATGAGTCTGATGGATAGAGAACCCGGGTAATCGTATCAGCACGTGTAGAGCTGGCAAGTGCAGCCGTAAAGTCACCCGTGTTGAACGCCTCTAAACGAATAGGATCAATCGCCCGCGCCGACCAAAGCCGAAGCGTATTTACCCGCTTGCCGCGCCAACCCACCATTGGTGTGTCAAAGGCCGTGGCTAAGATAATTTCACCGGGTTGCCAATTTGCATGGGGTAAACCATTTCTCACTGCCTCTGATGAAACTGAACCGCCAAAACCAATGCGGTAAGCAGCTTCGCGGCGGGGAAATTCCCACGGGTTGCCGTTCTCTAACCAATCTTCCGGCAGTTCAATCTGCCAGCCATTCGAAATCATCTGACGAAACAGACCGTGGTTATAACGTATGCCGTAGCCATAAGCAGGAATGCCAAGGCTGGCCATACTTTCCATAAAGCACGCTGCCAAACGTCCAAGCCCACCATTGCCCAGTGCTGCGTCAGGCTCCAGCGCTTCTGTCAAATTCAAATCAACATCAAAACTCGCGAGTGCTTCTTCAAAATTTTTCGTCAGATCAAGATTGCTCAAAGCATCGCGCAACAAGCGACCGATCAAAAATTCGAGCGAAAGATAATAAACCCGCTTGGCCTTGGCCACATAAGCTTCGCGCGTCGACTCCATCCATCGATCGATAATCCGGTCACGCAACGTTAAGATTGTCGCGTTCAGCCAATCATGATGTTTGGCAACGGTAACATCTTTACCAATGGAGTAGTTGAGCTTCGCCAAAATTTGACCGCGCAGTTTTTCGACATCTGGCGACAATACTGTTTCGACCGGCTTCACTTTTTCAGCTTTTAAATTCATTTGCCCCAAGACTCATTATTGAAATGGTTTTCTGCAACATTCCAGAAAACCGATCAACCTGCAAATTGTCATATCTTTAATGCTCTGGCGCAGGCGCTTATTCGCATCTAAGAATTACGAATGTCTTCAACCGCAACTCTTCTTAATCAGCGCGCCCATGGGGCCGTAAAATTGTCACTTAAATCTGGCGGTATCGACCAATTGCGCGAAGCCGGGGCCGCCAAAGTGAGATTGCCACCCGGTGCCAACCATGCCTATTTGATCAATACCGCTGGCGGTCTGGCAGGTGGGGATCAATTTTCATATGAATTTAATTTGGCACAAAAAACAACACTTACAGTTACAAGCCAATCCGCCGAGCGCGTTTACCGCACTTTGGGGCCTTCGGCCAAAATCGAAACAGCAATTCACCTGGAGGCTGATGCCCGGTTCAATTGGCTTCCGCACGAAACCATAATATTTGACGGTGCAAGCTTGGATCGGCAAACCGCTGTTGATATGGCTGAAAACGCCCGGTTTCTGGGGCTCGAAACGACAATTTTTGGCCGTGAAGCGAGCGGCGAAACCATCTCTTCTGTTTTCTTTCGCGAGCAATGGAATATCAAATACGGCGGGAAACTAATTCATTCAGACATTATCAAATTGGAGGGGGCATTGCCAAACTCAAAAGCAACTTTGGGTGCCAACCGCGCACTTGCCACGATTATTTTGATCGACCCAAATGCCAATATTGATTTAGAAAAATTGCGCGGAATAATCTGGCCTTATGGCGATGTGTCTGCTTGGAATGGCAAGCTAGTTGCAAGACTGTTAGCCAAAGATGGAATGATCTTGAAAAAAGCAATCGTTTCGGCATTGTCTGTGTTGGCCAGCCCAACAGAGCTGCCTAAAACTTGGGCGCTATGAGGAAGACTTATGCAACTAACGCCGCGTGAGAAAGACAAACTGATTGTTGCCATGGCCGCGATCGTCGCCCGCAAAAGATTAGAGCGCGGCGTAAAGCTCAATCACCCTGAGGCCATAGCACTCATCACCGAGTTTGTGATTGAAGGCGCGCGTGATGGCAAAAGCGTTGCTGACCTGATGGAAAATGCCGCTCATGTCGTGAGCAAAGCGCAAGTGATGGACGGTATTTCCGAAATGATCCACGACATTCAAGTGGAAGCCACATTCCCAGACGGCACAAAGCTTGTGACCGTGCATCATCCAATAAGGTAGACGAACATGATTCCTGGTGAAGTCATTACAAAAGCAGGCGACATCGAATTGAATGTTGGTGCAAAAACCGTCACGTTGCAAATTGCCAACACAGGCGACAGGCCCATCCAAGTTGGTTCGCATTATCATTTCTTCGAAACCAATGAATCGCTGACTTTCGACCGCACCAAGGCACGCGGCATGAGGTTGGATATTGCCGCAGGCACGGCGGTGCGTTTTGAGCCCGGACAAAAACGGGAAGTGACATTGGTGCCACTTTTGGGCTTACGAAAGGTTTACGGCTTTCAACAGAAAATCATGGGAGCCTTGTAATGGCTAAAATCTCGCGCGCCACTTACGCCCAAATGTATGGTCCGACTGTTGGCGACAAAGTGCGGCTTGCTGATACTGAACTTTTCATCGAAGTTGAAAAAGATTTTACGATCTATGGCGAGGAAGTGAAATTTGGCGGCGGCAAAGTGATCCGTGATGGCATGGGCCAATCCCAAGCCACACGTGCGCAAGGGGCAATGGATACAGTCATCACCAACGCGCTGATCGTTGATCACTCGGGCATTTACAAAGCGGACGTGGGCTTGAAAGAAGGCCGTATCGCCGCGATTGGTAAGGCTGGCAACCCAGATACACAGCCGGGCGTCACCATCATCATCGGGCCATCGACCGAAATTATCGCAGGCGAAGGAAAGATCCTGACTGCTGGCGGCGTTGACAGCCACATACATTTCATCGCCCCACAACAATTGGAAGAATCACTCTATTCCGGCATCACCACCATGTTGGGCGGTGGCACGGGGCCAGCCCATGGCACTTTGGCCACGACTTGCACGGGCGCTTGGCACACGGAACGCATGATTGAAGCGGCTGATGCCTTCCCGATGAATTTGGGACTTATGGGCAAAGGGAACGCTTCGCTGCCTGCGGCGTTGGAAGAAATGATTTTATCGGGCGTGTGCGGATTAAAGCTGCATGAGGATTGGGGCACAACACCCGCTGCGATCGACTGCTGCTTATCTGTGGCCGATAACTATGATGTGCAAGTGGCAATCCACACTGACACGCTGAACGAGAGCGGTTTCGTTGAAGCCACAATTGCCGCTTTCAAAGGCCGCACCATTCACACCTTTCATACGGAAGGTGCCGGTGGTGGTCATGCGCCCGACATCATCAAAGTGGCCAGCCTGCCCAATGTGCTGCCCTCCTCCACCAATCCAACAAGGCCCTATACGATCAACACGATTGCCGAACATCTCGATATGTTGATGGTCTGCCATCACTTGTCCCCGCGCATTCCCGAAGACATCGCATTTGCCGAAAGCCGCATCCGCAAAGAGACGATTGCCGCTGAAGATATATTGCATGACATCGGCTGCTTCTCGATGATCTCATCAGATTCACAAGCTATGGGCCGCGTAGGTGAAGTAATCATCCGCTGCTGGCAGACGGCGCATAAAATGAAAGTTCAGCGCGGCGAATTGATTGGCGATAAGGGTAATGATAACTCACGCGTCAAACGCTACATCGCCAAATATACCATCAACCCGGCAATTGCCCATGGCCTTTCCCACGAGGTGGGTTCGGTTGAGCTGGGAAAGCGCGCTGATCTGGTTTTGTGGTCGCCAGCTTTTTTTGGCGTGAAGCCGGAAATGGTTTTGCTTGGCGGTTCAATTGCAGCTGCACCTATGGGCGATCCCAACGCATCAATCCCAACACCGCAGCCCGTACATTACCGCCCGATGTTTGCCAGCTTCGGAAAATTGCGCACCAACTCATCAGTCACTTTCGTGTCGCAAGCGGCCCTCGAAGCAGGCCTGCAAAACCGTTTGGGCACTGCAAAGAAAATGGTCGCCGTTAAAAATACCAGAGGCGGAATTTCCAAGGCTTCTATGATTCACAATAGCGCTACACCAAAAATTGAAGTGAACCCCGAGACCTATGAAGTGCGCGCCGACGGCGAATTGCTGGTCTGCGAACCCGCAACGAGTTTGCCGATGACGCAACGCTATTTCTTGTTCTAATGACCATACGTGGCATCAAACATATCAGACTGAGCGATGCTCCGGGCCAGGCGACAGATGCAATCACGTTGGATGCGCAAGATCGTTCGATCAGGCGGAAGTTGATCAAAACCGATAGCGGCAAAGATGTTTTGGTCGATCTGCCACTCACCGCCTATTTCGAAGATGGCGATCATCTTGAACTTGATGATGGCAGCTATCTTGAAGTTTGCGCTGCCGAGGAAGACCTTTATGAAATCACAGGTTCAAGCCCTGCTCACATCGCGCAACTGGCGTGGCATATCGGCAATCGCCATCTCTCAGCGCAAATCGAATATAATCGTATTCTGATAAAGCGTGACCACATTATAAAGGCAATGCTGATCGGCCTTCATGCTTCGGTATCAGAAATACGCGGTCAATTTGAACCCTTGCACGGCGCCTATCATGCCCACTGAAATTGTAGCTTCGCAACTTCTATTGTTGCTCAACTGGATGTCTCCGGCTTTTCCAATCGGCAGCTTTGCTTATTCGCACGGTTTAGAGACGGCGATTGTTGAAAATGAAATTACGAAGCAAAACGAAGTTGAAACTTGGATTGCCGATTTGATGACGCAAGGTTCAGGTTGGAATGATGCCGTGTTGTTTGCCCAGTGTTGGAACGGTGATGCAGCCGAGTTAAATGAACTCGCACTCGGCATGGCCTCATCATCTGAGCGTTATTTAGAAACCACGCAACTAGGGCGCAGCTTTGCAATTGCGGCTTCGGTTTTCACAAATGTAAAATTTGTAGATGGTGATTTAGCATATGCGATTGCTGCTGGCGTGGCCTGTAAGTCAATGGGTGTTGATCGACATTCCGCCTTGCTCGCTTTCCTGCAAGGTTTCGCGGCAGCGCAAGTTTCAGTGGCGGTGCGCCTCGTGCCACTTGGTCAAACAGCAGGGCTTCATGTTTTGAAAAATCTGATGCTCATCATTTCCGGAACTGCAAACCGTGCTGCAAAGGCATCGCTTGATGACTTGGGAAGTTGCACATTGTTGGCTGATATCGCCGCGATGAACCACGAACATCTTCAACCAAGGATTTTTCGCACATGACAAATGGCCCCCTCCGCGTCGGCATCGGCGGCCCAGTTGGCTCTGGTAAAACCACGCTGACGGAGAAACTCTGCAAAGCCATGCGTGAGAAATATTCGGTCGCTGTCATCACCAATGATATTTACACCAAGGAAGACGCGCTGATCCTCAACCGCTTGCAAGCCCTGCCCGAAGACCGCATCATGGGTGTTGAAACTGGCGGCTGCCCGCACACGGCCATCAGAGAAGACGCCTCGCTCAATTTGGCGGCCGTCGATGAAATGTCAAAGCGCCACCCGGATTTGGATGTGATCTTCATCGAGTCGGGCGGCGATAATCTCGCCGCCACCTTCTCGCCCGATTTGGCCGACCTTTCGATCTATGTGATCTCAGTCTGCCAAGGCGAAAAAATCCCTCGCAAAGGCGGGCCTGCGATTACACGCTCAGATTTACTGATTATCAATAAAACTGATTTGGCCCCGCATGTAATGGCCGATTTGGACGTGATGGAAAGCGATACGAAAAAAGCACGGGGGGTTCGACCCTATGTGTTCACTGACCTGCTTAGGCAGAAAGGCTTGGGCGAGGTGATTTCATATATCGAAGAGTTTGGCGGGTTAAAGACTGTTTTATCAAGTAATTAAAAAATAAATACCTATAAATGAAAATAACCCTTGACACCGTACGATGAAGCTGCTACTTGTGTGTAGTCTCCAGAATTGGGTTAAATCTCCGCCAACAAGTCTTGCAAGCTGACTGAAGACGACGTTGGTGCCACCGTTGACCCATTTTCGGAAATCACTCCAATAAACCCACTGCGGAACTTGATGGCGCGTGCTGCGTTTTAATTGCTCTCAACTCCGCAGAAATGAAATTTGGAGGCAAAAATGCCAAATAAGAAGATCACGCCAAAGCAGAAGGTAGAAGACCCGGTTGGGAATTTCGCCTCACCAGCAGAGATCGTGAAAGACGAAGCGCTTACCACGAAGCAAAAGCAGGATGCGCTTACAGCGTGGGAGCAGGACGCCGTTCGCCTTTCTGTGGCCACCGAAGAGGGTATGTCTGGAGGTGAACCTTCGCGTTTGGATGAAGTTAAGGATGCTCAGTCTGAACTTCCACAGACAACATCAAAACCTCGATCTTCGCCAACAAAAGCTGGTTGATGGTTCATTATTGCGATATAAATCGTCGCCCCTGCGAAAACAAGGGTCCAGCTTTATTCACCTACTTGAAGAAGCTAAATCCCTGCTTACGCAGGGATGACGTGTCGATAAAATGAAATTAAGCGAAACTAGTTGTGTGCGAAAAGCTTTCTCGAACCCCCGCCCCTCATACTCAAGAACGTTCCACCTTACCCTGTATTTGGGTGGGTATAGTGATAAGCCAGAATTTGAACATCAATGATTACACCCTAGTGTACTAATCGAATTTTTTAGAAATTGGATCGGCGACCCTTAAAGAGTTTAGCAAAATTTTGGATTGTGAGAGTCAAATGCAAGGTTGCTATTTTCCTATATGCGAGACCAAAAAAGTAGCCTTGGCTATCTCTTAGTAGTTCTGGTGCAGGCCACGCAGCTACCGCCCCGTGTGCGCGTCGGCCCATTTGTTTGCTCTCCAAGTGCTTGATACTATTTGATCGGGACTCATTTGCTTTTCTAATTCTTTTAATCTTGTCAGTGCCTCCATGTCACCGGCCCTCTTTGCCAGTTCGAACCACATGTGAGCTTGCAAGATGTCTTGTGGAACCAGACTACCATTTGAATACAAGGCACCGAGGTTAAACTGAGAATCTAGTTGTCCTTGGTCAGCAGCCTTAAGGTACCATTTAAGGGCCTCCTTGCCGTCTTCCGGAACACCTTTCACCAGATTATAGCAAACTCCCAAATTATATTGCCCCATAGCGTTATTTTGTTCCGCTGCTTTCCGATACCAAGCAGCTGCCTCTGTCAGATCCTGCGATACCCCCTGACCATTTTCATATTTATGACCAAGATCAACCTGCGCTTCAACCAGTCCTTGTTCCGCAGCAAGGCGGTTCCATTTTGCCGCCTCGACATAATCCTGTGGGACACCTACACCATGAAAATACAATGAGCCAAGCAAGTATTGCGCAATGGGAAGCCCTTGCTCCGCTGCCTTTCGATACCATTGAGCTGCGATGACGCTATCCTTCGGTAGCCCTCCAAATCCATCAATGTACATGGAGCCGAGGTTGCGCTGCGCTATTGCATATCCTTGGTCTGCAGCTTTGCGAAACCATTTGACAGCTTCAACCTGGTCTTGCGGTACTCCCTGGCCGTCTTGATACATTCCACCAACGTAGTTTTGGCCACCAGCGTTTCCTTGGTCTGCAGCTTTGCGAAACCATTTTAATGCTTGAGTGTAGTTTTGGGGCACGCCAAATCAGTTGTAGTACATGATGGCCAAATTGTATTGGGCGTTAGCGTATCCTTGCTCTGCGGCCCTTTGATACCACCGGACTGCCTCGCCATTGTTCAGTGCGACACCTTGGCCGTTCGCATAGAGAACGCCAAGATTGAATTGTGCGTCTGGGATGCCCTGATCTGCTAAGGGCATTAGTAAGCGCAATGCAGTTTCATAGTCAGCATTGTTGTAAGCTATTTGAGCATCTTCCAACGGTCCTGCCGCAGCTATGTTGACCGCAAGGCACAACGCTACGCCCAATGTCACGAAGAGGGACTTTAATCGCATGTCATATGCTTATCCCGATTGCAGTCGTTGAACGTCGACGAACTTACACTCAAAACGTCGCACTTGTCACCTCAAAGTCTAAATACTCAATATTTGGGTTTCAATTGCTTTATACTTTGCAGTAACATCCGCACCTTGTAAAAACCCAACAAATCCTGTCTTGAGAGTGCGCCATCCTTTAGAGACCTGGCTAAATACTCCCGGCTGAGTTCGAGGGATAACAAATTCTTTTGGACTTTTCTAATATCTTTCGGTTTTCAGCAATGTTCTCAGAAACAGTCATGCCGCTTTATTGCTCCTGCAATATTCCAAGAAACTGCTCTTCGTTAGTCTGCTCTGCTTCATGGTCTACTGCTAAAAAACGGGATTAGACTCTAATTATTTTTGGATCAGTTTGCAGGGATCAAGTCACTCGTGAAGTCTTAAAAGTTCAAATTTCGAACAAGACTATATCCCTCCCCTGTATGAGGGGAGGGATACACAGTGCGAGTTACGCGCCTTCAACACCCTTCACGAACCAATCCATGCCGGCCAATGCGCCGTCATCGAGCTTGGCGCCCTTGGCGATTTTTTCGGCGCCTGATTGATCGGCGATAGGGCCGGTGAACACGTCATAGCTGCCATCTTTCCAACCTGCTTGGATCTTGTCTGCGGCCGCAGCAATTTCCTTGGAGACTGAAGCGTTATACGGCGAGATCACGACCGAGCCTTCCTTGAAGCCCCACCAAGTATCGCCCGATTTCCATGAACCATCGAGAACAGCTTTGGCACGTGAGGTGTAATAAGGACCCCAGATGTCTTCGATTGCAGTCAAATGCGCCTTAGGTGCAAAGCGTGACATGTCAGCGCCTTGGCCAAAGCCGTAAATGCCCTTCTTTTCGCAAACTTGCAGGCAGGCAGCGCTATCTGTGTGGGCGGTGATCACATCGCAACCGAGGTTGGCGAGGGTTTCGGCGGCAGCTGCTTCCTTGGCAGGATCAAACCACGAGTCAATCATCACCATCTTCACTTTTACATTTGGGTTCACAGCTTGAGCTGCGAGTGTGAATGCGTTGATGCCCATGACCACTTCAGGAACCTTGAAGGAGCCGAGATAGCCGATGGTGTTGGTCTTGGTGGTCATGCCAGCGATTGTGCCGAGCACGGAACGGCCTTGGTGGAAGCGTGAGTTATAGGTTGCAACATTGTCAGCGCGCTTGAAGCCTGTGCAGTGTTCGAACTTCACATCAGGAAATTCTTTTGCAACTTGCAGCGTCTGATCCATATAGCCGAATGAGCTTGTGAAGATCAGCTTATGGCCTTGTTGGGCCAAATCGCGAATAATTGGAACAGCCGATGCGTCTTCAGCAACGTTTTCAACATAGTCAGCTACCACTGCGCCGCCCAATGCATCCACCATGGCCTTGCGGCCCTTTTCATGCGCCCAAGTCCAACCGAAATCGCCGATTGGGCCGAGATAAATAAAGCCCACTTTGAGTGGATCAGCAGCCATGGCGCGGCCACCGATCATTGGCATGGCGAGTGCCGCAGCACTAGCCTTTATCAAATTACGTCTGTTCATTTTCATCATAGAGTCTCCCTGTTGAAGTTAAATTAGTCAGTCGGCATAAATGGCTTGCCAAGACAGGCGGGCGCTTCGCTTCCGGTGCGTTCACGCGCTGAAATAACAGCCAATACGATAATCGCCATCAGATAAGGCATTGCAGCCCAGAACTGTGACGGTAAAATAGCGTTCTTTGAAGCTTTGGCATAAAACTCCAGAGTCATGAGAATACCAAAGAAATAAGCGCCACCCAAAAGGCGACTTGGTTTCCATCCGGCAAACACCACAAGAGCAAGCGCTATCCAGCCCCTGCCCGCTGTCATTTGCTGCGCCCACATGGGCGTGATTACCATCGAGAAATAACTGCCGGCGATGCCAGCCATGGCACCACCAAAGGCAATGGCACTGTAGCGAATGCCGATGACGGAATAGCCGATAGAGTGTGCTGAATGATCATTCTCACCCACAGCGCGCAAGATCAACCCTGCCCTTGTGCGCTTGAGAAACCACGCCACGGCAAACACCATGAACAAGGCGAAATAGACCATCGGCGAATGGCCGAAGATAATGCGCAAGATGGGATCACGCGACCAACCATCCGGGAAAATGCTGGAAAATTCCGGCACGATAATACCAACATAGCTATTGCCAATCAGTGTTGACAGCCCAATGCCAAAAATTGCCAAGGCAAGCCCTGTGGCCACTTGATTGGCGCCAAATGTCAAAACCAAAAGCCCAAACACCAGCGATGCCGCTGCACCTGCCGCCGCTGCCGCCAACATGCCAAGCCAAGGGTTGAATGTCGTAAAGGTGACAGCAAAGCCCGTAACCGCGCCAATCAACATCATACCTTCAACACCAAGATTTAAGACGCCGCTTTTTTCAACCACAAGCTCGCCTGTGGCTGCGAGCAAAATAGGCGTGGAGATTCCGATGACAGTGATAAATGCGGAGATGAAAAAATCCAGCGTCATGCTGCCGCTCCCAGGTTGCGCTGAATGCGAAGGCGGTAGCGCACCAACACATCACCTGCAAGAATGAGAAACAGCATCAACGCTTGAAAAATGCCGCCAGCAGCGCTGGGCACATGCACCGTGGTTTGCGCCACTTGACCGCCGACAGAGGTAATGGCCAGCACAAAGCCAGCAATGAAAATGCCGATGGGGTTTAAGCGCCCTAAGAATGAAACAATGATAGCGGTGAAGCCATAGCCTGACGGAAAGCCGAGATTGAGCTGGCCGAGCTGGCTTGTGGCTTCCAGAATTCCTGCAAGCCCGGCCATGCCGCCGCTGATCATTAAAGTTGACCAAATTGTTTGATTAGCATTGAACCCGCCATAACGCGCTGCATGTGGTGCTGCACCGCTGACGCGCACGTTGAAACCATAAAGCGATCTCTTCATCACAACCCAAAAAACAATAGTGAGTACGATGGCAAAGATTAAGCCCGGCGGAATGGATGTGCCCGGAATCAAGCGTGGCAAAAGCTGTGCATCCGTAAACGCTGCGGTTTGCGGGAAGTTGTGACCGTTAGGGTCTTTCCAAGGGCCAGTGATGAGATAACTAAGGAGTTGAAGTGAAACATAAACCAGCATCAAACTGGAAAGCACTTCATTCACTTTAAACCTTGTGCGCAAAATTGCCGGGATAGCGGCATAAACCGCACCACCGATAACACCCGCAATCAGCATCAAAACGAGAACCCAATGGCCTGTGACATTAGGTGTGAGATACGCCACGCCTGCCCCAGCGATGGCACCCACAATATATTGCCCCTCGGCACCTATGTTCCAAACTTTGGCCGTGTTCCCAAGAGACAACCCTAATGCGATGATGATCAAAGGCGCTGCCTTGGTGGCCACATCTTGCCATTTGTAAGACGACAGCACAGGCGTGAAGAAAAATTCTTTGATGGTACGCTGACCGTCAAACCCCAACGCATCAAAAAGTATCGCACCAATGATCATAGTCAGAACCACCGCAGCTATTGGTGTGGCCACTTGCATCAGCTTGCTGGGCTCCGGGCGCTTTTCGAAATTAATGCGCATGCACACCACCCATCAGCAGGCCTATTTCCTCTATCGATATTGTGCCGACTTTTCGCGGAGGTGATAAGCGGCCAAGGTTGATAACGCTCATCGTGTCGCTCAAATCGAGAAGCTCGTCCAAATCTTGACTGATCACGACAATGGCCGAACCCTTGGCCGCAAGGTCTACAATGGCTTGGCGAATGGCCGAGGCAGCACCCGCATCAACGCCCCATGTGGGTTGGCTCACAATGAGCACATCTGGCGCTTGCAAAATCTCGCGACCCATGATGAATTTTTGTAAGTTTCCGCCAGAAAGCGATCCCGCTAAAGATGTGGGGCCAAGGGCTTTCACTTTGAAACTTTCGATCACACTGGCCGCAAATCCACTGGTCTTACCGCCATCAATCATACCATTTGCGACCAGACCTTTGCGTTGCCGCGCTGTGAGCAGCGTATTCTCCGTCAAATTGAATTCACCAACGGCCGCGTGGCCATTGCGTTCCTCAGGCACCGAGCAAAGCCCCAACTGACGGCGATCAGAAGGCCCCATGTGTCCTAGCGCTTTACCATCAAGCAATATTGAACCTGAATTTTGTGAAACAACTTCGCCACTCAAAACTTCAAGCAATTCATTTTGGCCATTACCCGCAACACCGGCAATTCCATAAATTTCACCCGCACGAACATCAAAACTAATATCATGCAATGCCACGCCGAAATCACCGCGCTTTGGCATGCTCAAAGACTTCACTTCAAACTTGGACGCACCAAACGTGCTAGTCTGGGCTTTAGAAACATCTTTAAGATTTGCTCCAATCATCAACTCCGCCATTTCGCGCGAAGTCTTCTTGCGCGGGTCGCATGTGGCCACAAGTTTGCCACCGCGCAGAATTGTAGCGGTTTCACAGAGGGCAACAATTTCATGCAGCTTGTGCGAAATATAAAGGATGGAGCATCCACCAGCGGAAAGCTGGCGCAAAGTTTCAAACAACTGTTCGACTTCCTGAGGTGTAAGAACTGAAGTCGGCTCATCCATGATCAGGAGCTTGGGATTGAGCAGTAACGCACGCACAATTTCAATGCGCTGGCGTTCACCCACGCTGAGCGTGGCCACAACTCGCTGCGGATCAAGCTTCAAACCATATTGATCCATTACTTTGCGAATTTCTGTTTCAAGATCGCGCTGCGAAATTTTTGCATCTAAACCAAGCGCGATATTTTCTAACACTGTGAGGGCTTCAAAAAGCGAGAAATGTTGAAACACCATGCCAATGCCCAGCTTGCGTGCGGCTTTGGGAGAGGCGATGCGCAAAGTTTCGCCGTTCCAAACAATCTCGCCCTGGTCTGGCTGCATGATGCCGTAAATCATTTTAACGAGCGTAGATTTGCCCGCACCATTTTCGCCAAGCAATGCGTGAATCTCACCCGCGCCAACCTGAACACTCACGTGATCATTGGCCAAGACACCAGGGAATTGCTTTGAAATCCCCCTCAATTCAAGCCGCAGAGGCCCGTGCGCCGTCATCCGTTTATCCACATCCCCGTCGCTGGCTTTTCACCAGATTTTCAAGCACTATGCGCAGAATGGAAATGACAGGCAAGTAAACCCTGAAAAAAAATTGGGCAAAAATCGAGAATTCAAGGTTTCTGCACAATTATTAACGCGTTGCCCTAAATTTTGCCAAGGAACTGCATATGGAAAAGTCACACCGACCGGAAGATGAAAAACTGTTACGGCTGAGTTTTGAGGTCGCCAAACGCGCTCGTGAATCGGGTGATCATCCCTTCGGTTCGGTTCTGGCCGACGCAGATGGTAATGTGTTGATGGAGCAAGGCAACGGTTACACTTCTGAGGGCGGTGACCGGACGGCTCATGCCGAACGCATTTTGGCGTCTCGCGCGGCTAAGAAATATGATGTGGCATTTTTACAAGGTTGCACACTTTATACATCCGCAGAGCCCTGCGCCATGTGTTCAGGTGCCATCTATTGGGCGGGCATCGGCCGCGTGGTGTTTGGACAAACCGAGAAGGCGCTGAAAGAACAGACGGGCGACCATGAAGAAAACCCAACTTTGGATTTGCCATGTCACATTGTTTTTGAAGCCGGCCAAAGAGCAACAGAAATAGTGGGGCCAATGCTTGAAGTTGAGGCCGCAAAATTGCAGGATGATTTTTGGAACGCCCGCAAAGAGTAGGATCACCTATGCTAAACGACATTGATAAAAAATTCCTCCGTATTGCCTATGATGAAGCCAAGGCGGGCTTTGATGAAGGCGGCTGCCCAATTGGTTCAGTTTTGGCGCGTGGCGAGACCCTCGTGAGCCAAGGACGCAACCAGCGTGTGCAAGGCGGCGATCCAATTGCCCATGGCGAGATGGACGCGCTGCGCAAAGCTGGCCGCCAAAAGACCTACCGCGACACTACGCTTTACACCAGTTTGAGCCCTTGCATGATGTGCACTGGCACGATCATCCAATTTGGAATTCCGCGCGTGGTGATCGGCGAAAACCAAACCTTTGGGGGCAATGAAGAGTTTTTGCGCTCTAAGGGCGTGGAAGTTATTATCGCAGGCGATTCCGATTGCACCGCTTTGATGACGCGCTTTATCAAGGAAAAGCCGGAACTATGGGCTGAAGATATTGCTGAAGATTGATTTGGCTCAGGTGTGGCTTCAGAAAAACACCATTTCACCTTAAACCGTCATCCCCGCGAAAGCGGGGACCTGCGTTTTTGGACGAAATAAACAGAGATTCCCGCCTACGCGGGAATGACGATCGTGAATTACTTGTTTGAAAACAGACGACCCGCCTCTTCTCACCAACAAATAAACCCAGCATCGGCAACCACGGTTGCACCCGTCATAATGCTCGACGCATCAGACGCCAAAAAATGAACAACTGAGGCAATCTCGTCCGGCTGACCTAAGCGCCCCATCGGCGTATCGCGCAGCCAATCCTTCATCGCTTCTTTGACCAGTTCCAAACTGTGAATCATCGGCGTTTCAATATAAGTGGGAGCAACTGCATTAACCCTCACGCCCCGCGACGCCCATTCAGCACCCAAAGATGCTGTAAGATGATGCACGGCTGCCTTTGACGCGTTATAATAGGATTGGTTTTGCGGGCGATTGACGATGATCCCTGACATCGAACCGATATTGACAATGCTGCCTTTGCCTTTCTCCAACATCTGTTTACCAAAGGCCCGGCAACACCAGAATGTGCCATTGTAGTTGACATTGTTCACATCAAGCCAAAGCTCGTCCGGTACATCTTCAGCGTTCACGCCCGAGCGCGCAATGCCAGCGCAATTGACCAGAATATCCATGGCCCCATGTTGTTTAAACAGAGCATCAGCAACGTGGTTGACCTGTTCCGTATTGGTCACATCCATCACGACGCTCTGCGCTTTGTAACCCTTGGTTTGCAAATGCGCCAAGCCGCTGGCCGCGATATCAGGGTCGCGGTCCGCGATGATGACATACGCTCCGGCCTCGGCCAATGCTTCAGAGCAACAAAGCCCAATGCCGCGCCCACCGCCTGTAACTACAGCTTTGCGGCCATTTATTTTGAATTTTTCGAGATACATGTTTCCACCTCATTCTTTGGAAGCCTAACAAACAAAGTTTCACTCTTGCAAGTTTTCTTATGCGCAGTGATAAGTTAGGGCATGAGTGTTTCATATGACTACATAATCGTTGGCGGTGGCTCGGCAGCTTGCGTTGCGGCTTGGAGATTGACCAAGGACACCAAGGCCACCGTCTTGCTGCTCGAACGCGGCCCCGCAAGGCCAGATTTTCTGACCGCTAAACTGCTATCGATGCCAGCGGGCTGGATGAAGGGTATCAGCGGCAGCCCGGTCGTTGAAATGTATCAGCCCATTCCACAAAAACATTTGAACGGCCGCGCACCAGCCGTTGGCCAGGCCAATATTTTGGGCGGCGGCACATCAGTAAACGCCATGGTTTATACGCGAGGTCAGGCTGCTGACTATGATCATTGGGGCCAATTTCTAGGTGCTGGTTCCGGATGGGCTTACAAAGATGTTTTGCCGCATTTCAAGGCGATGGAAAATAACCAGCATTTGCATGACGAGTGGCACGGAAATAACGGGCCGCTTTATGTCTCGGGTACCGCAAGGCAATGCCAGATCACCAAGGATTATGTAAAATCTGTCGAAGCATTGGGCATTCCGCACAATGCAGATTTTAATGGGGCAACTCAGCGCGGCGTTGGCACGATGCAATACACAACTTTTCAAAAACGCCGCTATGACGGCATTGAAGCGTTTTTGAAACCAGCGCTAGAAACCGGTCGCTTGACAATCAGAACCGGATGCACCGTTTCGAAATTGATGATCCAAAACGGAATTTGCAAGGGCGTCGATTTTGTAAAGGGCAGCGAAGATTTTTCAGCCTTCGCTGATGCCGAAGTTTTACTCGCCGCTGGTTCATACAACTCACCCAAAATTCTCATGCTATCGGGCATAGGCCAAGCCAAACATTTACGTGAAATGGGGATCACAGTGAAACATGATCTTTCGGGGGTTGGTCAAAATTTACAGGATCACCATGAAGTGCCAGTGGTAGCAGCAACCAATGGCCATTATGGATATTACGGAGAGGACAAAGGGCTTCGCGCGATCTGGAACGGCCTACAATATCTCCTCACCAAAACCGGGCCTGTGACCAGCACAGGCGTTGAGGCGGCTGCTTATATCGATCCTGATGGCGGCCCACGTCCGACAATTAAAATGTATTGTGTGCCTTCGGTCTATCTTGATGGCGATATCAAAAATGTGAAGCCGCAGGATGGGGTGACCTTAACCGCTTGTTTGCTGCGCCCCAAATCACGCGGAACAGTTAAGCTGCGTTCAACAAGCCCATTCGACAAACCGATCATCGACAATAATTATTTGGCCGAAGCTGATGACTTGCGCATGCAGATTGCTGGCCTGCGTTATGCGCGTGAGATATTGAAGGAAAATCCAATCGCTTCGCGCATTACCCACGAAATTTTACCCGGTGAAAATGTGACAAGTGATGCTGAATTGGCTGAACATTGCCGCCGTACCGTCAAAACCAATTGGCACCCGGTCGGCACATGCCGCATGGGGCCGGATGGTGATGTTGCCGCTGTTCTCGACAATCATCTTAGAGTGCGAGGCGTAAAAAACCTGCGGGTGATTGATGCTTCGGCCATGCCGTTTATTCCGTCAGGAAACACCAACGCACCGACAATGATGCTGGCTGATGTTGCAATGACAATGATGATCGATGATGTTGGAGAAGTGCTGTAATGCAAGCGCTAAAGTTGACAACCAGCCCTACACGCAAGTCTTATGATGTGGTAATTATTGGTGGCGCCATTATGGGTTCATCAACCGCATGGTTTTTGACAGATAATCCAGATTTCAAAGGCACAGTCCTGGTTGTTGAGAAAGATCCGACCTATGAAAAAGCCGCAACCACGCTGAGCAATTCTTGCATCAGGCAACAGTTCTCGACTGAGCTCAATGTGCGCATCTCGCAATTTGGTGCAGAATTTTATAAAAACCTGCGAAAATATATGGGCGGCGACGAGCGCGTACCGGAGCTTTCAATTCGCACCTTTGGTTATATGTACCTTGCCGATACCGAAAGCTTTGCAAATATTTTGCGTGAAAACCAAAAAGTGCAATTGGCCGCTGGTGCCGCAACGCAATTGATGACCGCCGACGAAATCAAAAGCACCTATCCATTCTATAATACTGATGATCTCATTTTGGGCAGCATCAATCGTCGCGACGAAGGCTACTTTGATGGTTCCACAATGTTTGATTGGTGGAAGCGTGTGGCGCGCGAACGTGGCGTTGAATATGTGACCAATGAAGTTGTTGGCATGGCAAAAAATGCCAACGGAACAAAGATCGAAAGTGTAATTCTAAAATCAGGTGAAGTTATTGGCTGTGGTCACGTTGTCAATTCATCTGGCACGCGCGCAGCACTAACCGCAAAAATGGCAGGCATTGCGCTGCCCATCGAGCCACGCAAACGCTACACTTGGATTTTCAAGGCCGATAAGCCACTCGAAGTGGATTTGCCTCTGACGATTGACCCTTCGGGCGTACACGTCCGGGAGAATGGTGGCGGCACATATATGTGCGGTGGCCATGCGGAAATTGATCCAGCTGTTGATCCTGATGATTTTTCGATGGATCATTCGCTATGGGAAAATCATATTTGGCCAACCATCGCCACACGTATTCCGCAGTTTGACGCCGTGAAAGTGACAAGCGAATGGACGGGCCATTATGATTCAAATGTGCTCGACCACAATGCCGTCACTGGCCCGCACCCGGTTATTTCCAATTTCATTTCCCTCAACGGTTTTTCAGGCCATGGACTTCAACAATCTCCCGCCATGGGTCGGGCCACATCTGAGTGGTTGACCTACGGAAAATATAAAACGCTTGATCTGACGGCGTTCCATTTCGACCGTATAATGAATAACGAGCCGATTATCGAAAAGGCGATTATTTAGAACGAGTTTTTAAGCACTATTCCGCTGCAATGCGCGTAGCAGAGATTTCCGTGATGATCCTTTGCACCTCTGGCCTGCATGAACCACAGCCCATACCTGCATTGGTCTTTTCACAAATCGCACTTAGTGTTGCGCCGTGTGTGTCGTAAACCGCGCGTTTGATCAAGTTACGCCCCACGCCGTTGCAAGAACAGATGATGGGGCCATGATCGAGCACGCCTGCCGCTGGCCTGCCAGACAGAACCTGCACCGATTGAACGTCACTGCCAAGCTGTTGGTGCAGCCATGCGCGGCTTACCTCAACAGGTTGGGCCGACGCAAAGAAAGCAAAAATCAATTTTCCATTTTTTCGGGCAACGCAGCGAAAGGAAGCTTGGTCACCTGTTAATACCGTGGAGATTTCGCTTGCCTCCAAAGACATCAAAGACCCGCTAAATGCCAACCAATCCGCTGGAAATTTTTCATCAGCGCACTCAAAGGCAAATCCTTCCAGCAATGGCGCTTTGGCCCAATAGCATGTGAGCAATTCCAGCGGGCCAAGCGCAATTCCACAACCATGCCAAGCGATTGCCTTTTTGGCGATACTGACAGCCGATGATTTCAGCGCTGGCTGGCCACTGAATGGATCAACCGCTGGTGAAGTGTTGCCATTGGCCAAAGCTTGCGATGCAAATTGAGAAGTCCAATGCATCGGTTGGAAAACATCTCCATCTCTGACGGTCTGGGTGATCAAAATGCGGGCGATGGATTTTCCGTGCTCGCCCGAAATCTCAGCCAAATCCGCAGGGTGCAAACCCAAGCTGGTCGCCGCTGCAGGTGATATTTCGATGTAAGGCTCTGCACGGTGGCTAAACAGTTTCGGCACCAGACCAGTGCGCGTCATGGTGTGCCACTGATCACGAATGCGCCCCGTGTTCAGCGTGTATTTGCCTTCATCAATCGTCACAGGCTTAAAAAGCGTCGGCACAAAGCGTGCGCGACCATCATGGGTTTGAAAAATTCCATCAACGAACGGACGCCTGCCACCCCATTGAGTAGGCATGAGTGCTTCAAAATCTTGGCCTTTCCAGTCCTCCAGATTAAGCAACCGCGTTCCGTTATTTTGAACTTCGCTAAGACCCACATGCTCTGCAAATATTTCTGCGGGGCCTTCGTATCCAAAGCCGTCAAATCCCATGGCCTCGGCAATATCACAGATAATTTTCCAATCAGGGCGTGCCTCACCCTCGGGTGCCAAAAAACTGCGCTGCCGTGAAATGCGACGCTCTGAGTTGGTGACTGTGCCATCCTTCTCGCCCCAGCCTTGAGCGGGTAAAAGTACATGGGCATATTGCGTTGTTTCGGTTTGCGCCATGACATCGGAAACAACAACGAAATCGCAGCGCTTCAATGCAGCTGCAATAGAACCAGAATCTGGCAAGCTGACAGCAGGATTTGTGCCCATAATCCAAAGCGCTTTGATCTTGTCTTCACCCACTGCCTGAAACATATCGACAGCTTTAAGACCCTCTTTTTCTGGGATATGTGGTGAAGCCCAAAATTTCTGGACGGCATCACGGTGAACAGGATTGGCAATGTCCATATGTGCAGCCAACATATTGGCCATGCCGCCCACTTCACGGCCACCCATGGCATTGGGTTGACCCGTGATCGAAAACGGACCGGCTCCGGCCTTGCCAATGCGCCCCGTGAGCAGGTGGCAATTTATAATGGCATTCACTTTATCAGTGCCTGATGCCGATTGATTGACACCCATGGAAAAGGCAGTGACGATTTTTTCATGCGCTGCAAACAAAGCATAAAACGCCTCAACATCCGTCTGTTTCAATCCGGTTGCTGCCGCGACGCCTTCAGTCGTCCATTCGCGCGACGCCAACAGCGCTTCGCTAAGGCCAGATGTGTGAGAAAAAACAAATGCTGGATCAAATTCACCGCGTAAGTAAAGCTGGCGGAGCAAGCCGTTGAAAAGCGCAACATCGCTGCCAGACGTAATCCCTAAAAATAAATCCGCACCTTCGGCCGAGGCGGTGCGGCGCGGATCAATCACCACAAGTTTTGTGCCACGCTTTTCGCGCGCAGCTTGCAGGCGTTGAAACAGAATAGGGTGACACCAAGCAAGATTGGAACCTACCAGCACCACCAAGTCGGCCTCTTCCAAATCTTCATAATTGCAAGGCACAATATCTGCGCCAAACGCCCTTTTATGGCCCGCCACTGCTGAGGCCATACATAGTCTTGAATTGGTATCGATATTGGCCGAGCCGATGAACCCCTTCATCAGTTTGTTGGCGACGTAATAGTCTTCCGTCAGCAATTGCCCCGACACATAGAAAGCCACGCTGTCTGGGCCATGATCCCGGATTGTAGTCGCAAATTTTTCCGCCACACGTGCAATAGCCGCGTCCCACGAAACACGTTCATTGGCAATCATTGGGTAAGTCAGACGCCCCTGCGGCACAAGCGTCTCGGCCAGTGTTAAACCTTTGGAACAGAGCTTGCCAAAATTCGCTGGGTGTTCTGGATCTCCTTTAACCGAAACCTTTCCATCCCCAATCTTTGTCGCCAGCACGCCGCAACCCACACCACAATAGGGGCATGTGGTTTTAGTCGTTGTCATGCAGCATCTCTTTTGAGCGTGGCGGCGGCCATATAAATGCGTCCGTCGTCGATCATCAATTCAACTTTTCGCGCACAGCCCTTGTCTGGGCCTTTCACGTCGCCCGTGTCCAATGCAACCACCCAATTATGAAGCGGGCAAGTGACTGAGTGACCATTCACAATGCCCTGGCTGAGCGGCCCACCCTTATGAGGGCACTTGTCCCACAGCGCAAAAACTTTGCCATCAAAGGCTTTGAAAATTGCAATGTCTCCATTGCCCGTGCTCACAATGCGCGAACCACGAAACGGCACATCGCGCACCAAGCCAATATCGATCCAATCCGGATTCATCATCTCACTCCGCTGCGATACGTTTTGGGAAAGCCCGCATGGGCATAAACTCGTGGGCTTCATGGCCGGAAGCGCGCAACCGCCACGGATCAATCTGTGCAAATTTTTGGCTGAATGCGAATTTGTCGAAATAGGCTTTGCGCTTGGTTGCATCGTCCACAATATTTTGCCGCACGCTATCGATCCCCACACGCGCCGCCCATTTGTAAATGCGCTCAAGATAATAGCCCTGCTCACGGTAAAGCTGGGTGAGCGCCACAATCATTTCCAGCGCCTCTTCCTCAGTGTCGACGTGTGTGAGAACTTGCGTGCCCTTGATATCGAGGCCGGCGGCACCAGCAAAATGAATGTCATAGCCAGAGTCAACACAGATGACGCCGATGTCTTTGCATGTGGCTTCAGCACAATTTCGCGGACAACCAGATACCGCCATTTTCAATTTTGCAGGTGTCCAAGATCCCCACATAAATTTTTCAAGCTTAATGCCAAGGCCCGTTGAATCTTGCGTTCCAAATCTGCACCAATCAGTGCCCACACAAGTTTTGACAGTGCGCAAACCTTTTGCATAAGCCGCACCCGAAACCATGCCCGCCGCATTGAGATCAGACCAGACCGCCGGCAAATCTTCTTTCTTCACGCCGAGCAAATCGATGCGTTGTCCGCCGGTCACTTTAACGGCGGGGATTGCAAATTTATCTGCCACATCAGCGATGGCGCGAAGCTCTTTGGCCGATGTCATGCCGCCCCACATCCGCGGCACGACGGAGAAAGTGCCGTCCTTTTGAATGTTGGCGTGCACGCGCTCGTTGATGAAGCGCGACTGATTATCATCGACATATTCACCAGGCCAATTGGAGACCATGTAATAGTTGAGCGCCGGTCGACATTTGGCACAGCCGCAACTGGTTTTCCATTCGAGTTGCTGCATCAGCTCCTGAATGTTTTTGAAGCCTTCCGCCACGATCAAACGCCGTACTTCACCATGCCCCAGATCTGTGCAGGGGCACATCGGTAGAATTGCGTTGGGTTTGTAACCATCGCCTAAAGAAATGACGAGCAGCTTTTCGACAAGGCCCGTGCACGAACCGCATGAAGCCGAAGCTTTGGTGTGTGCACGCACTTCGTCAATTGATGTTAATTTTTTCGCGGCAATCGCGTCGGTGATTTTGCTTTTGCAAATGCCGTTGCAGCCGCAGATTTCTGCGTCAGGCGGTAAGGCTGCAACGGCCGCCGTAGGGTCCAGGGGGGTCCCTCCTGCATAGGCTTGGCCAAAGATCAGCATTTCACGCTGCTCGGAAATATCCTCACCCTTCTTTAATTTATCAAAAAACCATGGCCCGTCACTCGTATCGCCATACATCACAATGCCGATGATCTTGTTGTCTTTGATCACCAGCCTTTTGTAGACACCGCGCGACGCATCACGCAGCACGATTTCTTCGCGGTCTTGGGCCTCGGCAAAATCACCACCAGAATAAAGGTCAATGCCTGTCACTTTGAGCTTGGTTGACATAACAGAGCCGGTGTAAGCGGCCACCTGCCCTGCTAAAACTTCAGCAATCGTTCGCGCCATTTCGTAAAGGGGTGCAACAAGGCCATAGATGCCCGTGCGATGTTCGACGCATTCTCCAAGAGCAAACACATCAGGGTCAGACGTGATCAACTGATCATTGGCAAGAATACCGCGATTCACTTCAATGCCAGCGTCTTTTGCAAGGGCTGATGCAGGCCGAATACCAACAACCATCACCACCAATGATGCAGGCAATAGAGTGCCATCATCAAGCCGAACACCTTCAACTTTTCCGTCGCCGACTATCGCATGAGTATTGGCTTTAAGCATCACCTTCATGCCGCGCTTTTCAATCGCCTGTTGCAATAAATGCGCCGCCGCCGGATCAAGCTGACGCTCCATCAATGTTGGCATCAAATGCAAAATAGTTACATCCATACCGCGCGCGTGCAAACCAGCAGCAGCCTCAAGGCCAAGCAAACCGCCACCAATCACTACAGCGCTGCCGCCATGTTTCGCAGCGGCCAGCATTTTTTCAACATCATCGAGATCACGGTAGGTCACCACACCGGGCAAATCCTTGCCGGGAATTGGGATGATGAACGGCGATGAGCCTGTAGCGATAACGAGCTTATCATAGGCAGCCTCAGTTCCATCTTCCGCCGTGACTGTTTTTGCAGCACGATCAATTTTGGCAATCTTCTTGCCCTTATGCAGCGTGACTGAATTTTGCGCATACCAATCATCGCCATGCGTGATGATGTCCTCATAAGTCTTCTCACCAGAAAGCACGGGCGACAACATGAGCCGGTTATAATTGACACGTGGCTCCGCGTTGAAAATCGTAACGTCGTGGCTGTTTGGCGCAAGTTCGAACAAATGCTCCAACATGCGCCCCGGCGCCATGCCATTCCCGATAATGACCAGTTTAGATGCCATTATGCGGCCTCCACAAATTTATGACGTTCGTATAAGAATTTGAGAACTGCCTCGCGGCAGCGGATATATTCTGGCTGCGAAACCAGTTCGATGCGCTTGCGGGGATAAGACAGGTTCACATTCACGATTTCCCCAATTGTGGCTGATGGCCCATTGGTCAGCATCACAATACGATCAGAAAGCAACACGGCCTCATCCACATCGTGCGTGATCATCACCACCGTGTTCTTCAACGTCTGATGAATCTGCATCACCTGGTCTTGCAAATGGGCGCGCGTCAAAGCATCAAGCGCGCCAAAGGGCTCGTCGAGCAGCAACACCTTCGGTTCCATAGCAAGCGCACGCGCAATACCTACGCGCTGTTTCATCCCCCCAGAAATTTCACTTGGACGCTTGTCTTTGGCATGTGCCATTTGTACGAGATCAAGCTTTTCCATAATGCGAGCCTTGCGTTGGCTTGCAGATTCCTTGGCCCAGACTTTATCTACAGCGAGCCTGATATTGTCATAAACACTCAGCCACGGCAGCAGCGAGTGATTTTGAAACACCACAGCACGATCAGGTCCCGGGGCATTGACGTGTTTGTCTTCCAACAGAACTGTCCCGCTTGAGACGGGTGTGAGGCCTGCAATCAGATTGAGCAAAGTGGATTTGCCGCAACCTGAATGGCCAATCAGCGAAACATATTCGCCGCGTTCGACAGTCAAAGAAATGTCACGCAGTACTTCGGTGATATTAGTGCCACGCTGAAAACTTTTGCCCACATGCGATAGCGAGAGATAAGGTTTGTGCATCATATATACTCAATTCACCGTCATGCCGTGGGTGACAAGCGAGCCCACATAACTGACCAACCGATCAAGCACGAAACCAACGATCCCCACATAAAACAGGGCCACAATGATGTCGCTAATGTGCGATGAATTCCAAGCGTCCCAAATGAAAAATCCAATGCCAGTTCCACCGATCAACATTTCTGCCGCCACAATAGCCAGCCAGGAAAGTCCAATACCAATACGCAGGCCTGTGAAAATATAAGGCGCAGCAGCAGGGACCATAATCTTGGAAAAATATTGAAGGGGGTTGAGTTGAATAACTCGGGCCACATTTTTATAGTCATCGGGAATATTGCGGATGCCTGTGGCAGTATTAATAATGATCGGCCAAATCGCCGTTATGAAAATCACAAAGATTGCCGAAGGTTGACCGTCCTTGAACGCCGCCAATGAAATGGGAAGCCACGCCAGCGGTGGCACAGTGCGCAAGATTTGAAACAACGGGTCAAGTCCGCGCATAAACAATTGTGAAGCGCCAACCAGAGTTCCCAAGGCAATGCCAACAATGGCCGCCAACGTATAGCCCAAAGCTACGCGCTTGAGCGATGCAAAAACATGAAGGCCTAGGCCTTTGTCTGTGCCGCCATGATCAAAAAACGGATGCAGAATGAGGTCGCTGCTCTCTGCAATCACCGTTGTCGGCGGCGGCAAACCTGAGGTGGGAGATGAAGCAAAAATTTGCCACAACAACAAAGCCAACAGCATAACAAAGAGTGGTGGCAACAACGCCGCACCAATTTTTTTAAAGTCAGGCATGAATATCATTCTGGGTTTAGCGTGCTTGGTTGGCAGCACCACGACATTTGATAGAGGACGAACCGGCAGAGGCAATGCCTCGGCCAGTTCTGTTTCAAGTTTCAACGCAGCTTCACTCATCAATAGCTCAAACCATCGCTTTGATGGAAAGGCTGTCGAGATAGGCCTTTGGGTTTGCAGGATCGAACGTTTTGCCGTCAAAGAAGGTTTCAACACCGCGCGAGTCTGAAGCTGGAGCATCGGCGATGCTCATCGCCTTGGCAGCTGCCCGCCAAGTGTCAGCACCATTCACATTTGCAATCAGTGCTGCAATATCTGTGTCCCCCTTCACCTTGCCCCAGCGCATATTTTCCGCAAGGAACCAAGCATCATGACTCTTAAACGGAAATGAAGCAGCATCACGCCAGAACTTCATGGCATGCGGGCTAGCTTGAACCACTTTGCCATTGCCATAATCAAACTCACCCTTCAGGCGACCAACAATATCTTCTGGCTTGATGTTGAACCATTCGCGTTTAGAAACGATTTTGGCCAGCTCATCCTTATTGGCATCAGCGTCGCACCACTGCTGGGCTTCCATCACTGCCATCAATATGGCCTCCGTGGTCTTTGGATTCTTATCCGTGAAATCAGCGCGCAATGCCAAAGACTTTTCAGGGTGCTTCGACCAGAGTTCACCGGTTGTGACAGCGGAATATCCAAGTCCTTGGCTTACAAGTTGGGCATTCCATGGCTCACCCACACAGAATGCATCAACCGTTCCGACTTTCATATTGGCCACCATCTGCGGCGGTGGAACGATGATGGTTTCAACATCCTTGTTAGGATCAATGCCGCCCGCTGCGAGCCAATACCTCATCCACAAATCATGTGTTCCACCTGGGAACGTCACAGCGATTTTAGCAGCCGCACCCGCGGCTTTTTTCTTGGCGAAAGCTTCTCTGAGCAGCGATGCATCGAGCCCTACTTTCAAATCTGCATATTCTTTGGAAACTGAAATGCCTTGGCCATCAAGATTAAGCCGCGCCAAAATTTTCATCGGCACAGGTTTGTTCTGCGTGATTGTGCCCAGCGTCATCAGGTATGGCATCGGGGTTAGAATATGTGCGCCGTCTATGCCGCTGCCCGCAGAACCGAGAACCAAATTATCGCGCGTGGCACCCCATGAAGCTTGCTTCAAAACCTCGACATTGCCAACGCCATATTTAGCAAAGAGGCCCTTCTCTTTTGCAATAATCAAAGGAGAAGAATCTGTCAGCGCAATGAAGCCGAGCTTTGCCACGTCAATCTCGGGGCCACTTGCAGCCATTGCACCCGATGGCAATAGAGCGCGGGCCGCGGTTAAAATTGCTGCAGTAGCTGCTGATTTCTTCAGAAAGGCGCGGCGCGTGGAATTGATTTGAAACATCTCATTCTCCTTAAAAAAAAAGCCGCCGACAGGCGGAGAGTCGGGGGCGATCTCTTTCCTGTCGGCGGCGTTGCCGAATGTGCTTGTGAGCACTTGCTTGCATCACTGCATGAGTTGTGCCAATTTCAAAAAACTATTTTTATATTTAATTTCAGATACTTAGTATCTATCGGACGAATTTCACGAATTGACCTGCCGCATGAACAGGCATTTGATTGCCTATCTATTGTGCAACGCAATATCTCTGCCTAATTCTGTCAGATAAGATTTAATGTCACTTGGATCGAAGGCAATGCCATCAAAAAATCCGTCCGGCCCCAAATTTAAAGGGCCTCCCGAAGCTGGCACACGCGTTGTTTCCGTAAGCGCGCCTTCCACCTTAGAGCTGCCACCTGGGAGGGACACTCCGAAAGGGCCAAGCGCTTGTCGGTAAATATCGGGACGATAGGTTTGGCTGACAATTTTTTCGGCTGCAGAACTATATTGACATTGGTTCCACCGGACCATTTGCGAATAGATCCAAAGTGCGTGGCTGACCCAAGGGAAGTTTGCTGCACGCTCTGCAAAAATCAGAAAATCACTTTGTGTCTGGTCGCCTTGAATGTTTCCAACCAATCCTTTTCGAACTATTTTTTCACCCACACCAATGTATTGGGGCTTTGCCAAAATGCGCGCCATTTCATCTCTGTTAAGAGGCGAACCGCACCACATCGCAGCGTTGTGAAGAGCAACGAGTAATGTATCAAGTTTTTCGCGATTATCTTCGGCCCATGTTTTTCGTAATCCCAAAACTTTCTCGGGGCTCGATCTCCAAATTGATGCTTTTGTTGTCACCACCTCGCCCAAGCCCTGCGCTACAGCATTGCTATTCCAAGGTTCACCGACACAAAACCCATCAATAGCACCTGTCGCCAACGCGTCTCCCATCATCGCGGGCGGGACAATTGTTAGGTCAACATCATCTTCGGGATCTATCCCGCTTGCCGCCAGCCAGTAGCGTAATTCATAAGCATGAACCGAAAAGCTGTGCACAACCGCAAAAACAAGTTTGGATAGGTTTTGTGCTTTGCGACTCGTAACAACCGCGCGCAAGGCAGCGCCAGCTTTTGCTGGGTCGGAAGAATGCGAAATAGATTCACCCATCGCCCCGTAAAGCATCTGAGAAACTGTAATGGCATTTCCACCAAGCCCTAACGCGAAAGGCGCAATCAAATGCGTTTTAAGCGGCGATAATCCTAAGTTCTGTGCAATCGGCAGCGGGGCCAACATATGGGCAACATGAAACTGGCCAACTGACAGGCGGTCTCTGATATTGGCCCAGGATGTTTCCTTCATAAGTTTAAGTTGAAGACCTTGCTCTTCGGCGAAACCTTTTTCATGGGCCATGATGAGGATTGATGCATCAAGCAAAGGCACAAAGCCGACATTAAGTTCGATCATCACATTGCTCCATCAAACTTTGTGCAGTCATCACAGCCTCGGCGATTTGCGCCATGCGTTTGTTCTGCGCCATGGCAGCCTTGCGCAAGCTTTCATATGCTTCGTCTTCCGAAAGGCCTTTTGCATTCATCAGGTTGCGTTTGGCACGATCAATTAGCTTCTGGTCATCAAGTGCCGATTTGGCTGCATCCCGCTCATCGCGGATGTCTTCAAACGCCTTGAACCGGATCATCGCCAGATCGAGAATGGGTTTGATACGTTCTTTTTTAAGTCCATCGACGACATAAGCAGAAACACCTGCCTCGATTGCCCGGTACATAGACTGTTCATCCGATTGATCTACAAACATGGCGATCGGCTTGCGCACGGTGCGCGACACCAAAAACATGTGCTCCAAAAGATCACGACTTGAATTGCCCAAATCGATGACAATTACATCCGGCGAAATATCTTCTATCTTTTTTAAAACACCCTTGGTTTCCCGGATAATTGAAACGCGGTTATAACCCGCCTCATGCAGGCCACGCTCGATCAAAGCAGCACGATCCGTGTTTTCGTCGACGAGTAATATTGAAAGGCCGTGGTCCACAATTTGATGCTGCCATGCAACATTAAATATTGCAATGCATCAATTGATTGTGGTTTCTTTGCTCAATTATTGCTAACGGCCACCGCGTTCAGCGGGCCTGCAAGATCGTACTATATTGCCGATGCCAATTGCCATCGGCCACACGCGGTCTTTGCTGTTGATGCCGACATCGGTTTCTTTCACGCCAAGGCCCACCTGATCATAATCATATAGCCTACGCACTGTGGAGGACGGCAAAGCGTCATTGGCTTGCTCATTGCGCTAGTTCGTGGTGAGCTTGCCGATTGTTCAGCTTTAAGTCCTATTAAGTGGGGTGGCACCGTAATTCCAACTGCACGAACACCTGTCGATGTCCTGTGGCGCGGCACATATGGTAAAACGCTACAAACTTATCGTCGATCCATTAAAGTGATATTGATCGACCCTGTTCTGTACTGTGTCGAGCAGCGTCGAGTACGGCGAGAACTTGTGCGCCCGCTTCAGCCGTAACTGGCGGCGGTTTACCATCAGCTACCGCGCGAGCGAATGCCTCGTAATAGTCGTGATAGCGCCCCTGTTCTGAAGGCACACGTTCCGAACCATCTGAAGTATAAAGCGTACCCCAATGGGATTCTGGCTCATAGCCCCATGTTGCGAGATTATGTGACGGGCGCTTGCCCGCAAAAATCGACTGGGCCTGCACATCGGTGCTGTGGCTTACGAAAGCGCCCTTGTCGCCATAGGCGCGGAGCTCTCGTTGGTTGAAGTGATTGAGTTTACTCGCCGAGATATGGCTGTGCGCTCCGCTTTCGTGACGCAACGTGATGGTGAAACTCGCATCCGTCCGACCTTGGGGTAAATCGACATGATCGAGCTGCGCATCGACAGCAACAACGGGCCCCAACAACCACAACATTTGATCGACAAGGTGACTTCCGAGATCGCGCAAAAGTCCGCCTGATGGGCCTGCTTCCAGCGTCGCTGGATCATCAAAATCCATGCGGTTATGAATCCGCCAGATCCGACCAAGGCGGTCATCTTTGATCAGTTTGGCCAGTGTTTGGAGATCAGCGTCGAGCCTGCGGTTTTGGAAAACGCCCAGTGTAACGCCTTTCGCCTTTGCGGCAGCATCCAGTTCCCAGGCCGCCGCTGCATGTGGTGCGAAAGGCTTATCGGCGATCACATGCAAACCAGCATGGATTGCTTCGAGCACCAATTCTCTTCGCGTCTGGGGCGGCGTTGTGATGGTTACGGCATCACAAGTTCCCGCCGCAATCAACTCAGCGAGGCTCGCGTAAATCGGCGTGTCTGGCCAATCCGTTTTCGCAGCAGCCACGGTTGCAGATACCCTCGCAACAATGCCAGAAAGTTTGCAATTCTTTGCAGCGTCAATGAACGGTGTATGAAAATGCCGCCCACCTGTTCCGTAGCCAACAACGCCGATCCTCAGCATTTTCACGTCCTCAAAATACTTGTGGTTTGTAGTCACCGGCTTCAGAGGGGGCAACTACTTGTAAAAGTTCTACGGATTTACGAACACCTTCTTCACGCGACAACAGCGCGTCTTCGTGTTCAATAGAAAGCCAACCATCATAACCCGCCATGCGCAGGCGGTAGCAGAAGTCTTTCCAGAATGCTTGGTCGTTGCCATAGCCCAGCGTGATGTAGCTCCAAGCGCGGCCCGGAATATTCATAAGGGAACCGTTCTCAAGTCGGCTCGTGAGAGCAGCCACGGGCTTGTTGATGAACGTGTCTTTGGCATGAGTGTGCAGAATGGCGGGACCCAAAGCATCAATGGCCGCAAGTGGATCAGCCCCCATCCACATGAGATGCGAGGGATCAAGATTTGCACCAACAATAGGGCCGATTTCTTTGCGTAGACGCAGCAGGGTTGGCACGTTATAGACTAGTTGATTGCCGTGAAGCTCAACAGCTAATTTCTTTACGCCATGTTCTTTGGCAAATTTGGCGAGCTTGGCCCAATAAGGAAGGGCGCGTTCTTCCCATTGATATTTGAGCATGGTTTGCGTTTCGGGTGGCCATGATGAGACGACCCAGTTTGGCATTTTGTCACCCGCTGCACCTTCAGGAAGGCCAGACATAAGGACGACTGTTTCAATTCCAAGTAGTCCTGCAACACGAATAGTATCGTGTAGCGCTGCTGACTGTTTTTCGCCTTCAGTAGGATGCAATTGATTGCCATTTGCATTCAAGGCAATAATATCCAAACCGCGTGACTTTACAGCACTTAGAAAATCTCGCCGTTCAGCCGAACTTTCGATCAACGCTTTGAGATTGATGTGCGGTGCTGAGGTCCAGTTGGCAGCGTTGAATTCAACCCCTTTAATGCCAAGCCTCGCAGCTGTGTCGAGCATATCATCCAATGACAAGTGACTGAGGGAATCGGTGACCATTCCAATTTTCATCTTGGCCTCACAAATAGAAATTTGGTTTGGCAATCTGCGTCACGGCAACTGTCTTGCCGCTGTGCAGCGCCTCAACGCCTGCTTCGGCGACGGCAGTGGAACAATAGCCATCCCAAGCTGACGCTCCGAGATTAGGCTTGCCTGTGTTGATGGATTTGACCCATGCGCTGTTTTGCTGGCGATAGGCATCAACAAAGCGTGGGCGCCAGTCTGCGGGATAAGTGTTAAATTGTTGAAGGCCCAAATTGACATCGGCTTTCACGGGAGCACGCAAGAAGGCCGTACCCTTCTCGCCCACAAGTTCACCTCGCACATCATAACCATAGGTGGCGCTGATATTGACTTCGATGTTCACCAAGTGGCCCGCAACAGTTTCCAAAACCATGAAGACAGGAGCGGTTTCACCGCCACTGGGTGGACGGAACACGCTAATGCTTTTGAAATCTGAACCCAGCATCCAGCGCGCCACGTCAAATTCATGGGGTGCAGAATTGCAGATGGCCATTTCAGGACGGAAGTCATAGGCTGGTGCTACATTACGATGGAAGCAATGGAACATCAGAGCTTTGCCCAGATCGCCACGCGCCAACATGGACTTGATTTCGGCATAGGATGGATCAAACCTGCGCATGAAGCCGATCTGCACCGTATGCCTGCCGGACTTTTCCTCGGCCGCAAGCACGGCGAGACATTCTTTCGAATCTTGTGACAATGGCTTTTCACACAGCACGGGTTTGCTCGCAGCGATGCAGGCCAGTGTCAAAGGTGCATGAAATTGATCAGGGGCCGCGATCACCACGGCATCAACCGCAGCATCATTGATGACAGCTAACGGATCGCTGACCACGTGCAACGCGCCCGTTGAGTCTGCTACCGCCGCCGCTCGCTTTTGATCTGCGTCGCAGATAACTTGTAAAACTGTGCCCGGAACTTCTTCGGTAAATATGCGCGCATGGTCTGCCCCCATAATACCAGCCCCAATAATACCAATCCGTAGTGTCATGATTTATTATTTACCCTTGCGATTTTCTTGGCATAACGCGCGTCCATCTGGGCGTGCGCTTCCTTGCTGCCATCGTGCCAGGTGCCAAACAGCTTGTCCAAAGCGGTGGTGCCATCGGCATAATTCACTTCAAAATATTTATGGTGTAGATAATGTGCATAAGCGTGGGTCGGGATTGCACCTTCAGAGCCCACTTCAATTTTATCAAAACCGATGTGTCCGACCACGGCACCCGTGCCCGTAATTTGCAGGCCATATAGGAACAGCAACGGATGGGACGGCAATACCAAATGAATGAGCGAGTCTGACCAATAGAGCAAATGCTCAACGGGGTGCATTGAGAGTGAAGACCACGGGCTTGGATTTATTGAGTTGTGATGCACCGAATGAATATATTTGTAGAGCACTGGCACATGAATAAGGCGGTGAATACAATAGAAATGAAACTCGTGCCAGAACGGCAGGAAGAATGCGAAAGTCAAAAGCCAGAAGGGATGCTCCGCAAAGGTTGTCCATGGTCCCCAACCGTTGGCATAGGTATGCAGACCAAATACTTCCCATGCCGTCCAAATTGGAACACCAGAGACAAAACTGCGAATGATGTTATCAACGTTCTGGCTTTTGAACATGAACACGTCACTGGGTCTGTCAGCAGGAAACTGGCCATGGAATTTGAAGCGATTGCCTTGCGCCCGCTTTATGTAAAGCCGTAGCTCCAACAACCCATAGATGATGAAAACGAGAACAGCATTGCGTGCCAGGATAAATGCAATCCAGCCCACGGCCAGTGTTTTTGTCGTTTGTGGACTTGGCGTCAGATAGAAATAAAACAATGCTGCCACTGCCATGAACAGCAGGTTCCACGGCCATAAATAGCCCTTCAGGAATTTCAGAAGTTTTATTGGGTTGGGTGGAAATTCAAAATAAGGGGCGATCTGCAAAGGTTCTTTGGGCGTAAAATCGCCGCGTTTATTTTTCGATCCAAATTTTAGTTCATCCATTTTTCAGTCCTCAGAATATTATGTAAACGCAATCCGGAAGGCTTCGAGCGCTTGTTCAACATCACCAGATGCGTTTGCTTCCATGGCAACTGGCCCTGAGTACGCCATTGCCTTCAGTGCGGATGCAACGCCCGAATAGTTAATTTCGCCAGTTCCGGGTTCGCAGCGGCCCGGATTATCAGCCACTTGAATTTCACCAATCCACGGCAGACATTTTTGACACCAGCGCACGAGATCACCTTCGCCAATCTGCGTATGATAGAGGTCGAGATTGATCTGTAATTGTGGGCGATTGATCGAGGACACCAAGGCCAACACATCGGCAGTGGTAGAAAAAGGGCAGCCGGGGTGATCAAGGGAATTCGAATTTTCCAAATAATAAGTCACACCTTCTTTGTCGGCCATATCGCAAATACGGTTGAGCGTATCGCGGGCTTTCATCCACATTGCACCCGTCACCACCTGGGTTTGCGCAACCGGAATGCCGCCATCGCCCAGGCCTGTGCCATGCAAGTTGAGGCGCGCAACACCAAGTCGTTTTCCGATCTGCGCCGTCTCACGTGCAGATCGCAACAGTTCATCGGCCCCTTCATCATCGGCTAATCGCCCGGTCAAATATCCGTTCATAATTGAGAACGTGGCCCCAGATTTTTCGAGCTTGGCCAAATCATGTGCAGGCCAATTCCAGAGCCCGACCTGAAAGCCCATTTCACTAAGGCGCGAAGCACGCCATTCAATTGGCTTGTCCGTCCAAAGCATTTCTGCACATGCTGCAAGTGTGAAGGGTGTGTTCATGCAATTCTCTCAAGAAGGTCGTCGAAGAAAAATCAAAGTATCGCGTTGGCAGAAATTTCAGCTTCCAGTGCCGCCATGGTTTCACCACCCGCCATGAGGTCGGTAATCTCCTCGCGGGTACGTTCACCTTTTTTAAAATCAGCAGCTATGGCCCCACGAATGATCACGGCAAAATGGTCGCCAACGGCCATGGCGTGCATGACTTGATGGGTGATGAAGACAACTGCCAGCCCGCGCCGCTTGGCTTCATTGACAATGCGCAAAACATGGCTCGCTTGCTTCACGCCAAGTGCGGCTGTGGGCTCATCAAGAATGAGTACGCGGGCCCCAAAATGAACCGCACGGGCAATCGCGAGCGATTGACGTTCGCCCCCTGAAAGGCCTCCTACAAGTCTGTCACCGTCATCAATACGTGTGATACCAAAATCGCGCACGGCCTTAACAGCGATCTCGTTCGCCTTTTTACGATCATAAACCTTAAACGGACCCCAGCCTTTGGTAGGTTCTACACCCACAAAGAAACCACGGCCAATACTCATCAGCGGAAATGTGCCGCCGAATTGATGCACGGTGGCAATGCCCCGTTCCGACGCTTGGCGTGGACTGCCGAGAAACACCGGGTTGCCATCCATTAGAATTTCGCCGGTGGTAGGGATATATACGCCCGACATAATCTTGATCAGGGTGGATTTGCCCGCACCATTGTCACCCAGCAGGCAAAGCACTTCGCCAGCCTTCACTTGCAACGAAATGTCGATGAGCACTTCGATGGGGCCGAAGGATTTGTTGACGTTTTTGAGTTCTAAAATAGGTGCAACCACGACCTTGTCCTCACTTTTTCTTTGACGCGTAAGACAGCGCTAATGTTCTGAATGTGTTGTTCATCAACACAGCCAAGAGCAGCATGACGCCTATGATCAAGCTGGCCCAGTTGGCATCAAAAGGTGTGAAGTAAATGCCTTGGTTGACGACTGCGAAGGTGAGCGTGCCCAGCACAATGCCAAACACGGAGCCATAGCCACCGGTGAGAAGCACGCCGCCTACAACCACAGAAATAATGGCATTGAAAATATAGGACTGTCCGGCTGATACTTGCGCACTGTTATAAAGAATGGCTTGGGCAACGCCAACAAAGGTGGCGCACAGGCCACTGATCATGAACAGCAAGATAGTCATGCGATCGGTCGGAATGCCGGCGTTGCGGGCACTGACCTTGTCGCCACCCATGGCGAAGATCCAATTGCCAAAGCGCGTGTAATGCAAGACGAATGCAAAAAGAATTGAGATACCAATCCACCAAAAGATGAGAACCTGATATGTGCCACCAATGAAATGACCGAGAAAGAATTTAGCCTCGTCTCCGGCTTTCAAGGCAACGCTTGTGGTTCCGGTTAAGATCACGGAAAGCCCCAAGACCAGCCCAGCGACTGCAAACAATGTACCTAAAGTGACAATGAAAGATGGTACAGCAGTGCGAACAACGAGAATACCATTGATTAAACCCACGACTGCTCCGACGCTCAGACCTGCAATAATCCCAACGGCGATTGGAAAATGAAAATGGCCTGAAATAATGGCCACAGTCATTGACCCGGCGGGGATCAGAGATCCAATCGAAATATCAAGTTCGCCTGCAATCATCAGCAGGCCAATGGGAAGGGCAACAATACCGATGGAGGCTGCAACGTTCAGCCAGCTTGCGGCACCCGTTGCCGATGCGAAATTTGTTCCGCCAAAGAATGTAAAAAATGCAACGACAAAAACCAGGCCAAGAAACGAACCCGTTTCGGGCCGACGCAAAAGATTACCCATAGAAAATCGAGGGGCCTGATTGGTCATGTCTGTTCTCTCGCTAGCACTTGGAAAATCGAATAATCGTCTTACGCGCCACCGCTAAAAGCAGTGGCGCGACTGAGGACTATGTTTTAGCGATAACCAGCTTTTGCACCAGCAAGCGTTGCGTCAATTGTGGATGAGTCAACAACACCCGGACCCGTAAGGATAGGGGCAGTTGCGAGCTTCAAACCGTAGTTGACGTAAGCATCAGCCAAGGTCGCGGCAAGGAAGCCTTGCAACCAAGGTTGTTGATCAATAGCAAACAATTGAGTGCCGGCCTTGACGCGTTCCAAACCCGTTTCATTCATATCGAATGAGCCGAGTTGCACTTTTCCCGTGCCGCCTGCCTGTTCGATGCCCGCTGCAGCAGCATCTGCGTCGCCTGCGGAGATTGCTACGACACCATCAATCGTTTTGTCCTTGAGAAGAGTAGCCTTAATTGCTTCAGCAACTGCGGTTGGGTTGCCAAAGCTTGCCGCGGGCAATGGCAATTGGGTGGATTTGCCGCCGCCCTTGGTGATGCCATCTGAAACGCCTTTGCAGCGATCTTCGAGATTTTGAGCCCCTGGAACAGTATTAACACAAATCACGTTCTTCGCCTTGCCAGCTGTAAAGCGCTCCCCACCAGCGAGGCCAGCGGTATATTCTTCGTTTCCAACATAATTGATGGCGCCTAGTTCCTTAGCTTTGTCGCCGCCACCTGAGTTGAACAATATCACGGGAATGCCAGCTGCTTGTGCAGCTTTAATGGCTTCATCTTCTGAACCTGGAACCCAGTTTGGAACAGCAATCACATTGGCTTTTTGGGAAATAGCAGTGCGTACCAAGTTGGCAGCGTCGCCGCCAATGTTGTCGTAAGTTTGCAATTGCAGATAGTTCACTTTGCCGCCATGAGCAGCAACAACCAACGCGGCATCATCAATACCTTTCTTGACTTTCGCAAAGAACGCATCATCTGTTTTGCCACCCACGATGGCAACAGTAATGCCGTCTGCCATTGCAAAAGGTGTTGTGCCAGCAAGCAACGCAACTGTGGCAGCTGCAGTCATCAAGGATCCCAGTGCTTTCATATTAATTCCTCCCATTATGCCGATTACGGCGGATTATTAGTTGTTTCGGATAACGCATAAGATTTACGCCTTGCGCCTCGCGATCTTGATGTTAAAGTCGACATCGGGCTTTTGTTCAAGATCAGAAAGAACATCATTTGATGCTATATAAATCAATTTTTATTGCATTGCGGTATGTTATGGAGCGGATTGAAGCTTTCTCACTCTCGGTCAAAATTTTTTTTCATTCTGATGTAAAATGGATCATTTGATGTCTAATAAGTCTTCACCACCGGAACAAGTACGACGAGGCCCCTCCGTTGCCGCTATCGCATCTGTTGCTGGTGTCGGCACAGCGACTGTTGACCGCGTACTGAACGGACGTGAAGGTGTACGCGAAACCACGCGCAAAAAAGTCTTGAAAGCATTTGATGCCTTACAAGCCGACGACAGCAGGATCAGCAGTCAGAATCTTACGTCTTACAAAGTCGCGTTCCTGTCAGACAGCGGGCAAAGTTTCCGCGAGACACTGGAATCGGCTGTTTGGGAAACGGTTCGGCAAAGGCCTAACATTCAAGCGACTTTCGATGGATTTAGCACATCGAAGCTGGATGCATTACGTTTTGCAAATATAATTGAACGCACAGCCGAGACCGCCCAAGCTATCGTCATTGTGGCCCGTGAAGACCTTATCATCAACCGCGCTGTTCGCAATGTAGTCGGACGCGGTGTGCCTGTCATTTGCTTGACGACAGATCTGCCAACATCTGGCCGAACTGCCTATGTCGGCGCTGATCAAGTCGGATCTGGCGCAACTGCTGCCTATCTCATGGGGCAAGTGATTGGCAATAAGGAAGCCAATATCCTGCTGGTAAATTCTGCACCTTATCGCGTGCAGGAAGAACGGGAGTTGGGCTTTCGCCGTGTTTTGCGAACTGAATTTCCTCAACTGAGGATCGACGAGCGGGTGAATTCTCACGACGAGTCTCAACACGTATTTCCGATCATACTTCGCTACATCGAAGAACACGGCCCCCCAAACGGAATCTATAATGTGGCGGCGGGGAATGTTGGTATAGGCAAGGCGATTACTGAGGCCAAGCTTGTGGGCAAAACTGTGTTCATCGGTCACGAGCTCAACGCAAATTCCCGCATGCTTCTTGAAGCTGGAATAATGAATTTTGCTATCGGTCATGACGTTGCACAAGAAGTCGAACTTGCTTTGGACTGCGCCATTCAAGCGGCAGGGCGCAAGCCCGTAACACCGCCAGCCTTCACTCGCATCCGCATCTACACCAAATACAGCTGCAACTGAGGACCTACCTATGAAATATCGAACATTTGGTCGAACTGGATGGCTGGTGAGTGAAATTGGCTTTGGGGCGTGGCAATTGGGTGGCGATTGGGGCAAGGTTGATGATGCCCAGTCGATTGATACTCTGCATTACGCCTTCGACCAAGGCGTCAACTTTGTTGATACCGCTGAACTTTATGGCAATGGCCACTCGGAAGAAGTAATTGGCCAAGCACTGAAGACTTGGAAAGATTCCAAGATCTATGTGGCGACAAAGATTCGACCCATCCAATGGCCCCGACCTGACGAGGTTAACCCGCAAATGCGTGGTCGCTTTCCTGAATGGTATATTCGCGAGAATGTTGAACGGTCCTTGAAGCGATTAGGTGTTGAACGCATTGATCTCTATCAGATGCACAGCTTTATGGATTCAGCTTTGGTCGAGCTGGATTGGTTGGAAACTTTGCATAAACTGCGGCGCGAAGGCAAGATCGATCGCATCGGTGTTTCGCTTCGTGACAACGAGCCCGACGAAGGTGTGGATGCCGCAACGTGCGGCCTTGTCGATTCATTTCAAGTTATTTTCAATATGTTCGAGCAACGCCCTGCGCAGCGCTTATTTCCTGCCGGCGAAAAGTCCAACTGTGCTTTTATCGCCCGAGTCCCTCTCGACTCCGGTTCGCTCGTCGGAAATTGGACAGATAATTCTTACACGCAATTCGAACCCGGCTCTCAACAACATAATATGTTTCGCGGTGAACGATTTGCTGAAACATTAAGCCGCGTTCGAGCTTTAAAAAATCTATGTTCGCGGCACTACACTTGCCTTGCTGAGGCGGCCATGCGCTATGCCTTGTCTGAAGACCAGGTTTCAGTGCTCATCCCCGGCATGAAGAACCGCCAAGAAGTTGACATGAACATCGCCATTTCAGACGGTGCAGCTTTTCCTGCTGAACTCAAATCGCAATTACCACCCCACATCTGGATCAGGAACTACTACCATTGAGCATCTTTGACCAACACCGCTTCGAATTACTACTGCCGTGGCAACTGCGTCAAACCATTGCGACTTCGCCTATAGCGTATGTTCCACTAGGCACATTCGAGTGGCATTGCGAACACCTGCCTATTGGATTGGATGCGCTTACCGCACATGGGCTTTGCCTGCGTGCTGCTGCAAAATCTGGTGGGGTGGTTTTGCCAGCACTGCACTATGGCACCGGCGGCGGTCACGGCGATTATCCATTTACAATCATGATGCCCAAGCCAGCAGAAATAGAAGCGCAGCTCGCATTCACCATTTTAAAGCTCAAGTCCTTTGGGTTCAAAAAGGTCATCATTTTCTCTGGCCATTTTCCAGATGCGCAACTCGATATGATCGACCGTCTGGCCACGAACCACTCGGACCAAGACATTAAAGTCTCCGCGACTGCAGTAAACCGCATCGAAGGTCTTTATATTTTGCCCGATCATGCTGGAGTGTTTGAAACAACATTGCTTTACGCTATGCATCCAAATCTTATCCAAATTGATCGCCTTCCATCTTTGACAATTGCACCAGTCACATCTGATGATTGGAGCGAGACACGTCACGATCCCAAACATCCCGTTTTTGGCGTATTCGGGCCTGATCCACGTAGCTTTGATCCATCACGGGCTGCTCCTTTGCTTGCTGCTGCTGTAGATTGGCTAGCGGCTAGAGTTACTTGTCTTTAAAAGCGTTTAACCCCACATGAGATGCATCAATTGCGTATGCTGTGGTGCCTGAACCAGCTTGCACTGCCCTGCCGGATAGAATGTAATCCGCTCGCTGAATACCCAAACCCTGCTTGGCGGACACTGGCTAAATATAGTGTTTGCTCTGTTCGCCCCCTCTAAGAAAGCAAGGCGAAGCAAAAGTGCAAACTTCCCTTTTGAATTTCTGATTCCGGACGCCACAAAGCCTTCTGCACTATTGAAGGGCGGATTCCCGCTTCTAAATTGATGGTAATTCACGGATAGTGATCGCCTTAACCAGATCAAGCAATGCTGCTTCTGTCTTTGTTTTGCTCAAGGCCAGATCGATACGAAAATATTTCCACGTTGTCATCCAAGTCGCTACTTCCAATTGCGCAGTTCGCTGTTGTTTAATTTCATTTGGTAGGCCTTCGAGATCTAGAGCAAAAACTTGCTCAACAAAACGCCGATGCCGTGCCCTAGCATGGTCAAACATATCGCGGATAAATGGCCAGCGGGATTCTTGGGCAAGGCCCCTCAGATTATAAGCGCCTTGTCGTTCGTAACTTTCTACCAGCATGGCAATCGCTTTTGCGACTTCACCGGGGAGTGGCGGCTTTCTCTCACCGCTTTCCAGTTCTGCTCTATATTTGTCGACCATCGCAGTAATAAGATCGTCACGAGTGCCAAACCTGCGAAAGACTGTACGGACTGCAACACCAGCCCTTTCAGCGATATCGTCCAAAGTGAGTTCGTCGAGCCACTTCTCAGTGGTCAGCTCACGTGCTGCATTGAGAATGGCTTCGCCAGTCTCCTGTGCGCCCTCAGCCCTGACGCTTTGCCGGTAGCTTCGGTTAGGTTCTTTGTTCTTCGTCATCTCACATCCAATTTTCGTGTCATTGCATGTTGACATTAAAATTGAATGTCAGTAAGTACTGACATGAAAATTAATCACAAGACATAATGAAAGGATAAATTATGACTTCAAAACCCAATCTCGTTGCTGCTTCAGGCAAACGACTTTGCTTATCGGCCTATGGTGTTGATGTCGAACTCCTCGCGGGACGACACCGCGGCTCGGACTTCACGCTGCTCAACTACCGGGGCCCCGGATATTTTGACGGGGTGCATCCTCATCGCCATATGCATGCAACGGAATGGTTCTGGATGCTCGAAGGCAAGATAGAATGCACGGTTGACGGGGCCACGCGAATATTGACTCCCGGTGAATTCATCGAAATTCCACCAAACGCCGACCATGTCTGGAGAAACCCAGCAAAAGAACCATTCCGCATGCTTATTGGTTTTACCGATCCAGAAATGGATGGATATTTTATAGAACTCTTCGACCTTTTGAAGAGCGCCAAGACGTGGCCACCCGCAGACAGAAACGTATTAGCTGAGCTCAATGCTCGTTACAAAACAGAAGTCAGTGTCATGGAGAAGGCAGCATGAGTTTGGTGATCTCTGAAATCGAAGCACTGGTTTTCAGCTTGCAAGAAGCTTGGAACCAGTCTGATGCTACAAAATTTGCCGGACACTTTGCCAAGGACGCGGACTTCATCCATATTCTCGGAGGCCAGGGCGCAGGCCGGGAATCCATTCAACATGCCCATGCAAGGATTTTTGAAACCATCTACCGCGACAGCAAGATATCTTACACCATTGAAGGCGTTCGCTTGCTAGCGCCGACAACCGCTGTCGTTCGTATATTCCAAACACTCAAGTATGGGTTAACCAATGCCCAGCAAACCATGCATTGTCGCCCGACTGTTGTGGTTCAGAAAACGACTACCGGCTGGGAAATTGTGGCTATGCAAAACACACGCGTTGTAGAGCCCGAAGACAACAAAAAGGCTGACATTATACGAGACCATCCTTTTGCTCCCAAAGTAGCGCAGGGGTAGTTGCTTTTAATCATGCAACGGCAATATGTAAGAAACAGACCGGGCGACCGGCCTGTTTTGCTTTGGATTTGTTAACGTCAAGATCCTCACCAGATCAAGCATAACACTGCAGTCACAGGTGGCTCCGAGTTCAACTAACGAAAGGAACTAACATGAATGGTCCAGACCCTCGCACTGTGCATCCCATGGCACTGTTCCCACAAGTATGCTTCATAAAAAACGTCGTGAGCAATCCAAACGTTGAGATAGGCGACTACACATATTATGATGATCCTGACGGTGCTGGGAATTTTGAAAAGAATATTCTCTATCATTTTCCTTTCATCGGTGATCGTTTGATCATCGGCAAGTTTTGCGCCATCGCCAGAGGTGTCAAATTCATCATGAATGGGGCTAATCACAAAACTTCCGGTATTTCGACTTATCCCTTTCAAATCTTTGGCAATGGATGGGAGAACGTCACGCCTGTTCCCGGTGACTTGCCTTACAAAGGTGACACGATAATAGGCAATGATGTATGGATTGGTTACGATGCCTTGATCATGCCCGGAGTAAATATTGGCAATGGCGCGATAATCTCCAGTCGATCGGTTGTTGTGAATGACGTGCCTGCCTACACCGTTTATGGCGGCAATCCTGCTCGGTTAATCAAAGAGCGGTTCTCAGCATCTACCGTTCAGCGACTTCAGGCTCTCGCCTGGTGGAATTGGCCTGTTGATAGAATAACAAGAAACTTAGAAGTAATCGTGTCAGCAAACGTTGAGGATTTGGAACGTGGCTAGGCCCACTGAAAAGAGCAGCCTGTATTTTTCGTTGTCCATAAAAAAACCGGTTTGAATAGCCCCTAAATTTGTAGACACTTTTCCGCTTTAAAATGAGGCATGGAGAACAATCTGGGGATTGGTAATTTTATAGAAGACTTTAAGTTGGATGCAATCATGCATGAAGAGATTGTAGTTAGGCCTATTGGAAAAGTTCGTGGTGGTTGCAGCGAAATGAACGACGAGAAATCTTATGGACCCAAAATTGAAACCGACAAACAGTATTCGCTCGCCAAGATTCTTGTTATATGGGCCTTGGCTACAATTCCCATGGGCATTCTCGGTTGGATTGTATCTCCAATTTTAGCACCGGATGCTAATTCAGACCCCCTCGCGGCGGCTGTCATAAGAATGATGTTGTTAACCGCAGGGCTCATCTGGCTCTTCGCGCTCACCATGCTAATTGTCTGGCAAGAAGAAGGCGATCTCAGATGGGCCACGCTGAAGCGTCGGTTGTGGCTCCGCACGCCGCTGGACCCTAAAACAGGAAAAATCCAGCCTAGACTATTTTTGTGGTTGGTGCCGTTTCTAGCGGCTACTGTTTTATGGGAGCTTGCGCTCACCTCCTATGTGGACGACTGGTGGGTTGCTCTCTTCCCGTTTTTTTCTGAGCCAAAGGGTTATAGCATGGGCGCAATCTTTGAATCACCAAGGGTGATTGCACGCCTCACTGGTGCCTGGTGGTTCCTCGCTTTGTTTCTATTCCAATCCGTCTTCAATACAATCATTGGGGAAGAGTTTCTGTTCCGAGGAGTGCTGCTGCCCAAACTTGAAGGTGTTTTTGGCCGTTGGAGCTGGCTCGCCAGCGGTGTGTTGCATGGACTCTATCATGTTCACCAACCCTGGAGCATTCCGGGCAATATTATTAGCTGCTCTTTACTTTATGCATTGCCTAGCTGGCGCTTTAGCAGCATCTGGATGGGTATCATCGTCCATTCTGCTCAAAGTGTTTACTTTGGCTTCTTAATACTCGGCGTTACCCTAGGCTTAGCCTGACCCTCAGCACGTATAAATGGCCACCATGCAAATTACTGGCGAAACCAGTCAACTTAACTCGAAATTGGCCGATTATCTCAGCGTATGAGCACCGTTGTCATCGACCCTCACAGTGACTGGGTGCGCGCGTCGACCGGATGGAGAAGACGAGCAAATAACAAGAGCACTGTCAGCATTGGCAATACGGGTTTTATCGATAACAGTTCGTCAACACCATGATTTCCGCTTGGGGTCAAACTCGTAGTTTTAGCCATGCCGATGACAAGTCAGCTTATCGCTTATAAGCAGGCAAACTTTGAAATTTACCGACCATAAGCGTAGGGTCAACTTCAGACATTGGTCTAAAACCTTGGGCTCAAAGAAGTGAACTCGTGACTTAGTCGCCAGCCAAACCGATCGCCCCACGCCTCCACAGCGAACGACCTCAACCATGAATATCATCCATGTTTGACCCCGTAAAATTTCAGTTAATGGAATGAAATTATTGGATAAAATGGTGTTTTACAGGGTTACGACCGGCGTCGATAGGGACCCTCTCAGATCATCACTTCCTATTTAAAATCAGACGTTTATGAAAAATTTAACTGAGGGTCTCACTTCGGGGCTTATTCACACTACAGCTATTCGGATACCGCGGTTTAGGAAAGGACAATGTCCGCAGCTTCCATGAGTCGATGTCATTTTTCTCGCCATCGAGCGCTCCAATTGTTCAATCGCAACAGTTCAGCGCCCGCTGATGGCAGAAGCAGGACGCAACGATTGGCACATCAGCACGGGCGGCGGCGATATCAAAGCGCTGCTTGATGAGGGCCGCTTCTTCCGTGCGGCCAAGCTTCGTCAGGCATTCGTGATAACCGATGAGGCTCCAGACGGAATCCGGATGTTGGCAGGGGCGGCGCAGCGTATGGTCAAGTCCGAGATCGGCGCGATAGACGGCTGTTGCTTCTTCGGTGCGTCCCTGCTCTAGCAAAAGCGCACCAAGTGCATGCCGTGCGGGTTGCATCCAACCCCAGGGCTCGTCATACGGAAGGTTGTCATCGAGTTCGACCGATTTACGCAGATGTGCGAAGGCCTTGTCGAATTCACCTATGCGATATGCGGTTTCTCCCGCCATCATTTCCGCTGCAACTGCAAGAATGTCGATTGCGGTATTGTTAAAGAGGTATCGTGTGGGCGGTACGCGCGCCATGGCCTCGTGGAACAAATCGGCTTCGGCCTCGGCTTTCGCCACCTCACCAGTAGCGGAATAGGCCACGGCCTTGGCATAGTGGATCATCGCGGTGGTGGTGCAAAACAGTGATTGATTCTTAGGTAAATCTTGCGCCTTGATTTCGCTCCACTTGCCAAAGCGGATATAGACATGTTGCTTGATCGGGACAAAAGCCTCGAGCCAATCAGCCATGGGTGGGCTTTCAATACGCAGAAGCTTCTCCGGGAGCATAGCCTCCAGGTCCTCGGCGGCGGCAATAGCCACTGCATATTGGCCGGCAAACATCGCACCGTAGACCCGGAAGTGAATGTTGTGGCAACGGTAGAGTGAGTAAAAATTACTGGCGCCGCGCGCTTTCAGGTATTTGCGGTCCGCCACCATGGCGATGCCGTTCCAGTCAACAACAGCCGGATAAAGACCACAAAGCACGTCGATATGGGTCGGCATGTGTTGCAGATGGCCGGCATCGGGCACGAGATTGCGCAACGCGTCGCAAGCCTTGAGTGCCTGTTCAGGATGGGGCGACATTTCCATGAGGTGGATATACATGTGCAGAACGCCAGGGTGAGACATGCCGCCCTTCTGCCTCATCGCTTTCTCAAGGACAGTGATGGCTTCCAGGGTGTTGGCTCCTTCGGCAGGCTTGCCCGTGGCGATGTCCCATAGCGCCCAGGGTGTGCGGTTCATGATGGCTTCGGCGAAAAGAGCGGCCACATCGGGATCATCGCTATGGGCGCGATAGACCTCGCGCATTTCGGCGGCATAGTCATCGTTCCAAATCGGCGTCACATTGTCCGGACTGACATCGGGATAGCGCTTGAGCAGCGCATAGACCAAAGCCTTTTCTACTGAAGTTGCTTTCGCGGTCAGTGTCTGAGCCTTCAGCGTGGCAGCGCGTGCCGTTTTCAATGATTTCTTCAGGTCGACGGCATCGAAGGCCTTCCACTGCTTATTGTAGTTGGGGCCAGACGCATAGGCGATCCCCCATTGCGCCATGAGGCATTTGGGGTTGGACTTCGCTGCCTTCTGAAAGCAACGCACGGCCTCGTCATGGTTGTAGCCGTAGCACCAGGCAAGGCCCTTGTCGAACCATGCTTGTGCTTCCTTGCTGCGAGTCGAGATTTTCCGGCTGTAGTGGCCTAGGTCGAAAGGATAGGACATGGCAATCCTCGTTAACCCGACATCCAACGGTTTACGGCCGGGTTGACACTAAGCTCACACAAACTATCATCATTGGCAAGACCAACCCCTAGCATCGTTGCTTTTGCCTTGGCACAAAGTTGTCAACAGGTTCAGTTTGTGCAATTCTCTAACTGTCGAGTTACTCTATTGATGGGTTTTTGCTGTCAGAAATCGAAGTTTCCATCTGATCAGTTTTTATTCTCTGCCAATTCATCTGTGAGGTTGGAAATGTCGCTTGAAA
>JANYLQ010000026.1 GCA_025363755.1 Hyphomicrobiales bacterium | reverse complement strand
GTTGATAAAGCCACAATCCTCCCCCGGGGCATGCATTACATAGGCAAAGTACCGTTCATGCGATTGGGCCGCCTTTGGTGGTCTTGGAAACACGGCGCGGTTTTTGGATGGCAAATGCAGCAGTTTGTTAAAATTTCGATGGCCTCTCATGTCAAGCAAGAGGCGATGATATTTTTGGATTCTGATATTTTTTTTCTCAAGTCATTTGATATCGGTTCGCTTGCACGTGGAGGTCAAGTTAGGTTCAGTTCGGTTGAATCTTCGTTGCAATTTGAGAGTAGTTTAAAAAGTAATAGCATCAAATTGTTAGGGTTGTCTCACGATGAAGCAACAAGATGCTTTTATAAAGATCCAATTGTGACTTGGCATCGACCCACGGCAGTCGCAATGCAAGATTATCTCTTCGAATTGCATCGGCAACCTTGGCACGAGGCTATCGGGTCAACGATTATGTTTTCAGAATACTCACTCTATATTATGTTTGTGAATTACATTCAGAAATCCAATCCGCATCTTTATGAAGATAACACCATCTATTGCAAAACGTTGTGGACAAAAGAAGCTGCAAAGACCACTGACATTGCTGAATTTTGTTCAAGCTTAGGGCCTGATCAGGTGGCGGTTTGCATTCAATCCTTAATCGGCATTCCGATCAAAATTTATGCGGATGAGCTCCAACTTGCCATACGCCAAACGCAGTAGTTGAATCCATCTTAAGACGGAGTCATGTTGATCGAAAAAGCAGAGGCAATACTTATAGCATAATTGTAAAAGGTGGATTTATTAAAATTCGACCCGAAAGAAGCCAAACTGAAGCTATCAAAATGACAGGCGCAAATTTAAATTTGTTGGTAGATATGTTGGTATCTTTCCAAATCATATTTAAAACGATCAATAGAATCAATATTTTATGACGCTTATTCGATGCCTCTTCAGGCACCAAATTTTCAACTTTCTCATTCCATAAATTCTTCAAACAGCACTCTCGGTAATAATCTGCTTGATTGACCTAATCTCATCGAAGTTCGACTCCATGTTTTATCGTTAGCAAGTGCGGCGCAGCAAATGTTGCGATGCAAAAGTATTTGTATGACAATTTAATTGTTGACTGAATGTTGCATTCGCTCTTTACTTATTTTTAGACACGCGGCCCCCCAACAAGCGCGTGCACGGAAAATGGGAGTAAGATTATGACTTTGATGACACGCCGTACGGCGCTTATTTCGACACTGGCATTTGCTGGTGCTTTTGCGACCGGCGCATTGGCTGATGGCTTGCCAAAACTCGCTGTTAAGAAAACCTATAAGGTTGGCTTTGCCCAAACTGAAAGCAACAACCCTTGGCGTTTGGCACAAACTGCAAGCATGAAAGCTGAAGCTGAAAAACTCGGTTGGCAATTGGTTTATACCGATGCTGCTGGTTCAGCAGCAAAGCAAGTGGCTGACGTGAACAGCATGATCGCCCAAGGCGTTGATGCAATTTTCTTGTCGCCACGTGAAGAAAAGCCTTTGATTCCAGCCGTTATGGCAGCCAAGAAAGCTGGCATTCCATTGTTCCTGATTGACCGTGGAGTTGATGCCACACTTGCTAAGGGCGGCGTTGACTATGTCACGTTCATCGGTTCAGACTTCTTGAAAGAAGGCACAACCGCCGGCGAAAACCTGGTCAAGATTACTGGTGGCAAGGGCATTATTTTAGAGCTTGAAGGATCAACGGGTTCATCTCCTGCCAATGATCGGAAGAAGGGCTTTGATGATGTTATTGCAAAGAATCCGGGCCTTACCATAGTTGCCTCGCAGACTGGCGATTTCAATCGCGACAAAGGCCGTCAGGTTGCAGAAGCATTATTGCAAGCTCATCCTGAAGCAAACATAATCTATGCTCACAATGACGAAATGGCCATTGGTGCAATTTCGGCTATTGAAGCGGCTGGCAAGGTTCCAGGCAAAGACATTATCATCGTCTCGATTGATGGCGAAAAAGATGGCTTGCAAGCGATCATTGACGGCAAGATGGCCTTTACTGTGGAATGTAATCCAAAGTTCGGCCCTGCAGCTTATGCTGCTGCGATGGCTTATGCCAAGGGTGATGCCATTCCGCCTGTGATGACCAACACTGATCGTTTTTATGATATCAGCAATGCCAAAGACAGCATGGCAGATTCATATTGATCGTCGTTAAGTAACCGCGTTCCTCCCCAAGAGCCCGGCTTTGTGTGAACCAAAGTTGGGCTCTCTTTTTGTGAACGCGCATTTCCTTTCTTAAATGTTTTGACATGTTCACCACTTGACAAAAGGGCTGAACGAGGCGTCAATAAAACTCTGAAAAGTGGCAGGCAAAATGGTCTCAGAGGCTCCCCAAAATAACACCCCACTGCTTTCAATGCAGAATATCAACAAGGCATTTGCGGGCATTCCTGCTCTCAGTTCGGCCTCGCTTGAAGTCGCGGCTGGAGAAGTTCACGCGCTGATTGGCCAAAACGGTGCTGGCAAATCGACAATGATCAAAATTCTGACAGGTTACGTAAGCCGTGATTCAGGTGAGATTAATTTTGATGGTGCAGCATTTGAAGCACGCTCACCGCATGATGCGCAGGCCAAGGGCATCAGCACAATTTATCAAGAAATCAATCTGGTTCCGTTTCGGTCGATAACCGAAAATATCTGCTTGGGGCGTGAGTCACGCCGCTATGGGTTTTTGAATTGGAACGCGATGCACGAAGAAGCGCGTGGCCTGATGAGACGTTTCAATATCAATATCGATGTGCGCAAACCGCTTTACGAATTTAATACTGCAACCCAGCAAATGGTTGCCATTGCGCGGGCCATTGGTTTTAAAGCTAAATTGTTTATCATGGATGAACCTACCTCATCGCTTGATGAGCGTGAAGTGAATGTGTTGTTTGATGTTATTCGTCAACTCAAGCAATCAGGCATCTCGGTCATCTTTGTCAGCCATAAGCTAGACGAGCTTTACCAAGTGTGTGACCGCGTCACTATTATGCGTGACGGCCGCACTGTGAAAGTTGCAAACATTAAATCAATCAGCAAAATTGAACTGGTGGCCAGCATGCTTGGTCGCGATGTGGCACAGGTTGCAAAAAGTGCCACAGCATTTGGCAACCGCAAGGGCAAGATTGGCGAAACTGTTCTTGAAGCAAAAAGCCTCAGCGCTGGCCATATGGTTCAAGATGTTTCATTCAGCGTAAAGAGTGGCGAGATTGTTGGATTTGCGGGTTTGCTGGGAGCGGGCCGCACGGAGACGGCGCGATTGGTTTTTGGCGCTGATGCAATGCGCAGTGGAACGATGTCGCTCGATGGCCAACCCCTTGCCCCGCGTCATCCCATTGATGCGATTGCTCAAGGCGTAGGTTTTTCGTCAGAAGACCGGAAGCTTGAAGGCATTATTCCAGATATGTCAGTGGCTGAAAATTTGACTTTGGCTTTGATGCCGCAAATCACCAAAGCTGGCATTGTTGATGAGGAGAAACAACGCGTCATCGTTGAAAAATTTATCGCGCGTTTGGGTGTAAAGTGCAGCGGCCCGGAACAAAGAATTCGTGAGCTTTCAGGCGGCAACCAACAAAAGGTTTTGCTGGCACGTTGGCTTGCGATGAATCCCAAGCTGGTCATTCTTGATGAACCAACGCGCGGCATTGATGTGGGTGCAAAGGCTGAGATCCAATCATTGATCAAGGAACTTGCGGAACAAGGGCTGGGCGTGTTGATGATATCATCTGAATTAGAAGAAGTCATTGAAGGATCAGACCGGGTTTTTGTTTTACGTGAAGGTCGAAACGTTGCTGAATTTGCAGGCAAGCAAATTAGCGAAGCTGCGGTTATGGCGGCCATGGCGCATGGTAACGAAGATCACGCCACTTCGGGGAGCGCGTCATGAGTGATGTTGCCCCCTCAAACCTCAATACATCACCGCGCTTTGATACCATGAGATTCCTCACAAAATATTCAACATTATTGGCTTTGTTGGCGTTGGTGTTGTTCAACGTGATTTTTACGAACCATTTCATTTCAATTCAAACGCTCAACGTCAATCTCACGCAGGTTGCTACCATTGTGATTGTGGGCGTTGGCATGACATTGGTGATTGCCACAGGCGGGATTGATCTTTCGGTTGGATCTTTAATGGCAATATCTGGAGCGATTGCACCGCTCATTTTTCTTGGCACTGCTGTTCACATAGGTGAAATTCACGTCGCTGTTGCAGTGGGCATGGTGCTTGCCATTTTGGTGGCAGGTGCGTTTGGCTGGTTTAACGGATGGTTGATTACGCGCTTTCATATTCAGCCGATCATTGCCACGCTGGTGTTGTTCATCGCCGGGCGCGGCATCGCGCAGGTTTCCACCAACGGCAATTTGCAGCCCTTCAAATTAGGTGAGTTTCAATGGATTGGGCTTGGGCGTTGGTTTGGCGTTCCGGTTCAAGTTGTAATTATGATTGCGCTGGTCGCCTTGACTGCGTGGATTTTAAAGCGGTCATTGTTTGGAAGACAGATTTTAGCCATTGGCGGCAATGAGCGCGCAGCACGGCTTGCTGGTGTTCCTGTGGCAAACGTGAAGCGCTGGGTTTATTGCATCAGCGGCTTGTGTTCGGGTATTGCGGGCCTTGTGGTGATTGCGATCAATTCATCGAGTGACGCCAATCTTGTTGGCCTCGGCATGGAGCTTGATGCCATTGCCGCGGTGGCTGTTGGTGGCACGCTGCTGAGTGGCGGGCGGGCGACTGTGACAGGCACGCTGATCGGAGCCCTGATTATCCAACTCGTGCGTTACACATTGCTAGCTAACGGTGTGCCTGATGATGTAGCCAAGCTTGTGAAGGCTGCGCTCATCATCATTGCTGTTTGGCTGCAACGCCATGGGAGGACTTGAGCCATGAAAAAAACCTCACTTATCGCAGCGATTTCAAGCCAAGGTGTGTTGATTGCGCTTGCCCTGCTCATTCTATTTGGCTGGCTGCGTTATGAAAATTTTCTAGGCCTGTTCAATATATCAACCGTGCTGCGCTATAATTCCATGTTTGCATTGGTGGCACTGGGAATGTGCTTTGTGATTATGGCAGGGGGTATTGACCTTTCTGTTGGATCAACAGCTGCATTGGGCAGCGTGGTATCCGCCTTGGTCAGTGATCAAGGCATGTTGGTTGGGTCGCTTGTGGGGATTGCCGCTGGCCTGTGCGTTGGCATTCTCAACGGTTTTGTGATTGTTAAATTGCGCATCTTACCCTTTATCGCGACGCTTGCCACAATGTTGGCCGCCAATGGAACGGCGTTGCTGCTGGCACATGACCAAACTGTTTCAGTTTCTTATGACGGAACATTTGTCAATTTGGGCCAAGGTGACATTTTCAACATTCCTATTCCCGCTATTATCGCTGTTGCGGCTTATGCGATTGGTTCTATCGTTCTCAACTTCACCAGCACGGGCCGTTCTGTTTTGGCTATTGGCGGCAATGAAGATGCAAGCCGGATGATGGGGCTTCCCGTCGACCGCGTTAAATTCATGGTTTATGTTTTAAGCGGCGGGCTTTCGGGCTTGGCCGGCGTCATCCTCGCTTCGCAATTTGGAGCGGGCCAACCCATTGAAGGCGTTGGCTGGGAGCTGTTTGCGATTGCATCTGTTGTGGTCGGTGGAACATTGCTCACCGGCGGCGTGGGCTCGGTTGGCGCTACTTTGGCTGGCGTGTTGCTACTCGGATTGATTTTCAATGTGTTGAACTTTGAGAATGGGTTGGGCTGGATATCGCTTTCGGCCTATTGGCAATCAGTGATCCGCGGATTGTTTCTGCTTTTTGTCGTGATTTTACAATCACGCTTGGCGGTTCGTGACAAACCAACTTGATCGCTGCACTGTTTATCTGCCGCTTGAATATTTCTGTTTTGGCCTCTAAGGAACCGATCTTAACTGGCGTGAACATTTCAAGCAAAGAGGCAACTGCCATATGAGTGTTAAACTTTACCGTGGGGATTTGCCTGCTGATTTTAATCCGGGCACTTCCGTTGCAATTGATACCGAGACTCTGGGCTTGAAACCGGCGCGCGACAAATTATGTCTGGTGCAGATTTCAACGGGCGACGGCAATGCCGTTTTAGTGCAGATGGACCGCTCCAAATATGATGCGCCGAATTTGAAGGCGCTGCTGGCCAATCCAAAAGTATTGAAGATTTTTCATTTTGCGCGGTTTGATGTGGCCGTGCTCAAGCAATATCTTGATGTCGATACTGCACCATTGTTCTGCACTAAAATTGCCTCAAAGTTGGTGCGGACTTATACAGATCGTCATGGCCTGAAAGAACTGGTGCGCGAATTGTTGGGCATTGATCTGAATAAATTGCAACAGAGTTCCGATTGGGGCGCGCATTCTCTAACCGATGCGCAGAAGGCTTATGCGGCTGAAGATGTGGTTTATCTGCATGAGCTGAAGCAACGTCTGGAACAAATGCTGGAACGTGAAGGGCGAACAGCTCTGGCCAAATCATGTTTCGAATTTCTTCCAACTCGCTGTGCACTCGACCTTCAGGGCTGGTCTGAAGAAGATGTCTTCGCCCATTGATCAAAGCAAAGATGGTTCGGCTGATGGACGTGCACGGCGCGCTGTCACACGTGCGCGCTTTGCGCCGCTGCTGGGCCTTGCTGCGGGGATTATTGGGCTAGGTGTGGTTGGTGCGTTTTTAACGCAATCGATATTTATAAACCCTGATCCACCTAAAGTGAATGTTGTTGGAACACCGCCAAAGGTCGAAAAAGTGGTGAGCGGTCAAGCCTCCAAGATCACTGGTTTTGATAAAAACAAACAACCGTTTGAACTCGCCGCAGTCAATGGCACGCAAGATACCGCCAATCTCGACTTGGTGCATTTACAAACCGTGACCGGAACATTTCACCGCGAAGATGGCGGGGCCATTGCCCTTGCATCAAACATTGCGCAATATGATTCCAAGTCGAAATCCCTGAATATGCAAGGCAAAGTGACGCTGAAAGAAGAGGGCCGCTATGAGGCCCGAATGGAATCAGCCAGTGTGAATGTGGATGATCATAGTTTGGTTTCACAAACTCCCGTCAAGGTTGACACATCTACCGGGACAGTGGAGGCTGATGGCATGACAGTTGGCCCTTATGGCGGGCGCATTGTGTTTAAGGGCCATGTGAAAGCCACCTTTGAGACGAACAGCAATTATGGAGTGAAGCAATGACATTGAAAAACATCAGCACTATTTTAGCGACCATCGTTTTGATTGTCATGCCGCTCCGCGCAGCCACTGCGAAAGAAGCTGTCAACGTTGAGGTTGAGGCTGATCAGATGGAAATCATCGATGCCGAACACAAGACGATTTTCAGTGGCAATGTGGTTTCAACAAGGCCTTCCGAAACGATTAAATCGGATCAGATGGTTGTTACAACAGCCGATGTAAAACAAACTGACGGCACGATGAAAACTGTCACAGATAAAGTGAACGCGACGGGTCATGTGACAATCAAAACCAGAAGCCAGTTGATTACTGGAAGTGCTGCTATTTTCAACGTGCAGGCCAATACGCTGGAAGTGACCGGCAATGTGCGCGTGACCCAGGGTGATAGTAAATTAACGGGTGAAAAGCTTGTTGTTGACCTTGATACCAATCATTTGCAGATGTCGGGCGGGCGGGTGAAGGGTTCTTTTATCCCAAAGTGAAAGAATTTCACTCAAAATTAAGACAAATGAGGCCTTAATAGGTGACGCAGAACGAAGGTAAATTTATTCGCACTGCCCCGATGGCACCCCGCGGCATCAACCGCGGAGCAGTGGGGACAAGCGAAAAACAGGTTTCTGACGGACTTGTTGCTACCATGTTGGCTAAAACCTATGGCAAGCGACCAGTTGTCAAAGACGTATCACTTTCGGTTCGGCGTGGTGAGGCAGTTGGCCTGCTTGGCCCTAATGGTGCTGGCAAAACGACCGTGTTCTATATGATCACCGGTTTGATTGCAGCGGATGAGGGATCAGTTAAGCTGGACGGCGAAGACATTACCCAATTGCCCATGTACCAACGGGCGCGTCTGGGGATTGGCTATCTGCCGCAGGAAAGTTCTATTTTCCGCGGCCTCACGGTGGAAGAAAATCTACGTTCGGTTCTCGAGCTACATGAGCCCGAGAAGGCCAAACGTGAACGTTTGTTGCGTGAGTTGTATGATGAGTTCTCAATCGCCCACCTCCGGCATTCTCCGGCTGTTGCGCTCTCTGGCGGAGAGCGTCGGCGCGTGGAAATCGCCCGCGCGCTTAGCGCCTCTCCCCAATATATGCTCCTCGACGAGCCCTTCGCTGGAGTTGACCCGATTGCGATCAATGATATTCGCAAGCTGGTGCGACAGCTCACCGCTCGGGGCATCGGGGTGCTTATTACGGATCACAACGTACGAGAAACCCTCGACCTTATCGATCGTGCGCTCATCATCCATGAAGGCCATGTCCTAACCGAAGGCACGCCGCAAGATATTGTCAACGATGAAAATGTGCGGCGGTATTATCTGGGGCAGGATTTCAGGATCTAGGCTCTTTTTTCCTGTGCCCGATCTGTGATAGGCTTTGCCCATGTATCAGCCTCCCCATCACCGCGAAGACCGCCTAGAGGTTCAGCAACAGCTTATCACCTCATCGCCCTTTGGCCTCCTCATCTCCACAGGGCGTGAAGGCCTGTTGGCCAATGGTGTTCCCTTTATTCTTGATCCAGTACGCGGGCCATTTGGCACCTTGCAGGCTCATGTGGCCAAGGCCAATGAGCAATGGAAAGGCTTAAATGGTCAGCAGGTGCTGGTGATTTTTCAAGGCCCGCAGAACTATATCAGCCCCTCTTATTATGAAACCAAGCGTGAAACCGGAAAGGTAGTTCCCACTTGGAACTATATCATGGTGCAGGCGCGTGGGCAGGCATTGGTTCATGATGATGCGCAGTGGCTGGCGCGGCAAATTGAGGTTCTCACCAACCAGCATGAATCATCACGCGAGCAGCCTTGGGCCGTGAGCGATGCTCCGCACGACTATATGCAAAGCCAAATGAAAGGCATTGTAGGCATTGAAATTGAAATTACCGCCCTTGAGGGCAAATGGAAGGTGAGCCAGAACCGCCCCGAAGCTGATAGACGCGGCGTGGCTGAAGGTCTGGCACACGCTAATCCCGCCATGTCTGACATAGTGAAACTTTATGGAAAGATTTAAGATATGACGCGGTTACCTAAAATCGAAACACTCGCCATCCACGCTGGCGAGTATGTTGATCCCACCACGCGATCTTCCTCGCCTAATCTCGTAATGTCATCGACCTATGCACCCAGCGAGATCATGGGGTTTTCTGCGAGTTCAGAGGGTGACTATCAAGGCTATGTCTATGCCCGTTCTGGCAGCCCCACTGTACGCCAGCTGGAACAGAAACTGGCGCAGCTGGAAAATGCAGAGGATGCCCGTTGTTTTGCCTCGGGAATTGCCGCCAGCCATGCCGTCATCATGGCGCGGTTAAGTGCTGGCGATCATGTCATCTTCCCAGAAAGCAATTATGTCGGCGTGGCTGAGTTTGCGCGCGACAGCTTGCCTCGCTTTGGAATCAAAGTCAGCTTCGCCGACACAACTTCCGTTGCGACTGTCGCTTCTGCCATTACACCAAACACAAAAATGCTTTGGCTTGAAACACCAGCCAATCCTACCATACAGCTTGCCGATATTGCAGCTCTGGCAAAAATTGCCCATGAGCGCGGCGTGCGCGATGTGGTTGTCGATTCAACTTTTGCTTCGCCCATTGCCACACGACCTTTAGATTTGGGAGCCGATCTAGTGGTGCACTCCCTCACCAAATATATTGGAGGCCACGGCGATGCCATGGGAGGAGCTGTGCTTGGTCGCAAAACCGATCTTGAAGCCATCAATATGGAAGCGGCGGTGCACTATGGTGGCGTCTTGTCGCCCTTCAATGCTTGGCTGATCATGCGCGGCGCTACCACTTTGCCCATTCGCATGCGCGCGCATGAAGAACAGGCTCTGCCAGTTGCCAAATGGCTTGAATCTCATCCTGCAGTGTCACGCGTTTATTACCCCGGTCTGGCCTCGCATCCACAGCATGAATTGGCAAAACGACAGATGAAGAATTTCTCTGGCATGATGAATTTTCAAACCCATGAAGACGGCGTAAGCATTGCCAAGAGGATGGTCGAAAAACTGCAGCATGTGCATTATGCCGTTTCCCTTGGGCATGTCCGCAGCCTGATCTACTGGATCGGGACGGAGGATATTGAAAAATCAACCTTCCGCCATGATTTGGCAGCAGCGGGGCGATATTCGAATCACATGGGCAAAGGGGTTTTCCGCCTTTCCGTTGGCTTGGAACATGCCGAAGATATTTGTGCGGATCTGGCGCGCTGCCTGTAAGACTTTTCTAACCATGCCAATAATTTTTGTCCTGCGTTTAATGGGATCTCTGCAGCATTGGTATTAGATTTGCAGCGGAAGGAATGTTCGAATGGCATTAATGCAAAAACTAGTTATGAAGCAGGGCCAATCCCTGGTCATGACCCCGCAGCTGCAACAAGCGATTAAGCTTTTGCAAATGTCGAATATTGAGGTGCAGAGTTTTATTGAAGCTGAGCTTGAGCGTAATCCGCTGCTCGAGCGTGGTGAATTGCGGGAGACCGCAGCTCCTGAAATAAAATCTGATATTCCCGATGCGCCATTTTCAGCCGCTGATGCGCGTGGTTCTGATGGCGATGGTGCCACTTCAGGTTCTGATGGTGTGGCTACACCTTTGCCCAGCATGGCGGGGCCTGGCCCTGATTCTGGCTGGACGAGCACACGCGGTGGTGGCCAAGTCTCCCTTGATGGCGAGGCTTATGATTTTGCGGCTAATGTGACCCGTGAGGAAACACTGGCTGATCATTTGACCGCCCAGCTATTTATGCATTTTCGCGACCCAGCCGATATTCTGATTGGTCAGCACTTGATCGGCACGGTGAATGAAGCGGGTTATCTTACCTCCAATACGGCAAGCATTGCCGAGACTATGGGTACGGATATTTCGCATATTGAACGGGTGCTTGCCGTACTCAAAACTTTTGATCCTGTGGGTGTGTTTGCGGCCGATCTTAAAGATTGTTTGCGGTTACAACTTTTAGATCTGAACCGCTTTGACCCCGCCATGGATGCGCTGCTGGATAATCTACCTCTGGTGGCCAAGCGCGATTATCCAGCGCTTAAAAATTTATGCCAGGTTGGGCTTGATGATATTCATGACATGATTTCCGAGCTTCGCGCGCTTAATCCTAAACCTGGACATGCGTTTGGGTCTGAGCCTGTTATGCCAGTGGTGCCTGATGTTTCAGTGCGCGCCTCCAATGATGGCTCGTGGATGGTGGAGTTGAATACAGAAACCTTGCCGCGCGTGTTGGTCAACAATCAATATGCCGCACAAGTTTCGCGTGGTGCGCAAAAAACCGAAGACAAATTATTTTTGAGTGAGTGCCAAGCGCAAGCCAGCTGGCTTGTTAAAAGTTTAGATCAACGCGCCAAAACAATTTTGAAAGTGGCGCGCGAAATTGTGAAACAACAAGATGCGTTTTTAGTTCTGGGCGTACAACATTTACGCCCGATCACACTCAAAACTGTTGCTGACGCCATTGAGATGCACGAGTCGACGGTGAGCAGAGTCACCTCCAACAAATATATGGCGACACCGCGTGGCACTTTTGAACTAAAATATTTTTTTACCAACGCCATACAGTCAGGAACTCTTCACGGAGAAGCGCATTCGGCGGAATCAGTGCGCCAACGCATTCGTGAACTGATCGAAAAAGAAACTGTCGAAAAAGTACTTTCAGATGACGATATTGTTGATTTGTTGAAAGCTGAAAATGTCGATATCGCCAGACGAACCGTTGCTAAATATCGGGAATCGCTAAACATATTATCTTCCGTTCAACGGCGTCGAGAAGCCCGTTCAAAACGTTGATCACACATTGACTTTTGGCTAGGTCATCAATAAGTGTGCGCCCGCTTCCCAATGAAGCTAATTTAATTTAATCACAAATCTCGTGTCTCGGTTTTCAAATCTTTTGGTGTTATGGTTGACGAATGGCTGTTTAAGGCCCATGTCTATAGTAGACCGGATGGTAGGCAAGGAAGTATTAGACCATGCAAATTCAGATCACCGGAAAGCACATCGACGTTGGCGATGCTTTACGATCTCATATTGAAACAAAGCTCAAATCATTTCGCGATCGGTTTTTTGAAGGCTCGGTTCATGGCCATGTGACGCTGGAAAAACGCCGTTCGTTTTTCTTGACTGATTGTACATTGCATTTGGCCACTGGCCTGGTTTTGCAATCTCATGCTGAAGAAGCAACGGCGATGGCCAGTGCTGATGCTGCGATGGCGCATTTGGAAAAGCAGCTCAAAAAATATAAGCAGCGACTTAAAGATCATCACCGTACTCCGCGCCTCGAGCGTGTTGCGCGTGAGGCTTCGGCCTATGTCATTCCTCACGATGATGATCATGTGGGAGACGAACCATCTGGCATGCATGCGCCAGTGATTGCTGAATCGTCCGCGAAAATTCCTGAACTCTCGGTTGGAGAAGCCGTGATGCAACTTGATATTTCGACCACAAATTTTGTGCTTTTTCATAACAGCAAGGAAGGTCGCTTGAATGTTGTTTACCGCAGACCAGACGGCAATATTGGTTGGCTTGATCCACACGGCTCTGGCGCAGTAAAAGTATAATCAGCGGAAAGTTTTAAACACATGAACTTAGCTGAAATCATCGACTCGCGCGCGGTACTGCCCGCTGTTAAAGCACAGAGCAAAAAACAATTGCTGCAGGAATTGTCGCAAGCCCTAGGCGGCATTGTAGCTGTTGATCACCGCATTATTTTTGAAACTTTGCTAACGCGCGAGAAGCTGGGCTCAACCGGGCTCGGCCAAGGCATCGCAATTCCGCATGGCCGATTGCCAAACATAACCCGGGTTTATGGCCTGTTTGCCAAACTGACGACACCTATTGCATATGACAGTGTTGATGGCGAGCCTGTTGACCTGGTGTTTGTGTTGCTTTCACCCAACCATGCCGGTGCTGATCATTTAACCGCATTGGCGCGTATCTCTCGGCTGCTCCGCGCGCCAGGCACCATGGCCAAACTGCGCGGAACGGCAACTGCCGAAGGCCTATATGCAATTTTGACTGAGCCTCCAGCAGCCGTAGCGGCCACAGCAGCTGCTTAGGGCGTTTTGACTTTTCACGGAAAAGTCAAAAGCGCCTTAGTTATTATTTTCGATCAACTTTGCTGACTTTTGACGATTCCGTCAAAAGTCAGGTTGATCTATTTATTGCAGCGTTGCAGCAATCAATTCATGTTCAAAAGCTGAACCCAAAGCTGCCTGGTGGGTTTGTGAAATCGATATCGGCTGGCCGTTAGCGTTGTAGAGACAAAATAGCTTGGCATCTGGTGCAACGTTCAGCTGGCCGCCCAACATTGCTGCGGCATTGCGGCCTTCAATTTCGCGCACATAAGCCAAAACGCCATTGCCCATCTGAGCCAATTGCTCAGCGCTTATTTTTTGGTCAATCATCCGGTTTCTCCATACTCGCGCCACCGGGCGCACTGTCTTGTAACAAAGATTGTAACGCATTCCGATAATTTCAAGGAGCGAGACGCTTGCAAAATGACTGATTTTAGCGTTGATTAGCTCCAAGGCTTGATCAGCCGGTCAAAAACTCAGGGAGTAACATACATGTTAAAAAAATTGCTCGGCGCTGCGGCGTTGACAGCCATTATGGCCGTTTCAGCATTTGCTGCTGACAAGCCAGCTATCGTTTACGATATGGGCGGCAAGTTTGATAAGTCGTTTAACGAATCAATGTTTCACGGAGCTGAAAAATTTCAGAAAGAAACTTCTGTTAATTTTGCCGAATTCGAAATCTCCAATGAAGCTCAACGTGAACAGGCAATCCGCAATTTCGCTGACCAAGGCTATTCACCGATCATCGCTGCTGGTTTTGGGCAAGCCTCGGCAGTTGAGAAAGTCGCCAAGGAATATCCAGATCTAAAATTCGCAATCGTCGATATGGTTATTGATCTGCCAAACGTTTCATCGATCGTGTTCAAGGAACATGAAGGTTCATACCTCGCTGGCATGATGGCTGGCTTGAGCACAAAGTCCGGCACAGTTTCATTCGTGGGCGGCATGGATATTCCTCTGATCCATAAATTTGCGTGCGGTTATGCCCAAGGTGTGAAGGCCGCTAAGCCTGATGCCAAGATCATCCAGAACATGACCGGTGATACAAGTGCTGCTTGGAATGACCCTGTGAAGGGTGGCGAAATTACCAAAGGTCAAATGAGCAAGGGTTCGGATGTGGTTTATGCCGCAGCTGGCGGCACTGGTCTTGGTGTTTTGAAAGCTGCCACTGAGGGCGGCGGTCTGGCCATTGGCGTTGATGCCAATCAGAACTACCTCTATCCCGGCAAAATGCTGACATCGATGATGAAGCGCGTTGACGTTGCTGTTTATAACACCATGAAGAACGGCAATGCCGGCTTCAAGCCTGGCATTCAAGCTTTGGGCCTTGCTGAAGACGGCGTAGGTGTTGCTATGGATGACAACAACAAGCCATTGGTTACTGCTGATATGGCCGCCAAGGTGGAAGCCGCTAAGGCCGACATCATTTCCGGCAAGATCAAGGTGCATGACTATATGGAAGATAATAAGTGCCCTGTTGAGTAACGGAAGTCCTCGCCCGCTTTAGCGGGAGAGGAAAGGGGCCCATCGAACGCAAGTGAGATGGGATAGGTGAGGGGGTGTGAAATTTTTTGGTTTCTGCCTTGCCCTCACCTCCCCCAGCATGCCAAGGCATGTTGGGGCCCCTTCCTCTCCCGCAAGCGGTAGAGGACGTTTTATCATGACTCCCGCAATTGAACTCATCCATATCGACAAGCGCTTTGGCGCGGTGCATGCCAATAAGGATGTATCGCTGTCGATAGGCCAAGGCTCAATCCACGGCATCATCGGTGAGAATGGCGCTGGCAAATCGACATTAATGTCGATCCTGTTTGGATTTTACGCTGCTGACAGTGGCGAAATCAAAGTTCGTGGCGCTCCCGTTAAAATTAAATCGTCATCAGACGCAATCGCTCACGGCATTGGCATGGTGCATCAACATTTCATGTTGGTTGATCCATTTACGGTTTTGGAAAATGTTGTGCTTGGCGTTGAAGGCGGCGCATTGATTGGCCCGGCTCTCACCAAAGCCCGCAGCGAACTCAAGCGGCTTGCAGAAGAATATGAAATGGATGTCGATCCTGACGCCGTCGTCGGCGAATTGCCAGTTGGCCTGCAGCAGCGCGTCGAAATTCTAAAAGCCTTATACAAGGGTGCCGAAGTTCTGATCCTTGATGAACCCACAGGCGTGTTGACGCCCGATGAAGCTGATCACTTGTTTCGCATATTGGGTACGCTGCGCGACCAAGGCAAAACTGTCATTCTCATCACCCATAAGCTGCGCGAGATTATGGCGATCACCGATCATGTTTCCGTCATGCGGCGTGGAGAAGTTGTGGCCAATTTTGAAACCAAAGACACTTCGGTCGAAGAACTCGCCGAAGCCATGGTGGGTCGCAGTGTTTTGTTGCATGTGGAAAAGGGCAAGGCCAGTCCCGGCGAAGTGGTGCTTGACGTTAAGAACGTCACTTGGCGTGACCGCAAAAATATTGCACGCGTTGACAATGTTTCCTTCACGGTGCGCAAGGGTGAAATTGTCGGCATTGCGGGTGTGTCTGGCAATGGCCAATCAGAATTATTGGATTGTATAGCAGGCATTACAAAACCGGCGTCTGGCGAGATTGTTTTTGAGGGAAAAAGCATTGGCCAGTTGGGTGACCCGCGTCATCTGCGCCAAGAAGGATTGGCCCATGTGCCAGAAGATCGCCAGCACCGTGGCCTGATCACGGCGTTTGACGCATCAGAGTCTGCTATTCTCGGTTGGCAATTTGAAGATGAACTTGGCAAAGGATTCAGGCTCGACCGTGATGCGGTGATTGCAAACTGCAGAAAAGAAATGCAGGATTTTGATGTGAGGCCTGCTGATCCGCTTTTGCGTTCGGGAAAATTTTCGGGTGGCAATCAACAAAAAATTATTCTCGCCCGTGAAATGTCAAGCAATCCTGATCTGCTGATTGTGGGGCAGCCGACGCGCGGCGTCGATATCGGTGCCATTGAGTTCATCCACAAGCGCCTCATCGCACTGCGCGATCAGGGCAAAGCGATCTTATTGGTGTCGGTCGAACTTGATGAAATCCGTTCCCTATCAGACCGTATCATTGTGATGTTCGCAGGCCGCATTATGGGCGAGCGTGATGCAAATGCCACCGAGCGCGACATTGGTCTGCTCATGGCTGGTGTGCAGAAGGATGCTGCTTGATGAGCAAGCGCGGCGACCTTCCAACTTGGGTTGATGTGGGTTTGATCCCGCTTCTCAATCTGCTACTGGCACTTGCGGCCGCATCTGTCGTCTTTCTGCTCATCAATGAAAACCCGATTGAATGTTTGGGTATCATGATCAAGGGTGCGGTTGGATCGCTAAAGGGTTGGAGTTACCTGCTCTACTACGCGACGAACTTCATTTTCACAGGACTTTGTGTTGCCGTGGCATTTCATGCCGGACTATTCAACATTGGCGGCGAGGGCCAGGCTTATTTTGCAGGATTGGGTGCTGCCATCGTTGGCCTCAATCTTGAATTCCTGCCATGGCCGATTGTCATTCCGCTTTCGATTATCGCATCGGTTTTGTTTGGTGCGTTTTGGGGCTTGGTGCCTGGCTATTTGCAAGCCAAGCGCGGCAGCCACATCGTCATCACCACAATCATGTTTAATTTCATTGCTTCAAGCTTGATGGTTTATTTGATCAATTATTGGTTCCGCCCCATCGGCAAAATGGCGGTGGAAAGCCGTGAAGTTACTGGTGCATATATTTTGAGTTTCCGCGAAATTGCGCGGCAGTTTTTTGATTATAAATATCCGGCCTCACCCCTCAACCTCACAGTCTTTCTCGCCTTCTTTGTGGCGTGGGCGGTGTGGTATTTCCTGTGGCGCACCAAACTTGGCTATGAAATCCGCGCGGTGGGTTTGAACTCCGATGCAGCAGTTTATGCAGGCATCAAGCCACAACGCATCATCATGATCGCCATGGCTGTGTCTGGCGGCCTTGCTGGGCTTGTTGCCGTGAATGAAGTGCTTGGTGCACAACATCGCTTGCTGCTCGAATATGTGCAAGGTGCAGGCTTTGTGGGAATCGCCGTTGCACTCATGGGCCGCAATCATCCGATTGGCATTGTTTTGGCGGCCATGTTGTTTGGTCTGCTTTATCAGGGTGGCACAGAGCTTTCATTTGCCAAGCAACATATCAACCGCGATATGGTGGTGGTCATTCAAGGTCTCATCATCTTGTTTATGGGCGCTCTCGAAAACGCTTTCCGCCCTTATCTCACAGCGCTGTTTTTTAAGGCGGATGATTGATGTTCGACATTTTTCTCAGCGCTGAAACCCTTTCCTCCACAATCCGCATGTCGGTGCCCTTGATCTTCGCTTGTCTTGCAGGCTTATGGTCTGAGCGTTCTGGCATTGTCGATATTGGCCTTGAAGGCAAAATGCTGGCAGCGGCTTTCACTGCGGCTGCGGCAGGCGCATACTTTCAATCACCTTGGATTGCATTATTACTCGCCATTGGCGTGAGCATTTTGTTTTCACTGGTGCATGGCTATGCCTCGATCAATCAACGTGGTAATCAGGTTGTCTCAGGTGTGGCCATCAACATGCTGGCGGCGGGCTTGGCCGTCGTGCTTGGCAATGAATGGTTCAAGGAAGGTGGCCGCACGCCGCCTTTGCCACCCGAAGCGCAATTTCCAATTTTTCACATGCCGGGCTTTGATGCTATACAGTCCGTCCCTTTGGTTGGGCCATATCTCAATATTATTTCTGGCCATTCGGTATTGGTTTATCTGGCCTTTGTGCTGGTTCCAGTGACCGCATGGGCCTTGGCTAAAACCCGTTTTGGGTTGAGGTTGCGAGCGGTCGGTGAAAACCCTCACGCAGTCGACACAGCCGGCATCTCGGTTGCCAAATTGCGCTATCAAGCCGTGATCATCGCAGGGATATTGTGTGGATTTGCTGGCACTTATTTGTCGGTTGCTCTGCAAGGCTCATTTGTCCGCGACATGTCGGCAGGCCGTGGCTTCATGGCGCTGGCCGCTTTGATTTTCGCTAATTGGCGGGCGTGGCCTTCAATGTGGGCGTGCTTGTTGTTTGGCTATTTGCAAGCTGTCGGATTGCGCATGCAGGGTTTCAAGATTGGTGATGTTGAAATTCCCGTACAGTTCATCAACATGCTACCCTATGTGATGACTGTCGTGCTGCTGGCGGGCTTTATCGGCAAATCGATTCCACCGCGCGCTTCGGGCATTCCCTATACAAAGGATCGCTGATGGATGATTTGATTAAAGCCGCCAAAGCCGCGCGCACCACAGCGCATGCACCTTATTCAAAATTCTATGTTGGTGCCGCCATGCGCGACGAACAAGGCCGCGTGTTCGGTGGCTGCAACATCGAAAACGCCGCGTATCCGCAAGGCTGGTGCGCCGAGCCATCAGCTATTGCAGCCCTTATTACAGCAGGCGGCAAGCGTGTGACCGAAGTTGCTGTCATGGGTAATGGCGATACGCTGTGCACACCTTGCGGTGGCTGCCGCCAGAAGATCCGCGAATTCGCTAATGGTGATGTAAAGATTCATTGTTGCACTGAAGAGGGCAAACTCATTCGCACTTTTACATTAGAAGAATTGTTGCCATTTTCATTCGGGCCGGAGAATTTAGCATGAGTGATCTCGTTTCTAAATTTGCAGGCCGTAAACCTAGGTCGGCTATCATTCTCGGCTCAAGCCTTGGCGCGTTTGCTGATTCCGTTCAAAATGCAATCCGCATTCCCTATCGTGAACTCCAAGGTTTTCCTGTCCCTAAAATTTCTGGCCATGCGGGTGAACTCGTTGTGGGCACTGTTGGTGGCAAGGAGATTGTGGTGCTGGCAGGACGTGCGCATGCTTATGAAAGTGGCAATGCGGCGGTGATGCGCCCGGCCATTGAAGCGTTGAAAAGTGCTGGCATTGAAAACTTGATTTTGACTAACGCCGCGGGCTCACTTGATCCTGCCATGCGCCCCGGTTCAATCATGCTGATTGAAGATCATATCAACCAGTCGGGCATGAACCCGCTCATTGGCCAGCATGGCGACGAAAATTTTGTGCCGATGACCAATGCTTATGATCCGGGTTTACGTACGAAGATCATTGCTGCGGCTGAAGCCGAAAAGCTAGCACTGCATAAGGGCGTTTATGTTTGGTATTCTGGCCCTTCATTTGAAACGCCGGCCGAAATTAAAATGTTCCGCATGATTGGCGGCACGGCAGTTGGCATGTCCACAGCGCCTGAAACGATTTTGGCGCGGCGTTACGGCCTCAGGGTGGCAGGCTTGTCAGTAATCACCAATTTGGCCGCAGGCATTGAGGGTGCATCACCCAGCCATGCCGAAACCAAATCCGAAGGGGCCAAGGCTTCGGCACGCATGGGCCAATTACTCACGCGCTTCTTCACGGATTTATAATGCTTCCGCAAGAAATCATCCGTAAGAAACGCGATGGCGCGCCGCTTACCAGAGATGAAGTGCGTGAATTCATCAGTGGACTGACGAATAATACAATCTCTGAAGGCCAAGTTGCGGCTTTTGCCATGGCGGTGTTTTTTAAAGGTATGAGTGGTGAAGAAGCCGTTGGCCTGACGCTGGCCATGCGCGATTCAGGCACGGTGCTGACATGGGACATGCCGGGGCCTGTGGTGGATAAGCATTCGACTGGCGGCATTGGTGATAATATCTCGCTGATGTTGGCACCAATGCTTGCGGCCTGTGGTTGCTTTGTGCCGATGATTTCAGGGCGCGGGCTTGGCCATACGGGTGGAACACTCGATAAGCTGGATTCGATTCCGGGTTACACAACGCAGCCTGATCTTGTGCTCTTTCGCAAAGTGGTGCGCGAGGCGGGATGTGCCATCATCGGTCAGACGGCGGATTTGGCGCCTGCTGATAAAAGACTTTATGGCATCAGGGATGTGACGGCCACGGTTGAATCTGTACCGCTGATCACCGCTTCAATTTTATCGAAGAAGCTGGCTGCGGGTTTGCAGCATTTGGTGATGGATGTGAAAATCGGTTCGGGTGCATTCATGGCAAAGCATGAAGACGCCGTGATGTTGGCTAAGAGTTTGGTCAGCGTAGCAAATGGCGCGGGCCTCAAAACGACAGCATTCATTACCGATATGGATGAGCCACTGGCCTCGGCTGCGGGCAACGCGGTTGAAGTTTTGCATGCGCTTGAATTTCTGAAAGGTCGATTGATCAACAGGCGCGTTGAGGCAGTCACACTGGCTTTGGGTGCCGAGCTTTTGTTGAGCGCTGGCATTGCCTCAACACTTGAAGATGGAGCAAAGCAACTTGCCGCTACGATCACGTCAGGTCGTGCGGCGGAGCATTTCGCCAAAATGACAGCGTTGCTTGGTGGGCCTAAAGATTTTATGGAACGGCCCGATCATTATATGAAGTCAGCCAAAATCATCCGCCCCGTTTATGCAGGTGATGAAGGTGCGGTTTGTAAAATCGAGACGCGTCAGCTGGGGCTTGCTGTGATTGAGCTTGGCGGGGGAAGGTTGCGTGCAGATGATAAAATTGATCATGCGGTGGGTCTCAGCAATCTGCTCGGTAAAAACTTCCGCGCTGATATGAATACGCCGCTCTGCATGATTCATGCTCAAGACGAAACCAGCTTTGATCGTGCGGCCAAAATCGTCAAGGCAGCTTATGGCATCGGTGATGTTGTGAAAGAAACGCCACCCGTGATTGAGCGGATCACAGCATGAGCAGGGCGTTCCTATTCGTCATGGACTCCGTCGGCATTGGTGGTGCGCCTGATGCTGCGAAGTTTGGCGATGAGGGTTCCAACACGCTTGGCCACATCTCTGATCATATGAAACTAAATATTCCGAATTTGATTTCATTGGGCGTTGCCAGGGCCGTTAAGGCAGCGAGCGGATCGGAGCACGGCCTTGACGCTAATGCACCTGTCAAAGGTGGCTGGGGATATGCCGTGGAAGTTTCACAGGGCAAAGATACCATCACAGGGCATTGGGAAATGGGCGGGGTTCCGTTGCAATTCGCCTGGGGTTATTTTCCGCAAACGGTTCCGGCCTTCCCACAAAGCCTGATGGATGAAATTATCACCCGCGCCAAATTGCCGGGTCTGCTCTGCATGGCCCATGCTTCGGGCACCCAAGTGATTGAAGATTTTGGCGAAGAGCATGTGCGAACGGGCAAGCCCATCATTTACACCAGTGCTGATAGTGTTATTCAAATCGCCGCACATGAAACGCATTTTGGTTTGCAGCGACTTTATGATGTCTGCAAAATTGCGCGCGAGCTGACTTATACGATGAACATTGGCCGGGTGATTGCACGGCCTTTTTTGGGCGAGACTGCAAAGACATTTGCGCGCACTGGCAACAGGAAAGACTATGCCATCACACCGCCAACGCCGAGCCTCCTCAAAGTGTTGACCGATGCAGGCCGTGATGTGGTTTCGGTTGGCAAGATCGGTGATATTTATGCCCATGTGGGCACAGGGCGCGAGATGAAAGTTTCCGGCAACAAGGCGCTGATGCAGACCACATTGGACGCCATGGACAGCGTGAAAGACGGTGGGTTTTTGATGACCAACTTTGTCGACTTTGACACCAATTATGGCCACCGCCGCGATCCCCTTGGATATGGCCGAGAGCTTGAATGGTTTGACGCTGAGCTGCCAAAGGTGTTTGCCAAACTCGGCCAAAATGATCTTCTCATCATCACCGCAGATCACGGCAATGATCCCACTTGGGCCGGCACAGATCACACGCGCGAATGCATTCCGATTTTGTGTAACAGGCAAATTGAAATTGGTGAGCGTAAAAGCTTTTCAGATATTGGGCAGAGTGTTGCAAAGTGGCTAGGTGCGCCTGCATTAGTGGCGGGGATTTCGTTTATATAAATCCCCGGACAATGCTGAGTTCCTTCCTCCCCTGTAGTAGGGGCGTGAGGGAATAGATTCACTCTGCCCGCTTCAACACTGCCTGCAACACATCCTTCACACCGATGGCACCTGCAAAAGTGCTGTCGTCATTAAACAGCGCCACGGGTGCGGTTTCAGATCTATGCATGGCCAGCATTACGGTTTTGAGCGACGTGCCGGGTGTGGCCCAGAAGACCGGCTTTGATTTTGCGTCCACCACTTTTTCAGCCTCAGTACAGGGCACCCAGGTGGCTTTCTCGCTATCGCGCTCAACGGTTGTCACTTTATTTGCTTTGTCTAATTTAAAGCGTGTGGTCTTGCGGCGATCAAGCCATATCCAACCGCCCGTGTCTTTGACAAGTTCGTGGGGCCCGCGCATGACATTCCATGCTGTGAGAACTGAAAGTGGATTTACGTTGGCAATGAACTCACTGACATAGGCATTGGCCGGACGCAGTACGATGTCTTCAGGACGGCCTGATTGCACGATGCGCCCACCTTCCATGATGGTGATGGTGTTGCCGATTTTTAAAGCTTCTTCGAGATCGTGGCTCACGAAAATGATGGTCTTCTTCAATTTCTTCTGCAGCTGCAAAAGTTCATCTTGCAACTTTGTGCGGATCAAAGGATCAAGAGCTGAGAAAGGTTCATCCATCAATAGAATTGGCGCTTCAGTGGCAAAGGCTCTCGCCAACCCCACACGTTGTTGCATGCCGCCTGAAAGTTCGTGGGCGTATTTGCCCGCCCATTGATCAAGCCCTACAAGTTTCAGCTGCGCATCCACTTTGGTTTTGCGCGTGGCTTCATCCATGCCAGCCAACTCTAAACCAAACCCCACATTCTGGGCCACCGTGCGCCATGGTAACAAGGCAAATTGCTGGAACACCATGGCCACTTGACCTTGGCGAATGTGGCGTAAAGTGGCCTCGTCGCAGGTGACCACGTCGACCATTTTATCGCCATCACGCACCAATACATTTCCACGTGTCACTTTGTTGAGGCCGTTGACAGCGCGGAGCAAAGTGGATTTACCCGAACCTGAAAGCCCCATCAGAACACTGATTTCACCTTCTTTCACGGTGAGATTTGCACCAGCACAACCCAGCACCACGCCCGTCTTATCAAGAATGGCAGAACGGCTTTCGCCCTTATCCAGCATGGCCTGCGCGGTGCTGGTATCCTTGCCAAAAAGAATATCGACGTTTTTGAATTCAACAACAGCGGTCATGATTTTGCTCCTGTTGTAACCTTGCACATGCGGTCGAGGATAATGGCCAACACCACAATGGCGAGGCCTGCTTCAATACCGAGCGGAATGTTGAGCGAATTAAGGGCGCGCACCACAGGTGAACCCAAACCATTGGCTCCGATTAATGCTGAAATCACCACCATGGAAAGTGAAAGCATAATGCATTGGGTGAGGCCAGCCATTATCGTGGGCAGAGCGGAGGGTAACTCCACCTTCCACAGAAGCTGTTGTTTGGTGGCGCCAAAGGCTTCTCCAGCTTCAATCAGCGGCCTTGGTACGGATGTTATGCCCAAATGGGTGAGGCGGATGGGGGCCGGGGCTGCAAATATCACAGTCACAATCAGGCCGGGAGCAACGCCCAAACCAAACATGATGATGATGGGAATTAAATAAACGAAAGTTGGCAGGGTTTGCATCAAATCAAGAATGGGTAATAGGAAGCGGTAAACTCTAGGGTTATGCGCAGCCCAAATGCCAATTGGCACACCAATGGCCATCGATGCGCCGGCGGCTGAAACAACTAAGACAATCGTCTCAATCATTCCCTTCCAGAGGCCCTGATTAAGAATGAACAGCAAACCCAATCCCACACCCAAAGCCAGCTTCCATGATTTTTGCAGATACCAAGCCAGCGCCACCACAGAGATAATAATGATCAGCGGCGGAAACCACAAAAGTATATTTGTGAGGGTTTCTAAAAACCAAGTGAGGCCATCAGAAATGCCATTGAAAAATGCTTTAAAATTCGTCGTGAGGAACGCGAAAAACGCTTTGCCCCAAGGGCCAATTGGAATTTTATTTGCCGTTATGAAGTCAACAAGTGCGCCCATATGCCATCTCCCCTGCCCACCAAAAAAACGGGCTGGCTAAGAGTATCAGCCAGCCCGTGCCCATTTGTCAAAGACTTGTATTATTATAAACCAAGACCCTTCTTCACGGCATCAAGCGCTGGGCCTGAACCATCAAATGTGGTTACATCTTTCAGCCAAGCATCCAAAGCCGTCGGATTGGCCTTGATCCAAGCAAGTGCAGCCGCTTTTGGATCAGCGCCCTTGTTCAAGATGTCGCCCATCACGTTGTTTTCCATATCCATCGTAAATTTGAGGTTGGTCATAAGTTTGCCAATATTGGGGCACTCAGCCACGTAGCCTTTGCGCACAGTGGTGAACACCGATGCGCCGCCAAAGTTTGGCCCGAACAAGGCGTCACCGCCTGTGAGATACTGAATTTTAAAGTTGGCGTTCATCGGGTGCGGTGCCCAACCCAAAAACACGATGTCTTTCTTATCGCCGGTCAGTTTGGCAACCTGAGCTAACATCCCTGCTTCAGAGCTTTCGACCAGTTCAAAACCATCAAGGCCAAAAGCTGGATCCTTGATCATATCCAGAATATGGCGGTTGCCGTCATTACCGGGTTCAATGCCGTAAAGCTTGCCGCCGAGCTTGTCTTTGAACTTCGCAATGTCTTTGAAATCATGCAGGCCCGCGTCGAACAATTCTTGGTTTACGGCGAGGGTATATTTTGCACCTTCGAGATTGGCACCAATCGTTTCAACCGACCCGTCCTTGGAATAGGCTTCAATATCTGCGACCATTGAAGGCATCCAATTGCCAAGAAACACGTCAATGTCTTTGCTCTTCATTGATGCGAAGGTTACAGGCACAGCAAGTTGCTTGATGTCGCCCTTATAGCCCATCTGTTCGACGATAGCGCCAGTCATGGCCGTAATGGCGGTAATATCAGTCCAGCCCACATCCGACATGCGCACATCTTTGCATGATTCAGCATCGCCTGCTGAAGCGGCAATCGACATGGACAGCAAGCTTGCGCCAAAGGCAAAACCTGCAATAAGTTTTTTCATTGTATTGGTCATCGAGTTTCTCCCTAACGTGACTGGGCAACAGTAAACTGGTTTGTAATGATTGCGTCAACTTAATGAATGCCAATAAACGATCCGATTCCGGCGATTTAATGCTGGCAAACGACACCTTCGTTCCTGTATTGATAGCTCAAATCAAAAGCAGAGGCAAAAACCATGAAACCTGTGAAATGGGGCATTATCTCCACCGCCAATATTGGTATGGAAAAAGTTACACCGGGCATGATGAAATCGTCCGAGCTAGAAGTGGTGGCAATAGCCTCGCGCAGCTTGAAACATGCAAAGGCGGCTGCCGCTAAACTCGGCATCGCCAAGGCCTATGGTTCTTATGAAGAGATGCTGGCTGATCCTGAAATCGAAGCGGTTTATAATCCACTGCCAAATCATTTGCATGTGCCTTTGACATTGCTCGCCGCCAAGCATGGCAAACATGTGCTGTGCGAAAAGCCGATTGCGATTACCGCCAAGGAAGCAATGCAACTGCGCAAAGCCGAAAAGAAAGTGCTGATCGCCGAAGCCTTTATGGTGCGCCATAACCCACAATGGATCGATGCGCGCGCCCGCGTAAAGGCTGGCGAAATTGGCGAGGTTAAAGTCATTCAATCCTTGTTCAGCTATATGAACCGCGATCCGAAGAATGTGCGCAACATGGCTGGCATTGGCGGCGGTGGGATGTTGGATATTGGCTGCTACCCCATCACGATTTCGCGCTTTATTTTTGGAGCAGAACCTTTGCGGGTGACATCAACAATTGACCGTGATCCAAAGTTCAAGACTGACCGCATTGCCGGTGGTCTGGCTGATTTTGGCAAGGGAAGACATTTATCTTTCTCTATATCAACGCAGCTTGCACCTTATCAACGTGTACATATTCTGGGCACCAAGGGCCGCATTGAAATTGAAATTCCTTTCAACGCACCGCCTGATGTGCCAAACAAAGTTTTCATTCAAGGTATGGAGATGAATGAGGGTCAGTGGTTGGCTTATCCGATTGCTGATCAATACCAGCTGCAAGCTGAAGCCTTCAGCCGCGCGGTCCGCGCCAAAAAGAAATCCGCTTGGGGTGTTGAAGACGCGATTTGCAATATGAAGATTATTGATGCGCTGTTTAAGGCTGAAAAAACCAAGAAGTGGGAGAAAGTATAGTCCTCTACTGCATAGCGGGAGAGGAAAGGGGCTCATTTTGCGGTAGCAAAATGGGATAGGTGAGGGGAAGTCTGAGTCTGAGTTCCCTCATTTATCCCATCTCACTGCGTTCGACAGGCCCCTTTCTTCCCCCGCAAGCGGCGGAAGACATCACGTCCGATGATAAACATCCTCATATCTCACAATGTCATCCTCGCCCAAATAATCGCCAAACTGCACTTCGATAATCTCCACATCGCCCTGATGCAGGTTCTCTAAGCGGTGCTTGGCACCTAGCGGAATGTCAATTGATTGCCCGCGCGCCATGGTCATGACCTTCTCGCCCACCGTCACCGTGGCTGTGCCTGAAACCACTGTCCAATGCTCGCTGCGGTGTTTGTGACTTTGCAGTGAAAGTCTTCCGCCTTCGATGGCGACGAGCCGCTTAACCTTAAATCCCGGCTTTTCGTCCAGAACATGAAATGAACCCCAAGGGCGATTTTCGCTATACATTCAGCCTGCTCACCTTTTAGACGCCGCAAAATCACTTATTTTGGGCAATTGACGTTTTAGTTTTGCCACCCTATAAGCCCGCAATCACAAAAGGTGTAGGCCCTTCTTAACATGCTGTTTAGGCAGCTGAGCATAAGGGTTTTCGCCATAGACGTTTATTTTATCAGGAATTATTATGGCCAATACATCATCTGCCAAAAAAGCCACGCGCGCCTCGGCCCGTCGTGCAGAAGTAAACCAAGCCCGCACCAGCCGCATTCGCTCAATCGTGCGTAAGGTCGAAGAAGCAATCACCGGTGGCAAAAAGCAAGATGCTGAGGCAGCTCTCGCAGTTGCAACACCAGAAGTGATGCGCGGCGCCCAGAAGGGTATCATGCATAAGAATGCTGCTTCACGTAAAGTTTCACGCCTTACCCTGCGCGTTCGCGCCATGAAAGTATAAACTTTAGCTGAGAAACTCTCGGTTGAATTGAATATTAAGCCGCTTGGGCCCCTCAAGCGGCTTTTTTCTTGTCTGAATATGAATGATGTTGAGCAGAAAAAATCTATTAAAATCATATACATGCCGATTTTAGGACTATTTTGAATGAAAATGTCGTGAGACAGTCATAAATATTTCGCACTGATTTCGGCTTTTTTTGATTTGCCTAGGGCTTTTCAAGTTTTTCAACATCTATAAATTTATATCTTCAAATCAGCACTTTAACTCTATTTTTTAGTTTCTCTAAATTCTGTCAAGTCAGAAAACCGCTGCTCCGTGTACGGAGGGTATGATGAATCCGTTTGCCTTAATTGTGAACAAGCCGTTACGTGTTTTCAAGTTGACGGTCTGGCTGGTGAGTTGGACAAGATCAACAGGGGGTGGCTGTTGTGGACAATAGAGAGTCAAGGCTAACAGCCTGAGGTTAAAACATTTTCAGCCTGTGCCTGGGGGCAGCACAGCAGATGGGGAGTTGTGTTGTGAGCAAAGTTGAGTGCGTGTGTAAAACGCGTCGTTAAAAATCACGAACAACAAAAATCAATTTTCCTGAGTTCAGTAGCGTTCAACACGAGGCTCGTGTGGAGCAGAACGTTGCTGTGTTTAGGGGCGAACAAATAGGATGCGATTAACAATGAATTCTCTTTCAGCAAATACGGCTGCGGTTCCACTCAAAACCAGTTTACTCAAAGATCAGTGGCAACGTGTGGCGATGCGCATTCGCGCCGAACTGGGCGATGATCTTTATACCAGTTGGTTTGCGCGCATGGATGCAGAAGAACTTAACGAGAAGCAATTGACGGTTTCAGTGCCAACACGTTTTTTGCGCAGTTGGATTGAAAGCCATTATGTCTCGAAGCTGACCAAGATTGCCGCTGCGGAATTTTCAGGTTTGGAAGTTGTTTTGGTGCGCGTGCGCATTCAGGGCGAAGCTTCGCGCGCTGCCAATGCTGCCAATGCCGAAACCGCACGTCTTTCTGCGCCACAACCAGAGCGCAACAGCGCCGTAGCACAACAAATTCAAAGCTTCCTGCAAGCTGAGCGTGGTTCAACGCTGGATGAAAATCAAACTTTTGATAGCTTTATCGTAGGCCCATCAAACCAACTGGCACATGCCGCAGCGATGCGCGTGGCCAATGCCATCACGGGTTCAGCGCTCACATTCAATCCGCTGTTTATTCATTCTTCCGCTGGTCTTGGCAAAACCCATCTGCTCAATGCCATTGCCGCACGCGTGCGCCAAAACCAGCCCACCCGCAAAGTGTTGATGCTGACGGCTGAGCGCTTCATGTATGGCTTCATCCACGCCATCCGCCAGCGCGATACGTTGGCGTTTAAAGATCAATTTCAGTCGGTTGACGTTTTGTTGATTGATGATTTTCAGTTCTTGCAAGGAAAAGCCATTCAACAAGAATTCTGCCATGCCTTTAATTCATTGGTTGATTCAAAGCGCCAAGTTGTCGTCGCAGCAGATGTGCCACCTGCCCAACTTGATACGATTGATCAACGCATGCGCTCGCGTTTGATGGGCGGCTTGGTGATTGATATTGAATCGCCTGATCTCGACCAGCGTCGCAAAATCGTCGATGTGCGCCACGCCGCCATGGTCAAGGGCGATCACGCTTCAGCCATCAGTAGCGAAGTTTTGGAACTCATTGCTAACCGCATCACGGGTGGTGGACGCGAGCTCGAAGGCGCGCTCAACCGTGTCATCGCTTACCAACAATTCAACAAGTCACCAATTACGCTTGATCTGGCTTCGATGGTGCTGCGTGATGCAGCCGGAACCGCTGATTTAGGCCGTATCAAGATTGATGATATTTTGAAAGTTGTTGGCCGCCATTATAATGTGGGCCGCACCGATCTTCTTTCCCCACGCCGGGCTCGCGCTGTGGTCGTGCCGCGCCAGATTGGTATGTATCTGGCCAAGAAATTGACGGCGCGTTCACTGCCTGAAATTGGCCGTCGTTTTGGTGGCAGAGACCACTCAACTGTTCTCCACGCTGTGCGCAAAATTGACGAGCAAATGAAGGCCGATGACAAATTAGCCCGCGAAGTGGCAATGCTCATCAGACTTGTGGAACAAGCGTAAGAAACCTTGAAATTGGCAGGATAAACCGCCAATGTCCCCATCCCTATGGGATTGAGGAATAGAGTTTTGCCATGCGCGTGACCATTGAAAGATCGAGTTTTTTGAAGGCTTTGAACCACGTGCAAAGCGTGGTGGAACGGCGCAACACAATTCCCATTCTTTCAAACGTCTTGGTTCACGCCGCCAAGGGCGCAGTAAAGCTCACTGCTACCGATCTTGATATCGAGATTGTGGAATCTGTCGCTGCCGACGTGAGCCGCGAAGGCTCAGTCACCGTGCCAGCCCATATGCTCTATGACATTGTGCGCAAGCTGCCTGATGGTGCGCAACTTGAACTTGAACAAGGGCCTGACTCAGGCCGTATCTCAATCGTCGCCGGTCGTTCGCGCTTTGCGTTGCAAGCTTTGCCACCTGAGGATTTCCCTGATCTGTCGAGCGGTGAATTCGGCAACACTTTCTCGCTTCCCACCAAAGATTTGAAATTCCTCATCGAGCGCACACGCTTTGCAATCTCCACTGAAGAAACACGCTATTATTTGAACGGCATTTATCTGCATGAGGTTTCAGCGGGCGGGCACCTCCGCGCTGTTGCAACCGATGGCCACCGTTTGGCGCAAGCACAGCTTGATCTGCCAGAAGGTGCCAAGGGCATGCCTGGCATTATCGTGCCGCGTAAAACCGTTCTTGAAATCGTCAAGCTCATGGAAGGCGAAGATGGAGAAGTTGAAGTATCGCTGTCGTCGGCAAAAATCCGCTTCAATGTTGGTAAGTTGGTGCTGACCTCAAAACTCATCGACGGCACCTTCCCTGATTATGAACGTGTGATCCCGCGCAACAACGACAAATTCTTGGATGCCGATACCAAGACATTCGCTGAAGCCGTTGACCGTGTGTCCACCATCTCATTTGAAAAAAGCCGTGCTGTTAAGCTTAACATCTCAGCTGGCAAACTGACGCTGACCGTCAATAACCCAGATTCCGGTTCAGCCGAAGAAGAAATCCCCGTCACCTATGACCGCGATCCCATCGAGATTGGTTTCAACTCGCGTTACTTAATGGATGTGGCGGCCCAGGTTTCCGCCTCTACCATGCGTTTTGAACTGAACGATTCAGGTTCGCCCACCGTGATCAAAGATCCTGATGATTCAAAATCGCTTTATGTGCTTATGCCGATGCGCGTGTGATAAAGTTCTTGCGTGAACTTGCACTATCGAATCAACCGCCTCACACTTTCTGACTTTCGCAACTATTCATCTTTGCGGATAGAAACCTCGCGGCCTCTCGTGGCACTGACAGGCCAGAATGGGGCTGGCAAAACCAATGTGCTGGAAGCGCTTTCTCTGCTCGTTCCCGGGCGCGGCCTTCGTGGCTCAGCCTTCAACGTGATTGCGCGTCTTAACGGCTCAGGCTCATGGGGTGTTGCTGCCGATATCGAAACACCAGAAGACGAATATAAAATCGGCACCAGCTTTGAAGGCGACCCCACCTCTGAAGACGGTGGCAACACGGGCCGCAACGCTATGGTTGACGGCGAAGTGCAGCGCTCCTCTGGTGTGCTCACCAACTATCTCAAAATGCTGTGGCTCACCCCCGCGATGGATCGCCTGTTCGCAGGCCCCGCCTCAGATCGCCGTCGTTTTTTTGACCGACTGGTTGCAGCATTCGATGCCCATCATGGTGCGAGGGTTTCAGCTTTCGAAAAGCTCATGCGAGAGCGTAATTTTCTGCTGCAAGACCCGCGCTGCGATTACACGTGGCTCACCTCTATTGAGCGGCAAATGTCCGAACACGCCATTGCCATCGCCAGCGCCCGCAACGCGGCAGCAACCACACTTCAAAGGCACTTTGCGGCACGGGCCGAAGCCAGCCCTTTCCCATGGGGAATCCTGCAGCTTGTCGGCGATATTGAGCAGCTTTCGGCGCATATTCCAGCCGTGCAAGCTGAAGAGGAATATGCTAGGATTTTGTACGATTCGCGCAATGTGGATCGTGCTCAACAGCGCACTTTAAAAGGCCCTCACAGAACTGATTTTACAGTCACTCATGGCCCCAAAAATGCCCCCGCCGAACTCTGTTCGACAGGCGAGCAAAAGGCCTTGTTGATCGGTTTGATTTTGGCGCAGGCGCGCAGCGTGAAAGAGTTGGTGGGGGCCGCCCCCATTCTGCTTCTCGATGAAGTGGCAGCGCATTTGGATGCGTTTAGGCGGCGCGGTTTGTTTGAGGCTCTGACTGAGCTTGGTGTGCAGGCCTGGATGACGGGCACGGATGAAAATTTGTTCTCTGAGGCAGGCGTTCAATCGGCGCTTTATCACGTGGAACATGGATCGATAGTGGAAGTGAAATAATGACCGACGACGAAAAGAACGAGACCGAAAAAAAGGCCGAAGAAAAGCGCGCTGAGGCAATCGCCGATTATGGCGCGGACTCGATTAAAATTCTCAAAGGTCTTGATGCGGTGCGCAAGCGCCCTGGCATGTATATCGGTGACACGGATGATGGCTCAGGCCTGCATCACATGGCCTATGAAGTTATCGATAACGGGATCGATGAAGCACTGGCCGGTCATGCCACGCATGTTACATTAACGCTGAATGCCGATGGCTCAGTTACCATAACCGATAATGGTCGCGGCATTCCGACTGATGTTAAACAGGATGATGATGTAGAGCCAAAGCGTTCGGCTGCAGAAATCGTCATGACCGAGCTTCACGCTGGCGGTAAGTTTGACCAGAACTCCTATAAAGTTTCAGGTGGATTGCACGGCGTAGGCGTTTCGGTTGTGAACGCTTTATCTGTCAAACTCGAGCTCACCATTCACCGCAATGGCAAAACTCATTATATGAGTTTCACGCACGGTGTTCCTGATGCACCACTCAAAGTGATCGGCGATTCAAATGGCAAGCGCGGCACCGAAGTCACTTTTCTGCCCAGCACAGAAACCTTCACCAAAACCGAATTTGATTTCGCAACACTTGAACATCGCCTCCGCGAACTCGCCTTCCTCAATTCCGGCGTGCGCATCCTGATCACCGACAAACGGCATGTGGAGCCGCATGTGGTTGAGCTGTTCTATGAAGGCGGCATTGTCGAGTTTGTAAAATATCTCGACCGCACCAAACAGGGTTTGATTGCCAAACCCATCATGATCTCAGGCGAGCGTGACGGCATCACCATGGAATGCGCTTTGTGGTGGAATGATAGCTATCATGAAGGCGTGTTCTGCTTCACCAATAACATTCCTCAACGCGATGGCGGCACGCATCTGGCGGGCTTTCGTGGTGGGCTGACGCGTATCATCAACACCTATGCCACCGAAAGCGGCATCGCCAAGCGTGAGAAAGTGGCCATCACCGGTGACGACGCACGCGAAGGCCTCACTTGCGTGTTGTCGGTGAAAGTACCCGATCCAAAATTCTCATCACAGACCAAAGATAAATTGGTGTCTTCCGAAGTTCGCCCTGTGGTGGAAGGTTTGATCAACGAGCAATTGGGGGCATGGTTTGAAGAACACCCAGCCGACGCCAAAACCATTGTCGGCAAAGTCTGCGAAGCCGCGGCTGCGCGTGAAGCCGCGCGTAAAGCCCGCGAACTCACAAGGCGCAAGGGCGCGCTTGATATGTCATCGCTGCCCGGCAAGCTGGCTGACTGCCAAGAGCGTGATCCGGCTTTGTGTGAGCTCTTCATCGTGGAAGGCGACTCTGCTGGCGGTTCTGCCAAGCAAGCGCGTAATCGCGAAAACCAAGCCGTGCTGCCCTTGCGCGGTAAAATCTTAAACGTGGAACGCGCCCGTTTTGACCGCATGTTGGGTTCAGCAGAAATCGGCACTTTGATCACCGCCTTGGGCACAGGTATTGGCCGCGAAGAATTCAACGCTGATAAGCTGCGCTATCACAAGATCATCATCATGACTGACGCTGACGTTGATGGTGCGCATATCCGAACCTTGCTGCTCACTTTCTTTTACCGCCAGATGCGCGAAGTGGTTGACCGGGGTCACCTCTATATCGCCCAGCCACCGCTTTATAAAATCAAGCGTGGTTCGTCCGAGCAATATTTGAAAGACAATAAAGAGCTCGAAGCCAATCTGGTTGATGTGGGCCTCGAGGGTGTGACATTGGCTCTGGCTGGTGGTGACGAGAGGATCGGCGCTGATCTGCGGGCGATTGTCGAAGAAGCCTTAGCCATTCGCAGCATGATTGAAGCGCTGCATTCACGCTACCCAGGCTACATCGTTGAACAAGTGGCCATCGCAGGCGTTCTCAATCCTGAAGTCATGTCGTCCCAAGAAAACGCTTCTCAAGCTGCTGCCTATATCGCCAAGCGTCTTGATGCCGTGTCTGAAGAAACCGAGCGCAATTGGCAAGGCCTTGTGGCCTCCGATGGTGGTTTGTTGTTTGAACGCACATTGAGGGGTGTCAAAGAAAGCTGGCACATTGATGGCAAGTTGATTGCCAGCCAAGATGCCCTGCGCCTCGATAAAAAAACCGCCCACTTGCAAGAAGTCTACGCCCGCACCGCCAGGCTGCGCCGTAAAGATTCCGACGTGGCAGTCTATGGCCCCTTGTCGTTGCTCGAAAGCATCTTCACCGCGGGCCGCAAAGGTGTTTCGATGCAACGTTACAAAGGCCTCGGCGAAATGAACCCCGACCAATTATGGGAAACCACACTTGATCCCAACGCGCGCTCATTGCTGCGTGTGAAGGTCGCCGAAATGGACGATGCCGATAATTTATTCTCTAAACTGATGGGCGACGTGGTTGAACCACGCCGTGATTTTATCAGAGACAACGCACTGAACGTGGCGAATTTGGACGTATAGCCTCACGGCATCTGCCCTCTCCTGCCTGCAAGAGCAGGCTGTCTCTCCGGCAAGCGGGGAGACTTAAGAAAGAAAAGCGCTTCACCTTGAGTCTCTCCCCTCGCGGGAGAGACAGACTTGGCAAAAGCCAAGTCAGGAGAGGGATGTAAAGTTTCAATCTCCACCCAAAAACGTCGTCTTCATTCACCTTGCAAGACTTGTTTGTAGGAGGAGGCCCATTTCTGGAGACTAGACACATCTAGCGAGCTCACCGTACGGTGTCAAGGCTTTTTTATTAAATATAGGATTTTTATTTTGGGGCGCGTTTGGCCAGGATGCGTTGCAGCGTCCTACGGTGCATATTCAGACGCCTTGCGGTTTCTGAAACATTGCGGCTGCACAGTTCGAATACGCGCTGGATATGTTCCCATCGCACCCGATCAGCCGACATCGGATTATCCGGCAGCGCATTGCGGTTTTCGGTATCGCCAGTCAAAGCCCCGTAAACCGCATCTGCGTCGGCGGGTTTGGCCAGATAATCAATGGCACCCAGTTTGACCGCGGTTACAGCGGTCGCAATATTGCCATAGCCAGTTAACACCACAACGCGGGCTTCAGGCCGTTTGGCATGGAGCGCTTCGATCACGTCGAGGCCATTGCCATCGGTCAAACGTAAATCAACCACGGCATAATTGGGCGCGTCTTTTTTCACTTCGGCAATGCCGTCAGCCACTGTTCCAGCAAGCCGCACTGTGAAACCGCGGGTTTCCATGGCCCGGCCAAGCCTGGTCAGGAAAGGATTGTCGTCGTCAACAAGGAGGAGGTTTTTTTCAATAATGTCTGTCATGGTGATGTTACGTTGTGCGGCGGCTACCAGTTCACGTCAAGTATTTTTGCCAACATCCACAACACTACGAGGCCAGGTGATTTGGATCATTGCTCCCCTGGCTGGATATTTCCGGTTTGCCAAGGCCACAACAGCGCCTGATCTTTCAAGCAGCGTTTTGGCGATAAATAGCCCCAGTCCCATGCCTTCATGCTGGCCCTCTTCCTTTGCCGCCTTTTCGCCATAGCCGGGACGGGTGGTCACAAACGGATCACCCAATTGATCAAAAATCGCTTGGTCAAATCCCGGGCCATCATCCGCCACAGTTAAAACAATCTGGTTTGCAGTCCAGCGGGCTTTCACCTCAACTGAGCTCACAGCAAAGTCAAAAGCATTCTCCAGCAAGTTGCCCAAACCATAGGTAATGGCCGGGTTGCGCCTAAAAACAGGCTCTGGCGTTGATGATTTTGCATCGGGTGCTGCATCAATAGTAATTTTAACTTCCGAACCACGAAGCGGCGAAACCATATCTTCAATCATCGCTTCGAGTGTTACTTGCTGGTAAACATCATCAGAAATCTGGTCGGGCACAGCCAAGCGTTTTAGAATATCGCGGCACCTTGCAGCTTGCGAAATCAGCAAATCAATATCCTCCGTATGCGGAGAATTTTTGGGGACTTCACGTTTCAGTTCCTTTGCCACCAAGGCGATCGTCGCCAGCGGTGTTCCCAGTTCATGCGCCGCCGCCGCCGCCAAACCATCAAGAGCCGATAAACGCTGCTCACGTGCCAAAACAATTTCAGTGGCTGATAAAGCCGACGACATGAGCCGTGCTTCCTCTGCAATGCGCCTTGCATAAATTGCAGAGAACACCGTGCCGCAAACCAGAGCTGCCCACATCCCCGCAATATAAGTCGGTGGCAGGCTCAACGCAGTAGCATCTGACCATGGCAGGGGCTTATGTATAAAAGCCAAAATAGTTGCGCAGGTGAAAGCCATTGAAGCCAAGCTCAATGTCCATGTCAGTGGCAATGACGTTGCCGAAATTGTGACCGGTACCAAAAATAAAAACGCAAAAGGATTTTCCAATCCGCCCGTTAAATAGAGCAAAATGGCCAATTGGATGATATCATAGCCCAATAACAATCCAGCAGGTCGTGCCGCCAAACGTTGCCCACTGCGCCAGCGTAATGTGAGAAACACATTCAGCCATGCACTCAAAGCAATCATCGCCAAGCATAATGCCAGCGGCAGTTTGAACCCTAAAATATATTCCACACCCAACACGGCGGCCGATTGACCGATAACAGCCAACCACCGCAACCGCACCAAGGTGCGCAGGCGCAACAGGCCGTAATGTTCATTTGGATTTGAAAACGCGAAACTTTGAGTCATGATGTAATTTCCATATAGATCGAAATCATCTATGCTCCAAATCCTGATGTCAGATTCAAACCTCCTGCCCTCGCGCCCAAAGCTTATCGCCGCTGCAATTATGATCATTGCGGCCCTTGCAATCGCCGCTTTGGCGCTCACCCAATGGCCCACCAAAGGCCCGATTGGTTCGGGCACGGCGTTGATCGGTGGGCCATTCACCATGGTCAACCAAAAGGGCGAGATGGTTACCGAAAAAAATTTCGAGGGCCACTATACGATCTATTTCTTCGGTTACACATTTTGCCCTGACGTCTGCCCAACAGAGCTTCAAGTGTTGACGGCGGCATTGAAAGAGCTGGGGCCGGATGGCTCAAAAATTACGCCGGTTTTCGTATCGATCGATCCTGAGCGCGACAAACCGAAAATTATTGGCGAATATGTTGCTAATTTCGATTCGAGGCTGGTAGGATTGACCGGAACACCAGAACAGCTTGCAGCCATGGCGCGGGCCTTTCATGTTTTTTACAAAAAAGTGCCTAACGCCAAAGATCCCCAAAATTATGACATGGATCACTCCTCCATCCTCTATCTCATGGGGCCAGATGGAAAATTTGCCAAGCACTTCCCATATACAACCGATGCAAAAGCCTTGGCATTGGAACTGAAAAGCGTGTTACAAGGTTAGAGTGGCTAACGGGGGTTATCCCATTCTTGTTGGTTTATTAACGAGCATGTTTGATGCTTGAAGGATGTTTGTAACAAAGATGTTGTATCCACTTTACGAAATGAACCACGCCGCCATGGCGCCCATGCGCTTTTTGGCAGATGCTGGTTTGGCCTTTTGGGGTAACCAATTTAATCCACTGGCCCACACATCGCTGGGGCGCAGCGCCACTGCATCACTACATATGTTTGAACGTGCCACGCGCCGCTATGACAAACCTAGGTTTGATATCACCTCAACACAAATTGATGGCAAAGAAATTGCCGTGCGCGAAGAAATTGTATGGCAGATGCCATTTTGCAATCTTGTTAATTTTAAAAAAGATTTAGCCGCAAAATCAAAACCCCAGACAAAGCTCCTCATGGTCGCCCCTATGTCGGGCCACTATGCAACGCTGCTCAAAGGCACTGTTGAAGAAATGTTGTCCGACTATGATGTCTACGTGACAGACTGGAACGATGCGCGCGAGGTTCCGCTTTCCGCTGGCGCATTTGATCTTGATGATTATGCCGATACGCTGATTGCAATGATGCATCATTTAAAATCGCGTGTTCATATCATGGCTGTTTGCCAACCTTCGGTTCCAGTCATGGCAGCAGTGTCCTTGATGAGTGCCGCCAATGACCCTCTGGTACCACTATCAATGGTGCTGATGGGCGGGCCTATCGATACGCAGCGCAACCCGACAGCTGTCAACAAATTGGCGCAGGAAAAAGGCTCCAAGTGGCTGCAAGATAATATGATTATGAACGTCACTGGTGGTCATGCCGGGCAAGGCCGCGAAGTTTATCCAGGCTTTATGCAGCTAGGCAGTTTTCTGGCGATGAACGCTGACCGGCATGTGAAAGCCCATAAAGAGCTTTATCAAAGCTTGGTTGAAGGCGATGAAACCGATTCAGAGCGCCACAGAATTTTCTATGATGAATATATGGCGGTCATGGATTTGACCGCTGAATTCTATCTTCAAACCGTCGACCGTGTATTTGTGCATTTTGATTTGCCGCATGGCACCTACCGACACCGCGGCCAACTCGTGGATCCTGCGAAAATTACAAAGACCGGATTGATGACTGTTGAAGGCGAGCGTGATGATATTTCAGGCGTGGGCCAAACTGAGGCTGCACATGATCTTTGCCGTAACATTCCGTCAGCAAAAAAACTTCATCACTTGCAAATGAAGGTTGGACATTATGGCGTTTTCTCCGGCTCAAAATTCCGTGCTGAAGTAGCCCCTAAGATTAAGGGCTTCTTCCAAAAAATCGAAAAATGATTAGTCTGCTGGGCCGCATCGCGGTTCTGCGCAGCTACCCTGCACCAGAACCTTGTGTGATGCAGATTGAGGGACAAGACATCAAATTGTCTTTCAAACGCAACGGACGCTGCAAGCGCATGATTATGCGCGTGGCGAAAGATGGTTCTGGGCTTATGATGACGCTGCCCAAACGCACCACGCAAGCCGAGGCGCTTAGATTTGCTCACGCATCCAAAACCTGGGTTCTTAAAAACATTTCAAACCGCATGTCCGCATTGGCATTTGAAGGTGGTGTTGCAGTTCCGTTTCGCGGTGAATTTCATTCCATCATTTGTCCCGGCGGAAAGCGCGGCCTGGTGCAACTCGATCAGCTGGCAAAGACAATCATCGTGCCGGGCGACCCAGCCCATATAAACCGTCGCTTGACAGATTGGTTCAAACAGCAAGCAGCTAAAGACCTAACACTAGCTTCCGAATATTACGCCAATGCAATGAATGTTGAATATTCTGCGTTAACCGTGCGCGACCAATCGAGCCGCTGGGGCTCATGCTCGGCGGCGCGCGCCCTTTCCTATTCTTGGCGATTGGTTTTGGCGCCGCGTTATGTACTGGATTATGTGGCGGCTCATGAGGTGGCGCATATTCGTGAAATGAACCATGGCCCGCGCTTTTGGCGGTTGGTTTTAACCCACTGCAAACATGCCAAAGATGCCCGCACCTGGCTCAAACATGAGGCCCGCGATTTGCATCGTTACGGTGTTAAAGTCTCTTAATCAGCTATCAACTCTCCATCGCTAAATAGGCCACCTATCCAAGAGGAAGATGGCATGGCTGTTAACAGTTTAGAAACCCACCCAAATACCAAAATGCTGGTTCCGGCTTATGTTGCCACCATGCTGCTGAGTGCTTCGTTGCTGTTTTTGGTGCAGCCGATGTTTGCCCGCATGGCGCTGCCGCTTCTCGGTGGCACACCTGCCGTTTGGGCGATTGCCATGTGTTTCTTTCAAGCGGTTTTGCTGGGTGGATATTGTTATGCGCATCTTTTAAAAAAATTCGTTCTACCCGTTTATGCGGTGCCTTTGCATGTTGGGCTGATGGCGCTCGCCTGGTTCAGTTTGCCAGTTAATCTCCCCATGGCAGATGTGCCAGCTGGTGGTGCCACCGCCGGGCTTTGGCTGATTGGCCTTATGGCCAAAGCCATTGGCTATCCATTCTTTTTTATCTCGGCCACTGCACCTCTTTTGCAAAGCTGGTTTGCCCGTACCACCCATAAGGATGCGGTCAATCCGTATTTCCTGTATAGCGCCAGCAATATTGGCAGCCTCGGCGCATTGATTGCTTATCCTTTTGTGGTCGAGCCCTTGCTCGGCCTGCGCAATCAAGCCTTGTTATGGAGTTTTGGCTTTATGGGCCTTGCCGTAGCAATTGGTCTGTGCGGATTGATGATGCTGCAACGACGGGCTGTTGTTGAAAACTTTGTAACAACTCAATCCATCAATGCCATCACATGGACAGAGCGTGGATGGTGGATTTTTTTGTCATTTGTACCCTCTGCTTTACTTGTGGCTTGGACCAATCATATTACCACTGACATTGCCTCAGCTCCTTTTCTCTGGTTGCCGCCATTGGTTTTGTTCTTGCTTACGTTCGTCTTGGTGTTCCGTGACCGTCCTCTCATTTCTCTAAAGCTGATGCGCATTGTACAATTGGTAAGCCTGCCGATTGCTTTTGTCGTTCAATTCGGCTTGCCGCTTTCGCTCGCAGTCCCCGTGATGATCATCGGTGCCCTGTCATTTTTCTCAACCGCTATCATCTGCCACCGCCAACTCTATGAAGCACGACCTGATGCTTCGCATCTGACAGAATTTTATATGCTCATGTCTGTGGGTGGTGTGCTTGGTGGCTTATTTGTTTCGCTGATTGCACCTTTGGTTTTCAATTCAGTGTTTGAGTATCCGTTGCTCTTGGTGATTGGCGTTGCGGCACGACGGGATATTTTGCGCAATTCCAAAGTCGCCGATGTTTTAAGACAACCCCTATTTCCCTTCACCGTTTGCATTGGCCTGATGTTATTGACCGCGTTTACAGCACCACAAGGCGGTTTCCATCTGCTTGTCTCGACACGCGTAATTGAGGCCGGACTATTTGGCGCTTTTGCATCTATCGCCTTTCGCGCCCAACAAATGGCCGTCGCAGCCCTCTCATTAGTGATGGTAGTTTTAAGTTCGCTTACGGGACAAACTCATGAACGTTTGGCATTGCGAAGCTATTTTGGCGTGCTGAGCGTCACCGACAATGGTGGAGCTCAAGGTCATCGCCTGCTCATTCATGGCACCACGATTCACGGCGCTGAGCGGCTGGATGAATTGACCGAGGGCTTCACCGCTAAGCCCCGTCCGCTGACCTATTATAGCCCCGAGGGTGGTATGGCGCGAGCGTTGCTCACGACGCAAGCCCGCCTTGCAGCTGAAGGCAAGAATGGCACTATCCGCGTTATCGGATTAGGTACGGGTTCGCTTGCCTGCTATTCAAAGCCCGGTGAAGATTGGGCCTATTACGAAATCGACCGCGATGTGATCAAGGTTGCTCAGGACAAAAACCAATTCACATTCTTGTCGTCTTGCGCCCCCACTATGAAAATGATCGAAGGCGATGCACGCATTATGCTTGGTCAATCAAAAGATGAAAAGGCCGATTATCTTTTGGTTGATGCTTTCTCGTCAGATTCAATCCCGGTGCACTTGATTACCACGGAAGCAATCCAGCTCTATCTTTCCCATGTTAAAGATGATGGTCTATTGGTCATACACGTGACCAACCGTTATATGGATTTGGTTCCGGTGGTTGCAGCCAATATGCAAGCCATTGATCCTGCACTTCAGGGTCGCGTTATCGACTATGTTCCACCGAAGGCTGGTGATCTATACGGAGCTAATTCCATCGCTATTGCCATATCAAAGTCGTCTAAAAGTCTGGAGCCGCTTGATCAAAGCGGCGATGTGAAGCCCCTTGTACCAGTTGCAGGGATTGATCAGTGGACAGATGATTTTTCAAATCTGCCTGGCGCGATTATTCGGCGACTATCTGTTACAAAATACTGATAGCACTTAGTAGAGATTTCTCTCATCATCCTGCCGTTGTTCCCAAATTGGCTTTTTGCGCTTAGGGGCGGTGGGGTCGGGGGCACCGAACAGCACATCCAAGAGCGTCTTGCGCTTTGGTGGTTGGGCTTGCAGTGGCGGAACGGTCACAACTTGTGCTTGATCAGCGGGTTGTTCTTGCGCCGCGACAGTTTGATCGGCTGGTGCGACAGGTTCAACATAGCCCGGCAACACGGCAACAGCTAAACCTTGATGTGCTTGTTCCATGACATCGCGCCATACGAGCGTAGGCAGCGAACCACCTGTGACATTTTTGGTGGGACTGTTATCATCATTGCCCATCCACACGCCGGCGATCATGTATGGGGTGAAACCCACAAACCATGCGTCACGGTAATTCTGGCTGGTGCCAGTTTTGCCACCAATATCAAAATTTCCAAATTGTGCTTTAGCGCCTGTGCCGTTTTGTACAACCGCGCGGAACAGGCGGTTCATCTGACCTAAATTATTTTCGGAAATCACTTGGCCCAAGCCGTCGCCCTTGCGCTCGTAGAGTACTTTGCCATCGCGCGTGACGATGCGTTTGACAACATAGGGCTGCACCGCCGTGCCGCCATTGGCAAACGGTACATAGGCGGTCACAAGTTCCATGGGCGAGACTTCTGATGTGCCTAAAGCAAGTGATGCATCATGGGTTAGCGTTGATGTAATACCAAAGCGCTGGGCCACGGCTGCAACTTTATCTATGCCCACATTGACGGCGAGCTTTGCCGCAACTGTGTTGATTGATTGCGCGAAAGCCTGTTCCAACGAAACTTCGCCCAAATATTTTTGTTTGTAATTTTCAGGTGACCAATTGCCTATGCGCACGGGTTCGTCGATTTCAACCGAATCTGGTGTGAAACCATTTTCCATCGCGGCTTCATAAACGAAGGGCTTGAACGCGGAACCCGGTTGGCGGCTTGCGGAAATAGCACGGTTATATTGGCTCTTCTGATAAGACTTGCCGCCAATCATCGCGATGACAGCACCTGTGGGATCCATGACCACCATGGCACCTTCAGACACATTCATCTTCTTGCCACTTTCATTAAGGCGTTTGCGCATGGCCTTTTCGGCATTGGCCTGAATGGTTGGGTCGATTGTAGTTTCGATGATAATGGATTGGTCATAGTTTTTGACCAGCAGAGGCAGCTGATTTGAAATCCAATCCACTGCATATTGTTTGGCGGGCAAGCTTACTTCCGGTGTCACACCGCCTGCGGTTCCTATGGCTTCTGCTGCATCATCAGCTGTAATGAATTTTTCGTCGACCATGGAATTGATCACCAGCTTGGCGCGCGCCATTGAGCTTTCTGGATTTTTTGCAGGATTATAGTTTGAAGGCGCTTTAAGCACGCCAGCCAATGTGGCTGCCTCCATGATGGTCAGCTCATTGGCGGATTTATTGTAATAAACGTGGGCGGCTTGTTCGATACCGTAAGCGCCAGAGCCGAAATAGACGCGGTTTAAATAGAGCTGGAGAATTTCATCCTTGGTGAATTTGGATTCGAGCCAGACGGCTAACACAGCTTCTTGAGCTTTGCGTGTTGCAGTTTTTTCTTGGGTCAAAAATAGGTTTTTAGCCAATTGTTGAGTGAGTGTTGATCCGCCTTGAACAAGATGCCCGGAAAGAATATTGCGCGATACAGCGCGCGCCAAGCCAATCGGATCAATGCCAAAATGGCTGCGAAATCTGCGATCTTCGATGGCAATCACGGCATTGGGCACGTAATCTGGTAGATCGGCAATGTGAGCGGCATCACCAAAGAACGCGCCCTGCTCTGAAAGAACAGCGCCATTATTTGACAGCATCATGATTCCAGGTTCACGTTCCGGGATTTTTAACAGTCCGCGCTCATTTAGTGAAAAGAAAATATAGCCCGTGGCTATCGCGCCGGCGACGAGACCCCAAAAGCCTAATACGAGGAAAAACCCGATGATCCGCCGCAGGATGCTGCGCTTGCGTTTGTTTCTTTTCGAATCAGATCTTAAATCATTGCGGCCATCGGAAAAAAGCTGTGGCTCAGTGCGATTTTGCTTTTTTCGTTTTTTTTCGTTCCCAAAAATTCCCATTACGACTCACCCCCAAAAGCCCGCGCTGCAAACTATAGGCCAGCCAAACCATGGGTTGGTTAATACTCCCCGATTTCAATTCGATTTTGTTTGGAAGGCAATGATGGCCAAATTTGGAACTACATTACAGCGCCAACATACCAAGGCACATACTCATTATCGCCATAGCCCAATTCCTCTGATTTGGTCTTCTGCCCGGATGCTGATTTGAGAATGAGATCGAAAATTTCTTGACCCTTGGTTTCAATGGAAACGCCTTCAACAACGTCACCACAGTTAATATCCATATCGTCAATCATCCGCTCATAGATAGGCGTGTTGGTGGCGAGCTTAATCGAGGGGCAAGGCTTGTTGCCATAGGCAGAGCCTCTGCCCGTTGTAAAGCACATGAGGTTAGCACCACCCGCCACTTGTCCTGTGGCCGAGACTGGATCGTAACCCGGTGTGTCCATAAATACGAAACCTTTGGCGGTGACGGGTTCGGCGTAATGATACACAGCGTTCAGTGTGGTTGTGCCACCCTTGGCGGCCGCACCTAATGATTTTTCGAGAATAGTAGTGAGGCCACCAAGCTTGTTGCCGGGTGAGGGGTTGTTATTCATTTCCATATTGTTGCGGGCTGCATAATCTTCCCACCATTTGATAATCCCAACCAACTTCTCTCCCACTTCTTTGGTGGCAGCGCGCCTCGTGAGCAAATGTTCAGCACCATAAATTTCTGGCGTTTCAGATAAAATCGCAGTGCCGCCATGACGCACGAGAATATCAACAGCTGCACCCAAAGCGGGATTGGCGGTGATGCCGGAATATCCATCAGAGCCGCCGCATTGCAGAGCCAAGATCAATTCGGAAGCCGAACAGGTTTCGCGCTTTACGCTATTGACCGCCGGCAACATTGCGCGCACGGCTTCGACACCAGCCGCCACGGTTTTCTTGGTGCCGCCGGTTTCTTGAATGGTCATGGTGCGGAAGGTTTCACCCTCTTCGACTTTATAGGCTTCCTTGAAGCGCGGAATTTGGAAGCCTTCGCAGCCCAAACCCACCATCATCACGCCGCCCATATTTGGATTAGTGGCATAGCCCCATGCGGTGCGCTTGAACGTATCAAATATTACGCCGCGATAATCAATCACGCAGCCATTGTCTTGGGTCAGCGCCACGACACCATCAATGTTGGGATAATCTTTGAGGATGCCTGAGCGGTTGATTTCCTGTGCGATGAAAGTGGCAACCGTTGCTGAACAATTCACTGACGTCATAATGCCAATGTAGTTCCGCGTGCCCACCTTGCCATTTTTGCGGCGGAAGCCTTGAAACGTGGCACGCTCGCTTTCCGGCACCATTACTTCTTTTTTGGCGGCTTGCGCAAAGGCGTAATCGTGGCTGAGTTCCCCCATTTCCACATTATGCTCGTGCACCCAATCACCCTCCTTAATATCAGATTTGGCAAAACCTATAATCTGGCCAAATTTGCGGATGGGTGTTCCTTTTGTAATTGTGGTGGAAGCCATCTTGTGACCGCGCATGATGCGGGCTGTGGTCACAATCCCTTCAGCACCCGTTTCGCCTTTATCAATGATGCGGTTGGAAATGAGCACATTATCTTGGGCATTGAGGCGCAGCATGGCTGGGGCTTGCATAGTGGAATCTCTTTCTTAAACTGTTATAACAGTTTCATAGTCGCTCAAAGCGGCAAAAACAACAAAGCTAAAAAGGGCGCATTACATGAAAAAACGACAGTTCAAGGCACCATCGGGGGCTTTAATCTCATTCACAGAGTTGGGCTTTGGCACAGCGCCTTTGGGTAATCTTTACCGCGCGACGACTGATAAGGACGCGCAAGCCACTTTGGATGCTGCGTGGAAAGCTGGCGTTCGCTATTATGATACTGCGCCACTTTACGGGTTGGGTCTTTCAGAAACGCGGCTCAATCAGTTTTTGCGGGGCAAGAAGCGAAGTGACTATGTGTTGTCTTCAAAAGTCGGACGCCTGCTTGAAGTGTGCCCGCCCGACAAGCGCACCGGTATTGGCAAGTTTTTCAACACACCCAACCGCCGTGAGATTTTTGACTATAGCTATGATGGCGTGATGCGTTCGCTTGAGTTTTCACTTGAACGCTTGGGCGTTGATTCCATTGATGTAGTGTTTGCACATGATTGCGATGTGTTTACCCATGGGTCGGTTGAAAAACGCGATGCCCATGTCAAGACTTTGATGGAGGGTGGATACAAAGCGTTACTGAAACTGCGCGATCAGAAAGTGATCAAAGCGATTGGCGCCGGGGTTAATGAATGGCAGGTGTGCGAAACGCTGACCAAGGCCGGAGACTTTGATTTGTTCTTGCTCGCTGGTCGCTATACCTTGCTGGAACAAGAAGCACTCAATTCTTTCTTACCATTGTGCGAGACACGTGGCATAGGCATTGTTTTGGGCGGGCCCTATAATTCAGGCATTCTTGCGACCGGGCCAAAAAAGGGTGCATTCTATAATTATGAACCAGCCCCTAAACATATTCTGCAACGCGTGGGCCTGATTGAGGCCATTTGCAAAAAACACAAAGTAAAACTTCCGGAGGCAGCATTGCGCTTTCCATTGATGCATCCTTCTGTCATGTCGGTCATCCCTGGTGCCGTGAGCCCGAAGGAAGTGGCGCTCAATGTGAAAACCCTCAGTGCCAAAATTCCAAAGGGCATGTGGAAGGATCTGAAATCAGCAGGGCTAATGGACGAACGCGCCAAAACATGATCATTGATTCGCACCAACATTATTGGAACCCAGCACGGGGTGATTATGGTTGGATGGATGGGCCGGGCTTAGAACATCTGCGCCGCGCCATTTTGCCAAGTGACTTGGCAGGGCATTTGAAAACATTTGGCATTGACAAAACAGTGTTGGTGCAAGCCGCACCCACAGTGAACGAATCCGAATATATGTTAGGCCTTGCAGATGCCACGCCAAGCGTTGCAAAAGTTGTGGGCTGGGTGGATTTTGAATCGCGTGATGATTTGAAACATTTACAGCGCTTGGCCAAGCATCCTAAATTTTCCGGCGTGCGGCCTATGATTCAAGACTTGCCGGACGCCGAATGGATGCACCGCAAAGATATTCAATGGGCCTTTGATGCAATCATTGATCTTGATTTGACTTTTGATGCGCTGGGTTTTCCCATTCATCTCGAACCGTTTTTGCGCCTGTTCAATCGTTACCCAAAAATGCGAATTGTCATTGATCATTGCGTGAAACCACGCATCCGTGACGGTGGCTTTCTTCAATGGGCACCGGGAATTGCCAAGATTGCAAACGAGACTTCGGTCTTTTGCAAGCTTTCGGGACTGGCCACTGAAGCCAAATCCGGATGGGAAACCGAGACGCTTTTGCCCTATGCACGTCATATTATTGAGGTGTTTGGTGCAGAACGCACCATGTTTGGATCGGATTGGCCTGTCTTAGAACTTAATGGCAAATATGATTCATGGTTTCACACGGCCAAAGCAATTGTTCAACCATCTGATTTCAAAGTAATATTTGGCGAAACGGCGGCAAATTTCTATCGCATTCTTAAATGATTATAATACATCAAATAATAAGGTTCGATCACATATTTTTTTGATGTAAAAATATCTTTACATCATTTTGAAATTTGCGCATGGTGTTCTCACTTCAGAGGAGACCAAAATCATGACTGACCCCACTTCTGCACCAATCGATCACCCAAAAATTCGCGCAGAACTCGTCGCCTTCGGTTTTTCTTGGTTGAAGAATATTTCTTGGAACGAAGACGAGACAGCATTGGCGGCAAAGGCTCTGGCTGAGGGTGAGGTTCAACAAACACATACAGGAGCGCTTGTTGCCACGACTGGTGCGCATACGGGGCGGAGCCCCAAGGACAAATACATCGTCATGGACGATAGCACGGCACGCAGCGTGTGGTGGGATCAGAACCGCCCGATGAGTACGAAACATTTTGAAACTCTCAAAACCGATTTTCTGAACCATGCGCGTCTGAGAAATGTGTTCGTACAAGATTTGGAAGCCTGCGCTGATCCGGCACATCTGCTCAATGCCCGGGTGATAACTGAATTTGCCTGGCACAGTCTGTTCATGCGCCATTTGCTCAAACCATCAACGCAGGATGACTTCATAAGTGGACTGACGATTATTGATCTGCCGAGTTTCAAGGCTGACCCAGCACGACACGGCACTTCAAGTGAAACAGTGATCGCCATTGATTTTACCAGCAAGACTGTTTTGATCGGCGGAACGGCTTATGCGGGTGAAATGAAGAAGGCTGTTTTTACTTATCTCAACTATGTGCTGCCAGAAGCAGGCGTTTTGCCGATGCATTGTTCGGCTAATGTTGGCGCTCATGGCGATACGGCAATCTTCTTTGGTTTGTCGGGCACTGGCAAGACCACGCTCTCGGCTGATCCATCTCGCACATTGATTGGTGATGATGAACATGGCTGGAGTGATGCTGGCGTCTTCAACATGGAAGACGGCTGTTACGCCAAAGTTATTAATCTCAGTATAGAAGCTGAACCCGATATTTTTGCAGCCACAGAAAGATCACATACGATCCTTGAAAATGTTGTTGTAGATTTAACAAGGGGGAAGCCAGATTTTGGTGATGGCTCACTTACAGAAAACACGCGCGCAGCTTATCCATTGAGCGCCATTACAAACGCATCGACAACGCGCATGGGGCCTGCACCAAAAACAATCATCATGCTGTGTGCCGATGCATTTGGTGTCTTGCCGCCTTTGGCAAAGCTCAACGCCGAGCAAGCGATGGATATGTATTTGGCAGGTTATACTGCAAAGCTCGCAGGCACGGAGCGTGGTGTAAAACACCCTGAGGCGACATTCTCGGCCTGCTTTGGCGCGCCGTTCCTGCCACGGCACCCAAAAGTCTATGCTGCTATGCTGGGCAAAATAATGGCCAAACATAATGTGCGGTGCTTTCTGCTCAATACAGGTTGGACGGGTGGAGCTTATGGCACGGGGTCGCGGATCAAACTTTCCGAAACGCGCGCCATGCTAGCTGCAATTCTATCTGGACAACTCGACCAGGTTTCTTACCGTATTGATGAAAATTTTGGATTCTCGGTTCCGCTGGCGGTGCCAGGAGTAGATGTGGAATTGTTGCACCCGCGTGATTGTTGGTCTGATGCCTCAGCATTCGATGCAGCAGCAGATAATTTGAGTTCCATGTTTGAAAAGGCGCTGAAAAACCTCAAGCCAACTGCGATCAACTAATTGCTTGCGGCCGAATGACCGGATTATTTAGGCACTGGTAAATCAACTGTGCCAAGCATATTGGCGGGATCAAAATCATAGATTTGGGTCTCGCCTGATGTGTGATGTCAACCAGCTTTCAAAAACTGTCCGAAGTTGTGACCTCAGGTGAATTTAGAAACGAGGAGATATGCCACCGCACTGGTGATCGCCGAAAGACATGTGCCCCAAACCAAATCGATAATCGCGATCTTCACGCCAAAACCGTTCATGACCGAGAGATTGGTGAGGTCATAAGTGCCGTAAGCCACAAAACCCAAGGCAGCAGCAAGAGCCATGGTTTGAAACAACGAACCTGATTTTAGACCAGGGCTAACCGCAAAGAAAACCAAACCTGCTGCATAAACCAAATAGAACGCAAGAGCCGCTGGGAAGTTAGGCTGTTTGCGGAGTAAGTCACCAATTTCAGCAACATAAGTGGCGCGGGCCAGCCAGACCAGCCAGACCATATCAATGGCAACAAAAGCTATCAGTGTAATCAAATAAGTGACAATGATTTTGGTCATTTGTTTTTCCTTTCGAGTTTTGGAGTTTTTGAAAAGCTGATGGGTGGCACCAAAGGCTTTGGGCGCTGTTGCACGCGCATACCTTTGATCCAGAGTTTCAGCGCTTCCCAATGAATGCCACCAATAATTTTTAGGGGCAGGAGAGGTAGACTTAAGAACGAGCGCAATAATGCCTGATCTGTCAGCTCCTGTTTGGTTCCGGAAAACCACGCGTTGAGGCACGGGCCATTTGAATCGGTTAGTCTTATGCCCAGTTTCAATTCATCTGCCGGCGATTTAATCGTAAAATCATAATGGCCTTCAACCTTGTTGAAGGGCGAAACATAGAAACGCTTCTCGCAGGATTGTTGGTTGGTTTCATCAACTGGTACAACATAAGAATGGCGCTCGCCAAACGTGTTGCTGACTTCATAGATCATCAAACGAAGTTGGTCTTTTGCGTCGAAGCAATAGTAAGTGGTGAGCGGATTGAAAACGCGGCCCAACACGCTGGGATAACAAAACATAAAAATACGCTTAATTTTATTGCCGTCTGAACTACGCTTGACCAGTGACCACGCGTAATCCCTAATGCTGATGCTATCGCCCAGACCAAAATTGCGGTCATTTATTGCAAAGACATTAAAACGATTGTAACTCAGCAACTTTAGCTTTTTTGCAATTTTTGCAATTTCATCTACATCAATAAAAAGATTGTAAACTTTGTAACGCAGTTCGTGCCGCACAGGCGACAACCTGCGGTGCATCACCTTGCCAACATAGAGACATGAGCTAAGTGTGCTCATTCTGCAGCCTCAAGGAAATTTGGTTTTTCGCGCGGTGTTACTGCCGTCAGGTGGATGCGGTCGTCAGGCTTTGCCAAATTCCACGGCCGCAATGCGCCGCCTAATTGCTCAGCAACAGCAAGACCTGACTGCAAGCCATCTTCATGAAAGCCTGATCCAAAATGCGCACCACAAAACCATGTGCGATTTTGACCCTGCAATGACCAAAGGTGCTTTTGCATTTTGCTCGTTTCAGAATTGAATACGGGGTGTGTGTATTCAAATTCTTCAACCACCGCATTGGGCTGCCTGTCGGCATTCAGGGTCACAAAAATATTGGTCTCGGTGTTTAAGGGTTGCAGCGCATTCATCCAATAGGTGACGGATGCCTCATCAGCTTTGGCAGTTTGGCTTACATAGTTCCAGCTCGACCACAAACGCTTGCGACGCGGCATAAAGCTTTCATCATGATGCAGTGTGGCGCGGTTTTTGGAATATTGAAATGGTGACAGAATATCAAATTCTGCGGGGGTGGGATCCGCCAGCATTTTTAATGCTTGATCAGCATGAGTTGCAATCACCACATGATCAAAACTTTCGGAGAAGTCTTTTGCGCCATTGATAGTGATGTTAAATCCGTTGCGATCAATCTTATGAATGGAGCAGTCCGTGATAATTTTCATCCGGCTGTCGCCAATCAGTCTTTGCACATATTCAATCGAACCGCCTTCGACCGTGCGCCATGTGGGGCGATCATAAAAATTAAGCAGGCCATGGTTTTCACAAAAGCGCAAAAAGCATTTTGCAGGATAGTTCAACATTTGACTCGGGGTGCAAGACCAGATGGCACCTGCCATTGGCAACAAATGCAAATCAATGAACTCCTGACTATATCTTTGCGCGCGCATAAATTCAGCCAATGAAATGTCTTCGTGCAGCTTCCCACTCTTTGCAGCAGCGCTTGAAAAAAACCGCACCAAGTCGCGCATCATGCGAAGGTGGTTGGGGTTCAATAAATTGCTTGTATGTCCTATGAGACTGGTCAAGCCCGCGCCTGAATATTCATAGGCGCCTTTGCCCAAAGAAACTGCAAAACCCATTTTCGAATCCGCAGTTGGCACGCTCAAATAGTCAAAAAGAGCCGAAAGATTGGGGTAAGTTCTATCGTTGTAAACGATGAAGCCAGTATCCACCGGAACATTGCCCTCTGGAGTAGGGCAGTTAAATGTGTTTGAATGACCACCGATGCGCTTGTCAGCTTCAATGAGCGTAATATTATGGCGTTGTGATAAAAGCCATGCTGCGGAAAGCCCTGAAATGCCCGACCCGACCACCGCAATTTTCAGAGAACTCAATTGATTTGAACCTTATCTGTTATTCTTCTTTTTTGTTACGTTGTGGGTTGCTTAAAGGTTCAAATGACTTTGTGTCAATCAAGGTGATCCGCCCTCTCAGACTTCTCGTTAGCATGTCAAAGGACTTGAAATCACATGGAAAATAGCGCTTCTGCCTCACAGCCTCGTGATCTGCCGTGGAAACTCGTGTGGATCACCGGAGCTTCAACCGGCATTGGCCGCGAGGTGGCGTTGCAGCTGGCGGCGCGAGGTGTGAGAGTTGCCGTTTCTGCGCGCTCTGCCGAGAAACTTGAAGGAATGGGCGCGCTGATTCAGGCTTATCCTTTAGATGTGACTGACCCGAAAGCCGTGCGCGATACAATTGCCAAGATTGAAATGGAACTTGGGCCAATTGATATGGCTTTGATGGCGGCTGGTGCTTATGCACCAATTGATCTTAATGCATTTGAGCCTGAACCATTTTCCCATATGATGCAGGTTAATTTCCTCGGCGTGGTCAATTGCATTTCCGGGCTTTTGCCTGTCATGCGCAAGCGCCGGGCAGGCCGGATAGCTTGGGTGGCGTCGGTTGCAGGATATCGCGGACTGCCAAAAGCGGCGGGTTATGGCCCCACGAAAGCAGCACTTATTAATCTGGCTGAGAGCTTGAAACCAGAACTGGATTTGGTCGGTATAAAAATCAGCGTTGTCAATCCTGGCTTTGTGGAAACACCGATGACCAAGGGAAATGATTTCCCCATGCCATTTCTGATGAAGCCCGAAGATGCAGCGCGCCGGACAATTGAAGGCTTGGAACAGGGTAAATTCGAGGTGGCTTATCCCACACGATTTGTGGCGATTTTAAAAATTACCCGCCTGTTGCCCTATAATTTGTATTTCTGGTTGATCAAGCGCGGCGTGCTTTCAGATAAAAAGTAAATTGTGTCGCATGTGACGCGATTGTATGTGAGGATTCTCGATATCGAGCTTATCTTAATGTCTTAAGGAAGAGATCAATCCATGCTGACTGACTTCACCGCCTTGGGACTCGCGCGAATGCAATTTGCATTCACCATGTCATTTCACATTGTATTTCCTGCATTCTCGATCGGCCTCGCCAGTTATCTTGCGGTGCTTGAAGGGCTTTGGCTGTGGAAGAAAAATCCGGTTTACCGCGATCTGTTTAATTTCTGGAAAAAAATATTCGCCGTAGCTTTTGGCATGGGTGTGGTTTCTGGCATCGTCATGTCTTATCAGTTCGGCACAAATTGGAGTGTGTTTTCTGACAAGGCAGGCCCAGTCATCGGACCGTTGATGGGATATGAAGTTCTTACAGCCTTCTTTTTGGAAGCGGGCTTTTTGGGAGTGATGCTATTTGGTGAGAAACGCGTCGGTGCAGGGTTGCATTATCTTGCAACAGTGATGGTGGCGCTGGGCACTTTGATTTCAGCGACTTGGATATTGGCGGTCAACAGCTGGATGCAAACGCCAGCTGGATATTCGATTAATGCCAAAGGTCAGTTTGTTCCTGAAGATTGGATGGCCATTATTTTCAATCCATCATTCCCCTACCGCTTTGTACATATGGTTCTGGCTGCCTATCTCACCACTGCATTTGTAGTGGGCGGAGTTGCTGCTTGGCATTTGCTGAGAGACAATAGATCGCCCGCTGCGCGCAAAATGTTTTCGATGGCGATGTGGATGGCCGTTATTGTGGCACCTCTTCAAATTGCGGCGGGCGATATTCACGGCCTCAATACACTGGAACATCAACCTGCTAAGATTGCAGCGATGGAAGGCGATTATGAGCCTGAAAAGGGTTCGCCTTTGATTTTGTTTGGTATCCCTGATGACCAAGATGAAGTTACACGCTATCAAATTTCCATTCCGAAACTCAGTGCTCTTATTTTAACCCACAGTCTTGATGGCGAAGTGAAAGGGTTGAAGTCGTTCCCAAAAGATCAACGCCCGCCCGCTCAGATTATTTTCTATACCTTCCGTTTGATGGTGGGCATTGGCTTTGCCATGCTTGCCGTGGGGTTGTGGAGTTCCCTGCGCCGCTGGCAGGGTGGGGCACTTTACCAGGATCGTTGGTTGCACCGCGTGGCTCTTCTGATGACGCCATCAGGGTTTGTGGCGGTACTGGCCGGCTGGATCACCACAGAGGTTGGCCGTCAACCCTATACGGTTTACGGCCTACTGACGACGGCCCAATCGATCTCGCCCGTGGCAGCACCAGCCGTGGGTGCATCACTCATGGCCTTTATCATTGTCTATTTCTTCGTTTACGCAGCTGGCATCTTCTATTTACTGCGACTTGCTAAAACAACACCTGATTTTGCAAGTCCAGACATGATTAATGCGCCCATGATGGCTGCTGGCACGGTGCCGGGTCCAGCTCTCGCGGCTGGAGAATAGGAGTGATGATGAGTTTTGATCTGCCATTTATCTGGGCTTGCCTAATCGCCTTTGCGGTGCTGGCCTATGCGATACTCGATGGTTTTGATTTGGGTGTTGGTATTCTATTTCCTTTCTCCAAATCTGAACACGACCGCAACGTAATGATGAATTCTGTGGCTCCTGTATGGGACGGAAATGAAACCTGGTTGGTGTTGGGCGGCGGCGGACTTATGGCGGTGTTTCCACTGGCTTATGCTGTGGTGTTTCCGGCCTTGTATGCGCCATTGATCGCGATGCTCATCGGCCTTGTGTTGCGCGGCGTGGCTTTCGAATTTCGCTGGCGCACCAAGCGGGGGCAATTTTTATGGGATTGGGCTTTCAGCGGTGGTTCAATTATCGCAGCTTTGTCTCAGGGCTTTGCAATGGGGACTCTCGTTCAAGGCATTCAGATATCAGGACGGGCTTATGTTGGAGGTTGGTGGGACTGGTTGACACCCTTCAGCACATTTACTGCGCTTGCCGTGGTGGTGGGATATGCACTGCTCGGCGCAACATGGCTGGTGATGAAGACCGAAGGCCAACTGCAAGACACGGCGCTTAGCCAGGCTCGGAATGCGGCGGTTGCGACTTTAGTTGTCGTTGGGCTGGTTAGTCTTTGGACACCGTTCTTGCGGCCTGAATATTTTGAGCGTTGGTTCAAGTTTCCGACTGTCATATTCAGCGCCATCGTGCCACTGCTGGTGGCGGCTTGTGCTTATGGGCTTTTTACGGGCTTGCGTGACCGGCTTGATTACCGACCATTTCTTTCTGCGCTTGGCATTTTTGTGTTGTGCTTTGTGGGACTTGGAATCAGTTTCTACCCCTATATTGTGCCGCCATCGCTTTCAATCTGGGACGCAGCAGCACCTGACAAGAGTTTGCGGTTTTTGCTTGTCGGCATGGCCATTATGATGCCCCTGATCTTGATTTACACAGCCTATTCTTACTGGGTGTTCCGCGGCAAGGTGAACCCCGAAGAGGGATATCATTGATGGCCATCAATCAATCTATTCATCGCCTATTATGGTTCGTGGCATTATGGGCTGGCGGGGTGATTGCAGTCGGGATATTAGCCTATGGCATTAGGCTGATGATTAAATGAATATCCCTTGATGTCCCTTGCACGTTGCGCCACTACAACTGGAATCGCCGAGTTCACTTTCTGCAAAGGTGTGTTAATATCAATTGCAAGTTGGAAAGGATGCCCACATTGTGACAGTGATAGGGCGGTAGAATGATGACGAAGTTTGCGAGTAAATATTTTGGCCTAAATTTGCGCATTCAGTGCGAAAAATACGGTTCAATTGCCGAGGTCTGCAGAGGGACGTCGCTTAACCGGCAACAGTTCAATAAATATTTGTGTGGCGAAAATTTGCCTAATGTTCGCACACGGCGAAGACTGTGCGAATTTTTTAACGTCCCTGAAGATGAAATGTTCGCGCCTCCTGATGGCCATGGAGTGGACGTTAAAGATGGGCTCTATGGAACCGATGGAATTCTGAAGCCTTCCCAGGGTACCCTCAAGAATTTAGAAAGCATTGCGCGATTATTTCTGCAAAGAAATTCAAATCTACCAAAGTGCAATTTGGCTGATGGATATTATTATTGCTATTTTCCGCTTCAAAACCAGCGCAATTTTTTGGTTCGCGCAGCCTTGAAAATCTCTACCTCCAATGGTTTGACCAGCTTTACGAGGCATACTTATTTCCGGTCTGCTGAATTTCCTTCAAAGTTCATTGCACGAGGCAGACATCGCGGTCTGATTATACAAGCCGATGGTGAGACTTATATGCTTGGCATGAATTCGTATGAACCGTTTCATTTGAGTCTCATTACGATCCCCAATGGTGTTGATCCCATTAGAATGGGACTTGGTTTGACTCGTGGGATATCACAATCTCTAACTTGCAGGGTGTGCTTAGAGTTTGTCGGAAACAAATTTTCGGATGCTAAAGAGATGGCTAAGCTCGTTGGCGTTATAGGGCTCAACAGTAAGTCAATTCACCCATCAATCCGCGCGGCATTTACCGCACAGGAAGAACATTTCCCCGGTCAACTTGACTTGCCTGCTTTCGAAAAAATCATCGCCTCAATACAAGCCAATCAGCTTCTTGGCAGTATCGAGCCACAAATCGCCTAGTTCTAGCTAATTTCCATTTTTTCCAGATGTTTTTTGAATGTTTGGGGATCAACCTCTCCCTCTGCTGCTGAACATGCTTCGTAAAATGTATCTTCCAAGTGTTTGGCTATTTTAAACAAACCAGCGGATTTTGACGCCAGCCACAGGCTTCTAACTTGGGTCGCTGTGTAAGCTGCAACTTCTGTGCTGTGCAGTTTTTGTTTGGATAATTGATCCAAACTGCTTTTGCCCACCATTAAACGCCTTAACAAGTTCCTCGTTTCAACCCGGGTTCCTTGTAATTTTCGCGGTTCAAAAAACTTACTGTCCTGCATTTTTTATAACCCCGTTTGGATTCCTATATTTACAGGATTGTTATTGATCGCATTGGAGAAAAACTCAATTTCTCAATATTTTGCGCAGCTTTCGCACTTTTAATCAAAATTTGCGAATAGCAGATTCAATTTTGAATACATTCATTTGCACAAATAAGTCTGCAAATTTGGACAAGCCAGAAAGGCAAAAATCTCAAACGATAAAGGATTTCAAAATGACCACAACTAGCATCAAGCAACCTGTTCTTAAGCCAGCGGCTCTTACAAAAAAAGGCCTTCACTACAACAAGGTTTAATTTGCGTTCAACTTCTAGGCACTGGAGTCGGTTTGGCTTCAGTGTCTCAATAGATTCGGAGTAAAAGCATGCAGCCCGAGGAATATCGTACGTCACCCACGCTAATCGTCATGCCTGCCAGTAATGAAGACAAATCGCCGGGCAGCATTGGTGTGTATGATTATCTTACTAAAAAATACGCTTATGTTTCCATCGCCAATATTTATTGGTTGGAATATTTCGCGGAAAAGAAGTCTTGGCCCCAGGTTCTGTCGGATCACAAAACTGCCAACCCTGAAACTTTGAGCTATGATATAGCTAAACTCACGAATTTAGGCTTTTTGGTAGTGGGTGATGGAGCCGAAGCCAAGAAATATGACCGTTTTTCAAAAGAATGGAAATGGGATCTTTCTTCTGCACTTTTCCATTTTACAATTTTGGATAATGAGTTCGAAAGCCAAGACGAATCCACCGCAATTCAACTCTCCAAACTTGATCAGGACGAGCAACCAGCGCTGACTTGGACAAATGGTCTGCATGCCGTGGCGCTGCCTTCGCCATTTGGTGGAAAAAACGGCGATCTTTTGAATTTGATGGCCAAGAGAAGAACCAATCGCACAAATAGCGGCCATGAGCTGACAAATGAGGAGCTTAGCTCGTGTCTTTTTGCCGGTCTTGGGATCACCAGCTACGTTGAAACCCCAACAGGCGATTTGCCACTTTCGATGACGCCTTCAGGCGGCGCGCGTAATCCATTTGAGGCCTTTGTCATCTTGAACCGCGGCGCAGAATTGGCTCCGGGTGTGTATCACTATAGTGGCGCTGAGCATTCTCTTCAGAAGCTGGAAAGCGCCGTGCCACAACAGTTGCACCAATTTTTGGCCAATCAAGAGTGGACCAAGGACATGGCCGCTGTGATTGTGCTGGTTGCCGTTCTTGAACGTACAATGTGGAAGTATTCAGATGCGAATGCCTACCGCGTGGTTCTCATCGAGGCTGGACATATTGCGCAAAACATCATGGTGGCAGCTACCAATATGGGGCTGTGCGCCTGCCCGACAGCGGCGCTGGCACATGGCCCTTTGAGTGAACATTTAGGTCTGGAAGCGCTCACGCACACGCCAATTTATGCTCTGACCCTTGAAAAGCCATTGCCAAACACCGACAAGATTTACGCCAATCCATTGCTGCGCGAGGGCGTTGGACTTTTGAGCTAGCCTAACATCAAAACCCGCGTGCCAACCTGCACGTGATCATAGAGATGCACCACATCCACATTCAGCATGCCGATGCAGCCTGCGGTGTGTTTTTGACCAATATCAACCGGCTTTGCTCCACCATGGATGCGGTTGATTGTGTCGACCTCACCCTTATAGAGATATAAGGCGCGGGCCCCCAAAGGATTGTCAGGGCCACCAGGCATGCCGTTTGGCAGATATTTCGCAAGATCAGGTTTGACAGCAATATGATAGGGGGCTGGCGTCCAAACAGGCCACTCAGCCATTTTCTTGATAACGACTTCACCAGTCCAAGCTTTGGTGCTCTTGCCCACCGAAACACCGTAGCGCCGCGCCTGGCCACCACCCAGAATAAGATATAAAAACCGATAAACGGGATCGACGATGATTGTGCCAGGGGGCTCATTTGATTGATAGGCCATTTCGCGGCGTTGATATTTGTATTCCACATCTTTTGCTTCGGATGCATTTATCTTGAAGGGCTCGGTTGCAGCGGCTGGGCCTTGAAGATTGAACAATAAACCGGCTGAAAGTCCGGAGCCTATTAAATCACGACGCGAAATTCCCATGGCCAAATCCTTTGATCTAAAGAAATGGCGGAAGAAGAGGGATTCGAACCCTCGGTAGGCTATTAACCTACGCACGCGTTCCAGGCGTGTGCCTTAAACCACTCGGCCATCCTTCCGCAATAAAGTCACGGCTGGCTTGGAACTGGTAACGGCCACCTCGTGTTTGGTCACGGGGGAGTAGCCTATTGTGACCGTATGTTCAAGCACTTGTGACTTCAAAAATACCACTCGAATTCCTATCTCAGCAGAGTAAAATGAAGTTAGAGGAGATACCCCATGCTGTTTTCCCGTCGTAAACCTGAAGCCGTTTCTGCCGCAGATGCCCTGCCAGGGCGTTCTGCTGCAATTGCAACCGCTCAAAACCATTTTGTGAATGGCCACGCTTTAAAGGGGCCATATCCTGAAGGCAGCGAGCAGATTATTTTTGCCCTTGGTTGTTACTGGGGTGCCGAACGCAAATTCTGGGAAGTGCCTGGTGTTTGGGTCACAGCCGTCGGCAATGCCGGTGGTTTTTCGCCCAATCCCACTTACGAGGAAGTGTGTTCTGGGATGACTGGCCATGCCGAATCGGTTTTAGTGGTTTTTGATCCCAAGCAGGTCAGTCTTGAAGATTTGTTGAAGGTTTTCTACGAATCCCATAACCCCACGCAACTCAACGCCCAAGGCAATGATGTGGGAACGCAATATCGCTCGGCCATTTATTGGACTGACCCTGCTCAGGAAGAAACTGTCCGCATGGCCACATCAGCTTATCAAGCCGCTCTGACCAAAGCAGGTATGGGAAAGATCACCACAGAACTTAAGGCTGCTGGGCCATTTTATTTTGCTGAGGCCTATCATCAGCAATATCTAGCCAAGAACCCCAATGGCTATTGCGGATTGGGTGGCACCGGGGTTTCATGCCCGATTGGGATTGGTGTTGCCGCTTGAGCAAAAAATCTGAACGCGCAGATGATGTTGCAGTTGGGCAAACCCTCGCCCAGCTGGAACGTCTGGCGCGGCTCATGCGCTCTGCCAGTCACACAGAAGGTTTGAACGCAGCGCAATGGGAAGCGCTGCGTTATTTTGCCAGAGCTAATGGTTTTTCAAATTCGCCGGGCGCTTTGACGAAGTATTTAGGCGCAACCAAGGGTACAACGTCGCAAACGGTTTTGTCTCTCATTAAGAAAGGCGCAATCGCTAAGACATTACGCGACAATGACGGTCGGTCGATTGTGCTGATACTCACGGAAGCAGGCCGGAAAATGCTCGGCCTTGATCCACTGTTGAGCTTGGACAAGGCCATTGCAAAATTAGGCGATAAAACATCCAAGCGCTTCTCAAAGGGCTTGAACGAGTTGCTTCAGATCGAAGTCGGCAGGCAAGTCGAGCCAAGCTTTGGCAATTGCGCGGGATGTGTTCATGCTGCAAAGGATAAGGGCGAAGTCTGGTGCAAAGTGTTGAATGTGAATGTCAGCGAAGATGACAGCCAAAAACTATGCGTGCACCACAAAACCAAAAACTAAGGATCCCACAAACCGTGAAGCCGCTGTGCTGCGACGCGCGCAAAAGCCATATGCACGGCGCGTTTACGAGAGGTATGGAGCGGATGTTCAGAGGCAGCTCTGATAATTTCGGCACCCCACTGATCAGCGATAATCAAGCCTGCTTCTACGGGGATTAAATCAGCATCCATTGATTGCGGAATTGCGAAAGAAAAATGATCGCAATAGTCGCGGTACTCCGGCCACTTCAGATCGACTTTGAAATCGAGCGGTGATGATTTTATTTCGATAATCCACAGCATGCCTTTGGGCGATAAGGCAATCACATCAGCGCGCCGTCCTGATGCCAGTGTAAACTCTGTCAGCATAGCGTAATCATGTGCCCGCAAAAGGCGACCCACACCGCGCTGGATCGCCGCTGCCGTTTCAGACTGGCGGCCATCGGGCTTCAGCGCTGAGACTGGAATATCCAAATTAATCCTCTTGGAATTTATCGGCTACTAAAGCTTCCAGTGCTGTCATTGCCTGCTCAGCTTGCGGGCCTGAAGCTTCAACTGTCACACTCGTGCCAATGCTGGCGGCTAACATCATCAATCCCATGATCGAAGTTGCAGGTACAGTTTGCCCGTCCTTACTGACTGTAATATTTGCGTCAAATCCTTCTGCGCATTTGACAAATTTTGCGGATGCTCTGGCATGGAGGCCGCGTTGATTGATGATCGCCAATTCTTTGGAAATTGTCGCCAATCAATCCCCCTGCAACACTTGGCTGGCGATGTTAATATATTTACGACCTGCATCCTGGGCCGCAAAGGCTGCCTTGGCAAGCGGGCAGTCTTTGCGCACACGCGCCAGTTTCACTAGCATGGGTAAGTTTAAACCGGCAACCACTTCAACACGACCTTCTTCCAAAAGCGAGATCGCAAGGTTTGATGGTGTCCCACCAAACATGTCAGTCAGCACGATAACGCCCAGCCCCTGATCAACCTTGGCAATGGACGCTGCAATATCATTACGACGTTCATCCATTTTATCGTCGGGGCCAATGCATATGGCTTCCATGTATGGCTGCTTACCCACGACATGCTCCAGCGCGCTGATAAACTCAGCCGCCAAACGCCCATGGGTTACAAGAACTAAGCCGATCATTAAAAGAACGATCCGAATTTCATGAAAATAACACGCGCCCCGTAAGATAAGATTGCACTGTCTAGCGCTTTTTGGCCCTAAGTGAAATGCATTTTGCTCAGGAAGCTGCGAATTCGCGCCGCAGCTGATGGGGCAGTCGGATCGACACAATAGAGTGGAAATGGCAGTCCAAGGATGTCTGTGACCATATCACTCGGCTCCGGCATGCGGGTGATTTCGACGTGTGCTTTCAGGTCTATCACAAGGCATAATTTAGATTTTTTTCGGTGGGAGGTCATTATGATCCCCCGACCTCTGATTTCTAATTTCCCGCTCAAAATTTGAGGAGGGCTTGCGAAAACAAGGTCCTTTTCTCGCAGCAAAACGACTTGATCATCAGCCACCAATTTGGCCCGCAAAAGTTTTGCTCCCAGGCCGTAACCTTGGGCATCAATCAGTTGCAAAACCAAATCTGATTTTCCACTGCCAGGCTTTCCCCTGATCAGAACGGCTTTATTACCAAAGGCCACGCAGCTTGCATGAACAGTTAAACTTGTCATTGGTGATCAGCTGGTGTCCAGCCTTCTGGCATGGCCGGTATGCGCACCACAAATCTTGCGCCCAAGATTGGCTTTTGGCCATTCTCATCAGCTTTGCCTAGGCGGTTTTCAGCATAAATCCTACCCTTGTGGGCTTCCACCACTTGGCGCGAAATGGCCAATCCTAACCCCGAATTTCTTCCGAAACTTTGCTGAGGCCTGTCAGTATAGAATCGTTCGAAGACGCGTTCCAAATTCTCAGGCTGAATGCCGGGGCCAGAATCTTCCACGCGAATCTCAACATTCTCACCAATACGCCGCAAACGCGCTGTGATCTTTGTTCCATCAGCCGTGAAGGACCTCGCATTATCAATCAAATTTCGAAATACTTGGCCGAGCCTAGAGTCGTTGCCCAACACTTGATATTTGGTTTCGGCGTTATGTTTATCTGTCACAGGCTGCACGACGAGCAGGATTTCAGCTTGGTTTGCCTTAGCTGTTTCATTGGCCAGCCCCACTATGGAACCCAAAAGCTTTGCCAGATCGACAGGGTGGATTTCAGCGCGCGCCAACTCCGCATCAAGGCGTGAGGCATCGGAAATATCGGTGATCAGGCGGTCCATGCGTTTTACATCATGCACAACGATTTCAATCAGGCGGTTACGTTGTTCATCGGTTTTTACAAATGACAAAGTTTCAACCGCACTACGCAGTGATGTAAGAGGATTTTTCAACTCGTGACTTACATCAGCGGCAAAGGCCTCAATTGCCTCAATGCGTTGATAAAGTGCACTGGTCATATCACGCAGTGAACCGGAGAGCTGCCCAATCTCATCTTTACGTGATGTAAAGTCTGGAATCTCGACGCGCTTGTTTATGCCTCGCCGCACCCGCACGGCGGCCGCCGAAAGTCTGCGAATGGGTTGGGCAATTGTGCCAGCCAGCAAAGCCGATAACATCAATGCCACCAAAGCTGCAAAGCCAAAGGTGAGGAGAACCACGCGACGCTCGGCACTGATTACTGCATCAATTTCACCACCCTTGGTAGACAGCACGAGCGCACCCAACACTTGGCGAAAACGCTGTACCGGAACAGAGACCAAAACGATAATTTCGTGATTCACATTGAGCCTGACGACACTCACCGTGGCCCCGTTTAGGGCAGCGGCCACTTCAGGAATAGCTTGGTTATTGTCCATTCCGTAATCCAAATGGATTGGATAGTCATAGGCGAATAATCTGTCGATTGGCTTTGCTATAAATTTCCAAACAGTTTGCAGTTTGGTTGGTTCTGGCTGATTAATATTATTTTCGACGATTTCATTACCGCCATAGAGCGACATTGAATCAACCAGCAGATTTCCGCCGCTGTCGATAATCTGGGCGCGGATAGTGGTATTTGCCAGCAATCTTCGCAGCACCGGGCCTGCGGTTTCAGGTGAGATTGGAAAATCGAGATTGGTTTGATCTTGGAATGTCTGGTCGCCTTGTGTCTTATCATCCAACTGGTCTGGATTGATTACAATTGAACTCGTATCAGCTGTTGCCGAGCCTGCAATTGCGGCACCGATAATCTGGCCTTGCACCATCAAGCTTTGAACACGCGCGTTGATCAGGCTTTGTCGGTATTGATTAAAATAAAGAATGCCGAGAGCCAGAATCACGAGGCCTAGAATATTGATCAATGCAATGCGTGCAGTCAGACTGCCCGGCGAGATGCGATTGAAAAGTCCGCGCGGCTTTAGAGGCTGTTGATGACCATCATCAACATCCGCAAAATCTTCAGCCTCGTGGCGATCATATTGATCCATGGGTTAAGGATAGTTCACTGCTCCTTAAACCGATACCCCACACCATACAGTGTTTCAATGCCGTCAAAAGCTTCATCGACTTGTGTAAACTTCTTGCGAAGCCGCTTGATATGGCTGTCAATGGTGCGATCATCAACATAGACCTGATCATCATAGGCGGCGTCCATCAAAGCATCGCGACTTTTGACAATGCCGGGGCGCAGGGCGAGCGCTTGAAGAATCAGAAATTCGGTAACTGTCAGTGTCACGGGTTTGCCGGACCAGTTACAAGCATGCCGATCTGAATCCATCGAAAGCTTGCCGCGCTCAATAATCTTTGTAGCATCGGTTACAACAGGTGTACCATCGCGCGGAACGGCCCGGCGCATCACGGCTTTCACGCGTTCAACCAGGAGGCGTTGCGAGAATGGTTTTTTCACAAAATCATCAGCACCCATTTTTAGGCCAAAGAGTTCGTCAATTTCGTCATCTTTCGAGGTCAAGAAGATCACGGGCAAATCGGTCTTCTGGCGAATGCGGCGCAAAAGCTCCATGCCGTCCATGCGCGGCATCTTGATATCGAAGATGGCCATATCAGGTGGATTGTCTTGAATGCCCTGCAATGCAGCCGCACCGTCATTATATTTCTGGACGGTGTAACCTTCCGCTTCCAGAACCATGCCTACTGACGTTAAGATATTGCGATCATCATCAACCAAGGCCACGATGGGCATATGCTTTTATCCTTATTGTTACGTTAGAGGTCGGATAGGCGTTAAAAGAGAACAAATTGTGGCAAAGAAAAATAGAACAAAATAAGGCAAAAGGCGAGAACTATGAAAGACGAGATTAAGGCGGTTCTGGCGCGGGCCAAGACGGGCACATTGTCGGTTATTGATTTTGAAACAGGTGGGCCTTTTGGGGCGCTGGTTAATGTTGCGACTGACTTAAGCGGGATGCCGCTGTTTTTGTTTTCAACACTCGCGCGTCACACAAAATGTTTGGCTGCTGATCCCAGAGTAAGTTTGTTAGTTTCTGAATTGCCAAATGAAGGTGATCCACTGATTGGATTTCGAGCGACGATCACCGGTCATGCGGAGCAAGTTTCGGGTGATCATTTGCGCGCGCAATATCTGGCCAAGCATCCATACTCAGAAACTTATATCGATTTTGGTGATTTTAGCTTTTGGACATTACAGCCAGAGAAGGTTTTTGTGGTAGGTGGTTTTGGCCGCATTCAAGCATTTGATGCGTCGGAAATTTTTGGGCTTATATCGTGAGGTCAGCGGCCACGCTGTGTTCAATGACGTAATTAATATTCAACATATCATTCGAAGCGATCCACATCTTCGCGTAAGCCGCATCGTGTCCATGTTCCAAGATGCGCTTGGTTAGGCGGCGCTCCAATTCATCAACCGGCACACTCATGTAGATTGAAAAATCAAACAGGCCTTTCATTCTAGCCCATGGCTCATCTTTCAAAAGTAGATAATTGCCTTCGACCAAAATAAATTTTGTGTTTGCAGGAATGATATCAGCGGCTGCGCGAGAGAGCTCTAAAGTGCGATCAAACACAGGGATGGCGATATCGGGTTCTTGAGCTTTAATGCGTCTCAATAAAACCTCAAAACCCAGAGCATCAAACGTATAGGGTGCGCCTTTTCGCGCGCGGTGGCCTCTGGCATTCAGAACGATATCATCGAAATGAAAACCATCCATCGGCACAACAATAGCGCTTTCGCCAGCGGCACCTAAAGCTGCACGCAGCTGTTCGACGATTGTTGTTTTACCAGAACCCGGAGGTGCGGCGATTGCCACCATGTAACGTGACGCAGACTCTGCTTGGGCGCGGAGTCTTTTGCTGAGTTCAGCAACGTCGATCACAAGATTAGGCCAACAACTCTGCAGGCGGCTCTTTTGCACCAGTCATAAAGGCCACGGCATCCGACATTGTATATTCTTTTGGATTAATCACGCAAAGGCGCTTGCCCAAACGGTGAATGTGAATGCGGTCGCAAACTTCAAAAACGTGAGGCATATTGTGTGAGATCAACACAATCGGCAGTCCGCGCTTTTTCACATCGCGAATAAGCTCCAAAACACGGCGCGATTCTTTTACACCAAGAGCTGCTGTCGGCTCATCCATGATCACGACTTTGGAACCAAATGCGCAAGCACGGGCCACGGCCACACCTTGGCGTTGGCCGCCGGAGAGTGTTTCAACAGGCTGGTTGATATTTTGAATCGTCATCAGGCCGAGTTCAGTGAGCTTATCGCGTGCGAATTTTTGCATTGCAGTACGGTCAGACATCCGGAAAAACTTACCAAGCCAACCCGGCTTCTTGATCTCGCGACCTAAAAACAAATTGTCAGCAATTGAAAGGGCCGGGGACAAAGCAAGGTTTTGATACACCGCTTCGATGCCTGCCTTGCTAGCTTCTTGCGGGCCTTTGAAATGAATGACTTTGCCTTCAAGCATTATCTCGCCATGATCGGGTGTGACAGCGCCCGTGATGGCTTTGATCAGGCTGGATTTGCCGGCACCGTTATCGCCGATCACACCCAACACTTCGCCTGGATAAAGATCAAAATCGGCACCATTTAAAGCCACCACTGTGCCGTAACGTTTAAACAGCCCGCGCGTTGTGAGAATGGGTGTGCGGGTTTCAACTTTCACTTTGGAAACAGGTGCAGGCATAGCCATGGCCTGAACACGAGGAACTGATTTTTTTGCGGCCGCTTTCTTTACGGGTTTTTTAGCAATCACTTTCTTAGCGCTCACTTTGAAGCCCTCCTCAACCATTGGTCAATTGCAACGGCGATAATTGTTAAACAACCAGAAGCAAAGAGTTGCCAATAACTGTCAACGCCTGCCAGCGAGAGGCCCGTATTAAATACACCCACGATGATAGCACCGAGAACTGAGCCTGCAATCGAAGCGCGACCACCAAACAAAGATGTGCCACCGATCACCACAGCGGTGATTGAATCGAGGTTCACAGTTTCAAATGCGATGGGTGAAATGGATTGGACGCGACCGATAGCGATCCATGCACCAAAGCCGCAGATCAGGCCCGCAAGTGCATATACTGAGATCAAGGTTTTATCGATTTGAATGCCAGAGAGCATCGCGGCATCCGGATCATCACCAACTGCATGCACATGTCTGCCCCAGGCCGTACGGTTCAACATATACCAAGCGATTGCTGCCATGACGAGCATCGCAAACGTGCCGTATATAATTGATGAGCTACCAAGATTGAGTGGTGTACCAAACCAGAGAAGGCCTGGCGCTTTTTCAACAAGGTCGGCGTTGCGTACTGATTCAGAACCCGTGTACCAAAGCTTCAAAGAGTTAAAGATATAGAGCGTGCCTAAGGTGACGATGAAGGGGGGGATTCGCGCCTTGGTCACAAGCAGGCCATTAAATGTGCCCATCAAGGTGCCAATGGCCACGCCCACAGGAATAGCAACAAATTCGGGTAATCCGTAAAGGGTCGCAAGTCGTCCCATCACCATTGCTGAAATTACCAGAATGGCCCCAACTGAAAGATCGATACCCGCGGTTAGAATAATAATCGTTTGAGCGATGGCAACGATGCCCGTTACGGTGACTTGTTTGAGAATAGTTGAGAGTGTGCTTGCCGACATGAAGTTGTGTGCAACAGCACCAAAGGCGAGAACACTAACGATCAATATTATAGCTGGAATGGCAGTGGGGTTGGCACCGAGATAGGCGCGAATACGCGCGACAGGCGATTTATCATCCATCTCAAAGCTGGCGACATTTTTGTCGGCTTCGTTCAGTTTGGCTTCGAAATCAGAAATCGTTTTAGTTGGCGCAGCTGTGTCGCTCATACTTTGCTCCCATCCCTCAATTGCCGTGGCCTCTTTGTGGGCTTTATATACGAAGGGCGACAATATCGTCGCCCTTCGCTTCGTCAAGTCTATTTTAGAGAGCTATTAGCCCCAGCACTTTGCAGTGCCTTCCTTGGAGTCAATCGACTTCACGCCAGCAGCTGGCTTGTCGGTTACCAAGTTAACACCTGTGTTGAAGAATGAAAGACCATCAGTTGCCTTTGGCTTTGTGCCATCAGCAGCGAATGCCTTAATCGCTTCAATGCCCTTTGCAGCCATCAACAATGGATATTGTTGCGACGTTGCACCGATAACGCCGCCTGCAACTGACTTAATGCCAGGGCAGCCGCCGTCAACTGAAACGATGATGGCTTGCTTTTCTTTGCCAGCAGCTTTGAGTGCAGCATATGCGCCTTCAGCAGCTGGTTCGTTGATGGTGTAGACAACGTTGATGTCAGGGTTCTTGGCGAGCAATGTTTCCATTGATTTTTGGCCGCCTTCTGGGTTTGCACCTGAAGATTCGTGACCAACAACGCGTGGATCCTTTTCTGAACCCATGACTTTGAGATCTGGAACTTCAATGCCGAAGCCTTTAAGGAAGCCAGTGTCGCGCGCAACGTCAACCGAGATGTTATCCTTGTTGATGTCGAGCATAGCGATGATGGCTTTGTCGGCCTTGTCGCCCATGGTGGCCTTGGCCCAAGCACCGATCAATGTGCCAGCTTCGAAGTTGTCTGTTGCAAATGTCATGTCTTGTGCAGAAGCATCAGCCAATGGTGTATCGAGAGCGATAACCAAAGCGCCAGCAGCTTTTGCAGCCTTCAGAGCTGGAACAACTGATTCGTTAGAAGCAGTGATCAGAATGCCCTTGGCACCTGCAGCAACGCAGTTTTCAATTGCAGTGATTTGTGGGGCAGCATCGCCGTCCTTTTCGCCAGCATAAGCTTGGAAATCCAAGCCAGCTTCCTTAGCGGCAGCGGCAGCGCCTTCCTTCATTTTTACGAAGAAAGGGTTCGAATTGTTCTTGGTGATCAAGCAAGCCAATGTGCCAGCTGATGCAACTGAAGCAAAGCTTGTAAGTGCAACGCCAACAAGCGCAGCTTTCAAAACTGATTTCATAAGGTATCCTCCCATGGATACGGCCCCATTATGGTGCCGTGTACGAACTGATTTTACGTTTTTGAAGAGCAGGTGTGCCGAAAGCACTCTGTTTTTCATTTTCCATCATGGCCGAAAAAAACAGTGTCTGTCAATAAGTAAATCGGAATGATTTATTTATTGACAGACAAAGTTCATTACGAGAAGCTGGTCTGAAGACATTGGAACTGCCGCTTAAACAGGCAGATGGGAAACTCAACGTGAGCATCGAGCGTGGCATAGCCGAAAAGACCGTGGGCAACAGCCCAACGCTTGCGCGTGGCAGCACACAGAACGGGATGCGCCTTTATAATGAGCGGTTGGCGCTTTCACTGATCAGACAGTATGGCCAGCTGCCAAAAGCAGAAATCGCCCGGTTAACGGGGCTTTCTGCGCAAACGGTTTCAGTCATTGTGCGCCAATTAGAGCGCGATGATCTGGTCTTTGCCGGTGATAAACAGCGCGGCAAGGTGGGCCAGCCACTGGTTCCATTTGCTCTAAACCCTGACGGTGCGTTTTCGATTGGTCTCAAAGTTGGGCGAAGGTCAGGCGATTTGATTTTGCTCGATCTGGCTGGAAAAGTGCGCAAAATAGTTCGCCAGCCCTATCACTTTCCGACACCTTTACAATTTCTTGAGTTTGCAAAAAAGGGCATTGCAGAACTTCTGGTTGATTTGCCACCTGGTCTGCATAGCCGAATTTCTGGACTTGGCATTGCTTCGCCTTTTGAACTTTGGAACTGGGAAGAAGAGGTGGGTGCACCACATGATGTTCTCGAAGCTTGGCGTAATTTCGACATCAAAACAGAGATTTCAAAACTTGGCGACTGGCCGGTTATGTTTTGCAATGATGCAAGTGCTGCATGTGCTGCAGAACTATTCTTTGGCCACGGTCGCACGTACCGTGACTTTGCTTATTTCTATGTTGGCTTTTTTGTGGGTGGTGGGGTTGTTCTCAATGGCAGCCTGTTTCAAGGGCGCACGGGCAGTGCTGGAGCAATTGGGCCATTACCTGTGCCAGCAAAATCGGGCAGCGAACAATTGATTAGACATGCTTCACTTTATTTGTTGGAACGACAATTGATAGCACGTGGTCATGATGAATTGGTATTGTCCCGCAACCCGGATGATTGGGGCGGCCTTGGCCCTGAACTCGAGCAATGGATCGATGATACAGGCAAAAACCTCGCGCACGCTGCGCTATCAGCAGCAGGGCTTATCGATTTTGAAGCTGTTGTCATTGATGGTTCGTTGCCTGTTGCTATTCGTGAGCAGATTGTTACGGCGACACAAAAGTATTTTGCCAAACTTGACAAGCGCGGTATTGCGCCACTTATCATTGTTGCCGGAACCATTGGTGCTGATGCGCGCGCAATGGGAGGGGCTGCACTTTCATTGATGGCAAATTTTGCAATCGACCGAGACGTTTTATTTAAAGAGGCCGTTTAAGATGTTAAAAAATATTGACCCTTTGTTGGGGCCGGAACTTTTGAAAGTTTTGCGCGCCATGGGGCATGGTGATGAGATCGCCATTGTCGATGGCAATTATCCCGCCGACACAGATGCAAAACGTTTGGTGCGTATGGATGGCCATTCGGCCACTGCAATTCTAGATGCAATTTTGTCGGTGATGCCGCTTGATGAAATGGTGCCCGACTGTGCGTTTCGCCCGGCGGCCAATAACGATCCCAAAAACATGCAGCCGATTTTTGCCGAGTTTGAAACAATCGTAAAACGCCATGAACCCATGCGCCACGTGACAACTTTGGTGGGCGCTGACTTCTATAAGCGAGTGAAAGAATGCTATGCTATTGTCGCCACAAGCGAGGCGCGGCTTTATGGCAATATCGTTTTGAAGAAGGGTGTTATTCATCCAAAGTGACGGGTGTTGCCGCTGACTGGCTTTGCCCTTAAAGCCAGTGCCATGAAACTTCTCTGCCTTGATACGGCTTTAGCTTCTTGTTCGGTTTGCGTTTATGACGCCAGCACCGCAAGCGTTTTGGCTGCCGAACAACAGCTCATGGCGCGCGGACATGCTGAAGCTTTGCCGCACATGGTGGCGCGGGTGATGGCGCAGGCTGGAATTACCTATGGTGATCTTGGTCGCATTGCCGTGACGACTGGCCCTGGAACATTTACCGGAATTCGTGTTGGTTTGAGCTTTGCGCGCGCCTTGGGCCTCGCACGCAACATTAAGGTGCTTGGCATCAACACGATGATTGCCACGCAAGCGGCTGTTTCTGAATCAGATATCATCGTTGTGCATCAAGCTGGCATGAGCGGGTTGTTTTATTTTTATGCGGGAGCAGACATTGAACTGCTTAGACCTCAAGAGATATTACCCCGCCTTGGCAACGGACAGCTTACATTAGGGACAGGGGCAGAAGCGATCATTGCTCTTTCAGGCCGCTCTGATCTCAAGCGGCTACCACAATTTGATTTGCCAACGGCTTTTGGATTTGCGGCCTATGCTGCAAGCCAGCCTGACCCTGTTGGAATGCCCGATCCAGTTTATCTGCGTGAAGCAGATGCCAAGCCACAGAAAGATGCGTTGCGTGGGTTGGCTGGTTTGGAAATTGCACCATCGCAAGATTTGGGACTCTTGGCTAAGCTTCATGCGGCAAGTTTTGAAAACGCTTGGAGTGAAAAAGATGTTGCTGAGCTTTTAGCAAACCCTGGATGCGTTGCGTTGCTAGCCACATCCGACGACGGTCCCATTGGTTTTTTGATGTACCGTGCAGTCGCTGACGAAGCCGAGATCATTACGATTTGTGTTGACCCTGCTTATCAGAGGCGCGGCGCAGGTTTGCAGATTGTTTCAACGACACTACAGTTATTGAAGTCATTTAAAATCGGCAGCATGTTTTTAGAGGTCGCCGCTGGAAATAAAGAGGCGCTCTCGGTCTACGTACGGGCGGGGTTTTTGGAAGTTGGAAAACGCAAAGGCTATTACACCAGCAAAAATGGCGAGACTGAAGACGCTCTAATTATGCGTGCGCAATTGAACTGATGCGACAATTGCGAGCGAGTCTTATTGTGCTCGGCTTTTTGTGCCTCACCCTACCGCTTATGCTGGTTCAACTCATTCTCGTTGTTTTCAGGTTGCGTGCTGCAACATTATTACCTTGTTATTATCACCGTATACTTTGCCTGCTCCTTGGAGTTACCGTAACAATTAAGGGGCTCAAGCCTATCACGCCCGCCCTGTTGGTCAGCAACCACGTCTCATGGCTCGACATTCCAATCTTAAGTTCGCTTATGCCGCTATCCTTCATTGCAAAACGCGAAGTGGGTGGATGGCCGCTGTTTGGTTGGATGGCCAAGTTGCAGCGCTGTATTTTTGTGAATAGAGACAAGCGGCACAGCACCGGAAAATCGTCTATTGAAGTCGCTGATCGCTTGCATGAAGGTGACACTTTGGTTTTGTTTCCCGAAGGTACTTCCAATGATGGTTGTTACGTTATGCCGTTCAAGTCATCTTATTTTGGGTCGGCGGAAAATCTAGATGTGGCGGTCATACCTATTATGCTCGCTTATAGAAGTAACTATAATTTGCCCCTCACCAAGCGCCAGCGACCAAGCTTTGCTTGGTATGGTGATATGGATTTAGTGCCGCATTTGTGGGAAGCCCTGAAGGCTGGGCCGATTGAAGTTGTCGTTCGTTTTCACGAAGCTTTGCCCAAAGCTCCGCGCAAGGAAATGGCCAAATTGGCGCATGTCACAATTACCAAGAGTTTGGCCCAGGCGCTTCACGGCGGCTGATAAATCCGCTAGCAGAACCCCATGAGCAAATCCGTTTATGTCAAAACCTATGGATGTCAGATGAATGTCTATGACAGCCAGCGCATGCAAGATGTGCTCGCACCCCTCGGCTATGCGCCAACGGATAGTGCCGAAAATGCTGATCTGGTGATCCTCAACACCTGTCACATTCGTGAAAAGGCGGTTGAAAAAGTTTATTCAGAGCTCGGCCGATACCGTGATCTGAAAGTAGAACGTGCCGCTCTTGGTCATGAGATGAAAATTGCGGTGGCAGGTTGTGTGGGGCAAGCCGAAGGCGAGGAAATTACCAGGCGTATGAAATCTGTTGATCTGGTTTTTGGACCACAAACTTATCACCGCCTACCTGAACTTTTGAAGCAGAATGAGACAAGTGGTAAAGCCGTTATCGAAACTGAATTTTCAGTTGCAGATAAGTTTGTTGGCTTAGCTCAAGAGCAGGTTCGTCACCCAACGTCACGCAGCGTTACGGCATTTCTCACCATTCAAGAAGGTTGTGATAAATTCTGCACCTTCTGCGTGGTGCCTTATACGCGCGGCGCTGAATTTTCGCGGCCAGTTGTTCAGATTGTTGAAGAAGCAAAAAAGCTGGCTGACCAAGGTGTGAGGGAACTCACTTTGCTTGGGCAAAATGTGAATGCTTACCGAGGCCCAGCCGTTAATGGAACTCAATCGCGGCTTGGTACGTTGATCAATGAACTGTCACAAATCAGCGGTATTCAACGCATCAGATACATGACCAGCCACCCCCGCGATATGAGTGATGATTTGATTGAAGCCCATGGCAGCAATCCCAAGCTGATGCCTTACCTGCATTTGCCCATCCAATCTGGTTCCAACCGCGTATTAAAAGCCATGAACCGCGGACATACGACTGAATATTATATGAAGATCATTGAACGCTTGCGCTCCGCCTGCCCTAATATTGCTTTGACAAGCGATTTTATCGTCGGGTTTCCCGGTGAAACAGATGCTGAGTTTGATGAAACTTTGGATATCATTCGTGCTGTTAATTATGCTTCGGCTTTTTCGTTCAAATATTCGCCTCGTCCGGGGACACCCGCTGCCGAGAACAGAAGACAAATTCCCGAAGATGTGAAATCCGAACGCTTGGCGCGACTGCAGAATTTGGTAGGTGCCCAACAATCCGCTTTCAACCAGACCTGCGTGGGCCTCACTTTGCCTGTGCTGATCGAGAAGCCCGGTCGCCAAGAGGGTCAGATGATTGGCAGGTCACCCTATCTGCAATCGGTGCATCTCGACATCCAAAGCGACGCTTTAGCACAGATTGTTAGCGCCAAAATATTAGCTGTTGGCCCGAACTCACTTTCGGGGCAATATACACCTGAAACCCAACAAGGAGTCGCATCGATTTGAGCCCAACTTCAAACGCTTTGAAATCCGCCGAAAAAACCAGCCATCACGAAGATGGCACATTGTCTTTGGCTTTTGATGATAACCGCGTGCTGGCGTCTTTGATGGGTGAACATGATGCCCATCTTGCTCTGATCGAACAAAAACTCGGTGTGGCCATCACGCCACGCGGCAACCGACTTTCCATTCGTGGGGACCGTGGTAATGCCGAACTTGCGCGCGCCGTATTAATGCAGCTCTACACCAAGGCGGCTCGTGGCGGCGACATTACCAAAGGCGAGATTGAAGGCACCATTCGCATGGTCAAAGTGGCCGATGAGAAAGACACCACGGAAGGTGGTGTTCGCACGCGGCGCAAAACTGTTTCGGCGCGCACGGCCAATCAAGGTGCTTATATTGAGTTGATCCGCAAACACGAGCTGGTTTTTGGCGTGGGGCCTGCTGGCACTGGTAAGACTTATCTGGCTGTGGCGTGTGCTGCTGAGGCTTTGATGAACGGTGAAGTTGACCGGATTATTCTGTCGCGCCCTGCTGTTGAAGCAGGTGAGCGTTTGGGCTTTTTGCCCGGCGATATGAAAGAGAAAGTCGATCCCTATCTCCGCCCGCTTTATGATGCGCTTTATGATATGATGCCGCAAAGCAATGTGGCCAAAGCAATTGCTGAAAATCAAATCGAAATTGCGCCTTTGGCTTTTATGCGAGGACGCACCCTTGCTTCATCGTTCATTATCTTGGACGAAGCACAAAATACCACACCGATGCAGATGAAGATGTTTTTGACAAGACTGGGCGAGGGCAGCCGCATGGTCATTACCGGTGATCCATCACAGATCGATTTGCCTTATGGCATGACGTCTGGACTTGATGATGCGCTTTCGGTTCTGGACGGTGTTTCGGGTGTTGGGGTGACACAGTTTACCACGACTGACATTGTCCGCCATGCTCTGGTCGGGCGCATTGTTGCAGCTTACGACAAGAAAGGAATTGCCGTTTCGGCACAACGTAAGCCACGCGGCGTCTGATTTTTCATGCCGCTTGATATTGCGATTGAAGATGAGGGCTGGGCAGTTTTACCCAATTTGGAAATGATTGCCGAACAAGCAGCAGCTGCTGCTTTGCCACAGGGTGAGCAAGGCAAAATCATCACAGTGTTATTTTCTAATGACGAAACCATGCAGGATTTAAACAAAGAATGGCGGGGGTTTGATAAACCCACCAATGTCTTGTCCTTCCCTGCGCCTAAAGATCAGCCCATGCCGCCGGGAGAATTGCCCCTGCTCGGTGATATTGTTTTAGGCTTTGGGACTTGCGCGCGGGAAGCGGAAGATGCTGGCAAGACACTGGCAGATCACACCTGTCATTTGATCGTGCATGGTGTTTTGCATCTTTTAGGCTATGATCATGAGAATGATAAAGATGCAGAAGTGATGGAAGCGGCAGAAATCAAAATCCTGTCTACTCTCGGCATAGAAAATCCATATCTGTTATGAGTTTAAAAATGTTACCCCCGAAGAGACCAAGTTTTCTATCCAAAATAAGGCGCAGATTTATTGGCGGAAATTCCGCTTTGCGTGAAAGTCTTGAAGGTGTGATTGATAGTCATGCCGAAAAAACTGGTGCTACGGCGCTTGATTCTGATGCCAAGTCGATGATGCTCAATCTGCTTGGTTTTGCCGATATGCGCGTTGATGATTTGATGGTGCCGCGAGCCAATATTGTTGCGGCAGACGAAACTTCGACAATGCGTGAACTGCTCGAGCAATTCATCGAAGCCAATCATTCGCGCATGCCAATTTACCGTGACTCGCTTGACGAAATTACCGGTATGATTCACGTGAAAGATTATCTGCGTTGGATGAAAACCAAGGGCGGCAAGAAGAAATCAAAATCGGCGGCAGAGGTCGGTATTGCGCTTGCTGCATCTGAGCTTTCATCCACGATCAAACAACATCCGAGCATGATCCGCGATGTTTTGTTTGTGCCGCCTTCAATGCCTGCGCCTGATCTTTTGATTAAAATGAAAGCTTCACACATCCACCTTGCAATTGTGGTGGATGAATATGGCGGAACTGACGGACTGGTGTCGCTTGAGGATTTAGTTGAAGAAATTATCGGTGACATTGCCGACGAGCACGACACCGATGCAGAAGAAGGTATGTTGCGCAAGCAAGATGACGTGACATATGTTGCCAGCGCACTTATCAGCATTGCAACACTGGACGAAATGTTCAAAGTTGATCTGCTGTCCGACGATCAAGAAGATGAAGCCGATACATTGGGCGGCTTGGTGTTTGAGATGGCGGGCCGCGTTCCATCACGCGGTGAGATCATCAAGCATCCATCTGGCCTCGAATTTGAAATTATGGAATCAGACCCCCGCCGTGTGAAAAAAGTGCGTATTCATGTGAAGACTGTGGATGAACCGATCGCGGAGAATGAAGGTTAAATCAATCCCATCTTCGTTGCATATTCTCCCAAATTCACTTCAGGCCTAGCACCCGTGTGCGAAATGATTTCGGCGGCGGCCAAGCTGCCGAGTGACGCAGATTTTGCCAGCGGCATGCCGCGCGTGTGGCCAAACAAAAATCCAGCAGCATAAAGATCGCCTGCTCCAGTCACGTCGACAACTTGGGAGACGGGGTGGGCTTTTACTTCGATTGTTTCAGCTCCGCGCACGACCATTGAGCCTTTTTCGGAACGGGTGAGCACGGCCATTGGGCAATCTTTGCGGATGGCTTGCAAAGCGCCGTCAAAGCTTTGCGTTTTATAGAGCGAAGTAATCTCGCTTTCATTTGCAAAAACAATATCGATCGAACCCTTAATCAGATCAAGAAAGCTTTCGCGATGACGTTCGACGCAAAATGAATCTGACAATGTGATAGAAGTTAAACGCCCAGCGGCGCGTGCAATTTTTGAGGCGAGGCGAAATGCTTCCTTGGCTTCGGGCTTATCCCAGAGATAGCCTTCCATGTAGGTGACTTGAGCAGATTCAACCACTGCCTTGTCGACATCGCCCACACCCAGATTCACGCATGCGCCGAGATATGTGTTCATGGTGCGCTCACCATCTGGTGTTACCAAAATAAATGAGCGTGCCGTTGCCGGGCCCGATGTCGCAGCGGGCGTATCAAAAGCCACACCTGTAGAGCGCATATCATGTCGGTAAATTTCACCCAATTGATCGCTGCGCACTTTACCAAAATAAGCAGCTTTGCCGCCAAAGCTAGCAACACCTGCGGCCGTATTTCCTGCCGAGCCGCCGGAAATTTCGGTGGCTGGCCCCATCACCGCATAGAGATGTTCGGCACGGTCTTCATCGATCAAATTCATCGAGCCTTTCACCAACTCTTCCTTCTGCACAAAAGCCTCATCAACCTTGGCAATCACATCCACAATGGCATTGCCGATGGTGAGAACGTCGAAATCTGCTTGGCTCATGAAAATCCCCAAATCGTTTGAAAGCCAACTAACCCAAGCCACTTGCAGAAACAAGAGCGAGCCATTACCTCTGCCCCAATGTTTAAAGCCTTCTTCAACGCGATTAACGATGTCACTTCACCTGAATTTCGCAGTGTGTTGTGGAAATCCATAGGCCTTACTGCTTTGTTATTCGTCGGCATTTTGGTAGGCATTGAAACAGTTTTATCGTTTGTCACGCTGGTGCCGTGGCCTTGGCTGCAAACCACCATCGCGCTTGGAACGGGGCTTGGATTGCTGGCTGCGTTCTTTTTCTTGGTGGGCCCGGTGATTGCCATGTTCGCCGGATTGTTTCTTGATAGCATCGCAGCCAAGGTCGAGGCGCGGCATTACCCCCGCGATGTGAAGGGCAAATCACTGCCCATAATACCGGCTTTTTTCTTTGGTCTGAAGTTTGCGGGTGTGGCCCTGCTTTTGAACATCATCGCTTTGCCGCTTGTGTTTTTCTTCGGCTTTGGTGTGATCTTGCTGCTGTTTGTAAACGCCTATTTGATCTCACGCGAATATTTTGAAATGGCGGCCACGCGTTTCATGTCACCAGCCGCAGCCAGCGTGCTTCGGATAAAAAACGGCCGGATGTTATTTGTTGCCGGCCTTGTGCCTGCGGGCCTTTCGCTTGTTCCAATTGTAAATTTGATCGTCCCGCTTTTTGCAACATCTTACTTCGTGCATCTTTTCAAGAAGGTTTCGCTGTCTTCGGTTTGAACTGGCATAGATCGTTGATCAAACATTTCCAACATTCAGGCCGCTTGGCTTTGCACACATAGCGACCGTGCAAGATGAGCCAATGATGCGCATTCTTGGCATAGGCCGCGGGCACCACTTTCACTAATTTGGTTTCAACCTCCAAAGGGGTTTTGCCCATGGCAAAGCCGATGCGATTACCTAAGCGAAACAGATGCGTATCAACGGCAATTGTGGCTTCGCCAAACACGTGGTTCAAAACCACATTGGCGGTCTTGCGACCAACGCCCGGCAAAGCTTCTAAAGCTTCGCGCGTATTTGGCAATTTCGAACCGTGTTCGGCAATTAGAATTTTGGATAGGGCCATCACATTAACAGCCTTGGTGCGGTAAAGGCCAATTGATTTGACCGCATCGCGCAGTTTTTCATCGCCAAGTGCGACGATCTTTTCTGGCGTGTCGGCAATTTTGAACAGCGGAATTGTGGCGCGGTTTACGCCAGCGTCTGTGGCTTGAGCCGATAAAACCACCGCAACTAAAAATGTGAAATCATTCACGGAATGCAATTCGCCCTGCGGCTCAGCAACGGCATTTTGGAAACGTTTGAAAATCTCTTCAATTTCGGGGGCTTTAAGGCGGCGCGGCATTTTTATTGATCTGTCCAGAAAACGGGTGGCTTCCAGCTCAGCCTTATCCTAATTTTGGTTTATGGAACATTCAAATCTCGAAGATTATGAAAAAGTACGGAGCGTCTTGGCCAATCTCTACGGCAATTGGCGCGACCAACCCTCACTGGATGATTTAGCGGGGCCAGTGGGGATGACCTCCGAGCAGCTGCAACGCGTGTTCACCAGATGGGCTGGCCTCACGCCAAAAGCTTTTCTGCAAGCTCTAACGCTCGACCATGCGCGGGCGATGTTGAAGGATTCAGCCAGCATATTGGAAACCTCTCTTGAGGTCGGTCTCTCTGGTCCGGGGCGTTTGCATGATTTGTTTGTGGTACATGAGGGCATGTCGCCTGGTGCTTACAAATCCAAAGGCGAAGGCCTGACGATCTATTATGGCTTTCATCCCTCGCCCTTCGGTTTGGCTTTGGTGATGGTGACCGATTATGGTTTATGCGGTTTGGCCTTTGCAGACAGGGGCGAAGAGGCCACTGCACTCGCCGATATGCAAAAGCGCTGGTATAATGCTCAGTACACGGAAGATTCAGCGCGTACAGCGCCTTATGCGGCGCGGATTTTTGCGCCTGATAAATGGAGAGACGGGCAACCCCTGCGTATTACTTTCATCGGGAGTGATTTTGAAATTCGCGTTTGGGAATCACTGCTCAAAATTCCAGTGGGCCGTGCGGTTACTTACGGCGATATCGCAACTTCAATTGAAAAACCCAAAGCTGCGCGCGCTGTCGGGGCAGCTGTGGGCCGAAACCCAATTTCATTCGTCGTGCCGTGTCACCGGGTGATCGGAAAATCAGGCGATATCACCGGCTACCACTGGGGGCTGACGCGCAAACGTGCAATTTTGGGCTGGGAAGCGGGAAAGGTTTAGATCAACTTGTAGAAGAAGCACGTCCCATCCAGCTTGCCCGTTCCCGAATAAGCATAGCCCGGAATTTCGCCAACATTTATGAAACCGAGGCGCTCGTAGAATTTGGCTGCGCCGCTACCCGCTACAGCATCAAAGGTGAGTAACGACAAACCCAAGGAACGCGCCCTATCTTCCAAGGCTTTGATCAGTTGGGTGGCAAAACCATGGCGGCGATATTTGCTATGTACCAACATTTTTGCAATGTCAGCACGGTGGGGCTGGTTGGGCGCCCATGCTTTTATTAACAACACAATGCCAACGGTTTGGCCTTCATGTTCGGCGATCACCGGAAAGGTCGAACCTGCCTTAATGCCGTTCAGCTGCCCGATCCAAAAATCTTCTGCATCTTTTTGCGCGAGCGGGTGCATGAATGAAACACCTGCGCCACCTGCTACAGCATCAATCAAAATTTCTGCAAGACGAGGGATACGCTTTTCAAATGCCGCCGCATCATCAATGCAGATTTTTGAACTCATGCGAGAAGTGTTTCCACTTTTTCTGGAAGAGAATTGGCCTTGAGCTTGTAAACAATCGGAACGCCAGTTTCGAGTTCGCGCTTTAAGATTTGTTCGGGTGTCAGGCCCTCAATCGCCATGATCAGTGAACGCAATGAATTGCCATGGGCCGCCACCAATACCGTTTTGCCGTCCAGAACATGCGGTTGAATCATGTGCACATAATAAGGCAGTGAACGGGCCAATGTGTCTTTGAGTGACTCACCGCCCGGAGGTGGCACATCATAGCTGCGACGCCAAACTAACACTTGCTCTTCACCCCATTTGGCGCGGGCGTCATCTTTGTTGAGGCCCGTGAGTTCCCCATAGTCGCGCTCATTCAAAGCTTGATCGCGGGTTTCGGGCAGTCCGGTTTGGCCAAGCTCTGCCAAAATCAATTTCAATGTGTGTTGGGCGCGGGTTAATGCGCTGGTGAAGCATAAATCAAATTTCAGACCCTTGGCTTTCAAGCGTTGGCCAGCGGCCTTGGCTTCATTCACGCCTTGGGGCGATAGATCCGGGTCTTTCCAACCGGTGAACAGATTTTTCAAATTCCAATCACTTTGACCGTGACGTACTAACACTAAAGTTCCGCTCATATTCATTCCAATCCTAAAACATCAAACATGTTATAAAACCCGGGCTTTTGAGTCCCACACCAGAGAGCCGCTCGCACAGCACCGCGCGCAAACAACTCGCGATTCTCAGCGACGTGACGGAGTTCCAAACGCTCGCCTCCACCTGCAAAAATCACCGTGTGATCACCCACCACAGAACCGCCGCGCAAAGTGGCAAAACCAATATCGCCAGAATTGCGTGCACCCGTGATACCATCACGAGACCGCACTGATTTATCTTTCAGTGAAATGGCACGGCCGTCAGCCGCAGCCTTGCCCAGCAAATAAGCTGTGCCCGAAGGTGCATCCACTTTATTACGGTGGTGCATTTCCAAAATCTCAATATCAAATTCTTCGCCCAAAGCGGCAGCGGCTTTTTTGACCAGGGCTGCCAACAAATTCACCCCCAGCGAATAATTACCCGTTTTCATAATCACAGTGTTTGCGGCAGCAGCTTTGATCTCCGAGTCTTCATCAGCGCTTATGCCCGTTGTGCCGATCACGTGGATTTTCTTCATGGCAGACGTCAGCTTCACCAAAGCCATGGTGGCAGGCGCGATGGTGAAATCTATAATCGCATCGCAGGCGGCCAATACTATTTCAGGCTTATCGGAAATGATGATGCCGTTCTTGCCAATCCCCATCAGCTCGCCATAGTCAGCGCCAACATGCGAAGACCCCGGCGCCTCAAGCCCGCCGGAAAGCGAACAGCCCTTGGTTTCATTAACGATGCGCGCCAATTCCCGACCCATCCGGCCAGCTGCACCTGCAATTGCGATTTTGAGTGTCATGGAATGAGGGATTAGCAAGGAGATTACGCGAAGGGAAGCTCTGAAAATCGTCCTCTACCGCATGGCGGGAGAGGAAAGGGGCCCATTGCAACGCAATGGGATAGGTGACGGGCAGTCAGATTCCGAGTCCGTGGTCCCTCATCTATCCCATCTCACTGCGTTCGATGGGCCCCTTTCTTCCCCCGCAAGCGGTGGAAGACAAAGAGTTGCCTTCTCTTGCAACAGTTCCTAGATTAGGTCCATGACCATCATCCCACCTCGCTCTTTTACCGACGATAAAGCCACAGGCCTTGCCGGGCTTGATCAGCGGAGCCGCGAGATTTTCCGCAAGCTTGTGGACACCTATTTAGAAACCGGTGAAGCTGTTGGTTCGCGCACGATTTCCAAGGCTCTGCCTGCTGGATTGTCACCAGCCTCAGTGCGCAATGTGATGATGGATCTTGAAGACTCAGGCCTGATTTATTCGCCGCATACTTCTGCAGGCCGCATGCCGACTGAGGCGGGTTTGCGCTTCTTTGTTGATGCTCTGCTTGAAGTGGGAGCCATCAATGCATCGGAACGCGCCAACATTGATGCACAGGTGAAGGCCACCAATCGCAATCGTCGTTATGAAGATGTGCTGGGTGAGGCTTCCACCATGCTATCTGGCCTTTCGCAATGCGCAGGGATAGTGATGTCGCCCAAATATAATGCGCGTCTCAAGCATATTGAGTTCGTTAATCTTTCGCCGGGTCGGGCGTTGGTCATTCTGGTCAGCGAGGATGGCAGTGTTGAAAACCGTGTGATTGACGTGCCTGCGGGTTTGCCTGCATCGGTTTTTATTCGTGCCACCAATTATCTTTCAGCCATGGGCCAAGGCCGCAGCATTGAAGACGTACAAAAACTGGTGGCATCCGAAGTTGAAAAATTGCGGAGCGAATTGGACGATGTTTCGGCACGGCTTGTGCAACAGGGTGTCGCCGTGTGGTCGGGCGATAGCAATATTGATTCCAAAAATCTGATTGTGCGCGGGCAGGCCAATCTTTTGGAGCAGCCCGGTGCACTTGCCGATCTTGAGCGCATTCGTAAATTGTTTGATGACATCGAGAACAAGCGCGATTTGGTTGACGTTTTAGGCTTGGCCGAAAAAGCCGAAGGGGTACGGATTTTTATCGGCTCGGAAAACAAGCTGTTTTCAATGTCGGGATCTTCACTTATTGTGGCACCGTTCAAGAATGACGAGGAGAAAATCGTTGGCGTTTTGGGCATAATCGGCCCGACGCGACTAAATTACGCCCGGATCATTCCGATGGTCGATTATACAGCAAAAGTGGTGGGGCGATTACTCTCTTGATTTTTGGAACAATTCGACCGATATGCGGGTTAACATTCAACCCAGTTTGAACCGGATTCAATTTTAATGACCCAAAACCATGACGAGACCGAAGATGGTCATGATGAAAATTTGGCTGCTGATGCTTTAAACGAAGCGCTCAACGGCAGCGCCGCAGTTGATCCTAAAGATGTTGAGATCATCATGCTGAAGGATGAAGTGGCAGCGTCCAAAGACCGCCTTTTACGCCTTGCCGCTGAAATGGAAAATCTGCGCAAGCGTACCGATCGTGAAAAAGCCGAAGCCACACTTTATGCGGCCTCCAATTTCGCGCGCGATCTTTTAACTGTCGCCGATAATCTGGGCCGCGCCCTGCAGGCTTTGCCGGCTGAAGAGCGCGATCATGCGGGCGCGATTGAAAAGAATTTGATCATTGGTGTTGAAGCCACTGAGCGCGAATTGCTCAATGTTTTTCAACGCCACGGGATTCGTAAAATCGAAACTGTCGGTGCAAAATTTGATCCAAATTTCCACCAAGCGATTTTCGAAGTGCCAACATCAGAAAAACCACCCGGCATTGTGATGCAGGAATTGCAATCGGGTTATCAGGTGGGTGAGCGCTGCCTGCGGCCTGCTATGGTTGGTGTGTCGAAGACCGAATAGGGTCTTTACAGCGCTTTGAAATCGTAGCAGTTTCCATTTCAGATTCACGTTCATGATGAATCACTAACTGGGATGGAAATTATAATGGCTGACTACAAACTCGATATTTATAAAGACAAGCGCGGAGAATTTCGCTGGCGGCGCACCGCGTCCAACGGTGAAATCGTTGGAGCCTCTTCTGAAAGCTACAAAGCCAAGAAAGATTGCGAAGCCAATGCAAACCGCGATACGTCTGGCGACAAGTGGGAATTTTATAAAGACAAGCGCGGCGAAAGCCGCTGGCGCTGCTTCTCGAAAGCCAATGGCAAGCAAGTGGGCCGCGCCTCTGAAGGCTTCAAATCGCCATCAGGCTGCAAAGGCAATGCCAGAATGAATGGATATACGGGTTAACTTCTGAGCTAAGGCCGCATGCAAGTGCGGCCTTTTGTTTTACCCGCCATCACCAACAAATCCAGCCAATTGAATGCCAGCAAGAGCAGCGGCTTCATCATTGTCGGAGGTATCGCCCGAGACACCGACGGCACCGATGATCTGGCCTTCTGCCGTTTTGATTAACACGCCACCCGGCACCGGAATAATCCCGTCAATCACGCCCAAAGCGCCTGCCAGAAAATGCGGACGGTCCTTGGCCAGTTTCTCAATGCCACGTGATCCCATGTTAAAAGAAATTGCGCCGTTGGCTTTGGCCTTTGCCACTTCGAAGCGGGCAAGTGACGAGCCATCTTGAATGGCGGCGGCCACCACAGTGCCACGTGTATCGAGTACGACAACGCCGAGGGCTTTGAAGTTTGCGGTCTTGGCGTGTTCTAAGGTTTTGGCGATTATGGTTTGGGCGGTGGTAAGGGTGAGGGTGAAGGGCATGTGGACTTCCTTAATTTGGCTTTGCGACGCGACGCATTGTCAAGTTAATCCGCCCACCCTCTTTCAGCAATGTGCTTGTTCCAGAATAGACCCTGTCGATCCCGTGGAAGCACAGCCGCGAATTTCCGCCCATGACCAGCACATCGCCGGATGCCAGCTTTACGGTCGAAGTTTTGCCGCCGCGCTCTGTGCCACCGAAACGAAACAAAGCTGTGTCTCCCAATGAAATAGAAACCACGGGCGCTGCAAAATCTTCTTCGTCTTTGTCTTGGTGCAGTCCCATCTTTGCCCCGCCTTGGTAGAAGTTAACCAAGCAGGCTTCCGGCCGGTGGGGATAGGATGCAACTTTTTGCCAAATTTCTAAAATCGCTTGAGGCATCGCGGGCCAAGGCGTGCTTGTATCGGGATGAGCTGCCTGATAGCGATAGCCATTGCGATCCGAAACCCAGCCAAGACTTCCCATATTCGTCATTCGCACGCTGAACGGCCTTCCCGTTCTCGGCATCAGCGGAATGAACAGCGGCGCTGCTAAAACAGCTTCGCGCAACGCCAAAACCAGCGATTCCTGAGCCTCGCGGTTCACAAACCCAGGAAAATGCTTCACACCGTCATAAATCATTTGAATCTCGCATCACAAAACCTTGATAGCATCTGAATGCCCCCCTATATACCGCCCGAACGCCAAATCAGATGGGTCAAAAGCCCGCCTATTGGGCATAAATTATTGCGGGGGCAAACCCCTCAGTGCCTGGTTAAGGGGCTGGGGCAATAAGCCTGCCAGAGGAGAAGACGAAATGGGTAAAGTTATTGGTATTGATCTTGGCACCACCAATTCTTGCGTGGCAGTCATGGAAGGCAAAAATCCGAAAGTAATCGAAAACGCTGAGGGTGCGCGCACCACGCCGTCAATCGTTGCGTTTAACGCAGAAGGCGAAACTTTGGTAGGACAACCCGCCAAGCGCCAGGGTGTGACCAACCCTGAAAATACATTCTTTGCAATCAAGCGCCTCATTGGCCGCCGCATGGAAGACCCGATGGTTGCCAAGGACAAGAAGTTGGTTCCTTATTCCATCGTCAAGGCTGACAATGGCGATGCTTGGGTTGAAAGCCGTGGCACGAAATACGCCCCATCACAAATCTCGGCCTTCACTTTAACCAAGATGAAGGAAACCGCTGAACGTTATTTGGGCGAGCCAGTCACACAAGCTGTGATCACCGTTCCTGCCTATTTCAATGACAGCCAACGCCAAGCCACCAAAGACGCTGGCCGCATTGCTGGTCTTGAAGTGTTGCGCATCATTAACGAGCCGACGGCTGCGGCCTTGGCTTACGGCCTCGACAAGAAAGAAGCCGGCACTATTGCGGTTTATGACTTGGGCGGCGGCACATTCGACGTTTCAATCCTCGAAATCGGCGACGGCGTGTTTGAAGTGAAATCCACCAACGGTGATACGTTCCTTGGCGGTGAAGATTTTGACATGCGCATTGTTGATTATCTTGCTGATGAATTTAAAAAAGAAAATGGTTTAGACCTTCGCAAAGATAAGTTGGCGCTCCAACGTTTGCGTGAAGCATCTGAAAAGGCCAAGGTTGAGCTTTCATCTGCTATGCAGACTGAAATCAACTTGCCCTTTATTACCGCTGATGCATCTGGGCCAAAGCATCTGACCGTAAAACTCTCGCGTTCCAAGCTTGAAGCTTTGGTTGATGATTTGATTCAAAAGACCATTGAGCCTTGCCGCATGGCACTCAAAGATGCTGGCGTAACCGCAGCCCAGATCGATCAAGTTGTATTGGTGGGCGGTATGACCCGCATGCCGAAGGTCATTGAATTGGTAAAGCAATTCTTCGGCAAGGAACCACATAAGGGTGTGAACCCTGATGAAGTTGTGGCCATTGGCGCTGCTATTCAGGGCGGCGTTCTCAAAGGCGAAGTGAAAGATGTGTTGCTCCTCGACGTTACGCCATTGTCGCTTGGCATTGAAACATTGGGCGGCGTGTTTACGCGGTTGATTGACCGCAACACCACGATCCCAACCAAAAAGTCACAAGTGTTCTCGACAGCCGATGACAACCAAACCGCTGTTACCATCCGCGTGTTCCAAGGCGAGCGTGAAATGGCGGCGGACAACAAGTCACTCGGTCAGTTTGACCTGATGGGCATTCCGTCAGCACCGCGCGGCATTCCACAAATTGAAGTGACGTTTGATATTGACGCCAACGGCATTGTGAATGTGTCGGCAAAGGATAAAGCCACCAACAAAGAACAGCAGATTCGCATTCAGGCCTCAGGCGGCCTCAGCGATGCCGAAATTGAAAAGATGGTGAAGGAAGCCGAGGCTAATGCAGGCGAAGATAAAAAGCGCAAAGATGCTGTGGAAGCCAAGAACCAAGCCGAAAGCTTGATTCACACCACGCAGAAGACTTTGAAAGAGGCTGGCGACAAGGTTGCAGCTTCTGATAAGTCTGCCATTGAAGCCGCGATTGCTGATCTTAAAGCCTCAATCGAAGCTGGCGATGCTGATGACATCCAAGCCAAAAATACAGCACTTATGCAGCTTTCCATGAAGATGGGTGAAGCTCTGTATAAGGCAGGTGGTGCAGGCGCTGATGCTCCATCAGGTGCAGCAGACAATGATCATGACGAGGCTGACGACAAGGTCGAGCGCGACGAGATGGATGACATACTCGATGCCGAGTTTACCGAAGTTGATGATAAGAAGAAGTAAGTTTGCTTGAGTTTGTGAGCTCTCATCTTACCGTCACCCCAGCGCAGGCTGGGGTCCCGCTTTAATTTAGATCAATACTTTAAACTAAGCGGGATGCCAGCCTTCGCTGGCATGACGGATTGATGGGTTTTTGATTTTAGCTTATTAGATTTTTTCGGAAGACAAATTTGAGTGTAACTCTTTAATGGCCAAGCGCGATTTTTATGAAGTATTAGGTGTTACCAAAGGTGCCGATGAAAAGGTGCTGAAATCCGCCTATCGCAACCTTGCCAAAAAACTTCACCCTGATGCTAATCATGGGTCCAAGGAGACTGACGCCAAGTTCAAAGAATTGAATGAGGCCTATGACGTTCTCAAAGACCCCCAGAAAAAAGCTGCTTATGATCGGTTTGGTCATCAGGCTTTTGAAAATGGTGGCGGCGGGCGCGGTGGTGCAGGTGGTCCAGGCTTTGGGCCCGAATTTAATTCATCGATGTCCGACATTTTTGAAGACCTATTCGGCGACTTTATGGGCGGACAACGCGGCGGGGCTGCAGGCCAGCGTGGACGTGCAGGCGCGCGCGGCAATGGGGCAGCACGCGGCAGCGATTTGCGCTATAATCTCGAAATTAATCTAACAGAAGCCTACTCTGGCAAATCCGCAACAGTACGCGTGCCTTCGTCAGTTTCATGCGACACATGTAAAGGCTCTGGTGCCAAGCCCGGTACACAGCCTAAAACCTGTGGTACATGTGGCGGTGCTGGTGCGGTGCGGTCGCAATCTGGCTTCTTCACAGTTGAACGGGCTTGCCCCACCTGTGCTGGCCGTGGCCAAGTGATTGCCGATCCTTGTATGACCTGTGGTGGCCAGGGCCGTGTCACCAAAGAACGCAATCTCACTGTTGCCATTCCGCCCGGCGTTGAAGATGGCACACGCATTCGCATGACGGGTGAAGGCGAAGCAGGCATGCGCGGCGGCCCTTCTGGTGATCTTTATATTTTTATCTCGATGCGCGCCCATGAATTTTTCCAGCGTGATGGTGCAGACCTTTATTGCAAAGTACCAATCTCGATGGCAACCGCCTCACTGGGTGGCGAAATTGAAGTGCCAACTATTGACGGTAAAAAAGCCCGGGTGACAATTCCCGACGGTGCACAAAACGGCAAACAGTTCCGCCTGAAAGCCAAAGGCATGCCAGTGCTTAGGTCGGCCCAACATGGCGATATGTATATTCAGGTGAGTGTCGAAACGCCAGTTAACTTATCGCGTAGGCAGCGCGAATTGATGCAAGAATTCGACAAAGAAGCCCGCAATAACTCGCCCGAGTCGGAAGGTTTTTTTGCCAAGGCTAAGGCGTTTTGGGACGGGTTTGGGGGGTAGTTAAAACGTACTCTCCCGCTTCTTTTGCGGTAGAAGACATTTATGGAGTGTACCCATGCCTAAAGCCTATTGGATTGCCCATGTTACGGTCAGTAATCCCGACCAATATAAATTCTATGCTGCTGATGCTGGCATCGCGTTCAAAAAATATAACGCCACAATCCTCGCGCGTGGTGGATCGCATGAAATCATGGAAGGGCAAGGCCGGCCACGCAATGTGGTGATTGCGTTTCCTTCACTTCAATCGGCGATTGATTGCTATCATTCTGAAGAATATCAGGCGGCTAAGGCCAAACGCGCAGGCGCTGGCGAGGCGGATATTGTTATTGTTGAAGGTGTTTAGATGATAGCGAATAAAAACATCGGCCCCATTCCGCAACTCGGCTTTGGCACGTGGAACCATAATGGTGAGGAAGCCTATAACGTGACGCGCTGGGCTTTGGAAACAGGTTTCCGCCATATCGACACGGCAGAAGGCTATAATAACGAAGAGTTTGTCGGTCGTGCTATTGCTGAATCAGGTGTCGCTCGCAATGATGTTTTCATCACCACCAAAGTCGCGCCGGAAAGTTATGGGCCGGGCAAAATCATGGGCCATATCAAAACCTCGCTTGACAAATTGCGCGTGGATAAGGTTGACCTTTTGTTGCTGCATTGGCCGTCGATCAAAGATCAATACGATGTGAATGATTATGTGCAACAATTTGCCGAAGTTTATGACGCAGGTTTAGCCAAACATATCGGTGTTTCTAACTTCACTAAAAAATATCTCGATGCTGCCATTCGCATTCTGGGTGACAGACCGATCAGCACCAATCAATGTGAAATTCATGTGCTGAATCAAAATCACATCATTGTCGATTATTGCAAATCCAAAAATATTCCAATGACCGCTTATTCACCATTAGCACGTGGTGCTTTGACGAATAACCCCACACTCATCACCATCGGCAAAAAACATAACTGCTCAGCCAATCAAGTGGCCTTGGCATTTCTGCTGGCCGAAGGCTATGTCGTCATCCCATCCTCCAGCAACCAATCCCGCATTAAAGAAAACTTTGATTCTAAGGACGTGGTGCTCACCGCAGGCGATATTGCAAGCATCCGCAAGCTCGATGAAGGTCGACGTTTGGTGAATGGGGCATGGTGCCCGGTGTGGGACACATAATCATTCCCCCCGTTCAAAAGCTGCGCTAAGGAACCCTTTTTCAACAAGGAACTTCCCATGCGCCCTTCTGGCCGTAACCCTGATCAACTCCGCGCCGTTTCATTTGAGCGCAATGTGTCAAAACATGCCGAAGGCTCGTGCCTGATCAAGTTTGGTGATACACATGTGCTGTGCACCGCATCACTCGAAGAGCGCGTGCCGCCATGGTTGAAGGGCGGCGGCAAGGGCTGGGTGACGGCGGAATATGGCATGCTTCCACGCGCTACTGGTGACCGCATGAAGCGCGAAGCCGCCAGCGGCAAACAATCGGGCCGTACCCAGGAAATTCAGCGACTGATTGGCCGTTCACTTCGCGCCGTGGTGGATTTGCGTGCTCTCGGCGAAAAGCAAATCACCTTGGATTGCGATGTAATCCAAGCAGATGGCGGCACCCGCACGGCGGCGATCACCGGCAGTTTTGTGGCTTTGCAAGATTGCATCAATTGGATGATGGCACGCGAGATGTTCAAAACCTCGCCGATTAAGGATCATGTGGCGGCTATCTCCTGTGGCATTCATGGCGGACAAGCTGTTCTGGATTTGGATTATGCCGAAGATTCAACTGCCGAAACTGACGCAAATTTTGTGATGACGGGTTCCGGCGGCATCATTGAAGTGCAAGGCACGGCAGAAGGTGAACCGTTCTCTCAAGATATGTTGCTGCAACTTTTGGGCCTCGCCAATGGCGGCATTAAAACCTTGGTGGCGATGCAGAAAGAAGCTTTGAAGTGATCCGCAAACTCAATAACGAAAAAATTGTCATCGCTACGCATAACAAGGGCAAGCTTGAAGAGTTTGCTGAATTGTTCAAGCCGCATGGTGTGACGACATTTTCGGCGGGTGGCCTTGGCCTCACCGAGCCAGAAGAAACTGAAGATAATTTTCGTGGCAATGCGCGTATCAAGGCTCTGTTTGCGATGACGCATTCCGGTTTGATTTCAATCTCGGATGATTCAGGATTGTGTGTTGATGCTCTAAGCGGCGATCCCGGTGTTTACACTGCGGACTGGGCTGGGCCGACGCGTGATTGGAACATGGCGATGCGTTTGGTGGAAGAAAAACTGCAGGCTTCTGGAGCAACAACCACTGCCATGCGCAAAGGCCAATTCAAATGCACACTCTGCGTGATGTGGCCTGATGGGCATGAGCGCTATTACGAAGGTGTGGCTCATGGTCAATTGGTGTGGCCGCCCCGTGGCGCATTAGGGCATGGCTATGATCCGGTGTTTGTGCCCGACGGACAAGATCAAACATTCGCTGAAATGACCCACGCGAAAAAGAACTCACTTTCGCATCGTGGATTAGCGTTGGAAAAACTGCTTCGTGACCTCTTCTGAGCAAGATTTTGGTGTTTATATTCATTGGCCCTTCTGCAAGGCCAAATGCCCCTATTGCGATTTCAATAGCCATGTGCGCCACGAAGCGGTTGACCACATGTCTTATGCGCGTGGTATCACCCGCGAACTGAGTTGGTTGAAAGAGCGCACGGGGCATAAGCAAGTCACGAGTATTTTTTTTGGCGGCGGAACACCAAGCCTTATGCCGCCCGAGGCTGTGGCGCATGTGCTTGATCACATCGCAACATTGTGGACTGTGTTGCTCGAGGCTGAGATCACGCTTGAAGCCAATCCGACCAGTGTGGAAGCGGAAAATTTTCGCGGGTATCGAACCGCAGGGGTGAACCGTGTTTCTGTTGGCGTGCAATCGCTGAATGAAGACGATCTCAAGGCGCTTGGCCGCCAGCACACGCCAGATGAGGCATTAGCTGCATTTCGTCTTGCCGCAAAAATATTTCCACGCGTGTCATTCGATTTGATTTATGCGCGCCCGCAACAGTCATTGGCCGCTTGGCGCGAGGAATTATCGACAGCGCTCAAAGAACAGCAAGGCCACATGTCGCTCTATCAGCTCACAATTGAGCCGGAGACGCGTTATCAGGATTTGTTTGATGCAGGCAAATTGCAGATGCCCGATGATGATGATGCCGCCTCGCTTTATGAGTTGACTCAAGAGCTGACTGATAAATACAATCTGCCCGCATACGAAATTTCTAATCACGCGAGCGCTGGCCATGAGAGCCGTCATAACCTGACCTATTGGCGTTATGGCGAATATGCAGGCGCTGGTCCCGGGGCACATAGCCGTCTCGCGTCAGGCCTAAACCGCCTCGCTTTGATGAGCGAAAAGCACCCCGAAACCTGGCGGCAAAATGTACAGTCCCATGGACATTCAGTTACAGAAAACGGCGTGTTGACTCCGCAAGAACAAGCGCCTGAATATCTGCTGATGGGACTGCGGATTAAAGAAGGTATTGATTTAGATCGTCATGCTGCATTTGCTGGCGAAGCTATCGACGTTGCTAAAATCGAGGCGCTGGAAAATCTTGGTTTGGTTGAGCGCAGCGGTTCGCGTCTTATGGCCACCCATCGCGGGCGGCCCATTCTTAATGCTATTATCCGAGAGCTCAATGGCTGAATATTTCATTGGCCCTAATCGCTTTGAAGCGCCATCGTTGGAGGCAGGCCTCTATGTGACGGCCACACCTATTGGAAATTTGGGTGATGTTACGATTCGCACGCTCGCTACATTGGCGGCCGCTGATTACATCCTTTGTGAAGACACCCGCGTCACATCTCGCTTGCTCGAGCGCTTCGGCATTCGCAACACCATGAAGCCCTATCACGAGCACAACGCCGAAAAAGTACGACCTGCAATTATTGCAGCGCTGCAAGAAGGTAAATCATTTGCGCTGGTAAGCGATGCCGGTGTGCCGTTGGTCTCTGATCCCGGATTTCGTCTGGTGCAAGCATGCATCGCAGAGAATGTGATGGTCACGGGCCTACCCGGTGCATCAGCCGTGCTCACAGCGTTGGCACTTTCCGGACTACCCACCGATACATTCACATTTTTAGGCTTCCTCCCGCAAAAGCATAAAGCCCGCGTCGATCAGCTCACAAAATTTAAATTTGTGCCTTCAACTTTGATTGCCTTCGAAAGTCCGCACCGAATTGTCGATGCATTGCGCGACATCACCGAAGCTTTGGGTGAACGCCAAATGGCGATGGCTCGCGAGCTTACCAAGCTGCATGAGGAAGTATTGCGAGGCACGGCGCAAGAAATACATGCGATATTGTCAGCCCGCGAATCCGTGAAAGGCGAGATATGTATCGTCATCGCCCCACCACAGGATGAGCCCATCATCGTCGAAAATGATGAAATTGAAAATTCGATCACTGAAGCTTTGAAGGAAAATGCGTCGTCAAAAGCGGCCAACATCGTAGCTAAGAAATATGATTTAAAAAAAGAGGATATTTATGCCCGCATCCTCAAGCGCAAATAGACAGCGCAACGAAAAGCGTGGACACCGGGCGGAAACTGCCGCACTTATCCTGTTGCGTCTCAAAGGATACCGCTTGCTCGCCCGCAGGTTCAAATCTCATCATGGCGAGATTGATCTTATCATGCGTAAGGGCCAAACCACTGCCTTCATTGAAGTCAAAGCCCGCAGCACGACGGATGCCGCTATATCTTCCGTCACGACCTACCAATCCAAACGCATCAGTGCCGCCGCCGGATTATGGATGTTGCGTGACGCTAAAGCAGCAGCGGGTTTTTGTCGGTTTGATATTGTCGCGGTAAATGCCTATCTCTGGCCAACTCACATCGCGAATGCCTTTTCAGGAGATATATAATGAGCCTCAAGATTGCAGTGCAATGCGACCCGATAGAGCTTTTCCAGATTGAAGGCGACTCCACTTTCGCGATGATGCTGGAAGCTCAAGCACGTGGCCATGCGCTGTTTTATTATCATGTGAAAACTTTGGCTTATATGGACGGAACACTGTCTGCCGAAGGCCATGATGTGAAAGTGCAAGACAAAAAGGGCGCGCATTTTGAACTTGGGCCAAAGAAGCGCATCGATCTTTCGACGCAGGATTCAATCCTCATGCGCCAAGACCCGCCTTTCGATATGGGCTATATCACTGCCACGCATCTGCTTGATATAATCCATTCAAAAGTGCTGGTGGTGAATGATCCCACCGAAGTGCGCAACGCACCGGAAAAACTTTTTATTCTGAAATTCCCAGACCTCATGCCGCCCACTTTGATCACGCGTGACGTCTCTGAAATCGAAAGATTTCGAAAACTCCATAATGATGTGATTTTAAAGCCACTTTACGGCAATGGTGGTTCGGGCGTTTACCGCACCAGCAATAATGATCAGAATTTCTCATCAATCCTCGAAATGTTCAGCGAGCTTTATTATGAACCCTACATCGCACAAAAATATCTTCCCGATGTGCGCAAGGGCGATAAACGAATTATTCTCGTCGATGGAAAAGTGGCGGGAGCCATTAACCGTATTCCAGCCGAACATGATAATCGTTCTAATATGCATGCAGGCGGCGTGGCAGCGCCGACGAGCTTGACCAAACGCGAATATGAAATCTGCGAAGCCATCGGGCCGGAACTTAAAAAACGCGGCCTGATTTTTACGGGCATCGACGTGATTGGTGATTATATGACTGAGATCAACGTCACTTCGCCAACCGGCATCCGCCAAGTGAAACGCTTTGGCGGCGCTGATATTGCGGCTCTAATCATGGATGCGATCGAGGCGAAGCTTTGAGCGAACTTGACCTCATCGCGTTTGATGCTGATGACACATTGTGGCACAACCTCATCCACTTTGACGCTGCGCAAAAACAATTTGGCCAAATGTTTTCAAACTATGTGCCCGAAGCACAAGCTATCGCCACCCTCGAAAAAACTGAGAGCCATAATATCAAAACCTATGGCTTTGGCGTGAAAAGCTTCACTCTGTCGATGATCGAAACAGCAATCAAAATTTCTGGCGGCGGGGTGGATGCCCACACCATCACCAAGCTGCTGGAGATGGGCCGTGATATGCTGGATCATGACATCGAACTTCTGCCCCATGTCGAAGACACATTGAAAGCCTTGCAAGGTGATTACAAGTTGCTGCTCATCACCAAGGGCGATCTGCACCATCAAGAAAGAAAGGTGCTGGCATCTGGTCTAGCGCATTATTTTGAAGGCGTTGAAATCGTCTCCGATAAAAAGCCCGAAACCTACCACCGGATTGCAAAACGCCACGCCAGCACCACTGCGCAAATGCTGATGGCGGGCAACTCCATCCGCTCCGACGTGCTGCCGATGATCGCAGCCGGAGGCATTGGTGTTTACGTGCCCTTCGAAATGATCTGGGATCACGAACATGAAGAGGTGCCGGCCGATACGGAGCGCTTTTATGAAGTGAAAGATTTGAATGGGATTGTGGATTTGGTGCGGGGGATCAAGGGCTAAAACCAAGACGAGCGTATTGTTCTCTAATTGTTCTTGACTCTTTAAGAGGATATTACACTTGACATACCTAATTTAAGGTCACATGAATGAATAAGCCCAATCGAATGATATTATATTGGGATTCGTTCAATGAACCTGACGAGCGGGAACCTCTTATGCGCTTTAGATTGACCTACGAAGGCGAAC
>JANYLQ010000024.1 GCA_025363755.1 Hyphomicrobiales bacterium | reverse complement strand
CGATTCTGCCAGAGTATGCCAGTATGACCTACGACGATACCACTTACCCAATCAAAATAAAGGCTTTGAAGAAATAAAGCACAGCGGCCCCGACTGTCAACAGCGCCAAGGAATACCGTGTCACCCTGCTGATAGAGATGCGGCCACAGCAGGGCGCGTCCGACGCCGATGGACGTGGCCTTGGAGGAAAGGCGCGAAGGATTAAGAAGTTCTGCTGAAGCATCTTTTCCAAATGCCGGATCCGCAATCTGCTTTCGGTCAAAGAAGGCTTGTTTCACGGCTTCCACTAAAGCGTGATAGAAGTCCGCAGAGTCAATTGGCTTTTCCGCCATTGAAAGATGGTTGAGCACACCCATGATGCCGAGCGTTGTAACCCCTTGTGTTGGTCGTGGTGGCGCTAGCAATATAGTGTCGCGATAGGTGAGTTGGATGGGATCAGCCGCCACAGTCTGCGTCTTCTTCAGATCCACCTCCTTCAAGGGGGAACCCGCATCAGCGAGACCCTTACCAATCCGTTGTGCTAGGCCGCCTTCATAAAAATCCCGTGCACCCTTGACGGCAATAGTTTCCAGTGTGCGCGCCAGTGCCGGCTGATGCTGAAGTCCTTCTCTTTTAAAGGATTTCTGAAAGCCTGCCCAAGATTGACATTCGCTTGCGCGGAAATCAAACCAAAAAGTCTGTGACTTGCTAACGGCAAAACCATTATGGGCCGGGGAGATGGCATCCTCCAGTAGACTGCCAAGCTGTTGCGAACCGCCCCATTCCAGCGCAGAATGGCTCAGCACTTTATCCCATCTGTCCACAAGGCAGGCGGTGGTCAACATTGAGCCAGCGCCTCGCAACGGAATTTGATGCCTCTGGTTGGCATTGCCAGCTGCCTGACCGATGCTGAGAAAACACCGAGTTTTTCCGACTTCGTCGGACACCATCCACACGGCATCGCCACTCAATCCGCAGAAGTGCGGATACACGACAGATAATACTGCGCCTGCCGCAATCAGTTCTGCAATCGCGGTGGCACCACTCCGGAGCACTGCGGCAGCTGACTCGGTCGCGCGCCAGTGATGAGAGGTCACCATGCCTTTCCCGAATACTGCACCAGAATATTGGGTCTGTTTCAACGACGATGTCATCAATGAATCACGTTGCCTTTCTCAGCCACGAGTTTACCTTCCTTGAACACCTTGCGCGGCTTGGGGACGGCAACGACAGCTTCTGGAACATGCACAGCATCCAGCGTCACGAAATCCGCCTTGGCGCCGACAGCGATACCGTAACCTTCCAACCGGAGCGCGTTGGCACCAGCGGTTGTCACCACATCAAATGCGGCAGCGAGTTCGACATCGGTATAGAAACCGGAACGGTAGGCGATGATCTCCGCCCGACGAAGCATGTCACCATCGCCGAATGGCCACCATGAATCGCGTATGTTATCGCTACCACTGAAGACGTTGACACCAGCGTCTCGCAACAGCGCGACCGGCGGGAAATTTTGATGTCCTGGTGCATTGGTCATGATCGAAACGCCGCTCTTTGCTATCCGGTCCGCGATCCTCTTTGCCGCTTCAATGCCTAGATCGCCAAGACCATAGGCATGGCTTACAGCGACATGATCCTGCAATCCAAGTGCGACCGTCCGCGCGCAAATGTCCTCAATAGTCATGGCACCAAGTGTGCCCGCATCGTGCAGATGGATGTCGACGTCAATGCCACGCCTTTCTGCAATTCCAAAGACAACGTCCAGGTGGCCCTTGATATCACGGTCGAAAGAAAGTGGATCAAGGCCACCGACGAGATCGGCGCCCATGACAATTGCCTCGTCCAGCAATTCTGGCGTGCCCCGGCTCTTGAGAATGCCAAACTGCGGAAAGGCGACGAGTTGGATATCGATCATCCCAATGTACGCCTCTCGTACCTCGAGGATTGTTTCGAGTGATTTCAGACCGACCGAACCATCGACCATGACATGGCTGCGCATCTGGAGCGTGCCGTTCGAAATGCAAAGATCAAGTTGGTTGCGTGCGCGCTCCATCATCGAGGCGGCCGCGGCCAGGTTCTCGGCCTGGAAGGCAATGCGCTCATGCACGTTGAAGCCATCGGTGCACGGTTTGTGTGGAATCCACTTGTCACCATAAAAGCTTGTATCGAGGTGGATATGGCCTTCCACAAAACTCGGAACGAGAAGCGCACCTGCGACATCGTACACGGTTGTTGCTTGAGAAATGTCGGAGCCCGGAGGATCGATTGCGCAGATGCGGCCAGCGGCGACAGTGATGTTGTTGATCGTTCCATCGGCCAGTTTTGCGTTGGTAAAAAGTATTTCCACTATGCCCATCGTTTTCTCTCACCAGTTCTTCTTGTCGATAACGAATGCGCATCCCCAACTTCGTCCATCATACGGACGAGATCGGGGAGGCGCATTTTCTTCACAAGGATTAATCCTTGGATTTCAGTTCGGCCTTAATTCTGCGGCCGGGTGCCCTGCACGCCTTGAAATATCGACGATCTTGCGAGACATCTTTGCTGATGGATTATAGCCTTTCACGAAGGATTTCGTAAGGGGCTCTTGATGTAATGATAGCGGGCTAGATACCAGACGATGCGATAAGGCCCGAGATTGCAAGTTCGGAGTAGATGCAGGACCTTTTCGACGACTTACCGAGGTGTTCTGTTGATCGGATTTTTAGAGATCGGCTTTTTATTGGTCAAGCCTGCCTCGTCTTCCCATTCATATAAAGCTTTCCAGTGATAGAAGCTGGCTCCTGCACCAAAGTACCTACTCCAAAAAAGCACCCAATAATGATCCCACATAAGAGGTTGAGTACCATTTTGTAGTTATTCGACAATAGTTGTTTTGGGTGGGGTTACGTTTCGCGTCCAACGACGACCCCATTTAAATAGAAGATAGTGATTCAAAACAAGGTATTACATCGTTTTCAAGAGGTTCAGTTTTGGGCGCGTATTCACAACAACCATCACCGCCCGCATTCAGGGCTCGTTTGGCTCACGCCATTCGGGTTTGCCAAATCTGCAAGGTCCAAACAAGCAATGGCCTTGGACGCTGCGATACTTGATGTCTACGCGCCCAACGCCATTGCATCACAAGCCCAACACAAATGAACCGCTGGAGCGAACTCAAAGCTGGATAGAAGTTTGGTGCAAGGTCAATGAGTGCGAACCATGCTTAACTAAGAAGTGGAGCAAGTCTTTCAACCAAACGATCAATCTCTTCCGTCGTGTTATAATGCACCATCGAAACACGCACCACACCATCTTTTTCCAAATCGATATGTTCGGCAAGGCGACGAGCATAAAAGTCACCATAGCGAATGCCGATATTGTACTGATCAATAGCGCTGACAATTTTAGCGCTGTTAAGATTCTTAACAGTGAAGCTGACAGTGGGAACCCTCAGCCTTGCATCAGCGGTCTTCTCGCCAATAATCTTTACTGATGGAACAGCATTTAAAAAGTCCAGCAGTCTTCGGCAAACTACTTCTTCCTGAGTAGAGATAAGATCAAACGCTTCTCCCATCGCGGCACGTTCGTCCTTATGAACTTTACCGCCACGACCTCCAAGTTCGACCAGATACTCGTTTATCCCTATGCATCCGAAGCTCAGTTCGTAATTCACGTTGCCCGGTTGGAATTTATAAGGTGTGCGCGTTGGTTCAATAAAGAAATGATTTTGACCCGGCAAAGCAACTAGGTCATCGTAGCGGCCATAAAGCACAGCATGGTGTGGCCCATAAAGTTTATAAAAGCTGAAAACATAATAATCGACATCCAAGGCGCGAACATCGACCAGACGATGCGGCGCGTATGCGACCGCGTCCACGCAGATTTTTGCACCATGCGCATGCGCAATATCCGCAAACTCGCGGATTGGATTAATAGTGCCAAGTATATTCGATGCATGCGTGCAGCAAACAAGTTTTGTGCGATCGGTCATGAGGGAAGCAAGCCTTTGTGGATCAAGGCGGAAGCTGTCAGGCTCGATTGTCCATTGCACGATCTTGACACCTTTGCGCTTTAATAGTTCCCAAGGGCCGTAATTCGATTCGTGTTCGGAAATGGAGACAATGATCTCATCCCCGGGCGACAGTGTTTCTCCGATTGCTATTCCAAGGATACGAAGCAGGGCCGTGGTCGAGGGGCCCATGATGACTTCCTCAGGCCGCGAGGCATTGATCAACCGCATTACTGATTGTTGAGCGGCAGCCACTTTCTCCATGGCTTGCTGCGACTTGGAATAGGTAGCACCGTGTTGCACGCTCGTCGTTAGCAGATACTCACTTACCCTGTCGGCCACACCCTGCAGTACCAAAGAACCCCCAGCATTATCAAGATAGACAAATTCGCGGCCGCGTAGGGCTGGGAATTGGCTTTCAACAAATTTCACATCAAGCGTCATTTTTTACTCCAATCTAAATTCAGTTCCAAGTTCGGGTGCGCCACTAATGTTGCAGGATGGCTTTTAGGAAGTTGCGCGTTCGCTCCTCTTGAGGAGCATCAAATATCTTCTCGGGTGTGCCTGTTTCCACGATCAGTCCGCCGTCCATAAATAGGACACGGTCGCCTACCTGCCTGGCAAATCCCATTTCGTGAGTGACAACAATCATCGTCACTCCTGTCTGCGCAAGTGAGCGCATAACGTCGAGCACTTCACCTACCATCTCGGGATCTAGTGCTGAAGTTGGCTCGTCAAACAAAAGTACTTTTGGTTCCATGGCAAGGGCACGCGCAATTGCAACGCGTTGCTGCTGGCCACCCGAGAGTTGGGCTGGATATTTATCCGCCTGCTCGGTGATTCCAACGCGGTTCAGTAGCTCGAGTGCTCTCTTCTGCGCTTCTAACATTGTGAGACCGCGAACCCTCATTGGCGCGAGCATGACATTGCGGAGGACGCTCAGATGCGGAAAAAGATTGAACGACTGAAAGACCATTCCGACTTCACGGCGTACTGCTTGAAGTGATTGGTCTTCTTGAACTAGAATGCCATCGACAACAACGGCACCTACTTCATATGTCTCCAATAAGTTGATGCAGCGAATGAGTGTCGATTTGCCAGAACCCGAAGGGCCGATGATGCACAGTACCTCGCCTTCGGTTACTTCGAGATCAATACCGCGAAGTGCCTGAAACTGGCCGAAGCGTTTAATCACGCCTTTCATAGAAATGATTGGTGCCATCAGCGCGTTCCCACTTTCATCTTTTTCTCAAAACGCGAGACCAACAGCACCAAAGGCCAAAGGATCAAGATATATATTACAGCTGCGCTGATCAGCGGCGTGGGATTGGCTGCCAGTGCCTGCGCTTGGGTTGCCTGCTTAAGAAGATCAGGCATGGCAACCACTGAAGCCAGAGCTGTATCTTTCATGACGTTGATACAGTTGTTGGTGAGCGGGGGAATGACGACCTTGACGGCCTGTGGAAGAATGATGTCGATCATCATTTGGCGCCAACTGAGGCCAAGTGCCATAGACGCTTCGAATTGACCGCGTGGAATGGCCTCTATACCAGCGCGAAAGATTTCTGCAGTATATGCCCCTGATACTGTGGTGAGTGCAGTAGTGGCCGCCGCAAATGGTGAGAGGCGGATCCCTACAAATGGCAAGGCGTAGTAAATGACGATGAGCAGAACGAGCAAAGGGACCGAACGGAAAAGATCGATATAAAGGCGTGCAAGTATTTGTAGAAATCTTGGCCCGTAAAGCCGCAACAGCGCTAACCCGAGCCCTAGCACGAGACCAAGCACGATGCTGAAAACGCCTAGCTCAATCGTCACCAATAACCCTGTCCACAAAAGGGGCAAAGTTTCGATAAAGACTCGCGCGTTAAAAAACGTATCAATGAGCCGCATTATTTATCTTCTTACAATTGGCGCCAGATGGCGCATGGCTCAATCTTCTTGATATTATTTGCCGGGGATGTCCGCATAGAGATCCCCGGCGATGCGATTACTGGGCTGCTGCCTTAGGCATGTCTCGTTCTTGCACTGTGCTGGTTGTATCCTCGGCCTTGGCACCGAACCATTTCTGATGCAGGCCAGCAATAAATCCTTCTTTCTTCAAGGCGCTGATAACCTTGTTAGCATCTGCGGCCAAAGGCGCATCTTTGGCAAACATGATGGAATACTTTTCTCCGGTTTCAATACGCTGGACAACAGCGAACTGCGACTTGTCTTTGACATAGTAAAGCAGCGCTGGAATGTCGCTGATATAACCTTGAATGCGGCCAGCTTCGAGGTCGAGCATGGCGGGTGCCAGGCCCTCAAATCGCCGAATTTCAGTAATCCCATATTTAGCCTGGTTAGCCGTTGCCCACATATCTCCCGTCGAGCCCGTATCAACGCCTACGACCTTACCCTTCATCCCATCGAGGTTTTTGATACCGCTGGCTGCTGTCACGGTTAGAGACTGATCACTGTCATAGTATGGTTGAGCGAAGGAGACAGATTGTAGGCGCTTTTCTGTGATCGTGATTGATGAAACAGCTGCTGCAATTTGTCCAGATTGCACAGCAGAGAAAAGCCCATTGAAGGGAATGTTCTCAATTTTTGCTTCCTTTCCAAGGCGCTTGGCTACTTCTTCCACCAGATCGATTTCGAATCCAACAAGCTTGCCGCTGGCATCTTGGAACTCCCAAGGCACGTTACCAATGTTGGCACCCACCTTCATCTCATCTGCATGGGCTGCTCCGAATGTAAACCACGCCACAGTCGTAATGGCCGCAATCTTCAACATATGTCTACGCATATTATCATTCTCCCTAGGTTTGATCTATTTCTCAACAGTGAGTGGCTTGAGGTTGACGTCCGCTGCCAATCACTGCACCGTCTGCTATACATCAGACAGGTCAGATCTGTGCTAGCATTTAGACCAAGACTTGGCAAGTTAGGGTCTGCTGGATATGGGACTAATTAGTATAAATGAAAGTGAGCGAAAAGAGTGCGAAAGCAAGTCAGCCATAGAGCTGTAGAAATCATCCAGCGTAAGATACTCAGCGGAGAATACAAACCCGGCGAATGTCTTCCTTCGCAAGTCGAATTGGCAGTCCAACTTAGCGTCAGCCGCGCATCACTGCGTGAGGCTTTATCCATGCTTGAAACGCTCGGCTTCCTATCGATCGAGCCCGGACGAGGCACTTTTGTTTCGTCCTCCAATCCGACCCACTCAGGTTCCCTTTCAAACTGGCGTTACTCCCAGCGCTATGAAGAAGAATCTGTATTTCAGACGCGCTTAGCACTTGAATGTGCAATTGTTGCGGAGGCCGCTTGGAAGATAGGAATGTCAGCTCTGGATGACTTGCGCCGTGCCACTGACGGGATGAGTGACGCTTGGAAGCGGCAAGACCTGCTGAAAGTCGCTACTTGCGACAAGCACTTCCATGAGATCATTGTCAAGAGTTGCGGCAATGCCATGCTGAGCGACATCTATTTCAGTCTGAAAGAAATCCTACAAGAAACTCAAGTTCATCCCATTCCGATAACACGCATGAAGCGCGCTAAGGAATCTATTAGTGAACATGCCGCCATTATTGCGGCTCTTCATCAACGGGATCAGCATGCGGCAAAGACGGCAATGCGGAATCATATTATAAGCACCGCAGCCGCTTTAGGCATACGGCTGTACAATTAGGCACCAGGACCTGCCCAACGTTTGTAACCAAATAAGGTTCACCATTCCCTTCGCGTCCTCGTTCTCAAACTTGATCAGAGATTCCCGCCCGAAGTTTATATGAATTTAGGCGTTCTGAGTAAGCCACTCGACAACCAGGAGCGGTCCACACATGGCCTTCTCGACGGTTTCGAGGTTTTGAAACTTTGACTTTTTACTTTCGGCCTCGTTTCCACGTTAATGAGCTCTCCGCTTACATCTCTCACCAATGCAAAAGAACCCGAAGCACCATTTGTAGCCGAACAATCGCTTATAAGCACATTCGTGTGTTTTAGATTCTCCGGAAAAACGCTTTGAGTGATACAAGATTGTACAATTGGTTCGCCCGGATCGACGCGTTTTGTGAATACGCGTCCAACGATGACCCTCCGGAAAATGATCTAATCCGTTGTTTTTGAATGACTATCTTCTATCTGAATGGGGACCTCATTGGACGCTAAAAATGACCCACCCAACACAGCTATTGTCGAATAACTACAAAATGTTACTCAACATATGATCTGGGGTCATTGTTGGGTGCGCTTTTACAAGCAGCCGCATCCTTCTTTAATGGATTAGAAATCCGCATGGAGTTATGCAGCGCGGGGTCGAGTCCGACCGCCCGCTCTGTACATAATCCAGATGTCGAATAGCGATACTGTCAGACAGGCCCGCCATGGGCCAACCAGTTGGCGCATTCAGAACCGAGCTCTTTTACCGCCTTGGCCTCATAGGCTTTGACGTCTGCCTCGTCCAATGTATCACGCCAGCGGCCATTGGTTCCTTTATTGACGAAAGTCTGCGCGCCGCCTTTCCACATTATCCCGCCCATAGGGGCTGCATGTTCGGCGTGGGCTTTCATGTAGTCAAAGCTGCAATGGGCCACAATCTTTTCAAATGTTGCGGCGTCTGGTTTAATTCCAAGAAAGTCAGCGATCTGCCGAACTGAGCCAGCAAGATCAGATTTCATGTCATTGAAGTGGACGAACTTGACGTTGGGCAGATTGCGGATTGCCCACCACGAACGGATATTTTCCCATATCGGCCAATAGGGAAAGCCATCACCGGCGAACCATGCCTTATAGAACTCGTGAACATTGTCCGAACCTCTTTCGAGGCGCGGCCCAACGCGGCCCGGTGTCTCGTTGAAGGCGGTAAAATAATCATCTACGGCGTTGATATGATGATTGAACAGACTCCATGCGGCGTCACGACCATCGCGCCCGACAAAAATGTATTTAGCTTTTGGCGAAAAGACCAAAGCATCAACCGGCAAATGGGTTTTGACGAAGCGACGGTGGGTTTGATCTTCAAGGCCTGCTATCACCTCCGGCGGGATAATACGCAAATCAACCCACGGCGAGAGATGGGCAACTGCAGTGGATTCGTCACCATTAAAGACCAATTGCGAAACAATCTGCTGCATCCATGTTGTGCCTGATTTTGCGTATGTCGCTATAACAATATCATCGTCGCGGAATTTGAAATTGTTCCACACAGTTGAGTTCATGTGGTGATTGTGCATCTCGCGGGTCTTCTTCGGCCACGTTACCTTTACACGAACTTTCTTGGCCTTCTTGGGTTTTATGATCGACACTTTGGATTTGATGGTCTTGGCCTTTGTCAGGATAGCTTTCGCGAGCTTTTTCTTCACCGGTTTGGCCTCTGCGGCCTTAGTCTTTGCCTTCAGTGGTTTGGGCTTTGCAGCCGCATAACTTGCAGCCTTTGTCTTAACTGATTTCACTTTTGTAGTTTTTGTCTTTGCCTTTACGGTCTTAGCTTTTTTAACCATGTTCGCCTCCTACCCGTTGCATGTTTCTTATCCACTTGTTGACCGTGGTTTAACTTTGCTCACTTTGCTCACTTTGCTCCCGCTGATGAACGATGACAAGGTAGGCTAAAGATGATGGATTTTTCAGTCTGAGTATTTGAGAGATGGCTACTTGGGTCATAGACGTCGGTTCTAAGATCCACATCACGTCCGCTTGCACGTTGATAACAGCCCAATTGGAAAACTATTTAAACAGGCACGACACGCCAACAACGGACATGCGTCGCTAAGTTTGCGGTCGAACGTCAATCAGTCATCAATTACCGACAAGTGAATTGTGCAGGTTATGCAATTTCATATGTAGACGGTGTTAGAGGTGATGGAAATGAGAATTAGAAAAAACAAAGTGAACGCCCCAATGTTTTTTATCTTCTTTACTCTTGATCAAGGTCAGTGGGCAATGATAACGGCTTGCAAGACTTCATAGCCAAGCGCAAAGAGGTTTTGCCGAATAATGTGAGTTAAACGCATGACGTTGAAAGTGATAGGAACAGGGTTTGGACGAACGGGCACAGACTCCCTGCGTGAAGCTCTCAACATTCTCGGGTTTGGCCCAACACATCACATGTTTGAAGTTTTGGGCAATGAACAAGCCACAGCAGCTTGGCGGGCCGTTGCCGCTGGATCAAGACCAGATTGGGATATGCTGTTCAAAGGCTATAGTGCTTGCGTTGATTGGCCTTCGGCATTTTATTGGCGGCAATTGATTGCGGCCTATCCGCGCGCAAAAGTTATCCTTACTGTTCGGTCGTCAGAAAGCTGGTGGGAGAGTTTTAACAAAACCCTTCTTCCGGTGTTGCGCAAAAGCACAGATCAATCGTCTCTCGGAGTTGCCCTGATCGCCAAACAAGTGTTTGCCGGTGGTGATCCGTTCGACAAGTCCCATGCCATTGCAACTTTTGAAGCCAATAATGCTGCTGTCAAAGCGCAAGTGCCGACAAAGCATTTGCTGGTGTATCAATTAGGTGCTGGCTGGGGCCCACTTTGCGCGCATCTTGGTGTTGCTGTGCCGAACGTGCCTTATCCAAGCCGCAATGCAGCGGAAGAATTTACGATTGTTCCTAAACCTTAGAAATCAAAGGGGACGCTTCTGGACTAGTTGTTCAGTCCGGGCATTTACCCCCAGAGTCTGGTGACCTGGATGGTTCTTGTAAACCTGTCCGCTAATGAGACCAATGGTGCGTGCATATTCCCATCAAGGCCACAGCCCGCGTGCTGACCAAACAGGCCGGATACATATCTGCGACTTCTGATACCGTCCAAATTCCCTCTTGCGAAAGACGGCCAGTCCATACATCTGGGTCAAACCCGTAGGTTTAGCCATGTCCATGGCAAGTCAGCTTACCGTGTGACAGCGGACAAACATTGAAATTTAACGAACAGAACCGAAGGGCCAGATGCAGAAATGCGAGGTTGCTATGCCTGACAAGATTCTAATGATAGTCTTTGTGAAAAACAATGTTTCGCATGCAGTTAGTGGCGCATTACCCATCATTAGGCGACAGCGAATGAAATGCCCCCAGTTCACCAGTACCTTGATCATGTCATCAGACGTGCGTTTGTCGGCACAGCTATCATGCTTACTTGCTGCAGCCGTGCGGTACCTTCCCATACTAGAAGCGCCCCTAGGCTGCCTGGTCTTGAAGGATATGGTTAGGGAAATAGATGGGAATTTGCGCCGTTAAAATCTCTGGCACACGCCCAATCTCAATCTGATACAAAGAGAATGAAGCTATTTGGAAAATCTTTTATCGGAACAATCACATGACAAACGATATGCCAACAAAAAGGCCAAAGAATTTCGATCCCGTTGATTGCACGGTTGACAAATTGTGGACTGTTTTTGTCTCGGCTCCGGATCCTGTTGAATATGCGGAAGTGCATAGAATCCTGATCGCTCAAGGCAGAACATGCAGTTACGATTGGGTGAAAAAGAAATGCAGCGCGCTCGGCTTCGCCAAAAAGAAACGCCTGCAAATGACGCTGATGCTGGACCCTACCGATCTTGATGAAAAACGATTGGTCGGTATGCTTGAAGAAATGGGCAGCAACTTCAAGCCGCTCGAAGCCCTGCAAGGCATTCAGTCGCGCATTCTGGCGATGTTGGCGGTTCAAATCCCTGCCGTGAAGGACGGACAATACTTCAAAGACATGATGGAGTTTTATGCAGCCGTGACACGCGAGTTACAGCGCACTTATCAGTACCGTGTAAAGTTTGGCAAAGAGGATGTGACCGGGGATAGTCAGGGCAAGGCTGCCACGACCGAAGTTGTGACGCCATTCAGGAAAAGATGAGCCTGGGCAACAGAATATTGAAAAAACTCGCAACAAAGACAGGATTGCCCAAGTCTGTGGTGTTTGAATCAATCCACCGTAGCCACAGGTCTGATCTCGGCATGAGGGTCAGCAGTAAACATCCTTCTAGTCCCTCAATACCTTTCCATGACAACCAGTTGGCCTAGCAGGACTGGTATAGTTTTGCGCCGCCTTCGCGCGCCATAATCCCCGGCTCAGTGGTACACTTTAACTCCGCTGTTTATGTATGCTTATTAGCTTAGCTGAAACGTGGACACGCCCGAGTCAAACTAAGTAACCACGGATTTTGCGTCCTTACTCCAAAAAATGACGAGATGCGATGAATCGCGTTAGACGATAAAGTGTTTTGACAGGCAATCTACATCGCGCTAGCGTTTTATAATATATTTTTGATTGCGAGAGCTTCTCCAAAATGAAGATGAGAACGCAATTTTTTCAGTTCAACAGATTGCAACGAAGACTCAAATTTGTCTTCCCTGTCGTTCTGATTGCATCTGGGCTGACTATATCGGCTGCGGAAGCTGGTGAACGGCGCGTTGCCTTCGTCATCGGCAACAGCGTTTATCAGACAGTCCCATCTCTTCCCAATCCCAAGAACGATGCCGCAGCAGTT
>JANYLQ010000028.1 GCA_025363755.1 Hyphomicrobiales bacterium | reverse complement strand
GACCCAGAATTACCCAAACTCATTCAATGAGGCCATTTAACGGGTTGGACAAGCTAACCTTTTGATTTATGAAGTCCATCTGCTACCCCTTCCGGGACGCCAATTTATTTCGCACAAACAAGGGATACCCAAGTGGCCTTTCCACCAAACTATAACCAAGAACGCAACAACCGCGCCAAAGCAAAACAGCAAAAGGCGTTGGATAAACAGAATAAGCGCGACGATAAAAATGCGCAGCGCAAACACGAGACTCATGTTGAAGTGCAGCAATCGGCAGCAACTTCACCAAAAAAGGACGAATAATTATGGCTAAAAAAGCCAAAGCAGCGCCTGATAATTTCGTGATGTTTGATGTGGTCTATGAAGATGGTACCAAATCATCACGCCGTAAAATCAATGCAGTTGGATTGCAAAAAGACGAGATCGAAGATTTTGCGCGTACCGAGATCATGACTCAAGACCGCAAGATTGCAGAAATGTCAGGCAAGCCGCGTGGCAATATTAAAGAGCTTACGCGCTCGGATTCTTGATCATCAATTGTGGTAGCCTTGCCGCTTTATCAACCCCATCTTCATCAATCCACGCCGCAGAAAATGGGTTTTATGAGCGCGCTTCCCAAGCACATAACGCGTGACCGCATCATCAGCACTGCGCAATGCCCCCTCAAGATAGCCCTGAAGTTCGCCGCTGGCGGCTTCACCAATCGTCGTCCAATGCTTGGCGCCATCGATAATAGCCAGATGGGCCGCTTCACCCGGGCGCAGAGATCCGGAATAGCTCATGGGTGCGTCAGATCTTTCGACCCCCACAAAAAGTTCACTGAGGCCCGGGCAAATCTTATCGAGCGCCACTAACACATGGCCCGCATATTCAATTGCCGCGGCACGTCCGGCGGGAAGCGGGCCTGTTAATACAGTGAGCAAACCAGCCCCGCCTTGCCCCGTGCCCGAAGTCCAAATTTGCTCGCCTGTGTCAGTCAACAAAATACCGGAGTAACGATAGAGCTTATCAAAACCCGTTTCAAACTTCAGGTGCAGCTTTGCGCCATTGGCATAAGAGGCAGCACTCGCCAGTTCCACCGCCTCGGGCGCCAACCCTTCAATCATTATCTTAATGTTTTTGAGGCTGTGCAAAGGCGCCGCATATAAAACATGTTGCGCTGTATGCGTTTCAATTTGCAGGTCCGCGTTGGTTGAAGAAACATGGATTACACCCGCCAGTTCACCAATGCTATTTACACGCCTGTTATAAAGCACATGGTCATGGCAAATTTTTTCAAGACTCGCCGTGATCTGTCCCGTGCCGCCCGGAACCGTGTAGGCTTCATCAACATTCGGAATGAGCTTGAAGCACGGACACGACATATCAATTTCCAAATAGTCAAACAACACATGTAAATTGAGATTATCAATCTCATAGCCATATTCGCTCCAGAAAAATGACTTGAGCATCACGCGGAGCACTGGCCCCGCATCAATGCGCTTGAGATAAGAGGCGATGCTTTCATTTATGAATTTTGGATCAAGATCGCGCATTTTATCGGCGCGCCAAATATCTTGATCAGCAACAATGTTATTTATGGCGACACGACTTTCAGAAAACAATAATTGATCAAAGCGCTGTTGATCATATTCTTCACCAGCCACCAGATAATGCATGCTGTCCATGCCAGATTTTAAACGCCGCACGTAATTAATATCAAACCTATTCATCAATTTGATCGCCAGCGTGTCAGTGGAGTTGATGAGGTTGGCACCTTCATCCAGCACAAGACCCAGATGCGAATTTTTTTCCTTTCGTGATTTGATCCGCCCACCGGCATGATCGTCAGCTTCCAAAACTTTGCAAGGAATATTGGCCTGCAACAAACGATAAGCCGCATAAAGCCCAGCAATACCGGCTCCAACGATGAGAACTTCGGTTTCAGCTGATGGCGTTTGCGCTTTCATTGTTCGGAGCTTGAAGGGAGATTTGAATCAGCGCAAGCCTCGACCGATCAAACAATACCAAGACCTGATCAATGCGGCGTGAACAGAATGCTGAGTTCATGGGTAATGCCACTGGCTCAATTTGAACTTCGGGTG
>JANYLQ010000047.1 GCA_025363755.1 Hyphomicrobiales bacterium | reverse complement strand
TTCTTACGAACGCGGCGGAACATTGGTGGTGATGGAGGGACCGCAATTTTCTTCGCGCGCTGAGTCAGAGCTGCATCGTTCATGGGGTGCCGGTTTGATCGGTATGACGGCGATGCCAGAAGCAAAACTAGCGCGTGAGGCTGAGATTTGTTTTGCTCAGGTTGCGATGGTTACCGATTTTGATGCCTGGCACCCTCACCATGATGCCGTTGATGTTGGGCAGGTTGTTCGAGTAATGAAAGGCAATGTTGAATTAGCCAAGCGTTTTGTATTGCGGTTAGCCAAGAATTTGCAACGCGAACATCCTCCGTGCCCTAATGGCTCGGACCACGCTCTGGATTTTGCTATTATGACGGCGCCGAACAAACGTGATCCAGTTTTGGTAGCGAAACTTGATGCCGTGGCCGGGCGGGTTTTGCGCAGCAGTTGATTTATGTTGCGTCCTCAGAGTAACTGAAGTGATGGAACCGCCTGTCAAAGATCAACGCCACACCGGAAAGGTCAAATTTTTTGACAAAGATCGTGGCTTTGGCTTTGTGGCTCCGGATGATGGCGGGCGCGATGTGTTTGTGCATATTTCAGCGGTGCAACGCGCTGGTGTGCCCTATCTCGAGGACGGAATGTTGATTTCCTATGCAACTGAAGATGACGCGCGGGGGCGTGGCCCGCAAGCGATGAATTTGCAACTGCTATGAAACGCGCTTTGGTTTTGCAGCATATGGATCATGATCATCCTGGGCGTTTCTTGGACTATTTTGCCGAGGATGGGATTATCCCAGATTTTGTGCGGGTATTTGATGGCCAAGTCATTCCATCGTTTGCAAAGTATGATTTGATGTTTGTTTTGGGCGGTGCGCAAGATACTTGGGAGGAGGATGAATATCCTTATCTTGCAGATGAAAAAGCCGCCATTCGTGAATGGGTCTGGGATAAGGCCAAGCCTTATCTGGGTGTTTGCCTTGGTCACCAGCTTTTAGCGACGGCTCTGGGTGGGGAAGTGGCACCGTGCGAACATAAAGAAGTAGGCGTGTTTGACGTTGCGCTCTCTGATGAGGGCAGGGCGCATCCATTTTTTGTGGGGCTTCCGGAAACCCAGACTGTAATGCAATGGCACCATGCAGAAGTGAAGCGTGCACCACAGGGGGCTGTAGTTTTGGCACAGTCACCATTGGCTGCAGTGCAATCGTTGGCGATTGATCGCCACGCGCTGAGCACACAGTTTCATTGCGAGTTCAGCCCGCAGACGATAGCGACGTGGTCTTCATTACCAAGCTACCGAAATGTTTTAGAGCGTGAACTGGGTGTGTATGGTTATGAAAAACTGAAAGCGCAATGCTATCCGCTTATGCCAGATATGGCGCGCAATACGCGGAATCTCTATGAGAATTTCAAGAAGGCTTCGGGTTTGATTGTTTGACCGATTTAAAAGTCCCTCCCCAAAAGCTTTATACCAATGGGGAGGGGGATCGTTTTTAGAGCAGTTTGCCCATGGCAACTGCAGTGTCGCTCATGCGGTTCGAGAAACCCCATTCATTATCATACCACGTGAGGATGCGCACGAAGGTGCCTTCCAGAACCTTGGTTTGATCCATGTGGAAGGTGGATGAGTGTGGATCATGGTTGAAGTCGATCGACACATTAGGCTGTGTTGTATAGCCCAAAATACCCTTCAATTTGCCATGCGAAGCAGCCTTGATGGCTTCGTTGATTTCTTCAACAGTCGTTGCGCGCTTGGCTACGAACTTGAAATCAACAACTGACACATTCGGCACAGGTACACGGATTGATGTGCCATCCAAACGGCCTTTCAATTCAGGGATCACCAAGCCAATCGCCTTGGCAGCGCCTGTTGAAGTTGGGATCATCGACATGGCAGCAGCGCGGCCACGATAGAGATCCTTATGCATTGTATCGAGAGTTGGTTGATCGCCCGTGTAAGCATGAATTGTGGTCATGAAGCCGTGGTCAATGCCAACAACACCGTGCAGCACTGATACGACTGGCGCTAAGCAGTTGGTGGTGCAGGATGCGTTTGAGACAACGATATGATCCTTGGTCAGGCCCTGATGGTTCACGCCGTACACAACGGTGAAATCAGCGCCATCAGCAGGAGCTGATACGAGAACGCGCTTTGCACCAGCGGTCAGATGGGCCGAAGCTTTGTCTTTTGCAGTGAAAATGCCTGTGCATTCCAGCGCGATATCAACGCCCAATTCTTTCCAAGGTAATTGCGAAGGATCCTTCACAGCGGTGACCTTGAATTTGTCTGTGCCGATGTTGATGGAATCTCCATCCACTTTCACTTCATGCGGGAAACGGCCATGGACTGAGTCAAAGCGCAACAAATGAGCGTTGGTTTCAACAGGGCCTAAATCATTGATCGCAACAACGTCAATGTCGGTGCGGCCTGATTCATAGATTGCACGCACTACATTGCGTCCAATGCGGCCGAAGCCATTAATTGCAACTCTTACCTTAGCCATAGTTGATCCTCATGTTTTGATTTCGGGCTGCTTATAGAGGAAATATAACAGCACGAAAGGATAAAATGAGGTGCGCCCCTCAGTTTTTGAACGGGCGCTATGCTTGTTAGATTATTTCTTCTTTGGTGCGGCTTTGGCTTTTTTGGCAGCAGGTTTTTCGGCCAATACTTCAGCATCGACAATTGCCATTGCACGAGCCCAATGAGCTTCGGCTTGACCTTCTGGGCGGCCTTCTTCTTCCCAAATTTTGTGGGCCATGTCCATAATACGTTGATCGCGGCCTGCGGTGTTTGCGTGTGTCATTTTTAATTCCCATCCATTATTGATGGGAATGAGCCTATGACAGAAAATGGTGCAGTGCACAATGGATCACAGGTGCGCTGTTGCGTCGCAACATAACTCAAAACTTCAGAAAGAAAACTTCGCCTTCGGACAGTTCTGAATCGAGCCAGAAGAAATTGAGTTTCGGAAATTCTGCTTCTAAAGTTTCGCGTCCGATTCCAATTTCACACAAAAGTCCGCCGCCATTGTTGAGGTGCTTTGGCGCTTGGATGATAATTTGGCGCACAAGATCAAAACCATCAATGCCGCCTTCATGAGCAAGGCGCGGTTCGTGGGCGTATTCTGGGGGGAAGGCATTGACTTCTTCAGTGGCAACATAGGGTGGATTGGTGATGATGAGGTCGAATTTTTGGTCTTTCACTGCATCCAATAAATCGCCTTGGAAGAGTTCAACACGATCTAATAAATCATGTTCTTTCATATTGATACGGGCAACATCTAATGCATCAGATGAAATATCGGCGGCGGCGATAGTGGCGTTATGAAAGGTATTGGCGGCGAGAATGGCGAGGCAACCTGAACCTGTGCAGAGATCGAGAACTGATGTGATATTTTCAGGCTCAATACCGAAGCCCAACCCTGCCTCATCGAACAATCCCTTCACTAACATCTCGCCGATATAAGACCTTGGAATGATCACGCGCTCATCAACATAAAACGGAACACCGTGCATGTAGGTGCGCTTTAATAAATAGGCCGCAGGTTTGCGTGTAGTGACACGGGCTTCGATCAAACGGTCAAGTTCGGTTCGTTCGTTGGCCAAGAGCTTGGCATCGAGCCATGGGTTAATATCGTCAATCGGAAGCTTGAGACTTTCTAAAATGATGAAGGCTGCTTCGTCGATGGCGCTGGTTGCGCCATGGCCATGAACAAGCTTGGCTTTGTTGAAGCTGGTGACGGCGTAGCGTAGATAATCGCGTACGGTGAGGAGGATGTTTTCGGTGATCATATTTGCTCTCTAGCAGACGCCGCGCACATTGCCATAGGGCCTGCGGAAAGCTAAGAGCTGGCAATCATGGCAAAACTTAAAATTATGATTATTCCAGTTACACCGTTTCAGCAAAATTGCTCGTTGGTGATTGATGAAGAAACCAACATGGCCGCAGTGGTTGACCCCGGTGGTGATCTGAATCGCATTCAAGATGCGATCAGCCAAGCGGGTGTGAAAGTTGAACGAATTATACTGACCCACGGCCATATTGATCATGCAGGCGGTGCAGCTGAACTGTCTGAAAAGCTGGGCGTGAAAGTCGAGGGCCCACACATCGGTGATAAAGTGTTTCTCGATAATTTACCTGAGCGAGGTGCGGCTTTCGGTATTCATGGCGCGCGCGTGGTGACGCCTGATCGCTGGTTGAAAGACGGCGATGAAGTTTTAGTGGGTGGGCTAAAGTTCAGCGTGCATGAAGCGCCGGGCCATTCGCCGGGATCAGTTGTTTTGTTTAATGCTGATAACAAATTCGCGTTGATGGGCGATGTGCTGTTTCAAAATTCAGTTGGCCGCACGGATTTGCCGGGTGGTAGCCATGAAACATTACTGAAATCAATTAGAGAAAAAATTCTGCCGCTGGGCGATGACGTGACTTTTTTGCCGGGTCATGGGGCTGCCAGCCGCATCGGAATTGAGCGGCTGAACAACCCATTTTTGCGTGTTAATTAAGCAGAGCGGTTTTTCATAACCATTCCGTAGACCAACAACACGATGATTGCGCCAATGATCGACATGATCCATCCAGCCCCACCACCTGCAGGATACCAATTCAAAACTTGGCCGATATAGCTGCCGACGAACGAACCCACGATGCCAAGAATAGCGGTCATGATAAAACCCTGAGGTTCATTCTTTCCCGGCATAATGAATTTTGCAATTGAGCCAACGATAACGCCAACAATAATTGTCCAGATAATACCCATTTGAAGTCCGCTCCCTTTGTTACGGTGGAACAAGTTTAACATTCTAATTGCACTTGCAGCAACAGCTTGTTCTTGAAATCGACGTAATAATGTCCATAACTGTATTTCTAGGTTTTATGAAAGGGATACATCATGGCCGGAATGCCTTCTTGGGGTGCTTTATTGGGTTTAGTTGCAGTTGCGGGTTATCAAAACCGCGATAAGATTGGGGAATTTGTGAAAGGTCTTTCTGGCGGAACAGCCGCTGCAGAAGTACCAGGCGGTGTTGCAGGTGGCCTCGGTGGTTTGGTTACGCAAATGAACCAAGGCGGACTTGCAGATATAGCCAAGAGCTGGGTTGGCACGGGTGCCAATTCACCAGTCAGCGGCGATCAGCTTTCAAAAATGCTGCCGCCAAACATCGTTGAGATGTTGACCAAGCAAACGGGATTAACGCCTGAAGAGTTGATGCAACGCTTGGCGCAAACTTTGCCGCAGGTTGTTGATAGTTTGACACCGAAGGGCCACTTGCCCACGCAGTCATAGTTTATTGTTTGAGCCAGTGGGTGGAAACAGCCGCTGGCTTAAATTTTCATCTCTACTAAGCGTGAATTTGCAGCGAAATAGGCATCGCCAGTATATTTGAACACGCCGCACTCTTGCGCCCCTGCGCCATATGATTCGCAATATTGAGTGCCATCGGCTTTCCAAGTTCCTTTAGAAGCGCCTTTTTGATCATCAGTGATCGTCAAAGATCCGTCAGCATTATAGACCACAAAGCCAGTTCCGTCTTTGCGTGTGTATTGGAAAGATTTGCCAATTACGGCGGGGCCAATTTCAGCGCTGGTGAAATCGCGAATTGCAGCGCCTTGTTTGGAAGACGTTGCAGATGTTCCACCATTGGTGACGCGAACTCCGTTTGGAGACGAAGAACAGGCACCCAACAGAGCGATGCAGGCCATAACTGCAATTGATTTCAGTATCATCATAGATAAATTGTTCGCCGATTTGTGTTGGGGGATGTGCCACAACCAAGTGAGAGCCGCAAGTAGAGTTAAAGTGATCCTCCAACGGGGAGCACCACGACGTGGGTTCCCTTGTCCACGCGCTCGAACAAATCAGCTACGTCTTCATTCAGCATCCGAATGCAACCTGAAGACATGGCTTTTCCGATCGACAAAGGCTCGTTGGTGCCATGGATACGGTAAAGTGTATCTTCGCCGTTGGCATACAGATACAATGCGCGTGCACCCAAAGGATTTTTAGGCCCACCCGGCATACCATTGGCCCATTCAGCCGCGTGAACATCTCTTTCAACCATGGATTGAGGCGGCAACCAACGCGGCCAACGACGCTTCAAACCGATAATCGCTTGTCCCGTCCATGCAAAGCCCTCGCGCCCTACTCCCACACCGTAACGTATGGCTCGGTCGGGGCCTAAAATATAATAGAGGAAACGGTGCTCTGGATCGACAATCAATGTCCCCGGCTTTTCAGTATTACCATATGTCACTTCCTGCTTGCGAAATTTCGCGGGGATTTGACTGGCAAAACTTTCTATCGGAAAGTCGGTTGGGGATTCGACTGGTGGAAGAAGTGCGGGATCACCAACAAAATCAACGCCGCCATAGAAAGGGTGTTCAGCCCTTGCCGCATTCGCAAAGGCTAAAAGTGAAATTGCGCTGAAAATTACTTTTCTGCGGTTGATTTGAGTTGCCATCGCTATTCTCCAGAGGAGTACACGATGCATCTTGGACAGGGCGACAGAGTGGCCTGTTCATGGCAAGAATGTGGAGTTCGTTATGACGCCAATTTAAATGTGGCTTGGCCCACTCTGTAATTTCCAGCTGCGCCGGTGAAGGCTTGGCAGGTCATTGGAACACCCTGCGGAATAAATGTTGCTGGTGAGAAGCTCTCGCATAGTTGGCCATCTTTGGCCATCCACTTGCCGCTGGTTGTGCCTTGGCCCGTAACCTGTACCAAAGACGTTCCGTCGGATGCGTAAAGGGTAACACCGCTTCTTTTAGGGCCAGTCCAAGCCCAGCTTTTGCCGCTCAGCAGCGATTTGATTTGAGAGGCGCTGGTGGCTGTTGGTTCAATAGGATTTTCAACTACGGAATCTGGCGCAGGAACTGCGTTAGAGGGCGAGTTCGAATCCTTGAAAACATTCATACTGGAGCAAGCGCTGAGCGCAGATACTGCAGCGAGCATCAATAAGGTGTGAGTCGTTGTTTTCATCATCAAAATTCCCCAGTTAGGATTAGCGTAAGAAACTCAATCTTGTGTCAGGATTAAGGATTGGAAGCGCTTTTCAGTTCCGGCTTAACAATATTTTTTAACTTAATGCAATTATAAATTGTGCAATTTAGGCTTTGATCAAGATTGGACATATTTTTTGCTTTAGCAACTATGCTTACTTGTTCGGGTGAAGCAACAGCACTGCCAAACCACGGCCCAATCTCTTCGGCGCGCGCTGATCCGCAGCAGATTAACATAATGATAGAAATCCAACACTTTAACATTTGACCTGCCTTCCGTAATCATTTCATGATTTGGAACGAAATGGTTTATAACGGATTAACCATATGGCTCGAGGTTGATCGGTTAAATACCAAAAAGTTTAGTCTGTCCCAAAGCCATAAATCGAGGAATTAAAGTGCCAAATTTTTCATATGCGGGTGTGATGCCCATTCTCATGTTGATTGCGTCAAATGTTTTTATGACTTTCGCGTGGTACGGACATTTATCGTACAAGAGCAAACCACTTTGGATTGTTATTTTGGTAAGCTGGGGCATTGCTCTGTTTGAGTATTGTTTTGCGGTTCCGGCTAATCGTATCGGCAGTGCGGTTTATTCCACGGCTGAATTGAAGACGATGCAGGAAGTTATTACATTTTCGGTGTTCATTTTGTTTTCTATTTTCTGGCTCGGTGAGCAGATAACACTGCAGCATGTTGCTGGTTTCACTTTGATTGCGGTTGGTGCCGCAGTGGTGTTTCGGGCATGAATTATCGACACGCTTTTCATGCGGGCAATCATGGCGATATTTTAAAACACATTATTCTAGCACGCGCACTCTCCTTGATGATTGCAAAGGACAAGCCGATGGCTGTGCTGGATGCACACGCTGGTATTGGCCGTTATGATTTGTCAGGTGTCCAGGCAACCAAGACTGGCGAATGGCAGAGTGGCATCGCAAAGTTAGATGATGACTTTGCGCCGGATGTTGAAGCGGTGTTAGAACCGTATCGTAATATATTGGCTGCTATGAATCTTGATGGTGATGGAAGGTACTATCCGGGTTCGCCTGAAATTGCTTCGCAAATGATACGCGCAACTGATCGGTTGATTGCCAATGAGCTCCATCCTGTAGATGCTGCAGAGCTCACCAAAAATTATGCTGCAGAGAAAAATATTTTGGTAAAACAGCTCGATTATTTGCAAGCCGTAAAATCAGAGTTGCCGTTTCGAGAGAGACGTGGATTGGTTTTGATAGATCCACCATTTGAAGTTCTTGATGAAACTTTGCGAACCGCACAGGCCTTGGAGTTTGGTTATCGCCGCATGGCGACGGCCACATTTATGATTTGGTATCCGGTGACAACAGAGGAATTTGCAAAACAATTTGTGGACACGATGAGGGCGCTCAAGATACCAAATATGTTGTGGTGTGAGCTGCGGATCAAGGCAGCATTTGCGCAAGGTGGTCTCTCAGGTTCAGGATTAATTATAATCAACCCGCCTTGGACACTCGAAAATGATTTGCGAATTTTGCTGCCAGCGCTGGCTGAGCGGCTTGGTTTGGGCGATTGGGGGCGAGGCCAAGTTAATTGGCTGACACCCCCAACATAATTACAAGCTATCGGTTTGGCCAGAGATGGCTTTTGAAAGGTCTATATACTCTTCTGAACTTGTGCCTGCACGCTTGGCAATTTCAGCCAGCTGCAATTTTGCCAGATCAACACGCCCAGCGGCAACATAGCCTTCGCCCAAATATTCGCGCGCTTTCACATAATCTGGCTGCATGGCCAAAGCTTGATCATAATAAGAAACTGCGATTTCGAGGCGACCAGCTTTACGGTTGCTGTAGCCGATCATTGTCAAAGTTTCTGGCGTTTGCTTGTTGGTCATGGCGCCAAAAGCACTCAATGCCCAATCATATTGGCCCGTTTTGGCCAGCAAATAGCCTTGCGCATAAAGTTCACTGTCAGGAATGATTCCAGCTGTGGCCTTCACACAAGACTTTACTATCTTGCCCTTCTTTTTTATTGATTTGACAACTTCACCAACTTTGCAATGCATTTGTGTTGGCGCTGTCATCGGGGCAGCGGGAGTGGCCGGTGCTGCGGGAGCGGTACCTGCAGCAAAAGCGGAATTTGCAGCAAAAGCGAGCGCTACGAGAGAAGCAGAAATTAATTTCATGTGAAACCTCCAAAACGTTTCTGGCGACAATATTGTCATACCGCAATTACGAACGGATTGTTGCAGTTATTCCATCACGTCCCACACAAGTTTTGGATTTCCATGAATTTAAAATGAACGCCGCATTCAGCCTTGGCTCAGCCACGGTGTGTCATTGTTTGGCCATCGATCAGCCATGATGGCTTAACCCAGAGGAGAATATCATGATTAGCTTTATCAACCCACGCAATACCGTACTCGCATTTGCATTTGCTGGCTTTGCTGGCATCGGAATGTCCAGCTTTGCTGGCCAAGCAAGTGCCGGGATACTTGACGAATGCCATGCCAGTTCCAAAATGAAAGTGGTTGCTTGTTGCAAACAACACATCGAACGCTTTGGTCGCCCGATGTGGATGTCCAATGGTGAAGACAACAATTGCCGCACTTCTGCGATAAAGTGTGTTTCGAAATCGGGATCAACACAATTTGCCGCTATAGCAGTTGTTGCGAAGAGACCTTATTGCTACTTGGACGTTCCAGTGGATATTGATGGCGGCGGGAATCGCGCAATAAATCCTGGCACACCCGGCAAACCAGGCATAAGGGGATCTGTTGCTCTCACGCACGGATAATCAACACAATTTTTTTGAGGCTGATATTTTGTCAGCCTCAAATTTTATAACTATAAATCCAGTTGAGCTGCTTTTGGATCAGCGCCGCTGGTGCTAACGTCAATGCCGCGTTTCGCAACAGTGCGGTTGCTCCGGAAGAATGATAGATTTGCCCAGCTCGCATCGAACTCTGGTGCAATTTTCTGGTGCGAAATAATCGTTTCGTGCTCAAATTTTCGAAAGCCGTTTTGGCGTTTGATTTAAGTTCCCCTTGCAAGAGCGCCGCATCCTCCAAAGCCATCGCTGCACCTTGGGCGAGGTAGGGCAGGGTGCCGTGAGCGGCGTCCCCAATAAGGGTGATGTTACCTTGGTGCCATTGGTTGAGTTGTGGTATATAGGCCGATTGCCATTTGCTGAACTCACTTGGCAGGGCAAGCACGCTTTGCAAATTTTTGCTCGCATTTTTAAAAAATATTTTTGGTTCATCTCCAGTCGTGATGGCAATCAGATTTAGCTGAACTGGACTACCCACCGGATAATGCACAACATGGCCGCCGGGATAAAGCCACAGGTTAACACATTCGAGATTTACGTCGGCCTCCTTTGATGGCATGGGCAGAAGGCTACGAAAATACAAATCTTTGGTAGTGACCGCTGTGCTTCCGGGGAAAAGTTTTTCACGGGTTTTTGACCTGACTCCGTCCGCGGCAATGATGGCGTCGAAGCTTCCAAGCGAAAGCTCATCTATTTCGGAATTAGTGTGAATTTTGATGCGTGGTTGTGTGCTCGCAACATTGTTAAGTGCCTTGTGTAAATCGGCGCGGTGGGCAGAAAGATAGGGCATGCCATATTGCTGTTCAAAGGATGTTCCCAAGGGCAGGCGCTTTAGAAGTTTTCCACTGCGGCCATCTCTCATGTGAATTTCTGGCGGAGCGTAGGTGAAAGGCAAAACCGCATCCCATGCTCCCAGCTTTCGCAAAGCGCCCGAGGCATTAGGGCCCAACTGCAAGCCAGCGCCGACAGGTTCGAAATTGGCTGCTTTTTCGTAAACCACGGCGTGGCCACCTGCATTGGACACTGCCAAAGCGCTGGCCAGCCCTGCAACGCCTCCGCCGATGATTTTGAAGTTCATTGTATCCATTGTTCTAGCATGCCACGAAAATACATTCTGTTCATGTGGCGGATTGATGCTTGCGAGAAACGCAGCCAAGCCCTAGTAGAACGCCCATATTAGAGCGGTTTGAGTTTTCATGGAAAAGTCAAAAGCGCCCTAAGTTGCTATTGTCGATCAACTTTTCTGACCTTTGACGATTTCGTCAAAAGTCAGGTTGATCTAGGAGATTTTTATGGGCTTTATTTCAGACTCGCTCAACCGCATTCAACCATCGGCCACCATTGCCATCAGCACCAAGGCGCAGGTTTTGCAAGCCGAGGGAAAAAACGTGATCGGGTTGGCCGCAGGCGAGCCTGATTTTGAAACGCCGCGCAACATCAAAGATGCAGCGATCAAAGCGATCAATGACGGCAAGACGCGCTATACGGCGGTGGACGGCATTCCTGAACTCAAGAAGGCGATTTGCGTCAAATTCAAGCGCGACAACGATCTGGATTATAAGCCATCGCAGATTTCAGTGGGCACCGGCGGCAAGCAAGTTTTGTTCAATGCGCTGATGGCGACGGTGAACTCTGGCGATGAAGTGATTGTGCCTGCTCCTTATTGGGTGAGCTATCCTGATATTGTGATGTTGGCGGGTGGCACGCCGGTGATTGTCCAAGGTGATCCGGCTAAGGGCTTTAAGTTGCAAGCGGCGGATTTGGAGAAGGCGATCACGCAAAAAACCAAGTGGTTGATTTTGAACTCGCCGTCTAACCCTTCGGGTGCAGCATATTCGCATTCTGAAATGAAAGCGTTGACGGACGTTTTGGTCAAGCATCCACATGTTTGGATCCTGACTGACGATATGTATGAGCATCTGGTTTATGATGATTTCAAATTTGTGACGCCTGCTCAAATTGAGCCAACGCTCTATGAGCGCACCTTGACGATGAATGGTGTTTCCAAATCCTATTGCATGACGGGTTGGCGCATTGGTTATGCGGCGGGGCCTGAGCAATTGATAAAAGCCATGGCCAAGCTGCAGTCGCAATCCACATCAAACCCATCGAGCATTGCACAGTGGGCTTCGGTTGAAGCGCTGAATGGCCCGCAAGATTTTATTGCCGCTCATAACAAGATTTTTAAAGAGCGTCGCGATCTCGTGGTTTCGATGCTCAATCAAACCAAGGGGTTGAGCTGCATGACTCCAGAGGGAGCGTTTTATGTTTATCCATCTTGCGCAGGTACGATTGGCAAAATTGCACCTTCTGGCAAAGTGATTGCAACGGATGAAGATTTTGTTTCGGAATTGCTGGCTTCTGAAGGGGTTGCTGCCGTGCATGGTGCCGCGTTTGGCACGTCACCATATTTTCGCATCAGCTATGCAACAGCTACCACTATCTTGGAAGATGCATGCACCCGCATTCAACGCTTCTGTGGCAATCTCAAATAACAAGGAATAAAAAATGTACGCACAATCAGTTCCATTTCTCATTCGCAATCTTGAAGCCACAACAAAGTTTTTAAAAAAAGCTGAAGCGCAAATTGATGCCAAGAAGATCGACAAAGCTGTTGTTCTTAATTTGCGCATTTTTCCAGACATGTTCCCTTTGATCCGCCAAGTGCAACTGGTCACTGATTTCTGCAAGGGTTCGGGTGCGCGTTTGTCTGGTGTGGCTGTGCCCAGCTATGCTGATGAAGAGAAAACGTTTGACGAGCTTTATGCCCGCCTCGCTAAGACAGTGGATTTTTTGAAAAGTCTTGATGTTAAGTCCTTTGAAGGTGCCGACAAGCGCAACATCACCATGAAGGTACAAGGCAATGATATGACCATGGACGGCATTACATATTTCAATGGTATGGCATTGCCCAATATCTATTTCCACATGACGACGGCCTATAACATTCTCCGCAGCATTGGCATTGAGCTCGGCAAAGGCGACTTTATGGGGCGTTAGTTGGTGACGTTTGATGTCTTCTTAGCACTTGTATTGTTCGGATTTATAACGGCGTTTACGCCTGGGCCGAACAATACTTTGCTTATGGCGCAGGGAATCAACTTTGGGTTCCGGCGCACCTTGCCTTTGATCCTCGGCGTTGCCATTGGCTTTCCGTTTATGATCGGCTGTGTTGGTTTGGGCCTTGGCAAGATATTTGATATTTATCCCATCCTCTATACCATCATGAAATATGCTGGCGCTGTTTATATGTTGTGGTTGGCGTGGAAGATTGCAAATTCCAAACCTGCGAGCGAGAACGATACAAAGGTGGGTCAACCTTTGAGTTTTTTCCAAGGCGCTGCATTTCAGTGGATCAATCCGAAAGCTTGGATTATGGCAGTGACGGCTTTGTCAGCCTACACTGTGGCTGCGCATTATTATGTGGGCGTGGCTTTTGTTGTTGGAACATTCGTGTTTATGGGTCTGACCAGTGCTTCCACTTGGGCAATGTTTGGTGTGGGGCTGCGGCATGTGCTGAATGATCCAAGGTATTTCCGGATGATTAATTTAGCGCTGGCGCTGTTACTGGTGGCTTCGCTGGTGCCGATGTTATGGCATTGAATTCTGTCTTCTACCGCTTGCGGTGGAAGACGATTAGAAACTCCACTCCTTCGCCTTGCCCACGATAAAATCTCTAAACGCCGTCACGCGTTTGGTATCTTTCAATTCCTCTGGATACACAAAGTAAGTATCAAACTGCGGAGCCTCCAGCGGCAAGTCAATTTGCACGAGGTTCTTTGCATCGGCTGGAACGATGTAATCTTGAAGTGAGCCAATGCCTGCGCCTTCTTGCACGGCGCGGCGCAAGCCGTAAGCGTTGTTGACACGCAAAGCTGATCGACGTGGGTTACCGTCAGGCCTGCCTACAGTTTCGAGCCAGTTCAAATTTGTCAGATAGCCTTCAGTGCTGCCGAAGGTGACGATGCGGTGTTTGTCTAAATCATCGACCGATTTTGGAATGCCGTAGCGCTTTATATAATCAGGCGAGGCATAGATATGATGATGCACAGTGAAGAGTTTGCGCTGGATCAAATCAGGTTGGGTTGGCCGTCGTAGGCGGATGGCTACATCTGCTTCGCGCATGGATAAGTCAAGCTCAGTATCGTCGAGATTTAAGGTCACAACGATATCCGGATAGAGTTCCATAAACTCTTTGATGCGCGGCGTGAGCCATACTGACCCAAGACCCACTGTCGTGGTAATGCGCAATTCGCCGGACGGCTTTTCTTTTGAGTCCATCAACCTGGTTTTGGTGGCTTCAAGTTTCGTGAACACTTCATGAGCGGCGCGGTGCAATACTTCGCCTTGTTCGGTGAGGATCAGGCCGCGTGCATGGCGGTGGAAGAGGGCGACTTTGAGATCCTCTTCAAGTGCTGAAATTTGGCGGCTAACTGCAGATTGAGAGAGCAATAATTCGTGGCCCGCATGGGTAAAGCTTCCTGCTTCGGCCACCGCATGAAAGATCCGCAGCTTGTCCCAGTCCATTTTTTTACTCCGCTGCCTGTCTGATCTCGGCTGTGCTGTGAAGATATTTCTCGGTTTCGAGTGCGGCCATGCAGCCCATGCCGGCGGCAGTTACGGCTTGGCGGTAAATGTCGTCGGTCACATCGCCCGCTGCGAACACGCCGGGGATCACCGTGGCTGTGCTCCAAGGGGCCGTGACCAGATAATTGCCATTCTTGAACGGCAATTGGCCCTCGAACAATTCTGTTGCGGGTTTGTGGCCGATGGCGATGAAGATGCCGTCGACGGCGTGATCCGTTGTTACACCCGTTTTAACATTCTTGAGGCGTGCCGTGTGAACGCCTTTAGGCTCATGCGTGCCGAGAACATCTTCCAATGCAGAATCCCAAATCACTTTGATTTTTGGGTGATTGTGAAGTCGGTTCTGCAAAATCTTTTCAGCTTTGAATTCATTGCGGCGATGAACGACTGTGACTTCCGATGCGAAGTTGGTGAGGAACAAGGCTTCTTCAACTGCCGTGTTGCCGCCGCCCACGACCATTACTTTCTTGCCACGATAGAAAAAACCGTCGCATGTGGCGCAGGCTGAAACACCGAAACCTTGGAAATATTGTTCTGACGGCAAACCCAACCATTTGGCCTGCGCACCTGTGGCAATAATTAGAGCGTCGCAAGTATAGACCACGCCGCTATCCCCCACCAGTTCGATCGGAGTGTTTCTTAGCTTCACCGAAACGATCGTATCAGATACAACTTCAGTGCCCATATGTTCGGCTTGCTGGCGCATTTCTTCCATCAGAAAAGGGCCTTGAATGGTTTTGGCGAAACCTGGATAATTTTCAACATCGGTTGTAATCGTCAGCTGTCCGCCGGGTTGAATGCCTTGAATGATTAATGGCTGCAACATGGCGCGCGCGGCATAGATGGCTGCCGTATATCCAGCAGGGCCTGAACCTAAAACGATAACGCGGGCATGACGAGAAGACATGGCAAACTCCAAAAGCTATGTGAATTGAACATAGCTTATATGGTGATACGTACAAGGGGAATACAAGCTGTTGTGAACAGGACGGCGTGACTTCAATGGCTTGATAATCCGATTAGCTAATGCAACCGGAAGTAAAATTGGGGCCATTGAAATCAGGATCGTTCGGGATCATATTCCTGCTGTTGTCATCACAGCGGAGATCAGCTGAGCCCCAGGTTCGCCTGACACAATTTTAAAAAATCTGATCAGCTATAGCGCCCTTTCTTTTGAACGGGTGGCGGCTTCGCTTTGTTTTGGAGGTTTATTATGACCTATTATGTTGTTGCTGCTTTTGCAGTAGTATTTCTGCTTACTGGGTTTCGCATTGCGCAGGAATATCAACGCGCGGTGGTATTTCGCCTTGGGCGTTATTCGTCGCTCAAAGGACCAGGCCTCTATTGGATCATTCCGCTGATTGATTGGCAAAAATTGGTTGATATTCGAACGTCAACTGTTGCCGTTGAACAGCAGGAAACCATCACCAAAGATAGCGTGACCATAAAGGTCAATGCTGTGTTGTGGTATAAAATCGTTGATCCGAAAAAGGCCATCATTTCAGTCGGCAGTTATGGTGATGCGGTTTACCAAGTGGCGCTGACGAGTTTGCGCAACATCATTGGCCAGCATGCTTTGGATGAAGTGTTGCGTGATCGCGATAAGATCAACGCCAGCCTTGCCAAGATTGTTGATGATGTAACTGCCGCATGGGGCATTCATGTCGAAATCGTTGAGATGAAAGATGTGGAGATTCCGCCCACCATGCAGCGCGCCATGGCAAGGGAAGCTGAAGCTACGCGTGAAAAACGCGCAAGGTTGATTAAGGCTGATGCGGAGCAGGAGGCTTCAATCAAATTGGCCGAAGCATCGCGCGTGATTGCGCAAAATCCACTGGCACTGGAGTTGCGCCGGATGCAGATGGTGCAGGAGGTAGGTGCTGAAAATAACACGACGACCATTGTGCTTATGCCATCGGACATTATCCATCTAGCCAATAGTGTGAGTGGGTATTTAGATGCAATGAAGAAGTGAGTAGGCGGCGGGCGGAATTTGATTTTTGCCCGCCGTTTTTGGGTTCTGGAATCACGAAATATTATTGCTATAAGCTTTGTTCATGAACACGGCAGATGATCTCGACACGATTGATTGGAAAATTCTCAAAGAACTGCAGAAGGCCGGGCGCATTACCAATGTGGAGCTTTCGGACCGCGTGGGCTTGTCGCCTCCGCCCACGTTGCGGCGTGTGCAGGCTTTAGAGAAAGATGGATTCATAACCGGATACCGGGCGCAGCTTGATGGCGCTAAACTGGGTTACGGCGTGCAGATGATGGTTCTGGTTGGGTTGAAGAGTCAGGCTGAGCATGAGATGCGCGATTTTGAGCGGCGGGTTAGTGGTTGGCCGATTGTGAGAGAGTGTTACGCAGTTTCTGGGGTGGCCGATTATGTGCTCAAATGTGCGGCGCGTGATTTGCAATCGATCCAGAGTTTTGTAATGGGCGCATTGTCAAAGGCACCTAATGTCGAAAGCGTGAAGACATCGCTCGTGCTGCATGTGGCTAAGGATGAACCGGCAGTGCCACTGTTATGAATAGCATTTCGCGCAGCGGTGGTGGCTGGGCCACTTTAACAGCGGCTTCAGCTGCAGCGGTGATTATTGGTTTTGCTTCCACAATTTTGATTATCATGCAGGCAGCCCAAGCGGTGGGTGCTACGCCTGCACAACAGGCGTCTTGGGCCGCAGTACTTTGCTATGCAATGGCCATTACAACAGCAATTTTGTGTTGGCGTTACAAGATGCCAATTATCACTGCATGGAGCACACCGGGGGCAGCGCTGATTATTGGAAGTGCTGCTGGCACCGGCTACCAATCCGCTTTGGGTGCATTTGTGGTGGCTGGCGTTTTAATGGTGATCACGGGATTGGTGAAACCTTTTGAGCGGGCCATCGAAAAAATGCCGCCAGCGGTTGCTGCGGCGATGCTTGCAGGCGTATTGGTAACTTATGTTTTGAAAGTGCCATCTGCAAGTTTGGCTGCACCATGGTTGGTTGTTCCACTCATTATTGTGTTTTTTGCAATGCGGATAATATTGCCGCTTTATGCGGTGCCTGTGGTTACAGTGCTGGGATTGGCCATGGCGTTCATGAGCGGAAGCATGGGCATTGCGTGTTGCAGTTTGGGTATAACGCCACTGACTTTCGATATTCCTAAATTTGAGTGGCACGCAATGATAGGACTTGGTGTTCCGCTTTATCTGGTGACTATGGCTTCGCAAAATCTCCCTGGATTTGCAGTCATGCGTGCGGCGGGCTATCAGCCGCCACTCAGTGGAGCGCTGCTCACGACCGGAGCGGCATCAATCATAATGGCTCCGTTTGGCGGCCACGCTGTTAATATGGCGGCCATTACTGCCTCATTGGTTACCGGTCCTGACGCTCATCCCGATCCATCGCAACGCTGGAAAATTATGTACCCTTATTTTGTGATGTATGGATTAGTGGGTCTGGCGGCGGCGAGCTTTGTGCAAATCCTCGGCGCTTTGCCGCATGAGCTGGTGGTGGCGATTGCAGGGCTGGCATTATTTGGGCCACTAATGGGCGGCATGACGGCAATGTTGAAAGAGCCCAAGGATATCGAGGCGGCACTGGTAACATTTTTGGTCACCGCATCGGGCCTTAGCCTTTATGGTGTTGGGGCTGCTTTCTGGGGATTGTGTGCAGGACTAGCACTTTGGGGTGTAAAGCGATTGTTTGCTTAACGCATATTGCCTGTATGCCCTTGTGAATAGCGGCCGGGCTGTGGCCAAACTGTAAGTCCATGTGGCTCTAGCTGCACCGGAATTTTAACAACTGAACCGTCAGTTGTATTGATTGCATAAACTTCGTGGTCAAAGCGGCCTGAGAGCCAAAGCGTTTTGCCATCAACGCTTACATTGCCCATGTCGGGGCTGCCACCGCCGGGGATTGGCCATGTGGCTTCAATTTTTCCGGTGGCAAAATCCATCACTGAAATGCTGCCCGGGCCTTTTGGGCCACTCACCATATTGTGTGATCCACGGTTAGAGATATAAAGTTTCTTGCCATCGCGGGAGACAGTGAAACCATGTGTCCCTTTGCCAGTTTCGAAGAACCCAGTTTCAACAAACTTATCACCATCAATGGTGAACACACCATCATTCATCATATCGGCCACATAGAAAGTTTTACCATCTGCCGAGAGGCGAATGTCTTGTGGCATGCCTTTTTTGGAGAAATGTAGAATGCCAAGGAGTTTTTTGTTTTTAAGATCGACCTTAGCCAATGCACCGCCGCCAAATTCGCAAGTAAATATAGCGTATGAATTATCAGCCGCAAAATCTGCGTGGTTCACACCGTCACATTCAGGCAAAGGCAATTTTGTCTGAAGCGCCATGGTTTGTGGATCGCGAAAATCCAACTGGCGATAAGCTTCATCAACGATCACCGCTGATGAACCGTCGGGCATGAAATACATGTTGTACGGATCATCGACAGTAATTTGCTGACCAGCCTTGCCAGTCCACGGATCAATCGGGGTCATTGAACCCTTGGTCGAATGGTCGGCGTTATTAGCGACCCATAAGGTTTTTTTATCCCATGAGGGAATGATATGTTGAGGCCCGCGGCCAGCTTTATAGGTTTCTACTACTTGTTTGGTCGTGGCGTTAATGACAGTCACGCTGTCAGAGGCGTGGTTGGGCACATAGACGCGGGGCAGGGCGTTGACCAATGCAAAGTCTAATTTGTTTGAACCCGTTTCAGCATAGACATTGGTTGTGTCGGTGGAAGATTTTGGTGTTTCTGCTGAGGCTGGCAAAATACTTGGTTCGTGCACCGGCAAAGGTATTGACGGCAAAATGTGTTTCATCTGGTGCATTTTTCGCTTGGGCTTCGCGAAGATGTTTCTGTCTTTTGGTTTTTTTACTATCACATGCTTCTTGTGCAAAAGCTTCATCACAAACTTCTTCGAAGTGTGATGTTTTTTGGTGTCTGTCGCTATTGCTGGATACGTAACGAGTATTGTTGTCAGTAAGAGGAGCGCAGTGGCCAAGAACTTGGTCATGTTTATCTTTTCGGTTAATGTGTTGCCGTGAAATTCTTGATTGCCTCTACCGTTCCATCCACGATCAGGTCAATCCCCAGCTGCCCAAATTTGGCCGATGCGTTTTTAGGGTCACCACCGTAGACTCCGTCGGCGAGCCCAAGTTTTGGACCGCCCGCAATTTTATCGCTCCGCACTTTGCTTGGATCGACGGCCAACATCAAAGATGTATCGGCCAATGCGGCATGGGTTCCGATTTCTGTTTCTTTTGCGCCATTGGCTTTCAGCGCAGCGAGATATTGATGTTGACTGATATTGTAATAATCACGATCAGCAAATACACTCGCATTGCCTTTCCATTCGGCGTTTAGTCTGTCAGCAACGATCGTGAGATCGCCTTGATAGCTGCCATGGTCGCCAATCAGCACAATGGTTTTGAAGCCTGCGTGTTTCAAACTGCGCGCGGCTGAGTCTAGCATATCTATAAAAACTTTGTCGGGCACAGTGATTGTGCCTGGAAATTTCATATGAGCAAGTGGGGGGTTGATAGTGCCTTCTGGCACGTAGGCAATCACGGGGGCAACCATTGCATTCCCGAGTTTTATTGCAATTTTTTCGGCGAGAAATTTCACACGGAAATTGTGTTTGCCAAGCGCCATGGCTGGGCCATTTTGCTCTGTGCCACCAATCGGGATGATGATGGCAGTTGTTCCTGATTTCACCTCATCACGCAGTTCAGTCCAAGTTTTATCTTCAAGGAAAACAGTCGCTTGTGCAGAGTTAGTGAGAAATAGAGTCAACAGTAAAATAAAGTGCAGTTTCATCGGCGCTCTCCAAAAATCGTCACTCCCGTCTGTGCGGAAAAAACGAGTTAGATAGAGTTGAAAAAGTTCTGACCTTACTTCCACTGCACCTTCACAATCTCATATGATTTGCCACCGCCTGGCGTGTTCACTTCAATGCTGTCACCCTTTTTCTTGCCAATCAACGCGCGCGCGATGGGCGAGGAAATTGAAATGCGGCCTTGCTTAACGTCGGCTTCAAAGTCGCCCACGATTTGGTACTTTACTTCTGCGTCATTGTCTTCATCGATGAGCGTAAGTTTGGCCCCGAACATTACAGTGTCTCCCGATAGTTTTGTCGGGTCGATCACTTCGGCGCGCGAAAGTCGATCTTCCAATTCTTGGACCTTGGTCTCATTCCAGCCTTGGGCTTCCTTGGCGGCATGATACTCAGCATTTTCCGACAAGTCGCCATGGGCGCGTGCTTCTTCAATCGCTTTAATGATGCGTGGGCGTTCCACCGATTTCATGAACTTTACGTCCTCTAACATCGTGGCGTAGCCTTGTTCGGTCATTGGCACTTTTTCCATGGCTTTTCGAATAGTCCTTTAGCTTCCAAATTTAAGGAAAAATAACACCCGGCAATTGCTGTGAAGCAATCGAGGCCGGGCAGACACGTAAGATGCCCCAAAGACGACCAAATTTCAAGTGTGACGATAAGAGGTGGATATTCTTTATGTTTTTGGTTGCTTGGGGGGCTTTGAGTTTTCATATATTGGTCAATTACGGAGGAATGGCGATGACGGGTCGTTTACAAGGAAAGTGGCACTTATTTCGGGCAGAGCGACCGGCATGGGAGGGGCGGCATCTCGTTTATTCGCGGCTGAAGGGGCACAAGTCGGCATTGTGGACAGAAATTCCGAAGCGGCAGCGGCTACTGTGGCCGAGATCAAAACAGCAGGCGGCCAAGCGATGTTCGCGGTTGCAGATGTTTAAGTTGCGCGCGCCGCTTTCTTCTTGGCTTCTAATGAAGCCAGCTTTGTGAACGGCACGCACCTTTTTGTGGATAACGGGTTTACTGCGGTTTAGTTCTTCTTGTGCTTGCGACGACGAGGGCGGCTGCTGTGTCCGCTACTTTCACCACCTTCCGCGCCTTCGTGGTCAGCACCTTCAGCACCTTCATTGCCCTCGCCACCAGGCACATTCACTTTAAATGCCATGGCTGGCGCGGTTATTGTTGCGATGGCCAACCCACCTGTGGCTAAGCCTAAAGCCATGAGGCTGAATTTACGACGTGATGTAACTTGATCCATGTTCGTATCCTATAAAAGTTAAGATGGCTCTTGTTTTGCCAACCCGCGAAATTTGCGCCACATGTGATGGGGGTTGGCTGACGAGGCGTTTCAGCGGCTTGTCAGCTGACATTCTGCAAATTAGGTTATCATGGTGAAATCAAGTTCAAAAGCAGCACTTTCGCGTCGTTTCTTTTTGGGTACGCTATTACTTTGCGCAATTGTTCAGCCTGCCATAGCCGACGAAGATGAAGCCAATGAAATTCCAGGCCATGATGAAGCCAGTGAACATGAGTATGCATTAGATCTTGTCAAGCATGGCGACGCGTTACCTTTGGCTGATATTTTGCTCGAAGTGGAAAAAGCTGTGCCCGGTGATTTGCTGGAAGCGCGGCTCAAAAGGCGCCGTGGCGTGGTGGTCTACGTTCTTTCAATATTGTCAAAAACGGGTACTTATAGTGTTGTAACTGTCAACGCGAAGGATAAGACCATTATCAATGTTCAGGAAAAATAATGCGGGTTTTGGTTGTTGAGGATGAACCGGATGTGGCCAAACACATTGGCCGCGTTTTAACAGCTGCAGGGTTTTTGCCCGAAATTGTGAGTGACGGTGAAACGGCACAATTTTTGGGTGACACAGAAGATTTTGCGGCGGTGATATTGGATTTGGGTCTGCCCAAACTGGACGGCTTAAGTGTTTTGCGATCATGGCGTGAAGCTGGAAAAACCATGCCGGTGATCGCGCTCACAGCGCGTGGCAGTTGGCGCGACCGTGTTGAAGGCATTAACATCGGCGCTGATGATTATATTGGTAAGCCATTTGAAGCTGAAGAATTGGTGGCGCGTTTGCGTGCAGTTTTGCGCCGGAGCAGCGGACATGCAGCACCCGAAATCATTGTCGGTGGCCTGCGGCTTGATACGCGCACTATGCAAGTGACTGTGGGCGGTGTTCCAGCCAAGCTTTCACCATTGGAATATCGCGCAACGAGTTATCTTCTGCATCATAGGGGCGAAGTTGTTGGCTTTCGCGAACTATATGAACATGTTTATGGGGCGGGCGAATCCTATTCCAACACCTTGGAAACTTTAATTGGTCGTGTACGCAAACGTTTGGGCGCGGGGCTTATTGAAACCCGAAAAGGGGCTGGCTATTTTATTCCAGACAAGCCGGCTTGAACGCCCATTCTTTACGCTTGCGATTGATGGCAGCTGCAGCACTTTCGGCTCTACTCACGCTTGCCTTTATCGGATTTCTGATCGCCAATCTTTTTGAGCGGCAAGTTGAAAGCCGCCTGCGCGAAAGTCTTTCGCAACAGCTTGATCAGCTAGCGGCACATCTTATTGTGAAAGACGATAATACCGCCGGGCTCGACTCTGACTTATCAGACCCGCGCTATGAGCGCCCGCTTTCGGGCCTTTATTGGGAAGTGGATGAAGAGGGGAAAACGCCTTTGCGTTCGCGTTCCATGTGGGATCAATCATTCGATCTTTCTGAAAATCACGTCGTCACAAATTTTGCGCTCACCCCTATCAATGGGCCAAAGGGGATTGAACTTGTGGGCATGAGCAGAGCTGTTTCCAGGCGCGATAAGCTTGACCTCAAACACCATTATTTGTTGACGGTGGCCGAAGATACAAGCGTGCTGGCGACAGATCATGCTGATTTGGTGCGCACGCTGGCTACCGCTTTAGGTTTGGCGTTCTTGGCAATTGTAGCTGCCGCCGCCGCACAAATTTATTATGGCCTCAAACCTCTTGAAGCGATGCGCCGCGATATTGAGCGCGTGCGCGGCGGATTAAGTGATCATGTTGAAACTTCGGGTGTTCCATCTGAAGTGATGCCTCTAGCTGAAGAGATCAATGCAACATTATCGTTGCAGCGCCGCAACCTTGAGCGAGCTCGAAGGCAAGCTGGTGATTTGGCTCATGGTTTGAAAACGCCGATTGCTGCAATAGCAGGGCAGGCTGATCTTTTGGCACGTAGTGGTCAAAGTGAAAATGCCGAAGCTGTTCGTGGTCACTTGCGCATCATGCACCGCCATGTGGAGCGGGAGTTGGCAAAGGCGCGCGCCCAGGGTGATGGAGCAACGATTGGTTCTGGTGTTTTGCCGTTGGCGGAAATTCGGTTCATCATTGATATCTTGAAAAAACTTCCTCAGGACACCGTGATTAATTATCAAGTCATCGGGCCCGAGAATATCGCACTTGCAATGAACACCGAAGATTTTGCCGAAGTGATGGGCAACCTCATCGACAACGCCCGCAAATGGGCAAAAAGCGCGGTCATTGTTAGTGTTGATGTTGAAGGCACACATGCTTTCGTCAGCGTTGAAGATGATGGCCCGGGTATTAGCGACGATCAACAAACCCGAGTACTATCCCGCGGCGTCAGGCTTGATGAGAAGGTGCAGGGCAGTGGACTGGGCCTATCGATTGTTGAGGCATTGCTCGAGAATTATGGAAGCAAGCTGGAACTTGGTCGTTCTGGAGCTGGCGGATTACGCGCTGCATTTCAGATGGCGGTGCGGACAGCGACCAAAGACCGTGCATTAAAGTAACTTTATCTCCAAAAGCCTTTATTTAAAATAATCCTGTAACGGCCGCACCTCAATCTTATCAGCCTTCATCGCGGCAATGGCTTTGGTGGCGCTAATGATGCCGGGTAGGGTAGTGTAGTAAGGCACTTTCTGCATTACGGCGGTTTGGCGGATTGATTTTGAATCGGATTCAGATGAGCGAGTTTCAGTGGTGTTTAAAACTAATTGAATGTCGCCGTTCTTGATCGCATCCACGATGTGTGGGCGGCCCTCAAGCACTTTATTGATCTTGGTGGTTGCCACACCTTTGCTCTCGAAATAGGCGTGATTGCCGCCTGATGATTTGATGTGGAAGCCCAGTTCGACGAGTTTCTTGACCGATGATAAAACCTTGGCGCGGTCTGGTTCCTTCACAGAAACAAACACCGAGCCGCTCAACGGCATGCGCATACCAGCACCCAGTTGAGCTTTGGCAAAGGCCATGTCGTAGGTTTTATCGAGGCCCATAACTTCACCTGTCGAGCGCATTTCTGGGCCTAACAAAACATCAACGCCGGGGAAGCGATTGAACGGGAAAACCGCTTCTTTTACAGCGATATGGCTGAACTTCTTATTCTTCAACTTGAAGCTAGAAAGCATCTCACCTGCCATCACGCGCGAGGCGATTTTCGCCACTGGTTCACCGATCACTTTTGCCACGAAAGGCACGGTGCGCGAGGCGCGTGGGTTCACTTCGAGAATGTAAATCTCGTCGTCCTTCACTGCAAATTGCACGTTCATCAGGCCCACCACATTGAGCGCGAGGGCCAGTTTCTTGGCTTGCACTTCAAGCTCGGCAATGATTGGTGCTTTGAGTGAATAGGGCGGCAGAGAGCATGCGCTGTCACCAGAGTGAATGCCCGCTTCCTCGATGTGTTCCATCACGCCCGCGATAAACACATCCTTGCCATCGCAGATCGCGTCGACATCGACTTCGATGGCGTTGCTCAAATACGAGTCGATCAAGACTGGCGAGTCACCCGACACCACCACCGCTTCGGTGATGTAGCGTTGCAGGCCAGCATCATCCTTGACGATTTCCATGGCGCGGCCACCCAATACATAGGATGGGCGGATAACGACTGGAAAGCCGATGCGCTTGGCAATTTTCTTGGCCTCAGCGCCTGAATAAGCCATGCCGTTTTCAGGCTGTTTCAGTTTCAGCTTTTTCACCAACTTCGAGAAACGTTCGCGGTCTTCAGCTAAATCTATCGCATCAGGCGTGGTGCCGAGAATGGGAACACCAGCAGCTTCAAGCGCTGCAGCCAGTTTCAATGGCGTCTGTCCGCCGAACTGAACGATCACGCCTTTGAGCGTGCCGTTGGTTTGTTCGATACGGATAATTTCCAAAACGTCTTCAGCCGTGAGGGATTCGAAATAGAGTCGGTCTGATGTGTCATAGTCAGTCGACACCGTTTCAGGGTTGCAGTTGACCATGATGGATTCATAGCCTGCGTCATGCAGCGCAAAGCAGGCATGGCAGCAGCAATAGTCAAACTCGATACCTTGGCCGATGCGGTTTGGCCCACCACCCAAGATGATGATCTTTTGCTTATCTGATGGTCGTGCTTCATTGCCATCGTGACCAGCTAAACCGATCTCATAAGTCGAATACATATAAGCTGTCGGCGATGCGAATTCGGCGGCACAGGTGTCGATGCGTTTGAACACTGGATGCACTTTTAATTTGGTGCGGTAGCTTGCCACTTTTGCTTCGGACATGCGGGCAAGCGTGCTCAAGCGCTTATCCGAAAAGCCCATGGCTTTCAGTTTGCGTAAGTTCTGAGCGTCCTTCGGCAAGCCTTTGTTTTGGATTCGCTTTTCCGTTTCCACAATCTCTTGAATTTGGCGCAGGAACCATGGCTCATATTTGCAAGATGCAAAGATTTGTTCAACGGTTGCACCGTGGCGGAACGACTGCGCAATTTTCAACAAACGGTCAGGCGTGGGTTGACCCAGTGCCGCGCGAATGGCGTTTTTATCATCGCCTTCGCCAATGCCTTCGATCTCAACTTCGTCAAAACCTGACAGCCCCGTTTCCAATCCGCGCAAGGCTTTTTGCATCGATTCTTGGAAAGTGCGGCCGATGGCCATGACTTCACCGACCGACTTCATCGCTGTGGTGAGATAGGGTTTAGAGCCAGGGAATTTTTCGAACGCGAAGCGCGGAATTTTCACGACCACATAATCGATAGTGGGCTCAAACGAAGCAGGGGTCGCACCGCCCGTGATGTCATTGGCCAATTCATCGAGAGTGTACCCCACGGCGAGCTTTGCCGCGATCTTGGCAATTGGAAAGCCCGTGGCTTTAGATGCCAGCGCTGACGAGCGCGACACACGAGGGTTCATTTCGATGACCACCAAGCGGCCATCTGCCGGGTTCACGCCGAACTGAACGTTCGATCCGCCCGTTTCAATGCCAATCTCGCGGAGCACGGCGATTGAGGCATTGCGCATGATTTGATATTCTTTGTCAGTCAGTGTGAGGGCCGGAGCCACGGTGATGGAGTCGCCCGTGTGCACGCCCATCGGATCGATATTTTCAATGGAGCAGATGATAATGCAGTTGTCCGCCTTATCGCGCACAACTTCCATTTCATACTCTTTCCAGCCAAGCACGGATTCTTCGATCAACACTTCAGCGGTGGGCGAGGCGTCCAAGCCCTTTTCGACGATGTCCAAAAATTCGTCGCGGTTATAAGCAATGCCGCCGCCCGTGCCGCCCAGCGTGAAAGAGGGGCGGATGATGCAGGGCAGACCGATTTCGAGCATTGCCTCAAAGGCTTCAACCATGGCGCGATTGCGATATTTCTTGAGGCGTTCAGCTTCGCCTTCGGCCCAGATTTTATCAAACGCAGTTGCGTCGGCAGCGCTGGCCTTGCCAGAGGCGTAGGCCTCTTTATCGGCATCCTTGGAGTTTGATGCATTGGCAAGGCGTGAGCGCGGGGTTTCGAGACCGATGCGCTTCATGGCTTCGCGGAACAACTCGCGGTCTTCGGCCATGTCGATGGCTTCGGCTTTTGCGCCGATCAATTCCACGCCGAATTTTTCGAGGATGCCCATTTTGTTCAGCGACAATGCCGTGTTCAAAGCGGTCTGCCCGCCCATGGTGGGCAGCAGTGCGTCAGGGCGTTCTTTCTCGATAATCTTGGCAACCACCTCAGGCGTGATCGGCTCGATGTAGGTGGCATCGGCCAAATCAGGATCGGTCATGATGGTTGCGGGGTTCGAGTTCACTAGAATAATGCGGTAACCCTCGGCTTTCAGCGCCTTGCACGCCTGAGTGCCGGAATAATCAAACTCGCACGCCTGGCCGATAATAATCGGTCCCGCCCCGATGATGAGGATGGATTTGATGTCGGTGCGTTTTGGCATGTGCGGGGAACCCTGATTTGGGGTTTCCTACACAAAGGCGGGCACGATTCCAACCCCATATCCCCAGATTTTTGTGCAATGCGAAACCCGCTTGCAAAAACTGAAACACTTGCACATCTTTCAAATTTGCGCTCATACTGCAATGCAGCAAAACGGGGCAGTCGGTGCAATGGCCTTTAATGAGATGTTTCTCGGTGACGGGAAAGTGCGGAAACCTTATAGTAAGGTCGAAACTTGGCTGAAAAGTTTGGGGCCTTCTGACATTGAACGGGCTTTGCGCGAGTGCGAAGCGCGGTTTCGCCGTCAGGGCATTACTTTTGCTGTTTATGGCGATAACAAAGCATCCGAACGCATTATTCCGTTCGACATTGTTCCTCGGGTCTTTGCAGCCCAGGAATGGCGGAGGCTTTCATCTGGCATTGAGCAGCGCGTGCGCGCCATGAATTCTTTTTTGCATGATCTTTATCACCGCCAAGAAATTTTACGTGCCGGGCGCATTCCTACTGATGTCATCATTCAGAATGAAGCCTTCGTTCCGGAAATGGTGGGGGTCAATCCAACCAAGGGCATTTATGCGCATATCATGGGCATTGATATTGTGCGCGTGGCTGAGAATGATTTTTATGTTCTTGAAGATAACTGCCGCACACCATCTGGTGTGTCCTATATGCTCGAAGACCGTGAAGCGATGATGCATTTGTTTCCGGAGCTGTTCTCACAACACCGCATTGCGCCAGTCGAAAATTATCCTTCGGTGCTGCACAAAACTTTGGAAAGCGTTGCACCAGCTTCGTCGAGTTCCGAGCCTGTCATCGTCGTCCTCACGCCTGGCATCCATAATTCGGCGTTTTTCGAGCATGCATTTTTGGCTGATGAAATGGGTGTAGAGCTGTGTGAAGGTTCTGATCTGTTTGTGTCGGATGGTTGGCTTTACATGCGCACCACGCAGGCGCCAAAGCGTGTCGATGTTGTGTATCGCCGCATTGACGATGCTTACCTTGATCCGCTGGCTTTCAGGCCTGAATCGAATTTGGGCGTGCCCGGTATATTTGATGTTTACCGGGCAGGGCGGGTTACGTTGGTGAATGCACCGGGCACGGGTGTTGCTGATGATAAATCGATTTACACTTACATGCCCGAAATTATCGAGTTCTATACGGGCGAAAAGCCATTGTTGAAGAACGTGCCGACGTGGCGGTGTTCAAACGCCGCCGACCTTCAATATGTGAGTGAACATCTCGCGGAACTTGTGGTGAAAGAAGTTCATGGCTCGGGCGGTTATGGCATGTTGGTTGGGCCGACATCGACCAAAGTTCAAATTGAAGAATTCCGTGCCAAGCTTCTCGCAAGGCCATCTAATTATATAGCCCAACCGACATTGGCGCTATCTGCCGTTCCAACTTTTGTTGAGTCAGGTGTTGCCCCGCGTCATGTGGATTTGCGACCTTTTGTGCTGTGTGGAGACAGCATCCGCGTAACGCCGGGCGGCCTCACACGTGTGGCTTTGCAAGAAGGCTCATTGGTGGTCAATTCAAGCCAAGGTGGCGGCACCAAAGACACTTGGGTTTTGGAGGACTGACATGCTCGGACGCACAGCCTCATCACTGTTTTGGATGTCGCGTTATGTTGAACGCGCTGAAAACATGGCACGGCTTCTTGAGGTTGGCTACCGCATCTCGTTGATGCCCGGTGCTGTTGAAGGCCACCGCGACGAATGGCGTTCAACGTTGACCAGTGCAGCCTGTGCTGAAAGCTATGCTGCAAAATATGATGATATTCATGGCGCGCGCGTGATCAGCTTTTTGCTGTTTGATGAAGAAAATCCAACGAGCGTTAAATCCTGCCTTAAGGCCGCGCGTAACAATGGCCGCGCGGTGCGCACAGCGCTCACGCGCGATGTGTGGGAAAGTTTAAATTCGACGTGGAATGAATTGGCGCAAATCGATCCTGATACAATCACATCAGACCGCCTGCCCAGTTTTCTGGAATGGGTGAAACAAAAGGCCATGGCGTTTCGCGGTGCTTTGCTTGGCACAATGTTGCGCACTGATCCGTATTATTTCAGCCAGCTTGGTAACTTCATTGAGCGAGCCGATAATACAGCACGCATTCTCGACGTAAAATATTTCATTCTTTTGCCACGCGCCACTGATGTGGGCAGCGATGTTGATGCGCAACAATGGGCGCAAGTTTTGCGTTCCGTTTCTGCACACCGGGCCTATCGTTGGTTTTATAAGGATAGCCGCTATAAGCCTTGGCTCGTTTCAGAGTTTTTAATTTTGCAAGAAGAAATGCCGCGCTCTTTGCTGTTTGCTTATAATTGGATCAACTTGGCACTGAATGATTTGGGCCAGCTTTATGGTCAGCGTTATGATTGTCATGCACTTGCCGCTCAAACGCAAGCACGCTTGAAAGGTGGAAAGATGGAACAAATATTTCAAGATGGCTTGCATGAGTTTTTGCAAGACTTCATGGAAGCGAATAACGCGCTTTCGCAAAGCATTTCCAAAACTTATAATTTCCCGTGAGGTCCCATGCGCCTCGCAGTTCGCCACGTCACCCATTTTGAATATGATTCAGTGCTCGATTATTCCGTTCAGCGCTTGCATCTCACACCGCTTTCTTTTGCCTCGCAGAAAGTTGTGCAGTGGGCCATCACCACGCCGGGTATTGAAAATGCGCTAAGTTACATTGATGGATTTGGGAATATTGTTTATCTTGTGACCTGCGGCAACATCAAAGGCCCTGTTGATGTGATTGCTGAAGGTTTGGTTGATTGCGAAAATGCAGGTGGGTTGGTGAACGGTGTGGTCTGCGCTGCACCCAACTCGGTTTTTTTGCGGCAAACTGTTGCCACGCGGCCGAGTTTACAAATTCAAGACAATGTGCAATCCGCGCTTTCTGCCTTCAAAGGTTTGGAACAGCTGCATGCTTTGATGGCGGCCATTCACGCGCAAGTCGAGTTTACGATCGGTGCCACTGATGCCAGCACAACTGCGGCTGAAGCATATTTACGTGGGCGCGGCGTTTGCCAAGATCACACACATATTTTTTTAGGCGTGGCGCGTGCCCTCGGCATACCGTCTCGCTATGTCACAGGTTATTTGGTTACAGGTATTGGCGCGTCCTCCAGTGCCTCTCATGCGTGGGCCGAGGCTTTTGTGCCTGATTTGGGTTGGGTTGGTTTTGATGCAGCAAACGGTATTTGCCCAACCGACCATTATGTCCGCGTGGCGGCTGGCATTGACGCGGCGGCCGTCACCCCCATTCGCGGTTCAAGGCGGGGCGGGGCGCATGAAACTATGACAGTTGAAGTGCGCGTCGAGATCGACCAACAATAGCAAAAATTGATTCTGGGAGACGTTTATGACTTATTGCGTGGGAATGTTGTTGGATGAGGGGCTCGTCATGGCCGCTGACACACGTACCAACGCGGGCATGGACAGTGTTGGCAAATTCAAAAAACTGCATTGTTTGGAGAATAAGGGGCACAGCGTTTTTACTTTGCTCACTGCTGGCAATCTGGCCGTCACCCAAGCCGTCGTCAGCTTGCTCACGGAACATGCCAAGCCAGCGGGTAAAGTCAAAGATCCCGATAATTTGTTTGCCGCCAAAACCATGTTTCAAGCGGCGCGGATCGTAGGCCGTGCCATTCGCGAAGTGCGCAAGATGGATGGTGAGGAACTGGGTGCAACAGGGGATGCGTTTGCTGCTAGTTTTATCTTTGGAGGCCAGATTGGCAAACAACCGCCACGCCTGTTCCAAATCTATACGGAAGGCAATTTCATTGAAGCCAGTGCAGACACACCGTTTTTTCAAATCGGCGAACACAAATATGGCAAACCCATTCTTGACCGCGTGGCCCGCAACGATATGAAGCTTGGTGATGCAGCGAAAATGATTTTGCTGTCATTCGATTCGACCCTGCGTTCAAATTTGAGTGTGGGCTTGCCGATAGATATGTTGACGTATGAAACGGGCACCTTGAAATTTGAGCATAGTAAGCGGATTGGGCCTGATGATCCTTATTTCAAAATGCTTTCAAGTGAATGGTCTAAAGCGCTTCGCACAGCATTTGCGCAAATTGAGGCCTTTGATATTTAAATTAGCAGGCGTGCGACCAGACCTTGAGAGGGGGCGTTGTTCATGACCCAGTCGCACACGCTGCATTTGCCTCCAGTCGGATGCAAATTTCGAAATTATGCCTCGCGGCAGAAATTTAATTTACAAATGCGATCAACGAGTTGAGCCTTTGTTGGGCCAAGTTGATTTTTGTAAACCACGGTGACGTTTAGCTTGTGGGATTGCACAGGGGCTGGGTTGCCGGCAAATGCGCCGGCTGAAAGAAATGAAACGGTGAGAATTAAGACACTAGCAAAGGTTTTCATTTTCGAGCTCCTGTAAGTGATAAACGCCGAACTTGAAGATAAGTTGCCATGCCGCATTGGAATGTGGCCTGAATGGCTCGTTCATCTGGCGTTTAGGATCAGGAGACCGTTTCAAAAAATAAGGCGGCGAATTAGCTCGCCGCCTTGGAACTAAACCGTGATGAGAGCGTTTAGTATCCTGCTAATCGCGCCAACATCATTAACAAGCCGATCACGCCTGCAAGCCAACACGCTGTTCGCACATATTTGGTGCCGATCATATAGATGGGCAGATAAGCGATCCGCGCAATGATCCAGATTGTGGCGCCAATACCACCAGTATGCTGCGTGGCGACTAAAGCCAGATCAGTAGCCACAAAAGGTACTAGATTTTCAATATAGTTATGGAGTGCCCTTGTGGCGCGACCCACATACAGTTCCTTGGGGGTAACGTCCTTGTCGCGCGGGCTGAATAGATAATCGTCACCAAATTCGCCCCGTGCGGTGATCGCTTGGACAAGCACATGTGCCAGCCAAAGTAGAATACTGAGTTCAAGACAGGTGAGTTCAGTCATGGTGTTTTCTCCATTGTTGCAGCAATAGCATACTAGGTTGCAGGCTGAGTCGGCATTAATACGCAGGTGCAACTACGTGCCAAATTGAACTCATTCCTGAGTTTTTGTAGGCTTTGCCCGAAAATGTTGCGCTGGTTGAAGTTCTGGCCAATGAATGGCAACAAGAAACGATGGCGAAGGTCTAAGTCGATACCAATGTTTGAATTCTGGCTTCAGCAATTTATCAATACGCTTCAACTGCTGAGCTTCTATTTGCCATTGTCTGTTGCCTTCGCAATGATCCAAGCAATTACAAGGCGCATATTTCTGTCGTTCGGCGATCTTGCCATGTTTGGCAGTTTTGCAGCGATTTATGTTTGCTTTGCCTCCGAGCTGAACGGTGACAGTGATTTGATTGCGGGCCTCTGGTCGCTTGCAGCTGCCATTGCGTGCGGTGGCGCATTGGGGGCCGTGATTGCCAAAGTATTCATGGGCAAGAAACTGCTGGACTATCCATTGGCGTTCATGATTGCTTCAATTGGTCTTTCAATATTTATTGAAGAGATTATGCGGATACAATCTGCGGGGCGTGATATTTGGGTGCCGCCTTTGTTTTCGGGGCTATCCATTTTTGAACTGCATGGCCAATATCTGGTGAAGCTTTCAGGCATCACATTTATGGCAATCTTTGTTGGCGTGGGTTCCGTGGTCGGTGTTGGGCTGTTGCTGAAGCTCACGCGGTTTGGATTGCATTGGCGGGCTTGCGCGCAGTCGCTCAAACTCACGGCACTTTGCGGCATCAATCCAGAAGTTATCGCCCACCAGAGTTTTGGAATTGCGGGTGCATTGGCTGGTGTCACAGGTTGGGCTTCGGCCATTTCTTATGGTGGCGCGAGTTTCTCAATAGGGATAATGATTGGCTTTAAAGCCATGTTTGCGTCAGTCATTGGCGGTTTTGGCACAATACGCGGGGCGGTGATCGGGGCCTGCGTTCTAGCTTTTCTCGAAGTTGGTTGGTCAACGGTTTTTGGAACCACTTACCGTGATGTCGCCGTGTTCAGCATTATTGTTTTGTGCTTAATCCTTAGGCCTGAAGGTTTGGCTGGCATCGGCCATGAAAGAGAAAGTGAAGCACAATGAAACTCTTCAATTTGGTCGCATGTTTATTTTTTTCTGCTCTTATCCTTGTTGGGTGCGGCGATAATCAAAAGCCGAAAAAATATCTGCAATTCATGGGCGGGGGCTTAACTTTCAACTATCGCTATTCAAAAGCTACGATGGTGGTTGTGGTTCGGCGTGTTTCACCGATCGCTGAAGGCGGCAAGTTTGTTGCGCTGTTCGAAGTTCCAGGTGAGCTAACCCCTGATAGGGTTGAGGTTCCAAATAACCCAAGCACCCTCACCTTTAAACTTGAAAGCAGGGCGCTGAAGGGAATTAAGAAAGATGTGCCGTTGCATGTGACGGTTTGGGCCATTGATGAAAAGGGTGTTAAGCTCGACGAAATTAAGACCCAGTTTGTCTCAGATGTGGATGAAGATACGCTCCCGTCCAAGCCACTTATGGATCCAAACACGCCAGGCTATGTTCCGTATCTTGAGAATTTGAAGTGAGTCGCAATTTGGATTTTGTCTGACGGATTATGATTTGCATGAAAATCACGCCGTGCTAATCAAATTGAATACCACTGATGCAACAGCAAGTGGGCAAGAGCAAAGGAGCGGCAGATGAAACAGAAATTATTTTTAAGCGCAGCAGCATTGATGGCCATGACCGGATTAGCCGAGGCCCATCCCGGACACGACAATTCTGGCTTTTTAAACGGCTTTATTCACCCCTTCACTGGCATTGATCATATTATGGCGATGGTGGCCGTAGGTTTGTTTGCGGCGATGCTGGGCGGTCGCGCGCGTTATTTGGTTCCATCAAGCTTTGTGGTGATGATGGTGGCTGGCGCTGGGCTGGCATTCAGCGGTTTTGTTTTGCCGTATGTTGAAACTGCCATCTGGGCTTCAGTCATCGTTTTATCAGCTGTACTGCTGCTGCGTTGGAACGCTTCACTGAGCGTGGCGATGGGCTTGTGCGGATTCTTCGCCGTGTTCCACGGATTTGCCCATGGCTCAGAGATGCCGGTTAATGCGACTGGCTTCGGCTATGGCGCTGGATTCGTTATTGCCACCTCAGCGCTTCATTTGATCGGCTTGAGTGCGGGCATGTTTGCAGGTTTCAAAGCCGCAAAATCAGCATAGTTGAAAAACCTAAGGTTTTGAGCGCCAAAGATCGGACGTTTATCGGCCCGAGGAGGCAGTGCGCGCTTCACCGGGCAGTGGTGTAAAATACTTGGATTAGTCTATGGTGGGGATGCTTTTAACGTTTAAAATAAGGCTGTACCTCGCGCATGAATGCTCAGACTATCATCATTCTCGTCTTGGATTTTTTTATCTCGGCGGCCATGACCATTCATATATTACTAAGGAAGCGTAACGTCACGTCTGCGATTGGCTGGATTGGGCTGGCATGGCTTACGCCGATCATTGGAGCCATTCTTTATTTCACTTTTGGGATAAACCGAGTTCAAAGGCGCGCTCAAATCCTTCGGCGTCCAGTCAAATCGCATCAACCGAGATTTACCGACAGTGCTGCAAACGACGATCCATTTGCCAATCTCAAGGCGACCGTGGGAGCATTGACCAACCGGGCTTTGGCCGCTTCGAATATTTTGCTGCCACTGCACGATGGCGATGACGCTTATCCGCAGATGCTTGCTGCAATCAATAACGCTAAAACGACAGTAGGTCTGACCTCTTACATATTTCGCTCGGATAAGATTGGTCAGGAGTTCATCGATGCACTGGCCAGAGCAAACCAACGCGGCGTCATGGTTCGTGTGCTCATTGATGGTTTTGGCAGCGGGCGAATTACTTATAATCTGTTCCGCAAACAAAATGTTCCCGTGGCGCGATTTATGAATTCGGTTTTGCCGTGGCGTATGCAGTTTCTGAATTTACGGCAACACAAAAAAATTCTCGTCATTGATGGTGTAACAGCGTTTATCGGCGGTTTGAATATTGCTGACGAAAATACCGGGCGTCAGCGGAAGAAAATTAAAATTCGTGATACGCATTTCAAAATCAGCGGCGCAGTGGTCAAGCAAATCACCACTGATTTTATCGATGATTGGTTGTTTACGACAGGCGAAGAATTGCCACAGTCCGTGTGGAACCCAGATACGCAGGCGGTTGGAAAAATACCATCTCGCATCATAGTCTCTGGCCCTGATCAAGAAACCGAACAGCTGATGATGGTTCTCCTTTCGGCTATCTCTGCCGCGCAGAAATCAATCAAAATCGCCACGCCCTATTTTTTGCCCACTGAAATATTAATGGTAGCGCTGCAATTATCAGCGGTTCGGGGCATAGATGTTCGCATTGTGATCCCAGCGGCCAGTGATCATGCTCCGATGGATTGGGCCATGCATGCTCATGTCGGGCCTCTGCTGCAAGCTGGTTGCAAAATCTTGCGAGCGCCACTGCCATTTAATCATTCCAAATTGATGGTGGTCGACGACACTTGGTGTCTGTTTGGAAGTCCAAATTGGGATACGCGCAGCATGCGTCTCAATTTCGAGATGGCCATCGAAGCGTATGATCCGATTCTAGCCGCAAAGCTGTCATCGATCATCGACCATAGCAGCGTAATTCCTCTCACGCGGCAGGAACTCGAAGCGCGGTCGTTTGCTGTTAAAAGCCGGGATGCAGCAACACGGCTGTTGCTGCCATATCTTTAAAGCAATGAAGATGAGACCGACATGAGAGTTGCATCTTATAATATTCACAAATGTCGTGGTGTTGATGGGCAAGTCAGGCCAGAGCGCATTGTCGCCGTTATCAAAGAACTGAGTGCTGATCTGGTGGCGCTCCAGGAAGTTGATCACCGCATCGGTACGCGAACGGGCCTATTGAACCCCGCCCATATTGAGGAAGAGACAGGATTGAAATTATTGGTTCAATCAGATGTTGTTGATGGTCATGGTTGGCATGGCAATGCGCTTTTGGTGCGCGGCGAGCCGCTGCATTATCATCGCTCGCGCATCCATCTTCCGGGCATTGAGCCACGCGGTGCGGTGTTTGCAGAGCTTGATCTGGGGCAAGGTCGGTTTCGGGTCATTGCGGTTCACTTAGGTTTGCTGCGCAGATCGCGCATTATGCAAGCCAACGCATTGTTGGACACTTTTCAGGCCATGACGCCCATGCCCACAATCATGCTGGGTGATTTCAACGAGTGGCGGCGTGTGCGGCGCTCTGCTTTAGCCGTGCTTGAACCAGTGTTTGGATCGCTGCCGGTGCAACCCAGCTTTCCGTCGCGCCTGCCACTGCTTCCCATGGACCGCATTTTGGATTGGCCACCGGGCCTCATCACAAATTTTGCAATTCATAACACATCCCTCGCAAGAGTGGCGTCTGACCATTTGCCACTCGTGGCAGATGTCAATTTGAAATGCACTTTGCCAAGCGTCGCATAAAATATAATTTTGCATACTATCACCGTAACGCAACGGGGTTGACGGTTCATTGATTCTATCGGCATGTGGTGGCTTGCGGGGCCGCAAGGAGTGATCATGTTTTTACGTCAATTATGTTTTGTTATTGCAATGCTGTTTGCTAATTTGGCTTATGCGGCCCCTGCAGATTATACGTCTGAGATGGCAGCCGATGCAGAAGGTGCTGCCGATAGTCCGTTCACTGGGCGTTATGAGGGCTCAACCATTGTTGGCCAAACGTCGAAGAAATTTGATGAACTCACGCTGCCCGCTGGGCCTGCCGATATTAGAGCCAAAGCGTTTTCTAAAACAGTGTCGCAGAAGGGCAGGGTTTTGCGAACACTCTATGTTTCACCCGAGCAACGTTCCTCGCTTGAAGTTTTCGGCAATTACATAGACGCCTTGAAAGCCAAGGGCTTTGCCGCCGTGTTTGAATGTGACAACGCCACATGTGGTGCAAATTTCAAAGACCTTAAATACAGCGCAAATGACGCGTCGAAAAACGTTATTTCCGAAAACGCAAGCACGCGCCGTAAGTTTCTTTCAAACGGCATGTTCAGCAAGATTGTTGATCCGCGCTATGCATTGTTGAAAAAAGGCGATCCGGGCAACGAAACCTATGTCGCCGTGTTTGCTGGCCAAAATTCAGGCGGTAGTTTTGGCGACGTGTCGAAAGCGCTGCGCTCTCGCGTTGGCGTGTTGATTGAAGTGGTCGAGCCCGGCCAGCGCGAAGAAAAAATCGTCACACTCACGGCTGACGAAATTGGCAACAGTATTGGCGCTGATGGTCGCGTGGTGATTTATGGTTTGTATTTTGATTTTGATAAGGCAACCATCAAACCCGAATCTCAGCCGCAATTGGCTCAGATGATTGCCTATCTCAAAGCTGATCCGGGGTCTCATGTTTATGTTGTGGGGCATTCCGACAATAAGGGCGAACTCGATTACAATCTCCAACTTTCTGCCGCGCGGGCCAAATCAGTGGTTGCTGCACTGGTTGGGGCAGGGGTGGATGCGAGCCGTTTAACCGCCAAAGGAGTAGGCCCGTTGGCACCACTGGCATCCAATAAAACGGAAGAAGGGCAAGCCAAAAATCGGCGTGTGGAACTTGTGGGGATGTGAGGGGTGAGGTGGCATGCTGTGAGCGTTAAATGCGCTGTGAACGAACCCCGAATTCGACTAGTCTAAAGCTGTAACCCGGATGCTTTAGGAACTCTTGGATGTTTGACGATTCGCGCTCATTTATCAGCCGCTCATTTTTGCAATCAACGTTAGATTTTGAGTTCCGCTCGTATTTAGAGGATGGCCGTGATGCTTTGGTTTTGGCCAAGCTGAAAGGCTGGAGCGAGCGTGTCAAACAGTCTGAAACCCAGGCCGAAGGGGCTTTTGCCCAAACTTTCTTTGAAGAACTTTGGGGATACGGCCAGACGGGCCGCACGGCGAAAGACGATCACACGATCAATGCCAAATTCACGATTGCCAATGCGGGCGCATCTGGTGGCAAGGGCATTGCTGATTTGGCTCTGGGTTGGTTTCGCGGGCGCGAGGATGCCGTGCCCCAAGTATTGTGCGAGTTCAAAGATATTAAATCAAACTTAGACTCAAAACAGAATCGCAAGGGCGCAAACTTCACGCCTGTTGAGCAATGCCTCAACTATGTGCGTGGCGCACGCCGCAATATGTTTGGCAATGAACCCGTGCAACCGTGGTGGGCACTGGTGACAGATATGAATGAGTTTCGCCTGTATTGGTGGGACCGTGTTCCCCTACATTTGAAGTTCACAATCAGCCTTCAGAACAAAGACTTATTTGCTAAACATGATTTGTTGTCTGAGAATGAAGATGCACAGTTTGATCGCTTCCTTTTCGTAAAGCTTTTCCAACGCGACATGCTGATTTCAGAATCGGGCCGCCCCGCTTTATGGCGCATGACGGAGCACCAAGGCACGCGCGAAAAGAAAATCGAGGATGAGTTTTACGATCACTATAAAGGCGTGCGCGAGCGGCTCTTCCGCGTCCTCGTCACCCACAATCCGCAATTTGTAGGTACAAAAACTGACTTATTGCGCATTTCACAAAAATTGCTTGATCGTTTTATCTTTGCCTTTTACTGCGAAGACATGGGCGAGCGCATGTTGTTTCCTCCGCAGTTCGTGCGCGAAGAACTGAGAGACCGCGCCATTAAGCCCACTTATGAAACTGAAGGTGAAGAAATTTGGGTGTGGTTTAAACGCCTCTTCAAGTTCATGAATGAAGGCGGCAGGTTCGGTCAAACGGTCTTGCCACATATCAACGGCGGTCTGTTTGCTGATGACCCGTTGATGAATTCACTGACCATTCCCAACCACATTTTTGCGGCGGCAGGGCAGGGTGCCAATGAGGCATCTCTGTTGAAGGACAAAGAAACACTTCTCTTCCTGTCAGCCTATTATGATTACGCCGCAAAAGGTGGGGCCAAAGAAAGCCTAACACTTTACACATTGGGCCGCATCTTCGAACAATCCATCACCGAACTTGAATACCGCGTGGGCGAATTGGAAGGCCGCGAGACAATTGCCAAGCTTTCCAAGCGCAAGCGTGATGGGGTTTATTACACGCCCGAATGGGTGGTGAATTACATGGTGGATGAAGCCATGGAACCGTGGTTTTCCGCCGCCCGCACTTCATCCGGCGTGAAAGACGAACCCACGGGCCAACAGCTCAATGACTATCTGGCCAAATTGCGGGCGATAAAAATTGTTGATCCGGCTTGTGGCTCTGGCGCGTTTCTCATTTCGGCATTCCGCAAATTGCTGGATGAACGCATGACCTTGGCCAAGCAAATGCAGACCATGGCGATTAAAGATGCAAGCGGCGTGGGCTATGATGAATCCGCCCTCGTGGCCGATATTCTCAAACACAATATCTATGGCGTGGATATCAATCCATCGTCAGTGGAAATTGCCAAGCTGGCTTTGTGGCTGCATTCGGCGCGGGCCAAATCGCCGCTTTCAACTTTGGATGATAACATCCGCTGCGGCAACAGTTTGGTGGCGCATGATTGCTGGGCGATGATCACAAAATCGCCGGAGGCGCAAGCCCGCATCAACCCCTTTGATTGGGACGCAGCATTTGATTTTAAATTCGATATCGTGCTGGGCAACCCGCCCTACGTAAAGCTGCAAAACCTGATGAAGGTTGATCCGGACGTTGTGGCCTATCTGCGCAAGAAGCGTGAGGTTGGCACCTATGAAAGTGCGCAGACGGGGAATTTTGATCTTTATCTGCCCTTCATTGAAAAGGGCTTGCGGCTTTTGAGCCAAGGTGGCCGCATGGCCTATATTGCGCCAAGCTAGTGGACGGTGAACGATTATGGCCAAGGCCTGCGCGGGCTTATCCACCGCACCAAACAATTAGAGCGCTGGCTAGATTTCAAATCCTTCCAAGTGTTTGACGAGGCGATCACTTACACAGCGCTGCAATTTTTTACGGCGGAGGCGAATGACGTCATTCGCGTTGCTGCTTCACCGCAAGGTGAGGTGGGCGATTTGGAATGGGCGGATGAGGCGCTGGCCGTGCCGACCGAAGCCTTTGGCGCAGATGATGAATGGATGATGTTGACAGGCAAAGAGCGTGAATTGATTGAAAGGCTGTCTGGCCAGTTTGAATCACTTGGAAGTAAGAAGTCTTCAACGGCGATTTTTCAAGGGTTAGTTACAAGTGCTGACTCAATCTACCACTTAGAGCGCATTGGTTCTGGCAAGTACAAATGCGTTCATGACCAGATCAATGGATTCGAAGTTTTGATCGAAGACGCAATTATGAAGCCTCTTATTTCAGGCCCGCAAGCTAAACGGTTCGAAACTCCTGTTGCTGATAAATATCTCCTATTTCCGTATTTTGAAAACACGCATGGAGATTTTGAGCTGGGACGTGCTGCTTTTCTGCAGAAGAAATTTCCAAGGGCTTGGGAGTATTTACGGAAGTTTGAAAAGGAATTGAGATCACGCGAAAGTCCAAAGATGGATTTGGACGATGGATGGTGGGGTTATGTATATCCTAAAAATCTTTCGTTTCACGATTTGCCAAAGTTGATAGTTGCACAAACTGTCCCTTCATTGCGCGTAAGTGCAGACTATGACGCTGATAAATATCTTAACAACGTACGCGTTAATGGCATTCTGCCTGCCAAGGGCGTTGACCTTTCATATCTTCTGGGCGTGCTTAATGGCTCGGTGGCTGATTTTGTTTTTCGTCGTATAGGCAAACCAAAGCAAGGTGGATGGTTTGAGGCCAACAAGCAATTCATTGCGCCTTTGCCCATTCCTCATGCCGATAAAAAGCAACAGGCTGAAATTGGCAAGCGTGCCAAACAGCTTCAAGAAAAATGGACGGCGCGGCGTGATTTGTTGGCCGAGGCTGAGGCGCGGCTTGGCGTGTTGGCGCGGCGCAAATACAAGCCAGAATTTCTTTGGCCCGATATGCCAGATGTTGCCGCGCTCAAACTCAATGCGCCTAAAAAAATGTTGGATTCGGAAAAAACCGAATGGGCCAAAACGCAGCGCATCGACATGGAAGAAACCCGCATCGAAGCTTTGCAGGGCTTTCTCAAATCAGGCGAGGCACTTGAGGCTCAGTTCAAAAAAGGTGAACTGCGCCTTACTGCTGACAGCAGGCCCATCCTCTCGCAAATTTACTTGGATGAAGCTGAAGGCCAAGTGGCCGAAACTTATTGGCGGTTTTTGATTTTGAAAAAGCCAAAACACGCCAACACCTTTGCCAAGCAGCTTGCGCAAATTCCTCTCACACCAGAACTGCCGGCAGCGAAGCAATTTGTGGAGCGCGTTGAAACCTTGCTCAAGGAAACCACGCTTATTGCCAAGCTGGAAAATGAAATGAACCAAGCACTTTAAAAGCTTTACAACTTATCCCCAGAGGAAGAGGGGTTGGTGGAAGAAGATTGCAAGCGGCAAGCACTGCTGTAAAATAGCTTCATGCGCCAGCCTTCACTTTTTGATCCGCCGCCCAAGCCTGTTGAAAAACGTCCGATGAATTTGGACATTTTTCGCAAAATTTTGGGCCGCCATCTTTATTCGTTGAAGAACGCGGTATATCCTTGGAGCGACGATCGACGCGAAAGAGCCGAAAACGATTTCGCCAAGTATCTGCAATATCTTCCCGCCGAAGAGCAGGAAGAGATGATGCGGGTCTATAAAACTGAAATGGAACGTTTGCAGGCGTTGGACGCCGCTTAGTCCATCGTCGGTCAAAGCTTCCCATACCCCCATCCAACGTCGTCTTCGTGGGCTTGCAAGACTTGTTGGTGGTGGCTGTGAGAAGATTTAACCCAATGGTGGATTGTGACCAGGGATAGCACCTTCACCGTACGGTGTCAAGCGTTATTTTCAAAATTATGAATAAAATTTACAAAAAATTGAAATTATAGGAAAAATTGGCTGGGGGACTAGGATTCGAACCTAGACAATCAGAGTCAGAGTCTGAGGGCCTACCGTTAGCCGATCCCCCAAGCTATCGCTTGAGTGTTGTGGTGATAGCCCCCACTGCGAGCCTATGCAAGGCTTCACGTGCGGAACTGTTTGATCAGGCTGGCCAGGCTTTGCTGTGCTTCCGGCTGGGCGGGAGCGGGTGCTGGTTGTAGCGGAACCGCAGCGGGCGTCATTTTGCCAAAGCCCGAAGGTTGGGGTGCTGGCTGGATTAAAGGTGCGCCAATTTGGGGGCTCATAAAACTGTCGCGGCGCAGCGATGGCCTGGGCTGTTGGGCAGGGGCATCCCCTGCGGCAGCTGCTGTTTGACCAGTCTCGACGGTAGCTCCCTCATCAATCGAATAGCCTGCGCTATCTGGATTATAAGTTTGGGCGCGCCAACGGCTGACCACTTCATGCAAGAATTTATCGTCGGGCAAATCTTTGGCCCAATTCTTGGTGAACGAAGCTGTGTTGCTGCGCGGCAATTCACCCGCAGGCAAAAGATCAAACTTGATGCGCGTTGGCAGCGCCACACCTTCGCCGAAGGTGATGGCTTCTCCCGCACCCATGGTGGGCATGAATTCAAGCAAGCTGGCGGCGGCGTCGGAAATACCGGCGCGCAGAATTTCCTGGTCGCGCTCATTGGTGAGGCGCATCGAGAAGATGGTATTGCATTGTGACAGGATCGTCGGGTCAAGCTCAGCGGGGCGTTGGCTTACGATGCACAGTGACACGCCATATTTTCGTCCTTCCTTGGCGATGCGAGAGATCGCACGCTTGGTGGGTTCAAAACCTGAAGACCTATCGTTTGGCACATAGCGATGTGCCTCTTCGCAGACGAAAGTGATTGGAACTTTGCCAGCGCTCCACACACCAAAGTCGAAAGCGAGACGTGCGAGAACGGAAACCACCACGTTGATGATTTCAGATGGAAGACCACCCAGTTCGAGTATGGCAATCGGCTTACCGTTGACGGGAATACGGAACAGGCGTGCCAACACGGCTGCCATGTTATCTTGCACAGTGAGAGAGCCAAACATGAAGACATAACGAGGATCACGCGAGATTGCCTCAATGCGCGCTTTGATGCGCTTGTAGGGGGCCAGTTCACCACGCAGTTCAAGCTTGCCAATGTATTCCTCAAGAACACCCGTGAGATCAGAAGTGCGGTATGGGATGGGTGTATCGACACCAATATTATTTTCTACCAGCACATCGCGCGTGCGAGTCTTATCGCGGCGTTGGTTGCTCATATAGCGGGCTTTTGCGATCGGAATGATTTCGCGCAGAACTTCGACATCGGTTTCGCGGTTGGCCTGTTGGCCAACCAAAATTTCAACTGCTTCATCGAAGTTCAAAAGCCAAAAGGGCAGCGCCATATTATCGGGTGTAATGATTTCCGACATGCCCTTGAAACTCTGGGCATATTCGCGGTGAACATCGAGCAGCAGAATATGAGCTTGCGGATTTTTTTCTAAGATACGCCGCAAAATAAGGGCGACGGTGCAAGATTTGCCTGTGCCAGTGGTTCCGAGAATGGCAAAATGCTTACCCAGCATTTCATCAACCTTGATCATCGCTGGAATAGTCGGGTCTTGTTGAATATAGCCCACGCGTACGGCGGTTTCAGCGTCACACGCATAAGCCATTGCAAGCTCGTTGCGATTGGCGCGGTAAACCAAATCACCGAGTGAAGGATAGTTCGAAACACCACGGCGGAAGGATTTTGGATTGCCGAGTTCATCTTTTGGAAGTTCACCGATGAATTCAACTTCGACGATGCGTAGCTCTTGTTCTTGCGAGCTGTGAGATGGCGTTGGCGAACTCAATGCTGAGATCAAAGCAAGGGTAATTGATGTCGGTGTTTCAACTTTCATCAAAGTGCCGATTTCAGCGCCTTTGGCATTTTCATCAAAAAAGCCGTCTGTGGCATCGAGCAAAATAATGGCGTGTGCACCTGTTACAGCAACGATACGACCCATGCGTTCGTCGGAACGTAGGCGGTTGGGGATTGTCCTTTGATCCACTGAAAGTGCTGTTGCCGTTGTCATTGCTAAATTAGGCCCTTCAATGCTTTGTGGCGATTGGCATGGTTATTTGATTTTCGCTGGCGGCCAGCGGGATGAGAACGGTCACACGCGTGCCAGTGCCTTTGGTTGATTGAATTTGCAAATCGCCGCAGTGCAATTTTGCAAGAGCATACGCAATTGGCAGACCGAGGCCGGTGCCTTCGTGACGTTTGTTAAATCCGGATTCAACTTGGCCAAACGGCCGCATGGCGGTGTCGATCTCTTGCGGCGACATGCCGATGCCTGTGTCGGTTATGCAGATTGTCACAAAGTCGGCAGAGCGAACACTTGCCTCAACGCGAACACGGCCCCATTCTGGTGTGAATTTTACAGCGTTACTGAGCAGGTTAATCAAAATCTGTTTGAGACGTAAGGGATCTGCTAAGAGAAGTGGCAGCTGTTCCGAAAGATGGGTTTCGATGACAACGTTTTTCTCTTTGGCTTTGGCATCGGTGATCAACAGGCAAGGCTCGAGCACTTGCATCAAACTGACGGGTTCTAAATCGACACCTAGATTGCCAGCTTGAATTTTTGATACATCCAGAATGCCGTTAATCAGTGCAAGCAAATGCTCGGCTGCTTGTTGAATGTAAGCGGCATATTGCACAACTTTATCTGGCCCGGTGACGGTCTTGGTGGCGAGCATATCAGAAAACCCGATAATGGCGTTGAGCGGCGTTCGCAACTCGTGGCTCATATTGGCGATGAATTCGGATTTGGCTTTAGACGCCAGTTCAGCATCAACTTTAGAGGCTTCCAAGGCAATTGCGCTTTTATGGGCACGAACACCTTGGCCGAAATGCTCGCCATAATCCGCGATCAAAGAGCCCTGCTTGAACCATGTTTTGCCAAATGTACGCATACAAACCCCGCCCCGAAGGAGCAGATTAGGGCGCGGACTCTCAATTCTTGGTTAATTTTCAATAGAAATATTGAGGGTTTGGGGGGAGGGTGGGGGTGGTTTGGACTTCTGTCTTCGACTAGAGACCAGACATCTGCATCACGTTATTAAACTGACGCGTTTGACTAGGAAGCTGATGTTGCTCATCTACACTATTCACAAATAGCCATCGCGCGAACCGCCAAGATATCGCCGACGAATTTATTTCTTTGACCGCCAAGCATTCCAATCGACGGGCGAAGACTTGACAAGCTCCAAACTGTTCGGCCTTTCGTTGAAAATTACCAAGTTTCTGCATGCAAAGCGGGCATTGGGCACTAACATTGCGTCATATTCCAAGAAGGCAACTGCAGCCGAAATGCGTGCGGTGACGGAATAATCTAAGCTTTTGTATTTTGGAGTTGTTACCCCTAATTTTTCGAGCGCAGGAAGGTCACTGAGATCTATGACTTTCTCACATTCGACTTTGATTTCGTGTAGCAAATGTTGGAGCCTGCTGGGCCAGATTGGTTCCAACGAAAGCCTGAATCCGATTTCGGCTAATGCGCCATCCCTCTCACAAGCCGTGTAAAGAACCGAATAATCTCCACCACTCCAACGACCCGAAAGCGACGAACCTTTCAGCGGATCACGCCCGACTTGTGCAATGCGCCAGACATTTCCGCTAAACGGAATGGCTGCTACGTCTAGCGCGTCAAGTAACGCGCGGTCGTGTCGAAGAGCCTCAGTCATGGTTAGGTGAATGTGCCTTCGTCAAGACTTTCAATCACGCCTAGAACTTCGTCAGTACGGCCTTCATGGATAAGATCAATGGCCCGCGCATCACCCAACAAACGATGCTTTGAGTAAAGCCAAAGCCGGGCCTCTTCCGGCGAATAAAAATCCGCCAATCTGTCGACCACAAATCTTAAATCAGAAATGACAAGTTGTGTTTTGGGATGGGGAAAAGCGGTACCGTTTGTCCAGCGTGAAACAGTAGCCGGAGAAACATCTACAACATTAGCCACATCGGAACCCTTTAACCCTCCGTGCTCGCGCAGCCCGTTTATAATTTTTGCAACAGCGTTTGCCATTTTATCCGGCCATCATAGCGTTAATTGAATTTATTGAATGCTTCGTCGCGAACTCGGCTATTTGCCGCGCAACGTCAAAATTCCTGGGCAACTTGAAACCGGCCAACAGTGGCTGAGGTGGATGGAGTGGTACAACATTACTCATGATACATTTCTCCTTCCGTATTTGATATCATTTCTATTTCAGAAAATCAATATCTGAAATTAAAATGCAATGTTTTGAAAATTAATTCTTAGTTTCAGTGGTTTAGACTTTACAGTCTTTCGTAAAGTAATCGAAGCAATCGTTTGGCGCGTTGACATCCGCTGGTGGCCCATCGCTTCAAGTATGATACGGACAGTTTTCTTCCGCTCTTGGAGCAAATTCAGGCATGCTGAAGTCGAACCCGATGACGTCACTTCCCGCTCAAAACCGCCCCCAACCCCCAACCCACAATGCCTTTACCTCAGGATGGAACCTGTTATTGTGGGTTCAACGCAATGTTTAGGAATGCTGCTTTTGGTCCGGCCTAGTTTGGCTGTTGACGAAAGCGCGTTCAAAGGAATTTAGAGTGGACGCGACCAATCATGGGAGAAATTCTCCTGCGGGACGCGCTAAAAGGGGTGCTTTTAAGCCTCGCCGAGGGCCGAGTAGTCCCGAGGCGGCTTTGCCTTTTGGTGCGCTCGACCTAGGGACAAATAATTGTCGGTTGCTGATTGCCCATCCTTCGGCTTCGGGCCTTTCTGTTATTGATGCGTTTTCCAGAATTGTGCGCCTCGGCGAAGGTGTCAGCCGTTCGGGGCATTTGTCTGAAGATGCCATGCGCCGCACGATTGAAGCTTTGCGCGTGTGTTCGAATAAGCTGATCTGGCACAAAGTGGGGCAGCGCCGTTTGATTGCAACAGAAGCTTGCAGATTGGCGGCCAATGGTGCTGAATTTATTGAGCGTGTCGAACTCGAAACAGGATTGAAGCTTGAAGTCATTGACCGCGAGACGGAGGCGCGCCTTGCGGCCTCTGGGGCCGAGCCATTGATTGATGCCGAAGCATCAAGCGCTGTGATCTTTGATATTGGTGGCGGCTCAACGGAAGTGATGTGGATGCAGCTGGAGGGCGGCAAGTTTGAGTTGAAAGCTTGGATTTCGCTGGCTGCTGGTGTTGTTACACTTTCGGAGCGACATGACGGGGGCCGCGAGGTTTCAATTGAAACATTTGCGAATATGCGTGCGCATGTAAAAGAGTTGCTTTCACCATTTGTTCAGAAAGTCTCGGAGCTATATGGGCAGGGGCCTGTGCCCACACATTTGCTTGGCACGTCTGGCACGGTGACGACAATTGCGGGGGTGCATTTAGGCTTGCGTCATTATGATCGCTCAAAGGTTGATGGCTGTTGGCTTGATAGCGAGGGTGCGGGGCAAGTGACGGCCAGGCTTTTGGCGATGACTTATGAAGAGCGCATGGGCAATGGTTGCATTGGCCGCGAGCGCGCGGATTTGGTTTTGGCCGGATGTGCAATTTTAGAAGAAATACGATGCGCTTTTCCAGCCCCGCGCATTCGCGTGGCTGATCGTGGACTACGCGAAGGAATTTTAATGCAGATGATTGCGGCTGACCGTTTGAAGGAAGTGAAAACATGAGCAGGCCGGGCATGGGCAATAAGCCCGCGGGCAAAAGCCTTAAAGTGCGGGTGAAAACCGGCAAGGGTAAAACCGCGTCGCAAAAAATCTGGCTCGAGCGTCAGCTCAATGATCCATATGTGCATGAGGCCAAGAAGCTGGGCTATCGCTCGCGCGCTGCATTTAAACTGATTGAGATCGACGATAAATTTAAGTTTTTGAAATCGGGTGGTCGTATCATCGATTTGGGTGCTGCACCAGGCGGCTGGAGCCAAGTTGCGGCCAAGCGGGTTAAGGCGGAAGAAGGCAAAGGCAAAGTGGTTGCCATTGACATGCACGGCATGGATCCAATCACTGCCGTTACGATTTTCAAGAAAGATTTTTATGATGATGATGCACCATCGCTTTTGATTGAAGCCTTAGGTGGCGATAAGGCCGATTGTGTTTTGTCGGACATGGCGGCACACGCCACGGGTCATAGGCAAACCGATGTGATCAATATTATTGCTCTGGCCGAAGCTGGATATTATTTCGCAAAGGAAGTCTTGAAACCGGGTGGCATGTATCTGGCAAAGGTTTTGCGCGGCGGTACAGAGAATGAGATTTTGAAATTGCTGAAGAAAGATTTTGAAACGGTCAAGCATGTAAAGCCGATGGCGAGCAGGGATGATTCAGCCGAGCTGTTTGTGTTGGCGTTGGGGTATAGGGGCGGCGAAAGCTAAGACTTGCATTGTCTGTCACTCGGGTGTTAAGGGCAGCCGTCAACCAGTCGAATCCCGCTGTTTATAATGAGGTTGGCCCTATGCCCCGCGAATTTCCTGAATATTTGACCTTTGATGATGTGTTGATGAAGCCCGGTGCTTCGTCGGTTTTGCCTGTTGACGTTTCAACGCAAACCAAATTGACCAAAGAAATTTCACTTTCAATTCCGATTGTCTCGGCGGCCATGGATACGGTGACCGAAGCGCCGATGGCTATTGCCATGGCGCAGGCGGGTGGGCTTGGTGTGATCCATAAAAATCTCAATCCTGAGCAGCAGGCCGATCATGTACGGCAGGTGAAGCGGTTTGAAAGCGGCATGGTGGTGAACCCGATTACCATTGCGCCTGATGCGACGATTGGTGATTTGATGGAGCTTAAAAAGCGCCACAAAATTTCGGGCATCCCCGTTGTCGATGAATTTGGAAAGCTTTGCGGCATTATTACCAATCGCGATGTGCGGTTTTCGACCGATCTCAACACCAAAGTTGGCGCATTAATGACGCGCGATTTAGTTACGGTGAAAGCTGGTGTTGACCGCACTGAAGCGCAGCGACTTTTACATAAGCACCGTATTGAAAAGCTTATCGTTGTTGATGATGATTTCAAATGCGTTGGTCTCATCACTGTGAACGATATGGAAAAGGCGGCAGACCATCCGCTGGCTGCGAAAGATGCGCAGGAGCGCTTGCTGGTTGCAGCGGCAACAGGTACAGGCGACAATGGTTTTGCGCGGGCCGAGCAACTGATCGATGCGGGTGTTGATGTGTTGGTGGTTGATACGGCGCATGGCCATTCCATTCATGTTCTCAATCAAGTTGAGCGCATCAAGAAAATTTCTAATCGTGTTCAGATTATTGGTGGCAATGTGGCCACGGCTGAGGCTGTGAAGGCGCTCATTGGGGCTGGTGCTGATGCTGTGAAGATCGGTATTGGGCCTGGTTCAATTTGTACAACACGGGTTGTAGCAGGTGTGGGCGTGCCGCAGTTTTCAGCGATCATTGAATGTGCCGAAGAGGGGATGAAGGCAGGTGTGCCTGTCATTGCCGATGGCGGTGTGAAGCTTTCGGGCGATATGGCCAAGGCTCTTGCTGCTGGTGCATCAGTTGTGATGATGGGATCACTTCTTGCGGGCACGGATGAAAGCCCGGGTGAAGTCTATCTCTACAACGGTCGCAGTTATAAATCATATCGTGGCATGGGCTCGGTTGGCGCCATGGCGCGCGGGTCTGCTGATCGATATTTCCAGCAAGATGTGAATGATAAATTGAAATTGGTACCCGAAGGCATTGAGGGCCAAGTTCCTCACAAGGGTGCAGTGGGTGCTGTGCTTCATCAACTCGTCGGTGGTCTTCGTGCCGCGATGGGTTATGTTGGGGCAGGGTCGATTATTGAAATGCAATCACGTGTACAGTTTGTGCGTATCACGGGGGCAGGGCTTCGTGAAAGTCACGCGCATGATGTTATGATTACAAGAGAAGCACCAAATTATCAGGGAATGGGTTGAGTTATGAGACTTGCTGGACGGGTTGCCGCGGCGATCGAAATTTTGAATGATATTTTTACTCAACATCGACCCGCTTCTGAGGCGCTGAAAGACTGGGGCAAATCGCACCGCTTTGCTGGGTCAACTGATCGACATGCGATTGGCACATTAGTTTATGATGTATTGCGCAGGCGTAATACGGCTTCGTCACGCATGGGTGATGGGCGCCCGCGCGCTTTGGCGCTGGGTGTGCTGCGCGATGTTTGGAATATGTCGTCAGCTGAAATTGAAACTCTGTGTACGGAGCAATTTGGTCCTGGTGTTTTGACCGCCAAAGAAAAGACTGCGCTTGAACGCGAAATGCGCGATGATTTGCCAGCTCATATTCGGGGGGATTTCCCAGAATGGCTGGAGCCTTCTTTACAAGCAGTGTTTGGTGATCGTGCTGCAGAAGAGGGTGCTGCCCTTTCGATGCGCGCACCAATTGATATGCGGGCGAATACACTGAAAGCCAGCCGAGAGCAGCTGCTCGAAGCATTTGCCAAACACAATGCAACTGCAGGATCGCTTTCACCTTTGTGCGTGCGCATTGAATCACCGACCCATGAGACACGCAACGTGAATGTTGAAGTTGAGCCAGCCCACGGTCTTGGCTGGTTTGAGGTGCAGGACGAAGCATCGCAAATTGCGGCTTTGCTGTCTGGTGTTCAGCCCGGTGAATCGGTGATTGATATTTGCGCCGGTGCTGGCGGCAAGACATTGGCGCTGGCGGCGATCATGAAAAACAAAGGCCGCCTTGTGGCCCATGATCAGGACAAGCATCGGCTCCGCCCGATATTTGAACGTGTCAATCGATCTGGTGCCACCAACATCGAAATCGTGGCCGCTGATGAGTGTGCCAAACTGGGAGAAATGGGTGGATTTGATTGTGTGTTGATAGATGCGCCTTGTTCTGGGTCTGGTGCGTGGCGGCGCAAGCCTGACGCCAAGTGGCGCTTGCAACCCAAGCAACTCGAACAACGCCAGAAGGATCAGCGCGATGTATTGGCGCAAGGTGCTGCTTTGGTGAAAGCGGGTGGCCGTATGATTTATATTACCTGTTCAGTTTTGGCTGAGGAAAATACTGATCAAGTGAAGACTTTTCTGGCCTCAAACAAGAATTTCAAAATTGTTCCGTATGCTGAGCAATGGAAACACGCAATTGGTGGCGAAGTTCCGAAATCTGCTGATGGTTCATCCAACACATTGTTGCTGACGCCTGCGCAGCATGGCACGGACGGATTTTTTGTTGCGGTGATGCAGAAGGTTGTCTAGTTGATCGGCTTGCGAATTAAAAACCTTGCCATCGCTTTTAACGTCTCAACACTCACGTGATGCTCGATACCCTCACTGTCGATGCGGGCAGTTGCTTCGGGAACACCAATAGCAAGAAGAAATTTTTCGACAATGTCATGTTTGCGCTTGCCATCTTCAGCCATTTTCCAGCCATCGATCGTCAGAAAGATCGCACGGTAGGGCTCTTGTGTGACCAAGCCTTGGTTCTGCAATCGCTTAAGTGTGTTCACCACTGTCGCATTGGCAACCCCTAGTCTCAATGCAATATCAGTGCCTCGCGCTTCACCTTTTTCGTCAATGAGTTCAGCAATTAACTCAACATAATCTTCCGAAATCTCGGCCTGATGATCCGCCCTTGTGCGTTTGAATGCAACAGACCGGAGCTTGGCAGATTGGAGGCGCTTGACTTTCATATGGATGATTTAGCCTATTGCATAAAGTTTAGTCTATGCTAAACATTGGAAATGGATGAATTAACCACCACTGGAAAATGGCGACGCTCAGCGGGAGAGGCCTCGCTTATGGATGTGTTTCGCTCGGTACCGGTTTTACCAAACGCCAGTTTCTTCAAGCGGGCATTGGCCTTCGTCGGCCCAGGTTTTTTGGTTTCTGTGGGTTACATGGACCCGGGCAATTGGGCCACCGCGATTGCCGGAGGCGCGCGTTATGGTTATGCGCTGCTTTTTGTCGCGCTATTGTCGAACATCATGGCGATTATCTTGCAATCGCTGTGCGCGCGTTTGGCCATTGCATCACGCCGCGATCTCGCGCAGGCGTGCCGTGACGCATTTCCAAAACCTGTGGCTTTTATGCTTTGGATGTTTGCCGAAATCGCCATCATTGCCACTGATGTTGCGGAAGTAGTGGGCACTGCGATTGGTCTGAATTTGCTGTTTGGCATTCCCCTCGAAATCGGTGTGATTATCACAGCGCTAGATGTGTTTGTAATCTTGCTGTTACAACGTTTAGGGTTCCGATGGGTCGAAGCTTTTGTCATCTCGCTACTCGCTGTAATTTTTGCCTGCTTTATGTTCCAGATTGCGCTTGCTGATCCTGACTGGGGCGGCGTGCTGCGTGGTTTTGCACCCACCACGAATCTTTTGCGCGATCCTGCGATGCTCTATTTGGCGCTTGGCATTATTGGCGCAACGGTGATGCCGCATAATTTATACTTGCATTCCGGCATAGTTCAAACACGGGCTTACGGAGATAGTTTGGCAGAGAAGAAATCGGCTTTACGTTTTGCCACATTCGATTCTACCTTTGCATTGTGTTTTGCGTTGATTGTGAATGCTTCTATTTTGATATTGGCGGCGGCCACATTTCACAGAGCCGGCAACTTCGACGTGGCGGAAATTGGCGACGCTCATAAGATGCTCGCCCCGTTGGTTGGTTCGTTGCTGGCGCCGAAACTTTTTGCCATTGCGCTTTTATGCTGCGGTTTGAATTCGACCGTTACCGCCACACTTGCTGGGCAGATTGTGATGGAAGGGTTTCTCAATATCCGCTTGCCAGCATGGATGCGCCGTCTGATCACGCGAGCAGTGGCCATTGTTCCGGCAGCGGCGGTTACGATTTATTATGGCGCAAGCGGCACGGGCTTCCTGCTCATCTTCAGTCAGGTGGTGTTGGCATTCCAACTGCCCTTTGCGGTGGTGCCATTGGTGATGTTTACGGCCAGCAAAGCAAAGATGGGCGAAATGGTTTCTCCGCCCTGGTTGACTGCAGTAGCTGCGGCAATTGCATTATTGATCATCGGGCTCAATTTTAAGCTTTTGTGGGATATTTTGATCTAATCTTGCAGACTCTGCCCCAATGCCTTAATCGCCCGCCATGCAAGAAAACATTTTAATCATCGATTTTGGTTCCCAAGTTACGCAGCTCATCGCGCGCCGCGTGCGCGAGGCCGGGGTCTATTCTGAGGTTATCCCGTTTCAGAGTGCCGAAGCCGCGTTTCATCGTTTAAAACCCAAAGCCGTTATCTTTTCGGGCGGGCCAGACTCGGTGACGCGCGAAGGCTCACCGCGCGCGCCGCAAGTTATTTTCGACTCGAAGCTTCCTGTACTTTCGATTTGCTATGGCCAACAGACAACGGCGGTACAATTGGGTGGCGAAGTAGAGGGAGGCCATGCGGCTGAATTTGGTCGCGCCGAAATTGAAGTGCTTGAGAAAAGCGCATTGTTTGATGGGCTGTGGGATGTGGGCAAACGCTATCCCGTTTGGATGAGCCATGGCGACCGTGTGACAAAGCTGCCCGATGGCTTTACCGTGAAGGCCACTTCTGAAAATGCGCCCTACGCCATTGCTTCGGACGAGGAGCGTAAAATCTTCACCACCATGTTCCATCCCGAAGTTGTGCACACGCCCGATGGAGCGGCGTTGATCAAAAACTTTTTATTCAAAGTGGCTGGTTTAAAACCAAATTGGACAATGAAGGCTTTCCGCGAGGATGCGATTGCAAAAATCCGTGCGCAGGTTGGAACAGGCCGAGTGTTGTGTGGGCTTTCGGGCGGCGTTGATTCATCTGTGGCGGCCTTGCTGCTCCATGAAGCGGTGGGTGATCAGCTGACTTGTGTTTTGGTTGATCATGGTTTGATGCGGCTAAACGAGGCTGCTGATGTGGTGCAAATGTTCCGCGAGCACTATAATTTGAAACTTGTGCATGTGGATGCATCAGACGAATTCATTACAGCGCTTGAAGGTGAAGAAGACCCTGAGAAAAAACGTAAAACGATTGGCCGGCTTTTTATTGAAGTGTTTGAGCGTGAGGCCAAGAAAATTGGCGGCGCTGATTTTCTGGCGCAGGGCACTTTGTATCCCGATGTGATCGAGAGCGTGTCATTCACCGGTGGGCCATCAGTCACCATCAAGTCACATCACAATGTGGGAGGATTGCCTGATCGGATGAACATGAAGCTGGTTGAGCCCTTGCGCGAACTCTTCAAAGATGAAGTGAGGAAACTGGGACAAGAGCTTGGTTTACCCGCGCATTTTATTGGCCGCCACCCATTCCCCGGGCCTGGCCTTGCGATCCGATTGCCTGGTGGAGTGACACGCGAGAAGCTTGAGATTTTACAAAAAGCGGATGCGATTTACATTGATGAAATTCGCAAAGCTGGTTTGTATGATAAAATTTGGCAGGCCTTTTCGGTGTTGCTGCCTGTGCGCTCAGTCGGCGTGATGGGCGATGGCCGCACCTATGACCGCGTGTTGGCTTTGCGCGCCGTGACGAGCGTTGATGGGATGACGGCGGACTTCTATCAGTTTGATATGAATTTTTTAGGCCGCACAGCCACGCGTATTATCAATGAAGTAAAGGGTGTGAGCCGCGTGGTTTATGATGTGACGAGCAAGCCACCGGGGACGATTGAGTGGGAGTGAGGGGTGTCGCCACGCCATATTAACGCTGCATTTTAATTCTGCTTCGCTTTGCTCTGGATATACGCGCGCCAACCGCCAAGGCTGGTAATTTCCTGTGCGCCTTTAACAGCGTGTGCTTCGCAGAGAAAACCTGAAACCGAACTGCCATCATCAAGTGTCAATTTGCCGATGCCCAAGGGTGCTGGAATTCTTTGCACGAATTTTCCAAATGCATCTGCGGGCAGGGCCCACACTTCAACTTCCAACCCTTCGCCTTCAAAGCCTGGCTCTTTGATTAAGCCGGGTTTTTGCGGTGTGGTGTTGGGCAAAACATAAAGCCTGTAATCTTTGGCCGTGCGGCAGGTTTTGAACAAGCGCCCACCCGGTGTGGTGAGTTCATGGTTGAGCGGCATGCCCGTGAGGTGAGCACCCACCACAACGATTTGAACAAAATTATCTTCAACTGAGGCCATGATATTTTCCTTTGGTAAAACTGCTGTGCGGTCCATCCCCATGCCGCAATTCATTTTGCGGTGTAGGGCATCGGCAAATGGCGCCATTGCATCATCAGTGAATGCGGGGCCAATCAGGGTAACGCCAGCGGGCAGGCCGTTGTCGCCAAATCCGGCAGGGATGGCAATGGCGGCACATCCCAGAAGGTTGGCGAAATTGGTATAGCGGCCAAGCCTGCCGTTCAGCACGATGGGGTCTGCCACCATCGCGGCCACGGTAAACGTGGTGGGCGCTGTTGGCAAAAGCAACACATCAACCTTGGCCCATTCTGCATCTGTTTTATGACGCAGGGTTTCAAGCTTATAAAGGCCGTTGAAGGCATCAACAGCTGTCAACGGCTTTGCCCCTTCAATAATCTTGCGCACCGTGGGGTCAAAGTCATTCGCGTTGGTGGATAAAAATTTCTCGATTGCGGCAAGGCGTTCTGCCACCCATGGCCCTTCATAAAGAAGGGACGCTGCCTCCCGAAACGGCGCATAATCAAATGGAATGATTTCAGCCCCCAAGCTTGCTGCTTGTGCGATGGCATGATCATAAAGTTTCTCAAAATTTGCATCACCAAAAAATTCACGTTCAGCCCCCGCTAATACGCCGATCCGCAATCCTGATGCTGGAAGGGACACAGGTTTGGCAACGCGCGAGAACGGATCGCCGCTGTCAAAGCCTTCTGCCACTTTGCGAATAGCAACACCGTCACCAACGGTCACCCCGAAGATTGTGATGCAATCAACGCTTTTGCAAGCGGGCACAGCGCCCGTGTTAGGCAAAAGGCCAGGCGTTGGTTTAATGCCAACCAAATTGTTAAAGGCGGCCGGCACACGGCCAGACCCTGCCGTATCCGTGCCCAGCGCAAAGGTGCATAGGCCAGAGGCCACTGCAACGGATGAACCTGAGCTTGAACCACCTGAAATATAGTCTGCATGAAACACCGAACGCGGCGCGCCATAAGGTGAGCGCGTGCCGTTTAACCCTGTGGCAAATTGATCAAGATTGGTTTTCCCGATGATCATCGCGCCAGCGATTTTCAAACGCCCAACCACCGTGGCATCAACCTTCGGGTCATAAGCATAGGCTGGGCAGCCTGCTGTGGTGGAAAGCCCTGCTGCGTCGATATTATCCTTGGCCGCGAATGGAACGCCCCACAGCGGCAAACTATTGGGAGCAGGTGCGCGGGCCATCAGTTCTTTGGCAGCGGTGCGAAGCGCATCATCGGATGTCACTGAAATGAAAATCGCTTTGTCTGTTGCCGCATTGCGGCGCTTGATCACTTCCTCCACCACATCCAAAGGTGTTGTGCCCGCAGCGTAAGCCTTGCGCAGGTTTACCAGATCAAGAACTTTTGGCAGCATGTCTTAATTCTCCAATATAACAATAATATCGCCAGATTTAACAGTGCGGCCCGGGCCAGCGCGCAATTCCCGCACAGTGCCAGCATCATGGGCCGTTACAGCAATTTCCATTTTCATTGATTCAATAATCGCAAGCGTGTCACCTTCTGCAACGCGGGAGCCGGGCTCCACCAACACTTTCCAGATGTTGCCGGGCACTGAACTTGCCACGCCAAAGCATCCTTGAGGAATATCGCCATCGATGGTTGGGCCATTGCCGTCATCGCTTACAAAGCTATCCAGCCCTTCGTCTTTCCAACGTTGGCGCTCGGCCTCGAACGCGGTTTGTTGCTTGTTCTTGAATGTGCTGATGGACGTAGCATCGCTGGCCAATTGTTTTTCATAGGCTGCGTAAGAAAAAGTGGTCTCTTCAATTTTAATTGGATAGCCGCCATGCGGAAACGCGGCGCGGGCTTCAGAAAGCTCTTGGTGGCTAACGGGAAAGAACCGAATCTGATCAAAGAAATCCAATAGCCAGGGCTTGTTCTTGGTGAACACCTGGGTTTGTCGCCAAGTGTTCCACACCTGAATGGTGCGGCCAAACAATTGATAACCGCCTGGCCCCTCCATCCCATAGATGCACATATATGCGCCGCCAATGCCCACGGCATTTTCAGGTGTCCACGTACGGGCAGGATTGTATTTTGTGGTTACCAGCCGGTGGCGTGGATCAACGGGTGTTGCCACCGGTGCGCCAAGATAAACATCACCCAAACCTAAAACCAGATAGCTTGCATCAAAAACAATTTGCTTCACGGCCTTTTCGTCGGGCAGGCCATTGATGCGGCGGATGAACTCAATATTAGAAGGGCACCACGGCGCATTGGGGCGCACGAGTTCTTGGTATTTGCGCATGGCCAATTCGGCATCAGGATCATTCCAAGACAGTGGCAAATGCACAATGCGGCTGGGCACTTTTACATCATGGGCAGAGGCCAGCGATTTTTCGATTTCCAAAAGCAAGCCCAGCAGGCGCTTTCTGGTTAGCATGGTTCCGTCATAGTGGATTTGCAGAGATCTGATGCCGGGGGTTAAATCAATGACACCCGGCACACGCGCTTGGGCCACGGCTTGCATCAAAAGATGAACCCGCAATCGCAAAGCGATATCAAGCGTCATCGCGCCATATTCAACCAGAAGATTATCATCACCCTGCCGGCGGTAAACCACAGGAACAGGCCCTTGATCATAGGTGGCCAAGAGCGGTGAGCCCATGTTGGCGCGCGGGCGATGAACCGCAGGGGCAGCGATCGGATCATCTGGCCTTGCAACGCTGTGAAAGCAAATTTTATCTCCGGGTTTGAACTGGCCCATTTTCCATTGTTCATCGCGCGCGATCACTGCGGGGCAAACAAAGCCGCCAAGGCTTGGGCCATCGGGGCCTAAAATAATAGGCATGTCTCCGGTGAAATCAATGGCACCAACGGCATAGGCATTGTCATGCAGATTGGAAGGATGAAGCCCTGCTTCGCCGCCATCACGGCGCGCCCATTTTGGGGCAGGGCCGATCAGTCGGACGCCGGTTCGCGCGCTGTTGAAATGCACTTCGTAATCAGTTGCGAAAAGTGTTTCGATATCGCTTTCCAGAAAAAAGTCGGGCGCGCCGTGGGGGCCGTAAAGTACGCCCACGTTCCAATGATGCTTCAATTCCGCGGCTTGGGTTGCGGGGTTCGCAGGCATTGAATGAGCGGCGCGGGCCAGATGTAATACATGACCAGCTTTCAGCGGCCCTGTGGCATTGCCACCAAATTGACCAAGCCCAAAGGTGGCGCGAGAGCCAAGAACTTCCACCGCAGCAAAGCCGCCTGCCACGGCCAGATAGGCACGCTGGCCTGCACCTTTGATTGTGCCAATGCGCAAGGTTTGGCCAGCCTTGATGGTGATGGCTTCGCCATGTGGCAGCGCTTTTCCATCACAGAGCATGGGCATCGCGGCACCAGCTAACGCCACCGCAACGTCTGCGAAAAATTTGAGCGTTGGGCCAGAAACCGTAAGCTCTAGGGCTGCCACAGTATCGGCGTTGCCCACAAGCCGGTTGGCATGTTTGAAAGACCGTTCATCCATAGGCCCGCTGGGCGGAACACCAACGTGCCAGAGGCCCAATCGCCCCGGCAATTCTTGAATGCTTGATTGCGCACCCGGTGCCAGCACCTCAATGATGTCTGGGGTGAAAGAAAAATTGCGCAGCGCTGTTGTTGCCACTTTGCCGCTTGCCAGCAATTCTGAATTTGCGATGGCACGAAGATAGCCCAGATTTGTTTCAATGCCTGATATTGATGTTGCAGCAAGCGCCTGTTGCAGTTTGGCAATGGCGCTGGGCCGATCATGCGCCGCCACAATCACTTTGGCCAACATGGGGTCATAAAACGGTGTCACCTCTGTGCCGGTTTCAATCCAACCATCATTGCGCGCGTTGGCAGAAAACTTCACTTCGGTCAGCAGGCCAGCACTTGGCCTGAAATCGGCATGAGGCATTTCAGCGTAGATACGCACTTCGATGGCAGCACCTTTGGGCTTGAGATTTGCTGCACCACCCAGCACATTTTCGCCAGCGGCTTGCCTGATCATCCATTCAACCAGATCAATTCCGAAAACTGCTTCGGTGACAGGATGTTCCACTTGCAGGCGCGTGTTGACTTCCAGGAAATAAAACTCAGCGCGCTGTGGATCATAAATAGATTCAACTGTTCCCGCCGATTCATAGGAAACCGCCTTTCCAAGATCAACCGCGGCTTTATGCAAGCGCGTGCGTGTTTCATGGGTAAGATCAGGGGCGGGGGTCTCTTCCAGAACTTTCTGGTTGCGGCGCTGCAGGGAACAATCTCTTTCACCCAGCGCAATAACGTTGCCTTTGCCATCACCAAAGATTTGAACTTCAACGTGGCGTGCATCTGATACGAAACGCTCGATATACACGCGTGCATCGCCGAAGCTTGTGTTCGCCGTTCGCTGCACCGCTTCAAAACTTGCGATAAGTTGTTTGCTGTCTGCGCAAAGCTGCATGCCGATGCCGCCGCCGCCTGCGGTGCTTTTAAGCATTACGGGGTAAGTTATTTTTTCTGCGGCGTTTAATGCTTCATCAATATTTTTTAAAAGATCAGTGCCGGGCAACAACGGAATACCGCTGGCCTTGGCCAATTCACGCGCCGTGTGCTTTAAACCAAAGGCAGAAAGATGCTTTGGCTGGGGGCCAATAAACGCAATGCCTTCAGCGATCAGCCGTTCTGCAAAGCCTTTGTTCTCTGATAAAAAGCCATAGCCCGGATGCACAGCTTCGGCTCCGGTCACTTTACACGCTGCAATCACAGCTTCGATATTCAAATAGCTTTCACTGGCGGGGGCTGGGCCGAGGCGCACAGCCTCATCGGCCATCAATGTCGCCATAGAGAAGCGATCGGCATCAGAATAGACCGCGACTGATGCGATGCCCATATTATTCAATGTACGAATAATACGAACCGCAATTTCACCGCGGTTGGCAATCAAGACTTTTTTAAACACTGGCTTTGCCTTCACCATCATAAATAATTACTTTAATGGGGGTAGGATCAAAGCCGTTGCAAGGGTTGTTGATTTGTGGGCAATTTGAAATGACGCAGAGCACATCCATTTCAGCCACAAGTTCTATATAGTCTCCAGGTTTTGAAATGCCATCAACAATCGTCATTTCGCCGGTGGGTTTGATCGGCACATTCATGAAAAAATTAATGTTGGGAACAATATCGCGCTTGCTCATGCCGTGTTTTGAAACTTCGAGAATGAAATTATCGCGGCAGGCATGAAGATATTTCGTGCCGTGCCCAAAGCGCACCGTGTTGCTTTCACATGAACACGCACCCGCGGACGTGTCATGTCTGCCGCAACTGTCTGCTGTCACTGCCAACATCACGCGCCCTTCGTTTGAAAATATTTTTGTGCCAACACCAACATAGGCTGCCCCTTGCTCGCGCATGGTGTCTTGGTTGGAATAGCGTTCAGCAAAGTTGTCGAGACAGTAGAACAACGTGTCAATTGCCTGCTGTCCGTAGCTGTCTTCAATTCGGATAGTTTGGCCTTTGCGAACAATGCCAGACCATGGCGCTTCAGCTGGAATGAGGTATTCAACCATTTTCAATTCTTACTTCAACTTCAAGGCGTTGTTTTGAAAGCCGCGAACGGCCTCAGCGGTAGCTGTGTGCGCCAGATCATCAGCTTTCGGCGCGCTCGCGCAAAAGCGCGTGATCGTGACGGGCGTCGGCGCGTAGATTGGATCTGGATCGAGCGGATGCGGGCAGTTTGAGAAACCTACAAACATATCCATTTCGGCGCGGAGATCGCAGTAATGGGCGCTGTTTGAAAGGTTCGTTCGCCATTGAAAGTCCCCGGCTTCTGAAAGACTGGTTGGCGAAAACAGTGTGAGCACCGCAGAAATATCTCGCCGCTCGAGACCAAGCTTGCCAGCAACCAGAACCAGATTATCGCGTGTGTTTCGCGTTTTCTGGTTGGGATATTTTGCGGCGTTTGATGCGGCGGTTGAACCACCCATCAAACAATCATGCGCGCCCAAACTGTCTTCGATTAACGAAAACATCACGCGGCCCATATCTGAGAAAATCACGCGGCCCTTGCTGAGTATCGTCGACCATTGAACCTTCGCAGTATCAACCAAATTTATCCGTTCGGTTGTGTCATTCGCGTTCCATGCGACGATTGCAACAGATGAATTGCCTTCACCCTGTTCCACGCGCAGTGCCTCACCGCGAAGCACTTTCGTAGACCAATACCAACCACCCGGAATGATTTCGCGATGAATGATTGAATCTGGATCAATCGCCTCTGCAGGAAGCGCACTGGCAGGAGGAAACGCCTTTGGCGCAAATTCAAGACCTTTGCGCTGATGATCTTCATAGTGTGCGCGGCGCGCTGCCAGTTCTGCGGTTGAAGCTGCAATATGGGTCATTTGCCTTCTCCAGGAGGACGATAGTTTGAAGCCACCCCGGCCACACGTGGTGGCCAGATTTCATGGTCTTTTGTGATTGTTGCGCCATAACCTTCCCGTTCTTCTGGCCTATCGCGCGGGCGCTCAAAGGCAATGACGCGCGAAGCAAGCGTAAACGCTTCGCGCAGATCGTGAGTTACCATCACAATAGTCATTTGCGTTTGGTTCCACAGGCGTTTCATCAACGTGTGAATGTCGGCCCGGATTCCGGGGTCAAGCGCGCCGAAAGGTTCATCAAGCAAAAGCACTTTGGGTTTCATCATCAGGGCTTGGGCTAAGGCCAGCCTTTGGCGCATGCCGCCAGAAAGTTGTGACGGATATTTATCTTCAGCACCGCCAAGGCCAACATCTTCGATCATGGCTTTTGCTTCAGAAATTGCATTGCGCTTGGCCGCGCCAAACAATTTGGCTTTAATGCCGGCGTCAGAAAATTCCTTTCCCAAAAGCACATTTCCAAGAACTGTGAGATGGGGGAAAACTGAATATTGTTGGAAAACCACACCACGTTCTGCGCCGGGTTCAGCGGGAAGCGGTTGCCCATCAACTAATATTTTGCCGCGCGTTGCTTGTTCTTGTCCAAGCAGAATGCGCAAAAAGGTAGACTTGCCACAGCCTGATGGACCAACAAGGGCCACAAAACTGCGGGACGCGATGGTGAGCGAGATCCGCTCTAAAACGATTTGAGAATCATATTCTTTCCACAGGTTTTCAATCACCAGTTCGCTCATGGTGCGGCCTCTAATTCAGACCATGGGAAAATCCATTTGCGGAACTGGTCCAGCAACAGGCTTGTCAACACTGCGAGAAGCGTTATCCAGCCCACATAGGGAAAAATGACATCCATGGCCAAATACCGCCGCACTAAAAAAATGCGATAGCCAAGGCCGGAGTCAGATGAAATTGCTTCGGCCGCAATCAAAAACAACCATGCTGGCCCGAGCTGAAGGCGCATGCTGGTGATGAGGCGCGGCAGAATTTGCGGAAGGAAAACCCGCAATGCAATCTGCCAAGAATTGCCGCTCAAAGTTTCTGCCTTAATGATTTGTTCGCGCGGCAATTCCTGCGCACGCATGGCCAATTCGCGCATCATGGTTGGTGCAATGCCAATAACAATCAGCGCGATTTTCGACGTTTCACCCAGACCCAAAACAATGAACAGGATTGGCAGAAGTGCTAATGGCGGCACCATGGCGATGGCCGCAACAAAGGGTGCCAGCAACGCCCGCACATGGGGCAGCATTCCAATCACCATTCCCACTGCCAATGCCAAAACAGTTGAAATTCCAAGCCCACAGAAAATTCGAAACAGGCTTGCCTTGGTGTCAGACCACAGCAAAATCTCACCGGTGTGAGGATCGGCCGTGAAGGCCATGCGTTGAATGGCTTCACCAAAGCCCAACAGGCCAGGCAGCAGCTTGTCATTGGGATTATCGGCAAGACGTATTGTCGATCCAATGCTGTAAGCGACAACCAGAACCATGAAAGGCAAAAGCATAAGAAAAAGCTTTACCCCCCGGTTGGGTTTTGAATTTATCCAACGCATGGCGCTTGTACTTAAAGTTTGCCGTCTGCCGCTTCTTTCATAAAGGTATCTGTAAAGCGCAATTTGACATTTGCTGCGTCGCCCAGAATTTTGCCGTCAGGCATTTCTATACCAATCGCATCGGCTGATTTTGCGCCGTTGCCCAACAGTGCCTTTTCGAACAGGAACTTTCTCACCAAATCCATTGTTGTTGGCAAGGCAGGCGAATCCGTGAAGGCCAAGGCGTCAACGGGTTTGTCGAACAATTTTGTAGTATCGATTTGCGATTGGAAGCCGGCAAGATCAGTGCCTGATGCTTTGCCCATGGCTTCGCGGGCAGCTTTGCCATCTGCAGTGTCTGCTTTCAACAGGGCGGCAGTTTCATACCAAATGCCTGTCAAGGCTTTGCCGAAATTGGGATTGTCTTTCAACACGGCGGAATTTGCCACCATTAAATCGATAATTTCACCGGGCACTTGTGAACTGTCAAAAACTTTTTTGGCCGATGGATCTTCAAGAATTGTGGAGACTATGGGCTTCCACGTTACAACAGCAGTCACTGCCGGCGTTTTATAGGCCGCGGCCATATCAGCATCAGATGTGTTCACAACTTTCACATCAGGCTCAGTCAGTTTCACGGTATCAAGTGCGCGCGCCAGCAAATAATGCGACACGGAGAATTGTACCAGATTGACATTCTGGCCTTTAATGTCTGCCAGTGTGGTTTTGTCTTTCAAAATCACCGCGTCATTTCCGTTGGAAAAGTCGCCTACGATCACAGCTGTTGTGTCAACGCCACCGGCGGCAGGAATGGAAAGGCCGTCCATGTTGGTCAGCGTTACTGCGTCGAAAGTGCCCGCCGTATATTGGTTCATCGATTCAACGTAGTCGTTGAATTGCGTTACATCTATTTTGATACCGTATTTGTCGGCCCATTTTTTAACAATGCCATGATCGGCGGCATAGCCCCAAGGCATCCAGCCTACATAGATTGACCATGCGACTTTGAATTCGGTTTTTGGCGCTGCCAGCGCTTGCGATGAAACGCCGAAAACCAAAGTGGCTGCCAAAGTTGCCACGGAGAAGAATTTAGATAAGCCCTGCATATTCGATTCCCTTTTTGAAAGGACAAGCAGGGCAAAAACCTTCGCACCACCAATCCCTTGGTTTACGAGGTCTCCCGGGTTTTTATCCCGCCGTGCGCCCAGTTGGATGTTTCCCCACTGGTGGCAGCTCTCGGACCAGCACGCTTGAACCAGCGTCGGAACCCTAGCCACCAACTCACAACGAGCTTTGCAAAGGGTGTGCCATCATCAATCTATTGAAATGGTTGGTGTTTTATTAGTGGTCAGCACTTTAAAGTGTGAATATTGGGCAAGCTGCCTAATAATTATCCAATTTTGTGGATTATTCTACAGGGATCAAGCTCACGTGAGCCGCAACAATGCGCCAGCCTGTGGGCAAGCGTATCCATGTTTGCATTTGCCGTCCAACCTTGTCCGGTGCGTTGTTGCGGTGAAACAAGGTGGAGCAAGTTGCCATGTCTGTTCCAAAGGTTGTGATGACGGTGCGTGATAGATGACGGGAGAGTCCTTGCGCAGACCGAGCTTTGCGGAAGGACAGGATTTCGGCGTTGCCATAAAGATTTTCTGCACCGCCATAGCGAATGGTGCGTTCATCATTCCAGAAAAATTCATCAAGCAACGCTATATTGTTTGATACAAGCGCTTCTTCATACCGCTCAAACAACGCCGACATTTCAGCATGGACGGCGGGGTCATTGATGATCATCATGCGCTTTCCACTTTAGCTATCGGGGCAGATACGGCGCCTGCATTTTCCAACCAAGCTGATACCCGTAAAGCAATATCCTCACGCCAAGGCGCAGAGATGATTTGCACGCCAATGGGCAGCTTCTCCCCCGGCAGCCAGACTGGCACAGACACGACGGGCAGGCCGATGAATGAAATCGGCTGGGTGAACAGCCCCATGTTGGGCCTTAGTGGCAGTTCCTGACCATCAATAACAATGGTGGTTTGCCCAATTTTGGGGGCAAAGCATGGTGTTGCTGGTGCAAGAATGACATCACAGGAATCGAAAACCTTCATCATCTCTGTGTGAAATACACGCCGACATTTTTGGGCCTTGGCGACCCAAGCTCCAGGGATCATAGCGCCAGCAATCAAACGATCCCGCACATCCGGATCAAAGTCTGCGTGATGAATGCGCAGGCGATCAAGATGGAGTGCTGCACCTTCCGCCATGGTAATGATATAGGCCGCAGAGCGCGCTTCCTTGGCCCCGGAAATTTCTATTGTTGCGAGGGCATTCAAGTGTTTTGCAACATGATCAACTGCGGCAAAAGCTTCCGCATGGCCGCCACTGCTGAAGTATCCGCCTGCGCGCTTAATGCGCAAACCATCAAGACCTTTGTTAAGAAGAGGCAAGGTGGCTGGAGCCTCCTTCGCCGATGCAGCTGGATCTTCTACATCGTGGCCGCGCATAGCATCGTAGGCCAAGGCCAGATCAAGCGTTGAACGCGCCATGGGGCCCAAATGATCGAGGCTTGCCACGAATGGGAAGGTGCCGTTTCGTGAAAGCCTGCCATAGGTTGGCTTCAGGCCGAACAGTCCGCAAAGCGAGGACGGCACGCGGATTGAGCCATTGGTGTCTGAACCAAGCGACAAGGGCACCATTCCAGAGGCCACAGCCGTACCCGAGCCACCTGAAGAACCGCCCGACATATGATTGGGTGCGTGGGGATTTCGCGATGGTCCATAGTGACGGTTTTCACCTGTAAAATCATAGGCGTATTCGCCCATATTCAACCCACCTATGAGGATGGCGCCGGTGGCTTCCAGTCGCGCAATCAGGGTTGCATCTTTTGTTGCAGGCGTATGCGCGTTGTTGATCTTGGAACCGGCAAGCGTGGGAAAGCCTTCGATGTCGAACAGGTTTTTGACGGCAAAGGGGACACCGGCAAGGGGGCCGGGATCCGAGTCTGCAGCAATACAGAGGTCAATATTATCGGCCCGTTGCAGGGCGCGGGTTGTCAGCACGTCCGTGAAGGCGTTGAGCGCAGGATTGAGCTCTTCAATTCGCTGTAAAGCCTCTTGTACTTGGGCGCGTGCGGTGGTTTTTCCAGACCGCACAGCAGATGCGATCTCAGAGGCTGTCTTGCTCATGGGGTAAATACCGGAGCAGGCTCAGCTTCGTCGTCGAGTGCCAAATCAAGAAAGCTCTTCGCAATGCGATGGCTTGCCAGAAGATGTGACGCCACGCCTTGGCGATATTCAGGTTGGATTGGCAAATCCAAGAACGCACTCATCACAGTAATCATTAGATCGGCGTCAAATGGTGTTTCGCTCATGACTTTGATGCCACCGCGTTTTCGAGTTCAGCCAGTGGTGTTGCCCAACCCACAATTCCACCTTGCGCGGTGATCATTGCAATCGTCACGGCCTTGAATTCGGCAAAATAACTTTCTGTGGCATCTGTGATAAGCAAGCATTCATAGCCACGATCATTGGCCTCACGCATGGAAGTTTGTACACAGACTTCCGTCGTGACCCCGGCAAAAACCAGATGCGTTATCCCTTGGTCTTGCAGCGTTTCGTGTAAGCCAGTAGCCCAAAACATGCCTTTCCCAGGTTTGTCGATTGTGATTTCACCATTATAAGGCGCGAGCGCGTCAACAATCTGGTTGCCTGCTTCGCCGCGCACCAACAACCGCCCCATGGCTCCCGTCTGACCGATGCGCAAGCTGGCAGACCCCCGCGCAATCTTTGCCGGGGGGCAATCGGAGAGATCGGGTTTATGAGCTTCGCGCGTGTGGATGACCGGCCAGCCATTGTTGCGGAACACTGAAAGTAATTTGGCGACTGTTGGAATAATCGCTGACAGCCGCGACACATCGTTGCCAAGGGCAGCGCCAAATCCGCCCGGTTCAATGAAGTCGCGCTGCATGTCGATCACGACAAGCGCTGTCTTGCCCGGCGGGAAAATATAGGGGTAGGGAGCAGCCGCAACTTTGATCATCAATGCCCTGCCATGTGTTTGCCAATTGTGTTGCGATCTGCCTCAGCGGATGCAACGACATAATTAATCTGCCCTTCCGACATCACCGCGACGCGGTCCGACAGTTCAAGGATTTCGTCGAGGTCTTCGGAGATCAACAAAATGGCTGCACCACTGTTGCGCTGGTGAATGATCTGGGCGCGGATTTCTGCAACTGAGGCAAAGTCGAGGCCGAAACAGGGGTTGGCGACGATGAGAACTTCAACATCGCCTGAAAGCTCGCGCGCCAATATCGTTCGCTGCACATTGCCGCCGGAAAGATTTTCAATCGGCGTTTCAGGCGAAGGTGTTTTCACGCGGAACTGCGCAATCAGGTCAATGGCCTTTTCTCTCATTTTCGGTGGTTTCAACCACCAGCCAATACTGGTCACTGGTGGCTTGTCAAAGGTACGAAAGGCCAGATTTTCCGCAACGCTCATGCGCTTTACGGCGGCATTTTTCAACGGTTCTTCGGGCAGCCCGAACACTTTGAAAGCGTCATAATCCTTGCGTGACGCTTCAAAGGGTTTGCCATTCACAAAAATGCGGCCGTCTTTCAGAGGACGTTGCCCGGCCAGTGCCTCAAGCAGTTCAGTTTGTCCGTTGCCGGAAACACCTGCGATGCCGAGAACTTCACCGCCATTGATTTTGAGGTCGACTGCTTCCACGGCGGGCAGGCCCTGATTGTCGTCAACAAACAATCCAATGAGTTCGATGCGACTTTTGGGCTTTACATCGCCTTTGCGGCTATCGCTTTTACGCAGTTGTGTTTCACCAATCATCATGTGTGACATCTGATCGGTGGATAGGTCCGAAACCTTCCCGGTTCCTGTCAACTTCCCCCTCCGCAGAACCGTTACGCTATCTGCGAAGGCCTTTACCTCGCGGAATTTGTGGGTGATCATCAGTACACTGATTTCTCCCTTTTGGGCCATGGTGTGCACAAGCCCCAGAATTTCATCAGCTTCGCCTGGTGTCAGAACAGACGTTGGCTCGTCCAAAATAAGGAAACGCTGATCAAGGTAAAGTTGCTTGAGGATTTCCAGCTTCTGTTTTTCGCCAGCTGCAAGCCCAGATACAGGTATATTCAACGGCACTTGAAACGGCATTCGGTCCATGAAGGTTGCCAAGGCTTTTTTCTCTTTGGTCCAATCAATAATCGACGGCGCATCACCGCGTGAGATAACCATGTTTTCAGCCGCCGTTAAGCAGGGAACCAGTGTGAAGTGCTGGTAAACCATGCCAATGCCGCTGTCCCTTGCGTCAGCGGGGGATTTGATCTGCTTTTCCTGCCCGTCAACAATCAGATGGCCTCGCGTTGGCTGATAAAACCCCATGATGCATTTAACTAAGGTGGACTTGCCTGCACCATTTTCACCCAGCAAAGCATGAAATTCGCCGGGCTTAACACTGATGGATACATCTTCGAGGGCCACCAGCTGGCCGAAGGTTTTGCTCATGCCCACAGTTTCAAGAGAAAAGGCGCGTGCACCGGTGTTCATGATAAAGTCTCCAAAGTAGTACAGACAGCCTTGCTGTCGGCAACGGCGCCAAACACCCCGCCTTGCATTTTGACCATATCGATTGCCGCCAGGTGATTTTCATATTTGGTTGCACCACAGCAGTCTTCGAGAAGAAGGCATTCAAATCCGCGATCGTTGGCTTCACGCATGGTGGTGTGAACGCAGACATCAGTCGTTATCCCAGTCAGGATCAAATTGCGAATGCTGCGGGTGCGCAAAAGCAACTCAAGATCAGTGGCATAGAATGAACCTTTGCCCGGTTTGTCGATTACAAGTTCGCCGGGCAGCGGTGCCAGCTCGGCGATGATCTCCCATCCCGGCTCACCTCTAACAAGAATTCGGCCACACGGGCCTTCATCACCAATTTGTTGCGAGCGCCAGCGCTTGTTTGCCGGCAAATCAGAAAGGTCTGCGCGATGGCCCTCGCGGGTGTGGATGACTGTCCAACCTTTTTCCCGAGCCAGTTTCAAAACGCAACGAATAGGTTCAATCGGTGCGCGCGTGAGCGAAAGGTCATAGCCCATAACATCAACATAGCCACCCGACCCGCAGAAATCTGTTTGCATGTCGATGATGAGCAGTGCCGAAGTGTCGCTGCGCAAATCGCCGTCATAAGGCCACGCATAGGGTGTGGAGGCGATGTGGGTTTCGGCACTCATATCTTCCTCCTATTTGATGATCGAAAGCTCGCCCGGCGCTTCGCGTGCCGCCGTGGTAGAGCGTGCCGTCGATATCATAATGATGAGTGTGAGAATGTAAGGTGCCGCGTTGAAGAAATAGTAACCTTGGCTTATACCCACCGATTGCAGGGCAGGGCCAATTGCACCAGCAGCACCAAACAGCAGGGCCGCAACAATGCAGCGCAGAGGGTTCCACCGTGCGAATATTACCAGTGCCACCGCCATCAGGCCTTGGCCGGATGAGAGGCCTTCGTTCCAGCTGCCGGGATAAGACAAGGAAAGGAATGCCCCACCGACACCCGCTAGAAAGCCGCCCAATACCGTTGCTACAACACGAACCTTTATGGGGTTAATGCCCATGGCCCTCGCTGCGGGTTCTGAATCACCTGTCATGCGGAGGATGAGCCCCAGCTTGGTATTGGCCAACCCCCACCACATAATAAATGCAGTCACGATGCCCACGATAAAGAGCGGGTTGATTTCAAGAGCCGATTTTATCGCAGGATTGCTGGCCCAGCCACCGAACTCTAAAGATTGAAGCCGTGGTGCTGAAGGCTGGATATAGGGCTTGCCAAAAAAGAACGCGAGGCCGGTTCCCAGCGACATCATGGAAATGCCAACGGCAATATCGTTTACACGGGGCAGGCTGCATATCACGCCATGGATCAAACCGAGTAACATACCTGAACACCCAGCGGCAAGAACACCAAGCCACGGTGATCCCGTTTGATAGGAAATCGCATAACCAATCATAGCGCCGAGCACGAGAGTGCCTTCGAGGCCCAAATTGATCCGGCCCGATTTTTCGGTGAGCGTTTCGCCCAGTGCTACAAAGATGAAAGGGGTTGACACTCGCATTGCCCCGCCAAGCATTGCGGTGAGAATTAATGCAATGTCAGCTGCGGTCATCAGCGCGCGGTTTCAAGTTTGGGCTGGAACATCGCAAAGCGCCCATAAACTGTTTCACTGGCCAGCAGCACCACAAAAATGATGCCCTGCAAGACCAGCGCCGTGGCATCGGGCATATCCATACGGCGTTGAATGAGGCCGCCCGCTGCACTGATCGCACCAAACATGATCGCAACAGGGATAACGGCAAGCGCGTTGTGACGGGCCAAAAAGGAAACTAGTATTCCGGTAAAGCCATAACGAGCCGCAAGCGATGCGTTAGCCTGTCCTTGAATTGCGGCAACCTCAAAGTAGCCTGCAAGACCCGCGCACATGCCGGCGATGGCCGAACAGGTTAAAATCAATTTTCCAACTGGCAGGCCTTGTGCCAGTGCCGCGCGTACGTTGCCGCCACTGATGCGAACGGCAAATCCAAACGTGGTGCGCGTCATCAAAACATGCAAAGCAACAGCAAAAACCACACCCACGACAAGGCCCCAATGCACATCCATGCCCGGCATCAGACCTACCATATAGTCTTGGCCTATAGGCATTGTGGACGCTTTGTTTTTCGACGCGGGATCACGAAGCAGTCCTTCGACGAAGAAATTCATAATGGCGATGGCAATATAGGTTAGCAAAAGCGTTGAAATGGTTTCGTTGACGCCGCGCTTGTATTTCAGCCAACCCGCAAATCCAGTCCACAGAGCGCCTGTCAAAATACCAGTGAGTGCCATTATCATCATCGTAGGAACAACGGGTTGATGGGTCGACACGAGGGGTATTGCAACTGCCGCTGATGAAAACCCGCCAAGCACAAGAGCGCCCTCAGCGCCAATCATCGTCATCCCGATCTTCGCCGGAATGGCAAAGGCAAGTCCTGTTAGGATCAGGGGTGCAGCGCGCTGTAATGAGTTTTGCAAGGAGAAGGAACTTCCGAATCCGCCTTGCCAAATTAGTGCAAAAAATTGCATCGGATTTTTGCCGAGCAATAGCAGGAATAATGAAAATAACAGTCCTGATGTGAGCAGAGCCACGAAAGCAATGATTACGCCTTCCGAAGTTGTGCGCCAGCGATCTGACGTAAAAGTAACGCTGCTCCTGCGATGTCTCGGCGGCAACGCGGCAGTGTAACTATCGATTGTTTTCATCCCTGTGTCCGCTCCCGAACTCATTCCAGCAAGGGCTGTGCCATTATATCTCGCTGATTGTTTTGATATCAGAAAAATCAATTGATTTAGAGGGTTAGGCCTGTTTTCCTTGTGAAGGTCTCGGAGCGTGACCAGAAGCTTTGCGTAAAATAATTGCAGTTTTAATTGTGAAGATCAAAAAATGTGCAGACACTTTCATCCTATTAGCCCCCCCTTTGCATAGGTGGCGTCAAGCCTGCTTTGCAAATAGTCGTCGCCGCGAATGGATGGATAGCGTGGTGGATTATCCGGGCCACAACATGTTGGCAAACATGCGACGACGGCGTCTGGATTTGGATCGAGAAAAAATGCCACAGAATAGCGCTCGCGGCCTTTCGGATTGACGACGCGGTGGGGTGTGGACACATAAATGTCATTCGTCCACCTCATCAAGCAATCACCTATGTTGCACACCAGTGCTTCGGGCATTGGCGGTGCCTTAAGCCACGTGCCATCTCGGGTCTGAACTTCTAAGCCTCCAACGTTATCAGTTGCGAGCAAGGTTACGCAGCCATAGTCCGTATGTGCCCCAGCACCGAGTTGCCCTGTTTCGACGTGCTCTGGCCGTGGTGGATAATGCAGCAACCGCAAGACCGCCATGGGCCTGTCAAGCTTGTCTTCAAAATAAGTTGGTGGCAATGCAAGATTCATTGCAAACGCTTTGTGCAATGCACGACCGATTCCCCAAGCCGCTGTATAGTATTCCAACATCGCTTGACGAAACTCATGTTGCTTTGGCCAGAGGTTCGGCGCGCGAAATTTTACGCCAGCATGAATTTCGTCATCATCGGCAGGAATGTCGAAACCAATATTAAACGCTTCTTTGAGGTCTGAGGGTTTTGAGGGATCCAGCGCCTCACCCTTCATGGGCACATAACCGCGATTTCCTGACTGAGCGGAATAAAGCACTTTTTGCTTTTCATCCGATGGTTGAGCAAAGAAGGCGGCACTTGCTGCAAAAACATTTTCCAGCAACACTTTTGAAATGCCATGTCCGACAATATAGAAAAATCCGATGCCGCGACATGCAGCGCCGATTTGCTGTGCCACACTTTCTGTGCCCGCAACATCACCAATAAAGAGCGAGCTAATATCAATGATGGGAATATTAAGCTCGCTCATCATTTCTGATCTACGCCAACTGTCTCTATTCGGGGGGCACCGCTTGCAGCCCTCAGGTATTTATTTTCCCACCAGGTGAAAACGAAGTCACGCAACGCGGACGGCATGTCGTCGCCATAAATATCAGCGCGCGCACTGCGTTCAAACACGGCGTATTCCTCTGGCGAAAGTTCAATGGTAATCGCCTCTTCAACAAGCGGTGTATTCTGAAAGCTGGCGCTATAGCTGCGGTCCGCCACCAAGGCTCGGGTTGACTTAATCTGAGCGTTCCTGAAATCCGCTGGGGTGCGCTGGCTTTTTAACACGGGCAACTTAGGAACGGATGCAAGTTCTTTTTCGCTCGCTTCGAAAATTTCTAGTTTTATTGGCTTCAGCCCAAAATTGCTGGTGCGCATAACGTCTGCGCCGCACACATTGGGCACGGCAAGAACGTCCATCAGCGCCAACAACTCTATGTAGTCTCCCTTTTTTGACACTTGTCGTGTGATGCTGGCCCGACCATCAAGCGTTACTTCTGTGCACATGAACATGTTGAAACTGTCGTGCACATCATCGGGGGTTAATCCGTATTCGCGCTGAGCCTCTGTTTGGATATCATGACAATTTGTGTGCTGGTGAAAGCCATAGGCGCTCTCATACAGATAAGCGCTGCAGCGCGGGAACAACACGTCGTTCCGGCCATAGGTATCTTCAAGAATATACATCATCGCCTGCTCGCGCGGCGGCGCAGACCAGAGAAATGTGCCCTTGCTAGGGTTGAAACCGTGGACTGTTCGTGTGCGGCCACAATGCATGAATTCTTTGTAGTCGTGCAAATTGAAACAGTTGAAGTCGACACATTGTGCGCCTTCAATTTGCTCGACGCGCAAAATTTGGCCTTTGCGTAACTCCAGTGCCTTGCCTGTGCCCGGCTGCATGATCCATTCAAAAACTGCTTTTCGATCAGACATTCGATTTCTCCGCTGCGGCGGCGGTTTCAGAAATGGCCAGTCGCACCAAGGCTTCGATAGTCGGCAGTGCTTCTGTTACAGCGGCGCGCTGCAGCAATTCCCGCTGCTGTGAGTTCAAGCGCAGTTCAATAGATACAGACTGCTTATCGAGGGTTTGGTCTCCTTGGTGCACCATTGAGAAAGTCCTTTGTATACATGAATTCGCGGATTTATTCGTGACGTCTATTTCGCACTCTATCCCTATTTTAGCCTATATTAAAAGAGAAAACGTGCTTTTTAGAAGGCAGAATGCGTTTAAATAATAGGCGTTACTGTATAAAAAATGGGCATAATGAATACTTGCGTTACACGTTGATGTATACGATAGTTATCAAACTAAAGTTTAAGAGGAGTCCATGGCAAAATCTCCCAATCGTGCCGATCAAGCCTATGTCGCGTTGAAGCGTGCGATTATCGACCAGGCGTTGAAACCCGGAGAGAAGTTGCCTGAAGATGAGGTAGGTGCCTTGTTCTCCATGAGTCGTACTTTGGTGCGCCAAGTTTTTGGTAAATTGAGCAGTGATGGACTAATCAAAATTGGTGGCAAGCGGCCAGCAACAGTCGTTACTCCGAGTCTTGATGATGCCGTTGCGACCTTTCAAGTGCGGCGCGCACTCGAGAGAGAAGTCATACGTCTTGTAGCCGGTCGTTGGAACCCGCAATTCAAGTCGGTACTTGCCAACCATTTAACCAAGGAAGTGGCAGCGGCAGGCGAGGGCGAGCAAACCAAATCAATTCGACTGGCGGGCGAGTTTCACATTCTGCTTGCTGAACTCAGCGGCAACGCAATTTTGTTTCGCTATGTTTCGGAAATCGTCACGCGTTGCTCTCTGGTACTTGCGGTATTCGGCAGGCCACATTCTGCAGAATGTGGTGTGCTGGAACATACGGAGATTATTCATGCCCTCGAGGCCGGGGATGTTGCTGCTGCAAGTAGGCTGATGGACCATCACATCGGTGAAGTGGAGAACCGGGCACTCATAAGTTCTGTCCAGTCAGAACAGCCCACATTGGCGAAAAAGCTTGAACTATATACCAACGTGGAAGAGGGCGGTTCCAAAACGACAAAAAATTCGAAGGGTGGTTTGCGCATAGTAGGGTCTGGAACATGAGTTCTGCTGATGTGGGCCACACTCATTTTGATTTTGCACACCTGTCGGGCCGCGACAAATATAAGCTGATCATTGGCACTGTTATTCCGCGCCCCATCGCACTTGTAACTACAGTTGACGAGAATGGGATCGTCAATGCTGCACCGTTTAGCTTCTTCAATGCTTTGTCAGGCGATCCGGCAATCGTGGCCATCGGCGTGGAGAACAAGGCTAATGTTGATTTCAAGGACACAGGCCGCAACATCCGTGTGACTGAACAATTCACCGTCAATATTGTTGATGACGCCATGGTTGAGGCCATGAATATCTGCGCAGTGCCATTTCCGCCAGACGTGGACGAACTTGAAATGGCGGGCTTGACTGCTGTACCTGGCGTTCATGTGGGATGTCCGCGCATTCTGCAATCGCCCGCATCACTGGAATGCAAACGTTATCTGACATTGGCAGTGGGTAAATCGAGAGAGATTATACTTGGTGAGGTCGTGGGCGCGTTTATTCGTTCAGACAGCGTCGATCCCACGAACAAACACGTTGACCAGGCCCGCATGCAGGCCGTGGGCCGCTTGGGCGGCCATGACTATGCAAGCACTAAAGACCAATTCACGCTTCCAACTATCTCGCTGGAAGACTGGATAACAAAACTTAAAAACAAAAACATGGCGACTGAATGGGAACCTTAGGCAAAAATTTAAAACAAACAAACAGGAGACTGAACATGACGTCGATAAAAATGAATAGAAGGCAATTGCTTGGAACTTCCGTGGCCGCAGGCGCTGCTTTGCTGACCGGGGTAAAATCGGCACAAGCCGCCGACATGACAATTGGAATGATCTATGTTGGCCCGAAAGATGATTTTGGTTGGAATCAGGCCCATGCCGTTGGTGCTAAGGCCTTGCGGGAAATGTCGGGCATCAAACTGATTGAAGAAGAGAACGTGCCAGAAACTGTGGCTGTTGAAAAATCAATGGAGTCGATGATCAATCTTGATGGTGCAAAACTTCTGTTTCCAACATCGTTTGGTTATTTTGATCCCTTCATGATTGCTGCTGCCAAAAAATATCCCGATGTCGAGTTTCGTCACCCGACAGGCCTTTGGAACAAGGACAAGCACCCGATGAACCTTGGCGGATATTTCTGTTATCTGGATCAAGGCCACTATGTGAACGGCGTTGCTGCAGGACTATCAACAAAGTCCAACAAGATCGGCTTTATCGCGGCCAAGCCTATTGCACTGGTGTTGCGCAACATCAATGCATTCATGGTTGGTGTGAGGAAGGTCAACCCAAAGGCAGAGGTACGGTTGGTTATTACAGGCGAATGGTCGCTGCCAGTGCGCGAGGCCGAAGCGACAAACGCGTTGATTGACGCTGGTTGCGATGTGATGGCGTGCCATGTGGATAGTCCTAAGGTGATTATTGAGGCTGCTGAGGCACGCGGCATCAAGACTTGTGGCCATAACGCTGATCAGTCACCTCTGGCACCAAAAGGTTTCATCACGGGTGCTGAATTGAATTGGGGCACTGTATACAAAGAATATGCCGGCCTGATCGCCAAGGGCGAGAAAATCCCCAATGTCAATGAAGGTGGCTATGATCGTAACATGGTTCTGTCTTCGCCATTTGGGGCAGGAGCAAGTGAAGAAGCCCGCAATGCCGCAACCGGTGCTATTGCCGAACTCAAGAAGGGATCGCCGATTTTTGTGGGGCCGCTGAAAGACAACAAAGGCAAAGTTGTCATACCCGGCACTTTAGGTCTTTATGATGGTTCGCTTTGGGGTACGGATTATCTGCTGGAAGGCATTGTCGGTTCTCTCACCTAATCGTTTGAACTGGGTGCAGGATAAGGCTCCTGCACTCACTACATTTTTTTGACTATTCAAAACTCACGATTAAACATTATGCGTTGCAGCAAAATGTGAAACTGTCCTTCGATAGGCCATCGCCATGAGCGTGTTGTTGCGCAGGCCTACGGACTTTTCCGGAATTCTAAGTGGCGACTTCTGACCGTATAGTTGACGGTATTGGTAAAGCAGACCCAAAAAAACCTGTTGAGTTTCAACGCGGAAGACGTCCGATTGATGATTGAGTGGCAGTAATTAAATGGCGTTTGAGTTCAGTTACAACCTATTTGAATGCCAGATTACCATGTTGATAGTAGATTTATCTTGTTAAACCTATTCGCTTTTATCACCGCAGGCGAGATTTTTTGATGGTAAATTTGAGTCGCGAATTGTAAATTTTTCGGTCGATAAATCGCTGCCGATGCTAACAGATTCGGCATTTTAAAAATTGAAGTTAAAGTACAAGTCCTACAAGATCGCGGATCGCGACAGTATGTATGCCTTTGTTACGAACACAGGTCAGGCTACGTTTTGTTATGCCTACCGTCTCAATGGTCGCGGGGAAACGCTTACTATCGGTCGTTATGGCGATGATGGATGACGCTGTCAATTGCAAGCGAACGCTGTGCAGCGGCTCGGAAGATGGTGGCAGAAGGGGAATCATCTGCTCTTTAAAAACAGCGAGATCAGCGGAAGCAATTGATCGATCACAGTTTCGGCGCTTTAGTCCAGCCGTTCGCGCGATGTGTGCAGCACGAGACAGCGCTTCGGATAAAAAACATTGTATTTTGGGGTGATATATTTCCCCAACTCAAAACCATTTTTCTTTATGCAATTTCAGCGCGAGAACTGAATGCAAAGCAAAACAATCAAACCCAACACCACCGTCTCTATGCAAAGCAAAGCTATTGCCCTCGGCCCTATGCTGAGGACTTCTTTGAAACTGGTGCGCATACCCATGGCCGCAACTCCAATGATCAGGCACCAACGCGAAGCAGCGGATAGGAATTCACCTAACTGAATTGAAACAAACCCAAAGCTATTGAACGCGGCAAAGATTGCAAATAGCACAACAAACCATGGCAGTGATTTTTTCAAGCTGACCGCTGCGCCCGCGTGCCGTGTTAACGCAAGTGCTATTGCAAACGATGCGGGCGCTAACATTGCGACCCGCATCATTTTTGTTAAGGCGGCGGTATTTCCTACAATATCCGAAACAGCATAGCCGGCACCCATCACCTGAGCCACATCGTGAATAGTGGCGCCAAGGAAAAATCCGGTTTCTTGTGGGTTGAGGCTTAAGAATTTGGTCAGGATCGGATAGATGATCATGGCTAAAGTGCTGAGAGAGGTTACACCAACAACGGTAAACAGGGTCCAGCGTGTGGTTTCTTCGTTTTTAGGGAGCAAAGCCGAAATAGTCATAGCGGCAGCAGCGCCACAAATGCCAACAGCGCCGCCCGTGATCAGTCCCAAACGCCAGTCGAGATCGAAAAACCGAGCGAGCATTAAACCCAGCATAAGAATGATCGTCACACAGGCAATCACGAATAATATAGCTGATGGTCCAAGAGCAACAATCTGCGCGCCAGTAATTCTGAAGCCAAGAAGTGCCACTCCAAAGCGGAGTATTGTGGTTGAAGACAGTGTAATGCCTGATACACAAGGACCTTCTTCCGAAAGGAATTTGAAACTCAGACCGAGAAGTAGGGCAAACAGCATGGCTGGTGCGCCATAGTGCTCATTCAGAAACACTGCGACGACTGCAACGCTAATACTGGCTAAAATGCCAGGATAGGCGATTAGCGATTGCCGATATATATTGCTCAACATTAAATCAGGCGCGGCCTTTCCAAGGAACGAGTTTTCGTTCGAGGAAGCGCATAAGCATGTCGAAGGCATAGGCAATTGCGGCGATGATAAAAATGCCCATGATAACCGTCGAAGTCTGTAGGAATTGCGAAGCTGACAAGACCATAAAGCCGATGCCACTGGTGGCTGCCACCATTTCAGCTGCAACAAGCGTTGTCCAACCCACGCCCATGCCTATGCGCACAGCCGTAATGATTTCAGGAAGTGCAGCAGGCAAAATGACTTGCGTTAGAACCTGCCATGGTGTGGCACCTAATGAATAGGCGGCGTGCACTTGTTCGATGGCAGCAGATCTGACGCCAGAGCGCGTACCAATGGCAACGGGAGCAAAAATTGAAAGAAAAATCAGCAAGACCTTGGCCAATTCGCCGATGCCAAACCACACGATCATCAGTGGCAAATAGGCCAAAGGTGGCACTGGGCGATAGAACTCAATTGGCGGATCAAATATTCCGCGCATGACGCGGCTCATGCCCATGGCTAGCCCCACCGGAATTGCCGTGGCGCAAGCTAAAAGCAACGCACCAAAGACACGTAGTACGCTTATCTTTGTATGCTCAAACAGTGACTTATCAGCAAAACCTTCAGTCGCCACCTGAACGAACTTATTGAAAATTGCCAGAGGAGAAGGCAGAAACAGAGGCTTGATCCACCCTGCCCAAGTTGCCAATGACCAAAAGCCAATGAGACAAAGCGCTGAAATAGAACTGATTAACAAGCTGTCGCCTTGGCCGGGAACGCCATAGACTTCACCGGGTTTGGTTGGCTTGATCTTGAAGAGCGAACTAAAAAATGACGATGATGTTGGCTTCTTGTCTTTAGACATGATCACTCCCTATTGCTTCTTCATCACCAAAAATTATTTTTAAAATCTGTTCGCGCATTTTTATAAATTCTGGAGATGCTTTCACTGTACGTGCATCAGCACCTGCCAGAAATTTTTTGCTGAAATCAAGATCAAATGTGTGGGTAATCCTGCCAGGGCGGGGCGACATGACGATTAATCGCGTGCCCATAAACAATGCTTCTTCCACGCTGTGTGTTATAAAAAACACCATTTTTGATGTTTCTTTCCAGATACGGATGATGAGCTCTTGTGCCTTTTCTCGGGTTAACGCGTCAAGCGCTCCCAGAGGCTCGTCCATCAATAGAATTTCTGGGTCGCTGGCCAAGGCACGGGCGATACCCACGCGCTGCTGCATACCACCTGAAAGCTGGTATACGGGGTGAGTCTCGAAAGCTTCCAATCCCAATTGCTTGAGATGTTTGCGGGCTATCTCATGGCGCTCTGCTTTAGCAATGCCGCGAAGTTTCAAACCGAAAGCGACATTATCAATTACATTTAGCCAAGGGAGCAACGCGTGTTTTTGAAACACAACAGCCCGGTCTGCACCAGGCCCCACAACAATGCTTCCGTTCAGATTGATTTGCCCAACTGAAGGTGAAAGAAAACCAGCAAGCAAATTGAGAAGTGTTGATTTTCCGCAACCTGAAGCACCCAATGCAACTACAAATTCACCGGACTGAATTTCAAGATCGACATTCGACAACGCTTTGACAGGTGGCGTATTAGGGCCAAGCGGAAACTCTACTGTGACATGATCAACATGAAGACTTCCCATGCGGTGCCCTCTCAAAATGTAAAGTTCCACTCCACCGAAAATGGCGGAGTGGCAGTTTACGGATGCATCAAACTGACTGGATGTATTACTTCATCGCCGCAGCAAGATAGCTGGCATTTACATATTTGGAATAGTCATCAAGAACTGCATCAACACGCTTGTTCTCTAAAAGGAACTTGGCCGTTGCGAGCATATTGGCTTGATTTCCACCGCCTAACCATTCTGCCGAAGCCATGGTTGCCAGCGATGGGAACTTGTAATCTTTCAGTGCGGCCGGCACTTCCGCGGCAGGCGAACCTGTGCGTTCGGCGATTGCTTTGACTTGTGGTGAGTCAGCAGTCCAAGCGTCGGGATTTGAATTATAAGCAGCGTTGGCTGCTTCAATCGCTTTCAAGAACTTCGTCATGAATTCTGGATTTGACTTAGCAAACTCAGTGTTCACAACCCAACCATCAAATGTTGGCGCACCGGCAACTTGATTGGCGGCGATGATCATCTTGCCGGTTTTCATGGCCTTGCCTCTGGCAGGTTCCCAGATGAATGTAGCATCGATTTGGCCTTGATCCCAGGCAGCGGTAATCTGATCTGGCTTCATGCCAATGACTTCAACGTCACCTGGTGTTAGTCCAGCGTTCTTAATGGCACCCATGAGCGAATAATGAGCAGTAGAACCCAGTGGAACTGCTACTTTTTTTCCTTTGAGTTCCTCAACTTTGGTGATGCCTGCACCATCACGAGCGATCAATGCTTCTGCTGCACCAATGACATCTGATATGCCGAACAGCTGATAGTCCACGCCTTGTGAAGCACCGATCGCTAATGGCGAAGAGCCGATTTCTGAAATCTTGAGATCACCCGAGGCCATTGCTGCAATGACTTCTGCGCCTGAGGCAAATTTGCGCCATTCGATTTCCATGCCAGTGGCCTTGTCTACATCTCCTGCAGCAATTGCTGCTTGCATGGGAGTGGGTGTGCCAAAGGTTCCGATTATTATTTTTTCTGCCATAGCAGCGGTTGCTGTGGCGCCAGCCAAAAGCATTGCAGCCATGGTTGCCATTACTCTGCGTCTTGTAATCATAATTCTAACTCCCTTTTAGGTTGACTTGGTTATTTCAATTCCCATTCTGCATCGGCGATCTTAAATCGCTCTTTTGAATTTTAGTTTGGTCTAGTTGCATCAAACAAATCATTATATCCGAACAATCCGACGCTACCGCCAGTGTGAAGAAAGACAACGTTTTCGGTCGGCTTGAAATGTCCTTTGCGGATGAGATCAATGAGGCCTGCCATGCCTTTGCCGGAATAAACCGGGTCAAGCAAAATACCCTCGGTACGGGCCAGTATGTTAATGGCCTCGATCATAGCATCGGTTGGTTTGCCATAACCCGGTCCTACATAGTCCGTATTCGCCACAACGCTTTCACGCGCAACTGCGCCAGACATTCCCATTAAATCTGCTGTCGCGCAGGCCAGTTTATAAACATTTTCTTCCTGCAAGGGGCGAGGGGCGCGCACACCAATACCTAATACTGGAATGTGGCTTCGCAGACCCTCAAGGCCCGCAACAAGGCCCGCTTGCGTTCCAGCGCTGCCTGTGGCGTGCACAAGATGGTTGATGTGTAGGCTCATATCATTGGCTTGGGCAACCAATTCGAGTGCACAATTGACATAGCCCAACGCGCCGATTGCATTGGAGCCACCACCAACGATTATATAGGGCTTCCCGCCATGCGAACGAACGTCTTCGGCGACAGTTTCCATCGCCGCATTCATGTCGGTGCCACCTGGGAAAGACTGTGTTGGCGAGCCATGAATATGATCGAGCAAAACATTGCCCGAACCACAGTAATCGAGGCTGGAGCTTCCTGTGCGGTTCTCAAGGAGGATACGGCATTTCATGCCGAGTTTGGCTGCTGCCGCGGCTGTTTGACGGGCGTGGTTGGATTGAATGGCCCCTTGAGTGATCACTGTGTCGGCACCTTTTTGCAGCGCGTCAGCCATGAGAAATTCAAGTTTGCGGGTTTTGTTGCCGCCGGAAGATAGCCCGGTGCAGTCATCGCGCTTGATGTAAAGTTTTGGCCCGCCCAGCAATTTTGTGAGGTTGGGCATGGCTTCTAAAGGGGTAGGCAAATGTCCAAGCCGCACACGTGGAAACCGCGCAAGATGCATCTCAAAAAAACTCCCCTCGGCAATCTTATTTTTTGAGACTAAGAGAGCTGCGTTAGCGTGGCCAATGCTAAGAATGAACTAACTCATGCCGCTCTGGCATAACCATCAAGCCGCGTCCTGAATTTCTGCTAAACAATGCGCAACGATGGCAACTATTGTTTCACAACTTTCGAGCGGCAATGCTAAAGGAATGCGCATATCGCATACCTCGGTCAACACCCGTGCCGATTGCGGTAAACTCTGCGCTTCCTTCACATACTCCCAATGCGCATGCACACTTGTGAAACCCAGAGGCTGTTTGCGGCCAAACCATTTCACAAACACTCCGCGCGATGCACAAGCGTTCAGAAATCTATCCATTTCGTCTTCACTAAGGCCTTTGACCGAAAACTGGATGGAGCTCATGACAAAGTGTTCTATGTTCGAGCGGCTTGGAACTCGGATGTTTTGGATTTTACTAAGACCCTCGGCTAGTTTGTTGTAACGGGCATTCCATGCCTTAGCGCGTTGCTCCATTAAACCAATTTGTGGGCGGGCAATTGCCGCCGCTAGATTAGACATGCGCATGCTAAAATTTGGAATCACTCCGCGATATTTTTCAAAAAATGAAATATCGGGTCGGGCTTTGTGCTGAGCATAAAGCATATAACTGCCGGAATAGAGGATGGCCTTTGCCGCGATATCGGGATCATTTGTCACCAGCAATCCGCCTTCACCTGCATTGGCATGCTTGTAAGATTGCAAGCTGAAACAGCCTGTTGTGCCAAATGTTCCGGTAAATTTCTGGTCCCATTTGGCACCCATGGTGTGAGCACAATCTTCAACTACTTTCAGGCCATGGCGGTTGCAAATTTCCATTAACGCATTCATGTCACAGATATGACCACGCATATGTGAGAGCAATAATACATGCGCACCGCTGCTGGCTGCTTTTCTATCCAAATCTTGAAGGTCAATTTCAAAATTTTCATTTATTTCGACAAAAATGGGCTGTGCGCCAGCATGTTCGACGGCACCGGGAACTGGCGCTAATGTAAAGGCATTCATGAGCACTTTGTCGCCGTGGCTGACGCCAATGCATTTGAGAGCAACAAACATCGCAGCCCCGCATGAATTCAAGGCGGCGCAATATTTTGTGCCCACATAATCCGCAAAATCCTGCTCAAGTGCCGATGCTTCCGGAACGCCAGAACGGTCTTCCCCGTAACGATGCAATTTGCCCGTCGCCATAATTTCATTAGCGCGTTTAATGCCTTGTTCTGGTATCTCTGGTGGCAGACTTAAATCGAGATCAAGGCGAGGATCGTTCATCATCACAGTGACCCCAACTCAAATTTCTCCGCAGGGAAATACTTATTGAGCCGCACGTCAGCAGTGCGGGCATGGGCTTCCATACCCTCAAGCCGTGATATCCGCGCCGCCACCGGCGCCACCACGCGCGCACCTTCCCTTGTCATACGTTGATAAGTGAGCACCTTCAGGAATTTAGCAGCACTTAATCCGCCACTATAACGCCCGCCACCTTTGGTTGGCAAAATATGATTAGGGCCGGAACATTTGTCACCAAAGGCTACTGTGGTCTCTTCGCCAAGAAACAGAGAACCATAATTGCGTAGCGATTTGTGCCACCAGCCTAGATCGGCAGCTTGAACATGCAAATGTTCAGGAGCATAAAGATCACTTACAACGCAAGCTTCCTCCCGGCTCTCAACTAAAATCACTTCGCCATAGTCGCGCCAGGCAGCTTCGGCGGCCTTTCGCGCAGTTTCAGGAAGTGTTGCGATTATATTTGGCATCATAGAAATCACATCGTCGCCCAGTTTGCGCGAAAGCGTGATCAACCAGACTGGAGAATCCGGGCCGTGCTCGGCTTGACCCAAAAGATCGCTTGCCACAACTGTAGAATCGGCGGTTTCGTCACCAATCACCATCGTCTCGGTAGGACCAGCAACAACGTCAATGCCGATCTGGCCAAAGAGCATGCGCTTTGCTTCGGCCACAAACCGATTTCCAGGTCCGACGACAATATCAGCTGGTTGCTTCGTAAATAGCCCGAACGTCAGTGCGGCAATGGCTTGCACGCCGCCGAGAGCCAGTATTGTATCGGCACCCGCAATATCCATCGCGTAAAGTATGCCCGGATTAATGCCGCGTTCCTGGTGGGACGGCGTTGCTGCCACGATGTTCTGAACGCCGGCAACGCGTGCTGTGCCAACACTCATCAAAGCTGATGCCGCATGAGAATAACGACCCCCTGGAACATAACACCCTGCAGTCGTGACAGGAATAATTTTTTGACCCGCGACCAATCCATCGAGTAGATCAACTTCAAATTCCCGCACCGAGTCACGCTGGTGAGCTGCAAACTCACAAATGCGATCACGCGCAAATCGTATATCGTCTTTCACAGATTCAGGAAGCGTTTTCGTGGCGGATTCGATAGTTGCGCGGCTAACGATGATATCGCCATTCCAACCATCAAGGGAACGTGCATAGTCGGTTGCGGCGGCTTCACCGCCTGCTTTGATGGTTGCCAATATTTCGCGCACGGTGGACTGCGTTTCGCCGTCTCCAGTTGCCGCTGTCTTTGTTGCCTTCTTTAAATAGGTCGTGGTCATGAAATCTCCGGCAGATGGGGAAGTTGTTTGTGTCCACGCGCATAAGCAACACATTGGCGTGCCAAAACATCGGTTGAATCGATGAGTGCTTTTGTATTTTCGCCATTTCGCAGAACCAGCGGCACCTCTGTACATCCGGCTATCAAAACATCTGCACCCTGAGTAATTAATTCCTCGCCCAATTGTTGCATCGTATCATGTATAGCTGCGCTGCGATCACCGGCTTTGATCAAATATAGAATTTCCATGAAACGCTTTTGAGAGGCATCGTCCAATTGCAGGACATCAATTTTGTGCTTTAAAAATTCTGGCGCAAATATATTTGCGTCACGACTGCCTTGCGTGGCCAAAATTCCAACATGCCTTGCTGTGGGTTGGGTCGTTCGTACTTCATCTACAACCTCAGCAATGAGGCTGACAAAAGGCTTGGAGAGTGCGGATCGGATATCTGTTTCATAGGCGTGTGCCGTATTACAAGCCATGACAACAAAATCAGCTCCAGCGCGCTCTAGTGCCCGAGCCATTTCCATCAAAGCTGGTGCAGGGGAGGGACCTCGCCCCGCGATTGCCTCATTGCGATTGGCTGTTTTGGGATTGCATTCTATAATGAGATGAATGTGGTCTTGGTCTTTATGGGCATGTGAGTGCTTCAAAACTTTGGCAAAAAAATCAAGCGTTGCTTCCGGTCCAAGCCCGCCAATCACGCCCGCTACAAGTTCTTTCGAAACTGACAACAACAATCCCTCACTTATCATAACAAGTTAGAGCCCACTCGGCACCACTGCCAATGCAGAGAATGAATTAAACTATGCGGGTCCAGCATTGCTCCGCTTTGTTTTGATATCAGCCCATAGTTTCTCAACAAGTGAAGAGCGATCTTTCGCCGATTTATAAACCCAAATTTCCAAGGCCGCTTCCGGCAGGTTATGACCAGCGGCAACCAATCGCCCGTCTCTTATGTCGTTTAAAATTAGACTACTTGGTAGCCAAGAGACACCAGCACCTGTCAACGTTTGCGCTCGCACCGCCTCTGCAAAGGCACTCTCGTAACGCAACTCTAAATTTAGATTTGGCTTGGCCGAATTTATCAGGCTCGCAGTGACCTTTCCAAGAAATGCATCAGGAGCATAATTCAAAAAAGGAACTCGCAGATGCTGTACCGAGGTGACATCGTGCAGCGGCAGACCTTTGCTGTTTGGCACTGACACCAAAATAAGGCGGTCGTGGTCAATCGCCAAGCCTTCGCTTCCGCTTGCGCTCAATGGATCTGGCACTGCGTCATTGCGATAGCACATTAAAATATGGCAAGCGCCATTCAGCAACATCTCGATACAATCATGATAATTGTCTGCAACAACTTTTGCATTGAACTGCTTTCCAGTGCTCCCAACTGCTTGCCACCAAAAAGGAAAAAAACCGACTGCGAGCGAATGCGGCATAGCAAAACGAATTGTCGTTTCACCAGCAGTCAATAACGTTCGAACATCATCTCGACTCGCTATCAAGCCTCGGATTGTGCTTTCGGCGACAGGAAGAAATTTCACGCCAGCAGGAGTGAGAGTGATCGGATAGGAGCTGCGGTCGAGCAATGGAACCCCAATCCACATTTCAAGTGCCTTCAACCGTCTGCTGAACGCTGGCTGTGTGACATTGCGTATTTCGGCAGCCCTCGAAAAATTTCCCGTGCTCGCAACAGACACAAAATCCTCAAGCCATTTTAATTCCAAGAGTTTTGCCCTAAATACATCGAATTAAGTTTGTGTATATTGAAGTATGACTGTTTTTGCGCGATTGCTCAAGCAGATCAAATTTCTTCGTTATTTATCTCTCTCTCATTTTCTAGAATGTTCCAATCGAGACTTGAAGAGCTGCAGGGCTACTGATCTAGAGGCTATTCAACCTGCAATTTGACACGACGATTAAACTTCCCGGATATTGACAGGTCTGGAGTTCAGATGCAGGATTGTAAGTGGAGGATGCCAAAACACATTCGTACAATTCAACTCTATAGTTTTAATTGTGTAGGTGAGCTCTAGGCCAGACCTCTATAAAAATCAAAAAATAGCTATTTATGGGAGACGATCTTATGAACGACGACCTTATTTATTTAGCAAAAAACCGCCGTGACGTGTTCAAAGTACTTGGTGGTGCAGCAGCTTTGGGTGCAGTAATGATGGCAGATGCTGGTTTTGATCCAGCCATGGCCCAAGCTCTAAAACCCGCCGGAAAACCAATGAAAGCTGCTTTCTCAAACGCAGGTTTACAAGCTTCGTGGTGCGCCCAAGGCAAGACAGCTGCCGAGGCATGGGGCAAATTGATGAATGTTGAAATCACTTGGTTTGATGGTGAGCTGGCTGCCACCAAGCAACGCGCTGCGATTGACAATATGGCAACGCAGAAATGGGATTTTGTCGCCATTCAAACTTTTGGCATCGGTACCCTGACTGATCCTATTCAGAAGATGATCGATGCAGGCACGCCAGTGATTGCAATGGATACACTCGTTGCTCCTCCGGGAACGATTGCCATCCACACATTCATTGCGCCCGATAATATTATGATGGGCTCATCGGTCACTTCACAATTGATGGCTGCCATTAAAGGCGAAGGCAATGTGGTGATGACGCAAGGCGCACTCGGTCACTCTGGTGCTCAAGGTCGCGCCAAGGGCTTTAAAGCTATTGTTGCGGGATTTCCCAATGTGAAAGTGATCAATGAAGAGCCAGCGGATTGGGATGTGACCAAAGTTGCGCGTATCTGGGATTCGATCCTGACGCAAAACGACAAGATCGCTGGTGCCTTCTTCCACAACGATGACATGGCGCTTGCTGCTTATAATGTGATGAAGGCCAAGGGCCGTACAGACATTGTGATTGCAGGTGTTGATGCGATGCCACCAGCCGTTCAGGCCGTGCTCGATGGCACTATGCTGGCAACCGTGCGTAATCCATCTTGCCGTATTCACGGCTGGGCTGTGGCTGCGGGTGTAGCTGCGGTTCAAGGTGGTGAAAAGGCAGGCAAGGATATTCCAAACTTCATCCTCGCTGATGGTCCGGTTATCACCAAGGAAACGGCACCCGGTCATTTATGGCTGCAAAAAAACTTCTTGATCTGATTTTTCATGATGTATCAAACCATTGGTGGGGGCGGCAAGCCGCCCCTGCTTCAACTCACAAAAGTTTCAAAATCTTTCGGCGGTATAGTTGCGCTGAAGGACGTTGATTTCACGCTACATTCTGGAGAAATCCATGGTCTAGTTGGCGAGAATGGCGCTGGCAAATCCACCACAATGAAAATTATCGCTGGCGTCTATTCGGATTATGAAGGTGAAATGCGTGTTGACGGTAAGCTCGTTCATTTCCGTTCAGCGCGTGATGCTCTGGCGGCTGGCATCGGCATGGTGCATCAGGAATTGTCAACCATTCCAGATTTGACAGTGGCAGAAAATGTGTTCCTTGGCCACCAACCGCTCACTAGATTTGGCACTATAGATTGGGCGCAGATCAACCGTGAGGCGGCTCGACTGATTTCAAGTCTGGGCCTCGATATTGATCCCAAAACAACGATGGGATCATTGCCTGTTGGCCTGCAACAGCTTGTGGAACTTTCGCGAGTTTTATTTTCGGGTGCCAAAACAGTTATTCTCGATGAACCGACTTCAGCTTTATCGCCACCAGAAGTAAAGCGGCTGTTTGATGTGTTACGCAAAATCAAAGCCGAAGGGCGCGGCATTGTTTTCATTTCACATTTTCTTGATGATGTGTTGGAAATTTCAGACACCGTCACGATTTTTCGCAACGGCAAAAAAGTGGCAACTGAACCAGCAGCGTCGCTCACCAAAGACGCTGTGATTTCTCATATGATCGGACGTGGTTCCATTGGCATGCACATGGGTGAGAGTGCTGAACTTATCAGCGAGGACACCAGACCAATTGTGCTTGCTGCAGACGCAATTGGTGACGGGAAAACTTTGCACAATATTTCCCTCAAATTGCGCGCTGGTGAAATTACCGGTGTGTATGGTTTCATGGGCTGCGGACAAGTTGAGCTGGCGCGCGCATTGTTTGGCAAGATCCGACTGAAGCGCGGGCATCTCGTTCTGAATGGCGTGCAACGGGATTTTAAATCAACCTCGGCAGCCCGCAAGGGCGGCATTGCCTTTGTTCCCGAAAATCGCCGCATGATGTTATTTCGCACTGAGCCCGTTTATAAAAATGTGTCCATCGCCATACTCGGCCGCATCCACCGGCTGTTTTTAAAACCCGGTCAAGAACGCAAGATCGCTGCGACAAGGGCTGTTGATTTACAAATCCGGCCTCCTAGCCCCAACATGCCGCTTGGCTCGCTTTCGGGTGGCAACCAACAAAAAGTGGCATTGGCAAAATGGCTCACGCATCTTCCCAAAGTGCTTATCCTGTCAGAACCCACGCGCGGCATGGATGTGGGAGCAAAAGAAGATGTGATCCGCATCGTCAAGGACTTGCGCGATAGGGGCGTTGCTATCCTTGTACTTTCAACGGAGCCCGAAACCATTCTGACATTGGCCAACCGCGTCACCGTGTTGCGTAAAGGTATGGTCGCCAAGGAATTCAACAGTGGAACTTTATTCAAAGCCGATCTTTTGGCTGCGGCATAGGGATAAAACATGAGCGCTCCGACGGACCAAATTTCAAACCTTCCAAAATCCAGCGTGCTCCAAAGTTTTCTTCGAAATCAATTACGTAATATCGCTCCCGTGTTCACGCTGCTGGCACTGGTGTTTTTTTTCTCCGTCGCCAGCTCATCGTTTTTTACCATGGTCAATTTCATGAATATCTTATCCCAGATTTCGATCACGGCGATTATTGCTGTAGGTCTGACCTATGTCATTCTCACATCCGAGATTGATCTGTCGGTTGCGGCGGTCGCCAATGCGGTGGGAATTACGGTGGCCTATTTCACACTCCAGCCCGATTATGTGAATATCGCCAATCTGCCCATGCCGGGGGTGATTGCCATTATTCTCACGCTGTTGAGTGCGCTTGCCTTTGGCCTCGTCACCGCATTTGGTGTGACGTGGATCGGCATTCCGTCTTTTATTATGACGCTCGCCATCATGCAGATTGCCAATGGTGTCTCGGCATTATTAGTGCGCGGACAAATTGCATATTCCTATCCCAGTCTAATCACCATGTTGGGGTCGGGTTCGATTTTCGGCATCAGATGGACCATCATCGTCGCCATATTGTTTTTGCTTATCGGGCATCTCATTTTGCGTTACACGCGCTTTGGCCGCTATATCTACATGACCGGTGGCAATCGTGAGGCCGCAGAATATTCGGGCGTGAACGTCAAATTCATCATTGGCTCAGTGATGGTGATTTCCGCGATGTGTTCAGGCATTGCTGGCATGTTGGCCGTGGCATATTTCGGCTCAGCACAGCAGAATCAATTTGATAGCTATTTATTGGATGCAATTGCCGCAGTCGTGGTGGGTGGAACCAGTCTCTTTGGCGGGCGAGGTGGCATAGGTAATACAATCATTGGCCTCCTTGTGTTGGGTGTTCTCAATAATGGGCTCGATCATATTCAGATCGACAGTTTCCTCAAAATCCTGATCCGCGGCATCATTTTGCTCACGGCGCTGATCATCAACGTCTATGCGCAGAAGCTGAAAGAGTCGGAGTAAGGTTCAGCCTACTTCCGCTCTGGAAACAATCCGAGCAATCCTTCAGGCGAAGCAATGGCAACCCCGCGCTCCGTGATCAAACCGGTGATCAACCTTGCTGGTGTCACATCGAAAGCTGGGTTGGCAGCAAGCGTGCCTTCCGGCGAAATCCGTACCTTTGTGATGCCGCCATCGATACTGCGACCCTGCACATAAGTCACCTCTTCGGCACTGCGCTCTTCGATGGGGATTTCTCTAATGCCGTCCCGCACTGTCCAATCAATGGTGGGCGACGGCAATGCCACATAAAATGGAACTCCATTATCGTGTGCCGCGAGCGCCTTCAAATACGTGCCGATCTTATTGCATACATCGCCATTGGCTGTGGTGCGGTCTGTGCCGACAATCACCATATCAACTTGTCCATGTTGCATTAAATGACCACCGGCATTGTCAACAATCAATGTGTGCGGCACACCATGATTGACCATCTCCCAAGCGGTAAGCTGCGCGCCTTGATTGCGCGGACGAGTTTCATCCACATAAACATGAATTGGAATTCCTGCCTCATATGCAGAATAGATCGGTGCTGTGGCCGTTCCATAATCGACAGTGGCCAACCAGCCTGCATTGCAATGGGTGAGAATATTTACCACTTCGCCTGGCTTTTTGCCCGCGGCGATTTCGCGAATGAGGGCAAGGCCGTGCCGCCCCATCGAACGATTGAGTTCAACATCTTCATCGGCAAGTTCGGCCGCGCGCGCGTAAGCAGCAGATTGGCGCTGAGCGTGGGGTACAGGCAGCAATGTGCGGCGCATTTCATCCAACGCCCATTTCAGATTGATTGCAGTGGGCCTTGTTTCATGCAACTTATGCCACGTCGAATCCAGATTTACATCACTGGCATCAACGCTCATGGCCATTGCCACGCCATAGGCGGCAGTTACACCAATGAGCGGCGCACCGCGTACCCACATATCCTTGATTGCGACTGCCACATTATCCACTGACGTAAGCGATGCAATGCGAAATTCATGGGGTAACCAGCGCTGATCTATAATTTCAACTGAATGCTGATCAGCCCCCTGCCAAATTGTACGCGTGTGACGCTCACCCACTTTCATCTCACGATCTCCGTTTCAAGCCGCTCTGCGAGTGCGTTGATTTCTGCCATGCTATGAATTTGCGCGCGGTTCACGGCGAGATGACGGCCGAGCTTTAACGCCTTTGTCTCGCATGCAGCGCGCATATCGGGATCGGTAATCAATTCAAAATCCGCATTATGTGCAAGCCCCAAAATGCGCCGGTGCATCTCAACGCCTGCAAAGCCAAGCATATCAACCCAGATGCCATGTAAAAATTGATCAAGTGCCTGAGCAGATCCCAGCGCATCATTTTGATCTTCAAACAATTGGCGCTGATACAATATTCCCGTTCTCTCGCTGTGCCATAGTCTCGAAAATTCAGCGCGGAAAATGTTCCAAATCTGGACAATCGTTTTGAGCAGATAGCGTCGCATGCTGTCGCGGGGCGTTGGCCCCTCATGGCCGCGTTGCGAAAAATAGCTCATCCAGAAATTCGCAAGCAACATTCCCACATCAAAAGCCATCGGCCCATAAAAAGCAAATTCCGGATCAATCACCCGCACGTCATGATCAGTCACCATCACTGAGCCGGTGTGAAGGTCACCGTGAATCAATGTTTCGGGCATATTTGCAAAAATATGTTTGAGGCGCTGTGCTGCCACTTTCAAATCTCGGTCGGTGCGAAGTTGGCCGACAATCCCATCAAGCTGTGGCGCTGTGTGGCGGTTGAGTTTGGCGTCATAATAGGGATCGCTGAACACCAGAGTTTCGGTAATATCACACAGCGCCACATTATCCGAAAAGAGTGCGAGATCGGCTTTACGCAGTTTGGTCTCCATACACAAATCAGAGCCACGAAAAAGTGTCCGCGCAAGAAAGCAGCCGAGCTTGTTGGGCAAATCCGGAATTTTACGCCCCTCGATCAAGGCGCGGCGCAAGATCACGTGCGGGGTGAGATATTCCATAATGATGATGGCTTGTTCTTCATCAAAACTGAATATTTTCGGCGTCATGCCGAGATCACGTTGCGACTGGCGCGTCAGCGCGTGATGTTCAAAGAAAGAGCGTTTCAGCGGCAACGGCCAAGAATCGCCCACCAGCCGCACATAGGGCAAGGCTTGTTTCACAACGGCGGCCCCCTTAGGGCCTTCGACAATGAATACCAAATTGAGATTGCCATCGCCCACCTCGCGCACTTGCCAAGCTTTGTGATCAATGCCGATTTGTTCTTGAAGAATGGCCAGATTTTTTAGGCGCCCGGCCAGCGTAGCAACATTCAGAGCCAAAAAATCTTTGTAACTATCCATGATCAATACTAAGCCCGTTGATTGGCAGTCAAACGCAAACCTATCATTTTTATTTTTTGGCGCTTTTTTCAGGCGCAGGCAAGTAAAGGATTGGCCCTCGTTCGAGATTTTTAATCGCGCAAACTGGCACACCATCAACGGATGACGATGCTGCGGTTTTCGGCTATCACTCGTTCTTCAACCGGAAGAACTCCATGCCCCAGAAAGTCCGCACCACAGTTGCCAAAACCACACTCGCCATTCTTCCTATTTGTTTTGGCACATCGGCTCTGCGCGATATGCCTGACACTTATGGTTATGGTGTTGACGAGCTGCGTATCGGCGCAGCCCTTCGTGAACGCGGCGGGTTGCCGAAGGGTTTCGTTATTTCCTCGAAGCTTGACCGCAACGTGGGGAACAACCTGTTCGACGGCGACCGCGCCAAGGCCTATGATCTTAGCCCCAACAGGGCATAATTAACCGCTAGAGCGAACCCGAAGCTGGATAGAAGTTTGGGGCAAAGTCATCAAGTGGGAGTGAAAGCTCAATCGATCTCCCAAGCTAATCTGTGTTCTTGAACTTCCTTTTGCACAGCGCTGATTTTAACATGTTATCGGTGTTTCCGCTATTTGCCAACTGGCCCTGAGGTGAATCTAAAATTGCTGGGTTGTTAAGTTCGGTAAAAAAACTGTTGTTTTCTATTAGGTTGCCTGTAGCGAGTTGTGTCACAGGCTGCTCTTGCCCGGCAAAGCGCATGGCAGAGCGTGCTATGAGAATGTTGTTGGAGATTGTGCTATTGGTTGCAGCGGGATAACCCTTGGAGCCATGTGAAACCAAAATAGCAAACGATTGAAGCGGGCAGGCAATAAAATTTCGTTCAACGCGGTTCCCGTTTCCTGCAACACGTAGCGGTCTCGTTTGTATCATAACATTTCCCGAAAACTCATTGCTGCCTGTTCCGCGAAAATTAGGAGCTGCATCCATGTCATAAAAGACGTTCCAGCGCGTGAATATGCCCACACCTTTCAGTGAGATTGTTTCTCTGTCTCCATTCGTTTTGTAGAAAATATTGTGTTCAATGTGTGTGGCAAAATCAACCCCGCTTTGTCCGCCATTCTGACCGGCAATTTGAATTGGTTCTTGACCATTTTTGGAGAGTTTTTCGATATCACGAAAAACGTTATACCGGATGCGAGCGTTTAAAGGTTGTCTGCTGCCGCCAGTATTCTCCCTGACTTTAATCGTCATAGACTGCGATCCAACAAATTCATTGAATGAAATATCGGCGTTCGATGCATCACCCGTCAACATAATACATTGAGACTCAGGCTTTAGTGGATCTCCGCACTTATCAAACTGCGAATGAGTCAGTGAAAATCCTCTGCCAGTTACAGTGATTGCCTGATCGCTAACATCGGCAAAATTGAAATTTGTGAAAGAGATATTTTCTCCTGAGACTTTAAAACGGGTATTTCCACTGATGACAACACGAATGCTGGCATCGATTACTATAGGCGGCCCTTCAGCAGTGCCAATATTGGCCGGAAATAGCACATCTGTGTCACTTAACGTTCCAGAGCTGAGAACTACATGATCTCCGGGCTTCAGTGTTGGAATAATCCTCACCAGATCTTTTGGTGTAACGCTAATCATATGATTCGTTGAGGCACTTTCTGAATTCGAAAAATCTTTAACTGAAATAGAAGCAGTGTTAGTGATCTGACTAATCTTCGAAATTATTCGCTCACGTGTGTCGTGCAATTTCCATTTGCCGTTGTGGCAAGGCGCGGTCAGGCTTCTACCCTCAATATCCTCCACTACCACATCAAAGATGCCCTTACATAATCCGCTGTCACTTGCATCTAGTGTTAAACGTTCCCAGCCAAGAAGTAATTTTGGTGATGTGCGAGTATCGAATATTTCTTCTACGGCGCTTTCGACTTCAGCATTGGAAAGGGCATGGCAAGTGTTACTGAGCAGAAATTGCAGCAGCGCTACGGCGATAAATGAAGTACCAAGTTGCATCCTTCGCTTTACTTTTACATTGAAGCTGCTTGTAAGTGGTTTTTGATATTCAGAAATCCTTGCATCATGCGATTAATTGACATGTGGGTTGCCACATAAGCATCCAAATTTGGTTGCATGGATGATTTCAAATTTGGATCGGATTGAAACAGCGATTTCAATTTACCCGCAAATTTTATCACATCGTAATCTTCCACGAAATATCCAGTGATGCCGTTCTTTAAGTGAGTTATTTCGCTGCCATGAAAGGGGCCGGTATTGGTACGGCGAAAGCATATCACTGGTAGTCCGTATCCTAATGCGTGGTTGATCGCTAAACCCACGCGTCCTGTCATAACAAAGGCATCGGCCCTGTTCATATGTTTGGCTGTTTCGCGTTCGTCATAGATTGAACCCGTCAGGAAAACACTGCGATCAAGTTCTTGGCCTGAGGCGTCTTCAATTGAAGTGCGTGTCGGACCTTCACCGATGATTGTAAGTTTTGCATTGGGAAAAGATTTAAGTAACAAAAGATGGGCTTGGACCAACTTCACAAACTCTTTGACTTCTGTGAGGCGACTTACGGAAACAAGTTCTGGAAAGCCTCGGCGCGGTAATGCCTGGACGCCTTTTCGACTGCGAGAGATCTCATCCATGTCTATCGAGTTATGTGCTATAAAAACAGGCTTTCTCCCTATGCGCGGTTGCAAAAAGTTGAAGCCATCGTCTCCGTAAGTCAGACAACCATCCGCATGTCGAAAAGTTGCAGGGTAGATCCATTGACTTCGAACTGCCGTTCGGCTTTCCAGTCCTTTGAGAGTATTGTAGCCTGTACTCCAGAAATACACTTTTGGCCCATTCGAAAATTTACGTCGGGCCAATAGTTGCCAAGTCGATGACAATCTAAGCGCGCCTTCAGCAATCACGGCATCGGGCTTCAATTTTGTTAGGATTTCTTCCAATGGGACCCCGGTCATCCCAAGCTTGGAGGTCGAAAACTCGAAGCCGTGCAAAAAAGGCGCAGAAGATTTTAGACTCATGCCTTCCGTCGTCAAGTTTTGGCCAAAGGCGACGGGCCATCCCAACTCATCCCAGATGCGTTGAAACAAGGCCATACGATAATTGGGAACAACGCGCTGCAAAATTATGACTTTCGGCATCTGGGTTTATGTCGCAAGATTGGTTTCAAGAGGTGGCGATTTTTTATGTTTTGGAGAGTCAGGTTTGTTGACTAATGACTTCCCCAAGAAATTTATCTTAACTTTGGTAAGAACAAATCCCTTTATCCGCGAGGATACTTGGTCGACCTTTTCCAACGCCGCCAAAATCTCTGTCGAAGACGTTGCACCTGCCTCAATCATATAAATATAGTGATCGACAAAATCCGTGAAAGCCAACGTGTCGTTGGATTCTCGGAGTGGAGGAAAATCTATAATCGTAACGTCATAGTCATTACGCCATTCTGCCATGATTTTAGATACATTAGGGCCTGCCAGCGCCAATAATCTTTGCCTAAGAGATGAAGGCTTACCCGCTGGAACCAAATGTAGGCCTGATGTTTTGTCAATCAATATACTATTGGCTGCAGGTTCGTTCGTCGTAAGTGCTGCTATTAAACCGCGCTCGCCGCCCAGCGCCAAGCTCCGGGATAAATACGGATTACTGAAGTCGGCATCAACGAGAAGTG
>JANYLQ010000007.1 GCA_025363755.1 Hyphomicrobiales bacterium | reverse complement strand
GTAAACCGTTCTTAGAAAACAGTTCCTTCGGATCGCGGCCAGCCAAAAGCTGGTCCAATAGTTCTATCTCAATAGCCATGTGATTCTCTCCTTGTGATCACTATGGCCCCGCGCACAAGATTCCTGACACTCCCTCTGTATTGACACTATGAAGTGCTTTTGCCTTTGATATCATAAGGCTTCCAGCTTACCGACGAGCAAACTGTTGAGTGTTAGTTGTCGCCAAAATACCAAAACGTGTGCCATTTGCTGTCTTATCTTGAAGTTCACTCGTGAGAAATTACTGTATTAAATTAGAAAAGCGGATGTTGACCTGAGCCCTGCAAATTGATCCAAAAATGAGTAGAGTCTGATCCCGTTTTTAAGGAGGAGACGATTAAGCGTCCGGCCTGACCCGCCTTGTTTGATTTTTGCGAATGGGATTGAATGTGCATTGTTGAGACTGTGATTGTGCCGTCTCTTGAATGGTTCTGTGCCTATGTCTGGACATATCTCGAGAGATAATATCGTTGTTGTTGAGACGCGTCGTCGCTGGACCACTTGCCAAAGTGGCCCTCGACCGGATTGCTGCCCTTTATACAATCGAGGCCAAGATCAAGGGCAAGCCGCCAGATGAACGACGACGGTGCCGCCAGGAACAATCAGCACCGCTGATCTCAGACCTGAAGGCGTGGCTTGAAGCGACGTTACAGAAAATCTCAGGCAAATCCGAACTCGCCAAAGCATCACGCTACGCCCTGTCACGCTGGCCAGCACAGTGCTGTTACACAAACGATGGCCGCGTTGAGATAGACAACAATGCCGCCGAACGTTCCATTCGCGGCATCGCCCTTGGGCGTAAAAACTATCTCTTCGCCGGATCAGACACCGGCGGCCAACGTGCTGCGGCCGTTTATTCCTTGACCTTGACCTGCAAACTCAATGCCATCGATCCAGAAGCTTACTTCCGCGATATCCTCGCCCGCATTGCCGACCACAAGATCAACCGCATTACCGAACTGTTGCCGTGGAACTGGAAAAAGCAACAGGCTTCAGCTAAAATAGAACCATGAAGCCCACGCAAATATCCAGCAATCAGATTGTCCGTCTCAAGATCACACTTGATGACATCAAGCCCGTGATCTGGCGGCGCGTCGAGGTTCCTCTGACAACCAGCTTGCTGGCCCTGCATGAGGTGATCCAAGCCGCCATGCTGTTTGAGAACTATCACCTGTTTGACTTTGTGACAGGAACCCGTGGCGCAGAAACCCGTTATATTATCCCTGATCCAAACGACACCTTTGCCGATGATGACTTCGGAGATTCCATGGACGCCAGCAAAACGGAGTTAGGCCAACTCATTGAGGCGGGCGTCAAGCGTTTGACTTACACCTACGACTTTGGCGACAATTGGGAGCACACGATCATTGTTGAATCTGTCACTGCTGCTGATCCCGCAACCGCGTATCCGCGCTTCATCGAAGGTGCCAACCGCGCTCCACCCGAAGATGTCGGCGGCATCCCGGGCTTCGAAAACTTCCTCACCATCATGGCCAAGCCACACCATCCAGAACATGCCGACATCAAACGGTGGTACGGCAGAACCTTCGACCCCAAGGATATCACCGAAGCCGAGATCGCAACCCGAATGGCAAAACTGGCCAAACGCCACAGACCAAAAAAGTCCGCCGTCTCAAAACCGACGCTCAACTGATAGCAACCGAACTAAAGTGATCCGCGTGACTCACCGGACGGTTACGAATACTGCTCCCATTCCTACAATAAACAATGCGGCACCCAGGTTAAACATCAAGACCATGAGAGTTGCATCAAGTGCATGAAACAGAGAAAGTGCTGAGGCCGTAATTCCTGCAACAGCCAAGCTGCCCACTAGAATTACACTCGTTTGGTGCATTGGGGCTGCATATCGCAGCATCAAAATTAACGCCAGTGAAAGTGGTAAACTCGTCAATCCCAATGTTGCAAAGCATTCCGCAGTTTCTCCGAGCTTCATCCCATCGGGGCCGACAGCAACCCAGTTGGTCAAACATTGATGTCCTATGCTCGCCAGCCAAACCAAGAGAGTTGGGACAGGGAGCATGGCCCACAAACGTGAGCGGTCAGGCAAGCTCACAAAGAATACGGCTATTGCTGCAAAGATACCCGTCAGCAGCGAGGCTGAGAGACCAACAACAAATGAGATGTTTGAGAAATACAAAGAAAGATTTGGTCGCAGCCCATGGCCCATACCAATCAGAGCCAGCACAAGAGCCGCAAGTAAGAGCCAAAGGATGGCGCGAACCAAGGGTGGACGCAGCCGTCGCACCGGCGTCAGATTAGCCGAAAGTGCTGCAATGAGATCAGGTGTCGACGTCATAGTTCATCCCTGTCGTTCAATATTTTTCGCAAGCTTTTTAGGGCGCGATGTGTTGTCACTTTTAAAGCCGCGATCGATAGACCAGTGGTTGCCGCAGCGTCTTTGAAGGACATTTCTTTGAGTTTAAGAAGTTCAATCGCCTGTCTCTGTCCAGGTGATAAACCTTTCAACGCGCTAACCAGTTGTTGATTGTTCACTTTCTCATATGAATTTTCATGCGTCATCGGCATTGAGTCATGTTCAGTCGTTAGAACTGTTTCGCGCAGTCGTTGGCGACCTTGCCTGCGCAAGCTATCAATTATGCGCCTGTTCGCAATTGCAAGGAGCCATGGTCCAAAGGGACGGGTTGGATCATAGGTCGCGCGTATCGCATGCAATGTGAGCAAAACATCTTGCACGGCATCTTCAACATCGCTTTTGTTACGATGGCTCCTGCCAGCGACTGAGCGTAGATAGGGTGTGATTTGTTCCAGCAATCGACGATAAGAATCTCTATCACCTGCTTGTCCTCGCGCCATCAAGATCGACCAATCAACATCCAGTACAACTGGTTTCGGTAGAAAGTCATTTCCGTGTTCATGCCCCTCAGGCGTCGCGTTATTTTTGACGAGCGTCAGGTATGGTGGAACGTTTTTCATTTTAGTTTTGTAAAACCGATTTTGTGGCTCGCCCAAATATACGGGCAATAATTTGTCGATCAACCGACAAAAAACCCGGCCCCATGGCAATGATGCCAACAGCCAATGCTGCCCAATAAAGGTGGAAGTTGATCCAACCATCTGGAACGACAAGCTGAATAACCCCCGTCATTGCAAGAAGGCCAAGCGCAGAGAATCGCGTTGCCAAACCAAGGATCAGCAGAATTGGCAAAGTAATCTCGGCGAGACCTGTCATGTAGGCAACAATATCAGGTGATGGAATACTATATTCGCCACCAAAAATGTGCAGTTTAAACTCTTCTGCAAACAAATAATTGGCACTGGGTGACAATGCGAGGAAGCTGTCCCATCGGGTCAAGCCTGAGCGAAAAAAGGGGAGCGCCAAGGCAACACGCAGCACCGGAGGAGCAATGATTTGCGCACCGCATGAAAGCCATCCAAGGAGTGTATTGACCAATCCCACGGTTTTGCCAACCATAGTTGTGTTCGCGGCATCCTTCGAAGATTCCATTACTGTCTCCCAGCTCCTAGTGATGTAGAATGTGGTTCGATGCTCCAACCCGCAAAAGCACCAGCCTCAAACAGGCCAGAAAGATTGGCGGGAAGATCCAAGAGCTCATTCGCTATGACGGCAGCCCTCAGTGCTGCGGAGACAGTTTCTCCACGTGTGAGCGCCATCAAAAACTCAGCGCTTCCCACTGACATCAGGCGAACCTCAACTTCAGCATCGGGGCGCAAAACAAGAATGTCCTGACCGCCACTCTCAAGATCCACAGGTCCAGGTTCGCCATCTTTAGAGTTCATCTGCCAGATCGTGAGCGCGGGCAGCTTTGACCTCACAATCCGAAGCGAAGGGTGCATTACAAATCGGATTTCTGAGAACTGATCTGGAGCAAGCTCCGTCAATTCGGCAGGGTCCAATGGCATAGCTTCAGCAGCGTTATAGGACTCAGCCCATGCGCGTTCAATGCGAGCAACATCGGCAAGATAGCTCAGCGAAGACGCGGGCTCAAACTTCTCAATAAAATCAGGAAAGCTTGTTCCATAGTTCAACAAGATTGGTGATAGCGGTGGCTGCACTACAGCATAGCCGCCGGCCATGATCTTAAAGAAGCCTTCGCCAACAATTTTTTCGACAGCAGAATAGGTTTCACGAAGCGTTTCGATCAGACCCACAACAACATTGTTCCGGTAGACAGAAAAGCGCTTGAGGCTCGGCTTCCCATCTGGCCCTACCAAGCCAGCGGGCACGGCAAGATGTGAAACGAGTATTGCCGCTGCAAATTCACGTTGTTGATCAGCCAGTCGCAGCAAGATGCATCTCCTGTTTGGCGCAGGGATGCATAATTGCGTTGGCACGTTCTGCTTCCGATTGGAGCTCGGCCCAGGACGGCACATCGGCATCCCACTCAATCAGGGTCGGAATGGGCCCGATGCGCTTAATTACATGTTCGTAGAGTGTCCAAACAAGATCATCGACAGGTCTATTATGCGTATCAATGAGAAGCGGTCTACCCTTCTCGTCAGCTTCCTTGGTAAATCCGGCGAGGTGGATCTCCTGCACATGCACCAGCGGATAGCTGTCAACATAGTCAAACGGGTTCCATTCCTGATTGATTGACGCGATGTGCACATTATTAACGTCAAACAACAGGCCGCAACCCGTGCGCCTTGCCACTTCGGCGATGAAATCCGTTTCCGAATAGGTGCTCGCAGCAAAAGCCAAGTATGTAGTCGGGTTTTCGAGCAGCATCTGGCGACCCAATACCTCTTGTACTTGGTTGATGTGTTCCGTCACACACGCAAGTGTCTCGGCAGTGTATGGCAGGGGCAGAAGGTCATTCAAAAAGCTCGTATCGTGCGTCGACCAAGCGAGATGTTCCGAGAACAATCCGGGCTCATAACGCTTCAAGAGTTCTTTGAGGCGAGAAAGGTGATCAGGATCGAGGGGTTTATCGGCACCAATCGAAAGCCCCACGCCGTGCAGCGAAATGGGATAGCGCTCGCGAATGGCGGTCAAATAGCGATGCGGCGGGCCACCATCGCCCATATAGTTTTCCGCATGCACTTCAAAGAAGCCCATGTCGGGGCTTGTCTCGATGATCGAGCGATAATGCTGCGATTTTAGCCCGACCCCTGCTTTCGGAGGGATGTTCGCCGTTTTTAAATTTGCATTCATGTGCAGCACTGCCTTGAGAGTTACGGTGGCAATTGGGCGGAAGGTCAAACCTTCCGTCCAATACTTCGTCGAGAGTTGGTTATTAGCTTCAGATTGCCTTGAGAGAGCCATGGCCGTTTGGTGTGGTCATCGTGGTGCATGAACCAGTTGGCACCAATTTAAAGGCATTACCTTGATAGTCTTTTGTGCTAGTTCCGGCGCAGGTTGTACCAGCGCCTGCAAAACAATCATTTTTACCTTTCAAGGCAACACCAAAGCACTTTTCCATTTTACCGGATTTGACCTCCTTCTTGGTCATCGCCTGCATTTTCATCATGTCAGCTTTGGTCATCTTCATCATATCGGCTGAAGCGGGACCGGCAGACAACAATGCAGCAGAGCCGAGGACGGTAGCAAAAGCGCTGGCAACGAGAGTAGACATTACACGATTGGACATTTGAGTTCTCCATGGATGATTAAACGCGCGATCAAAATGATCGTTTGCGGGAAGGCCATCGACAGCCGCCTATCTCTAGGTTCGTCAGAGCCATCTAAAAGTTACATGCAGCGGGGATATGCACTGGGATAGTTTGATCACGTTTTTGTGATCTTGAGTTGAATATCAGTACCGCGTTGTAAGTGCCGTCAACCAAGCGGGCGACGCATCTACCAATCTTGGACCAATTTCTGGATTGATGAAGAATTCGACACAGCGTTTGTATTCGCCTTGGGTACTCGGCTTGCAGTGTATTGGAACATATTCATCGAGAAACCGTTCACCCAGTGACTTGACGGTAATGGCGTTGAGCAAGGCCTCCATTTCGGCTGTGGGATTCTTGTCGATGGCCAAGTCAGAGATGATTTGTTTCGCCTTAAGCCGCGCCTGCTCAGGTGCGACTGCACCATGAGAACCTACGGTAAAACGTCGCATCACATATTTGTGCCGCATCATGACAAAATAGGTTTTTCGCCCGGACGGTCTGACCCTGACACCAAACCCCTTGAGGTCTTCATCATAGTAGTCCACATCTCGATCACTCGGTTCGAGGGCCTCAACAGTTCGTTTGGATATCTTGATCATTGTTCGACGGCTCCAGAAGTTCAATATAGGGAGCGTCGTTCCACATCCCGTTCTGGGTTACATATGGGTTACACTTGGAGGGGTAAAGTAGGGACACCGCAGGACTCGGAAGGATCACAAAAATCCGAAAACAGCATCTAAAACAGAATGTTATGTCAATCGCGGGAAAAGCGCGGACCCGACGGGAACGCCCTGAGATGAACTCATAACCTGAAGGTCGTCAGTTCAAATCTGGCTCCCGCAACGTAAGCGTCCGGCCTCGCTTTCAATTACCCACAAGTCGCCTCTGCGATCTCGGCTCCCAGTTTTATATCTGTTAGACGTGACAGGCCACGCCAGACGACCATATTTCCCGGTGGTGGATCGTGCGTCCTTGCGAGATACCCGCCAAGTCTGGCCAGCTTGGTGAGGTAAAAGATCAACGTGCCGGGCTTGGTCTTTCGGTTCCCAGCATTACCCACCAAATGATCCAATAAACTGATTTCGGGTTCGGTAAAAACTATTGTGGGCGGTGCATCTGGAACAGTTCGGCCGAGCATTGTCAGCCAAAGAACCCGCCAACTTACGATGCAGAAGACTGCAACAAGATTTGCCAATCGATCGGCTTCGCGCAGCTTTACATCTTCGGCTTTGCAGCCAGATTTGAGGATTTTATGGAAGACTTCAATCTTCCAGCGCAGAGCATACCATTTGATTTTTTCGACGGCGTCCGAACAGTTTGTTACTGGCAAATCTGTGAGCAGCTTCCATGCGATGCGTTTTCGTCCCTTCGGCATGTCTGGCTCAGTGGCATGAATGACGGTGAGATCAAGACAAGGGTATTTCTTCTGCTTGCCGATTGGCGGCAATATTCTGATCTTCTTAAACTTTATATCCAGAGCGACTTTCACGGTCTCGCCAGCATCGTCGCGCACCTCTATCACGTGCTGGCCGGCAGAGACGACTTCGATCATTTCGTTAGCGATTGTGTGGCCGCCATCACCAGCAAGACGGTCAACGCAGGTGCGAACCACGAAGTGAGTGCCCAACTCCTGTGTAAGGCAATAGAGTTCGTAAATATCACTCTCTCGGTCGGCGACGTGAACACACCGTTCTGGATGCCCAAGCGATTCTATGGATTGCCGTAAATTATCCAGCCAGCGGATGCTTTCCTTCTTTTCGATGGGCACCCGTGTCGGGTTGATCTTTCTCTTGAGCGCGTTGGTTCCCTTGAATCTGTCGCGCGACCAAAACTTCACCGCCGCAAGCCCCAAGGGCAATCCTTCGGTGGTTACAGCCAAGCTTGAGTGCATCAAAATCCCGCAAACAGCATGATGGCGCAAGCGCCCTTGCCCGTCTCTGCCACTATTGATGCTCTTGGTGAACCCAATAGCCCGTGGACTTGCCCTTTGGTAGGTGAACTCCGTTGTGTCCTGAAGCAGCAGAACCGGCCCGTCACAAGCCTCATATCGCATGCGCGTCGATGCAAAGTGGCCCTTCAGAATATCGCCTTCCTCAACCCGTTCATTGGCAAAGAAGCGGTAAGCCGCCTTGGTGTTGGCCCAATCTTGGCAGGCAAAAGGGATCGATCCGCCCATCCCGTCGCCGAGCCGTTTGAGCAGATCAGCAAACCTGCGTCCCAGACGAGCATCCTTGAATGCTCTCTTATCGACTTCGTGTTCGCTCCAGTGCGCGCCACCACCTCCGAATTTGTCGCCAGTCACGCCCATTTTGCACCCCTTCATCCGAATCAGGTGCCCCAACAGAATCACAAGTGATTCATTCGATTCAAGATTTTTTATTCCAACCGCGTAACGACTATCTGCAACTTGTGGGTAATTGAAAGCCGGCCTCGCCCACCTTGTTTGCGGTTGTTTGATGCGATTAAGAATCGTGTTGAGGCGGTAATAGGATCGTCCACTGATTGGTTCTGTGCCTATGTCTGGACATATCACTGAGGGTAAGATTGTTGTGATTGAGACCAGACGACGCTGGTCTGACGAAGAGCGCAAGCAGGCGGTTGAGGCGACGCGGACGTCACCCGTTTCAGCGGTCGCGCGGAAGTTCGGGATGGCCAAGGGTTTGCTGTTCCGTTGGCGCAAAGAGGCTGGGCTTGCGGCCAAGCGCAAACCGATTGTGTCAATGGCGGAGACAAATTGTGCCAGAAGGCGGCGTAAAAGCTACTAATCCCATACCTACGGTAGACTAACGCCGCCAAATCTCTGTTAACATTAGTTGATCAGATTCAGACCCGCTAATACGAAATTAGTTTCGGTAGCAGGGATACCAACATGGGCTTGCCCTGCCGTACCGTCAATCGGGCGAGGTTGTTGGCAAAGGTAGGGTGATTGCTCGTGCCCAATGAGGCCCGGATGGCTGGCCCTTAGTCATTGCCGTGGCATTCAAAGGAATCTGACGAGCATTCTCGAATGTGCGAGTGTCGCGTCCATCATCCTTGGTATCACAGTATCTCGCGATCAGAAATTCAAATCAGTCTGGCCGCGCGGCTTATAGATTGACAGACCCGCCACAAGTAACAAGACCAGCAGGCCGCCCACGGAATGGATGACCAGACGCATCTGGTCGGACGTGTCAGCGGTGGTGAGTAAACCGTTTCGCGCCGCCCGAGCCAGTCGTTCAATGGGTTCTAGCTGAAACAACAGAACCACGAGTGACAGTGCCGTCAACACCAGCTTGGCAATCACCCAATAGTGGCGCGCAACGCCCCACGGA
>JANYLQ010000056.1 GCA_025363755.1 Hyphomicrobiales bacterium | reverse complement strand
CTTGGAAACGGCAACTGATTCAGGGAAGCCGCAGCTTGCCCCCTGGCGTCAATCATAACATCAAACTCAAGTGTCGTGTCGCCGATGTCAACTTTCACTCCTTTGTTTGGAATATTAGTGAAAGATGCATCCTGTCCAGTTTCTTGGAACTCAAGAACACCTGCATCATACATTGCAATAATGCGAGCAAGTGACAGATGCGGAACAGCTGCATAGCAATCTGCGAAGACAGGCAAAAGATTTTTTGAAAACAATTCCCAGTCTTCTTCGTTGAGTGCCCGCAAAGCGCGATCAAAATTTTCATGGGCTCGCAACAAAACGTAACGAGATGGAATCGTCTCTCGCGCGCGAGTCGATTGCCGAACTTTTACAAAGTCTTTTTTAACGGCAATAAGACCACCAAGCTCTTGGCGACGACTAAAATAGGCTTCGGAAAAACCCTCTATAATACGCGAGTCGTTGCCCAACTTCGTCAGATAGCTCGGATCTGCTTCGTCCAGTTCTGCGCAGAGCAGCGCAAAGACCCGAGCAAGCAAATTTTGGCTGCCTTTTTTTACTTCTGCATCTACAGCTTCAGACGTAATCAGCTCCAAGGGCTCATAGGGGTATGGATAATAAAAGTCGCCTTCTGGCATAATTCCCATTTTAGACAACATGGTTATCTTGAGGGCGGAAGACGTTTCATTAATTTGCCAAGTGACCTTTCCCGCTATCTCATCAAAAGTGCCATGGGCATTACCTAATGCTAACACAATATCAATTGCTGACAATGAGGAACCAAGTATGCCGATATTCCCTGGTGGCAACGAGGTAACTGCAGTATAGGGCCATGGCGACATTAATTCGGCTTGATCCAATTTCGGACGTTCAGGCCATGAATGACCAGTCGCAATAATTACATGATCAAATTCATTTTCATCGAATACTATTCCGGAAATAATCCTTGCCTTCTCATTCGTTAGAACGCGGATATCTTTAGCATCCACATTCGATTTGAGATTGATTACGTGGCCATCCTTTTCGGCATATTCACAAATTTTGTGAAATTCATCATGCAGATATTCGCCGATGAGCACGCGGGGATAAAATGCTCTCGCACTGAGCTCATGCGCTGATAGCTCCCATTCATTTAATTCCCGTGCAGGCAGACCTTTCAACCACGACAACAGGGATTGTGTAGGAGCAGGGATCTCTCTGCTGAATGCATTACACAACATGTAATCGGCATTCATCTCCGGGTTATATGGCATGCCCTTTCCAAACTCTGACCTCGCCTCAAAAATTGTGATATTGAGCGACGTAGATAGTTTCACGAGGTGCGTTAAAGTATAGAGCGCTGTTGCTCCAGAACCCACTATTGCAATCTTGTTTCTGGTCATCGTGGTAGACTTTTTTTTATTGAAATATTCAAATTCATTAAACTGAGAGAGATAAATGAAATGTATTTGCACTCCGAGTTGGAACGCAGCATTCGAAGATAATTTGGTGTTTTTTGACCACTATGTTAGAACCGCAAATTATCATGCAAGCGTTCTGACGCTGGGCTCCCGCTCATAAAATCTAAGTTTCGCGGCAGCAATAAAGCCAGATCCTAGCCCTGTAACGCCAGCATCTTTAATCACTCCTGCCTTCTCCAACAAAGCTGCTGCTCCTTCATTGTATCCGATAGCCTTCAAGTGACCGAATGCATCCATCACAAATTGAACGGCAGCCGCCTCTTTGCATAAAAGATCTGCTGCACTTGATGTCAAAACCAGTGCAATTGCATCAAAAGTACAAGATGGCGATCCCGCAAGCTGGCCCTCAGCATCCATTGTTCCGCCCTTAATTTTGATACCTTTCAAACGCGGTGCAATGACCATCGATTTTCCCCCAGCTTTTTTCACCGCTGATTTAACAGCGTCAATCTCAGCCTTATCCGAACCATCGGCGAAAAGGATTCCAATTTTGCGGCCTTCTAAAGTTGCGATATGGTTTTCCACAATGGAAAGTGCAGGGGATGGGGGCATATCAATGGGTTCGCGAGCCGCTTTGCTTGCCTTAGGCAAGTTAATACCAATGCCAGCTGCAACACGTTTTGCCAGGTCTTCATCTATATTCCGCAGTCGGCTCACAACCTTTTCTTGAACATGACCGAGCTTCAGCTTTGACAATTCGAATACTAACGCAGATGCAAT